>CAJUBA010000005.1 GCA_910584635.1 uncultured Christensenella sp. | reverse complement strand
CTCCGCTCTTGTCCGTCGTCCAGCCTACAAATCTATGATTGCTATCCAATGCCGTCGGAGTTGGCAAAACTGTACCGTCTGCATAATCGCAATTTAAGTCCGATACCCCAACTTCCGTTTCGGAATATCCGCTTGAGGTATTTCGAAGATGTCTGAACTTAGCCAAAATATCATCGCTATCAAAAGAAGTATTTCTTAGAGGAGAATTCTCTACCGTGAACGCATTTCCTATTCCGCTTTTATTCGTCCATATATCGCTTATAAATGCGGAATCCGCTTTTGCATTTTTCCACAATTGATCAACGCTTGCGACTTTTGTTGAAGCGTTGTTTACCTTAGTATTTACCTGATGGTCGCTTGTAAGTTTCCACATACTGCTTCCGCTTCCTGCGTAATTGATATTGTTTGCAATAAATGTTGGATTTCCAAAATAAGTGTTAGACGTCGAACCGGTACATTGAGGGTACATTGTATAAACATTACCGCTTTCCTCAACTTCGCCTTTTGCATAAATATTTTTTAACGTAACGCTAGGGACTTTTGTTGAACTGTTAGCGTTTGACATACCAATAACAGAATAAGCGCCCCTTGTTAAACTTGCTGATATATTTTGATTTCCGTTAACTCTAGTGCTTCCAACAAAATTTTCAATACGTATAGGTTGCACTATGTTGTTTACAAATGCAATAATTCCGGTATAATAGCCGTTTTTGCCCAACGACGCATCGGCGGTTACATTTCCGTAACAGTCTAAAATCGTCGCTTTAACGTTGTATAAAACTTGTCCTAAAATACTACCGAAAGCCGTATCGTAAGGCATATTGTTTTCGTAACACTTAATAGACAAATCCGATGAAGATCTATAGACATACACATCGTCCGGCGTCTGATTGATGGGTATATCGCAATAACCTATCAATCCGCCTATTTTTAGGTCGTTACCGATACTGACTTCCCTTTTGATTTCTCCGATTGCATGACAATTTAGTAAAGTTGCTTTACTGCATTTACCTATGAATGCGCCGCTTGAACCGACATTATAATATATGTAATTTTCTAAACTTAAATCAGAAAATAAACAATCGTTCCCCTCTTGTATCAAACCGCTATATTTTGCATTAGCGTCATAATTAATATTGGAAAATTTTTTACCCAATCCGTAAAAGTTTCCGTCGAATCTCTGAACGGGTTTGAAATTTACTCCGTTAAAATCCAAATCCTTAGTCAAGACAAAATACTTGTCTTTGCCATAATTAGTTATTCCGCTAGTAGCATCCCCCATGTCCGTGGAAAATGCGTTCCATCCAGTTATTGAATCTATTACGTAAGGATTCTCTTGCGAGCCGTGCGGCTTTGTAGAATCCACTACCACAACGCTTGTGTCGTCCGTTATTGTTCCGCTGTGCGCTTGCTCTACCTTTGTATAATCCGTATATCTGTACGTAGAGCCGTGGTGTAACGAGCCGTAAGTCGAATTCAACGTGGCGCTTGCAATCGATTCAATTCCTACCCTATTTCCGCTATTTTTATCGGAAATAGGTCCTAATATTCCTATTGTAAAGAACAAAATTATACTGCATAATGCAATAATAACAACGCTTGCCGTTATCCCCTTTTTCTTTTTCCTTATATCCATTTTAACCCCGTTTTTGTATACGGTCAGGAAAAGTGTACATTTCCTGACTGCGAGATATTGCCAAACCATTTTCATTATTGTATAATTATTATGAAAAATTGCTCGTTTTTTGAGTAATTCAGCATAATATTTATTGGTCAGGAAATGTACACTTTTTTTGGAATTATGTTAGATTTTGATTAAAATAGAAAATAATCGGCTAAATATTATACAATAATTTTATTAAGACAATGAATTATTAGATAGATATCAATCAAATTTTCTGTCTATTACTCCGCCGCCCAAACATACGTTGCCGACATAAATTACGGCGTACTGACCTTCGGCTATAGCGCGTTGGGGATTTGCAAATTCAAGTTCCAACCCGCCGTCGCGAATTGTCGCTATCGCTTGCTGTTCGGGTTGGCGGTGCCTGATTCTTGCGCTGCACTCAAAAGTATTTTCTTGCGGAACCTTTGTAATAAAATTGAACTTTTCACAAAACAGTCGTTTGTGATACAGCATTGACTGATCGCCTTGGGAAACGTAGAGAACGTTTTTTGCCACGTCTTTGGACACGACAAACCATGCTTCGCCGTTGCCACCGCCGCCGATTCCCAAACCTTTACGCTGTCCAACGGTATAGTAAAATACTCCGTTGTGCTTTCCAACGACTTTGCCGTCAAGCGTCTTAATATCCCCTTCTTGCATTGGAATATATTCGCTTAAAAATTTTCTGAAATTTCTTTCGCCTATAAAACAAATGCCTGTCGAATCTTTTTTCTCGGCGGTAGAAAGACCGTATTTAGTCGCTAATTCTCTTACTTCGCTCTTGTCTAATCTGCCCACGGGGAAAAGAACTTTATCTAATTGAGCCGAGGATAGTTGATTAAGAAAATAAGTCTGATCTTTATTAGTATCTTTGGCTTTAAGCAGATAGTTCAATCCGTCGCTATCGTGAAGTATATCGCAATAATGACCGGTAGCGATATAATCCGCGCCCATAGAAAGAGCGTGTTTGACAAACGGCGCAAACTTGATTTCCTTATTGCAAAGGACGTCGGGATTGGGTGTCCTGCCCTTTTTGTATTCTTCTACAAAATGCTTAAACACTCTGTCATAATATTGGTCGGCAAAATCCACGCTGTAATAAGGTATGCCTATATCGTTGCACACTGAACGCACGTCGTAAAAATCTTCGTCCGCCGTACAACAACCGCCTTCGTCTTTTTCATGCCAATTTCTCATGAAAAGTCCGACAACGTCATAGCCCTGCTCTTTCAAAAGCAACGCCGACAACGAGGAGTCCACACCTCCGCTCATACCTACTACGACTCTTTTTTTCATATTTTCAGTTTACCACATTGCAAAAGCGGTGGCAAGAATATGACGGGATATAAATTTACAAAGCGATTGAATAGAATATTTCAACCACATTTTTGGTCGGAAAATAAATTCCGACCAATATCGCGACATTGTAAAAATATTGCGCTTGGTCGGTTAAATAAGCCCAACTTAAATCATTATGAGATATAAATAATACGCCTATTCAGGAAAATACTAAAAAGTGATATCCTCGTTGTCGATAACGACGCAATCGTCGGTATCGTTTGTTTCCTGTTTCGGAGCAATACTTTTATAGAATTGATAAACTGTCATTCTGACATACGGTCTTGTAAAGAGTAAAAGTATACCGAAAGTAAATAATGAGAGTATATACCAACCGATAAAACTCAAATAGATACGAAAGAGTTTGCCTTTGTTGCCTTTCATCATTTCTACGGAGCGGTTTCTCGCCTCGTCATAAGTAATGTCGGGGTTGTCGTTGAGAATAAAATAGCACATTGAATAAGAAAGCGCTTTTATTATTCCCGGAATTATAAAAAGCAAAGACCACAAAAAGATAAATATCTCATTTATCAAGTAAAGCAAAAACACTTTCAGAAAATCCTTGAATCCGTTGAAAAGCGTAACAACGTCCGCTTTCTTGCCTTTATCTACGTCAACCGTCGCCATAGCAAGTCCCATATACAACGCTCCGCCTGTCAAAAGCATGGCTACGTTCATTATCATACTTGCAATGAGTTCCATCAAAGTAAGCATTCCCCATTGATCTTTAAGGATTGCTTTCGCATTGCTTTTCATTTCTCTAATACTGATTTCCATAAATTCCTCTTAAAGCAATAAGCGGAAATCATCTGTTGTGATTCCCGCCTCGCTTAATTGTTTAGATTATTATATCGTTTGTATCGTCTTCGACATCCAACGTTACGTCGCTTACAAAAGGCACGTCGTCATTGTTCACTGAATTTGAATCAAATACGTCGGAATCGAAATCTTCACTCTCAGCGCCATCTTTTACTTCGACTTCGGGAAGAAGACTCTGATAGAAGAAAGCGGTAGCGGTTCTCACACTCGGTCTTACCCAAAACAGAAGAATTCCGAAGGTCAAGATAGAGAGCAGGTACCAACCTATATAACTAAAATACAGACAGAAAAGTCTTCCCTTGTTGCCGTCCATCATTTCCATAGACTCTTTTCTTGCGTCGTTTGCAGACATATCCGGATTATCCAAGAGAATAAAATAACTCATCGAGTACGACAAAGACTTTATTATGCCCGGAATAATCAACAACAACGACCACAATATAATCAGTATATAATTCGTAATATACAAAACCAGCGATCTTGTGAAATCTTTGAAACCGTCGAACAAAGTCGCGATATCGGCGTCTTCGTCTCTAGATACGTTCAACGCTATTTTGTTTATTCCCAAAGTAAGCGGTCCACCCAACAGAATAACTGCCAGCGCTCCGATTCCGTAATATGAAAGTCCGTCGGCAGCGCCCATAATTAAAGTATAAATCAATTCGGCAACAGCGACAATACCCCATTTGCCTTTGAGAGAACTCCATGCTTTCTCTCTGTAATCTTTTGCACTATACATACCAAACTCCTCCTTTTGATATATGTAATACTTTATTAAGTTTTTTCTTAATTATATCATCGGCTTATAACCTTGTCAACACAATACAACCGCAAATTATCTTATTATATAATATATTCATTATTTATCAATATATGTACTTTAGACGTTATTTGTGATATTATATAATTATGAAATACGAAATAGACGAGAAAATAAAAATAAGATATTGCGACTCAGATTACTATCTGCGAATTCGCTCCTGCGACGCGTCAAATCCCGTAGTACTTTTCCTGCACGGAGGTTGCGGTTCTCCCGATCGAGCGCAGGTAATCAAGTACCAATCGCCTTTGGCAAAACACTTTACTTTAATCGCGTGGGATCAGCGAGGAGCGGGACTTGCCTACAGTAAAAAGGAAGCCAAAAACCTTACTTTGACAAAGGAACTTTACGTAGAAGACGCCCATAACATAGTACTTTGGGCAAAAGAAAAATTCAACAAAGATAAAATAATTATAGTCGGACATTCTTTCGGTTCAGTCTTGGGCGTTTGGCTTGCGGAAAAATATCCCGAAGATATACTTGCTTACGTCGGAGTAGGACAATGCGTAGATTATATAAGAAACGAAGACCTATCCTATGCTTGGACTTTAGAAAAAGCCGAAGAACTGGGCGATAAAAAGGCTTTGAAAGTATTGCAAAAAATCTCTCCCCCTAAAAACGGAATGTACAAGGAAAATCACAGAAAAAGCATAATCAAGCAAAGAGCAATATTACATAAATACGGCGGAGCGAATTATTCAAGTCGGAAACCTTATTGGCAGGAACTTCTCTTTCACGAACTACCTATAATGTTGAAAGAGTATTCTGTACTTCAAATTATCAAATATATAAAAGGACTTTCATACTCTCCCAATCAACCTGTAGGTCAAACCAATCCCGATTTTATAAATAAGGTAAAACGGTTAAATACGCCCGTATATCTTTTACTGGGACGGCACGATTATAACTGCCCTGTCGAACTTGCCGTAGAATGGTATAATATGTTGGATACCCCGGATAAAAAACTCCTTTTCTTCGAAAACTCCGCGCACTCCCCGCAATGGGAAGAAAGCGAAAAATGGAACGAAACTTTTATATCAATTTTTCAGACAATATAAAAAACCTTTTTTATAACAAAAAAACATTTTGGCGCGCCCTACGCGACTCGAACGCATAACTACGCCGTCGGAGGGCGTTGTTTTATCCATTAGACTAAGGGCGCATTTTATATATTTAATACATTGTATTGATTATCGTATATCATACGTTAAAAAGTCAAGAAAAATCACGGGTATTCACGCCATTTTCAATTTTTAGAAATTCTTTTGCGTATTTTATCGATATCGTGTTATAATATATAAGAAGATATTTATATCTTGGAGGATATTTATGATAAATCAAGGGGAAGAGAAAATAAACTTTTTCGATACTAAAATTGCCTGCATCGGCGACAGCCTTACTTACGGCTCCACTTTGCTCAACAGAAAAAAGGAATGCTATCCGGCGCGTTTGCAAAAATTGTTGGGCGATGGATACGACGTCGTAAATTTAGGGCTTGTCGGACATACGGTAAATTCATTCTGTACTAAATTTTGGGGACAACCCGCAATGTTGAGATCTCTTGCGGAATACGAACCCGATTATATTTTGTTGCTACTCGGCACAAACGACGCAAGACTTAGAAATTGGATGGACGAATCGGTATTCAGAAACGAATACGTAAAACTTTTGCAATATCTGAAGAGCCTTCCCTCTTCACCGACTATTATTGCCATGACGCCTCCAAGCGCTTTCCGCGATACGAAAAAATACGAACTTGACTTCAATATAGACGTACTTGAAAAGATAGTAGAAATTCAACGCTCTTTGCTTAAAGAAAACGAGATAAACTTTATCGATTTGTATTCTATGACAAAGGATAAGGAGCATTTGTTCGCGTCAGACAAACTTCACTTGAACAGCAAAGGCGCAAAATTCGTGGCATACGTCGCTTATCTGGGATTAAAAGATACTTTTGAAAGAGAAAAAAATAAAGAATAATTTTTTATACAGCGCTTGACAAACCGACCTGCCGGCGTTAGAATATAATTATCTTTGGGCAAGCGAATACGCTGACCGGTGGTAATGTCGTCTTTGAACGAACAAGTCCAACAGCCCCAACAGCCGATACGGTGAGATTCCGTAACCGCCTGTAAAGTCAGACTGGGAAAGATAGTAATATTTATATTTACCGTATTTTCTACGGTAGTTTTGTATTATAATCTTCTTCCTTTTTGGCGGAAGTTTTTTTATTGCCCGCAAAAGGAGTGTCATTATGTCTGCAAAAACAAGAAAATTAGTGTTCACCGCTTTGTTTGCGGCGCTTACAACGGCGTTTACGCTTATCAGTATTCCTTTGGCTACCGGCTATTTTAATTTCGGCGATACTATATTTTTATGGCATCTATATTGATGGGACCTATTTACGGCGCGATTGTCGGAGCGATAGGGGGCGCGTTGGGCGACCTTATTTTGGGATACATCGCTTACGCCCCATTTACCCTTATAATCAAAGCGTTGGAAGGCGTTATCGTCGGTTTATTGTTCATAACCGTCCAAAAATTTTGCAAAGGTAAAAAATCTTCGGAACTTACGGAGGCAATTTTAACGCTTCCCATAAATCTTTTGGCAGGTTGCGTAATGGCGCTGGGATACTTCCTAGCCGAAGGCTTGCTACTCTCCGACGCCCGTTGGTCGGGAGGACTTGTTCAACTTCCCTTCAACATACTTCAAGGGGTTATTTCGGCAATAGTTGCGATTATACTGCTCTACCCATTCCGCCTGAAAAAAATCTTTTGTCGCTATTTTTATAGAAATGCAAATATGAAAGAGAGCCAAAACACGCTTTGCGCGAACGACAAAAAAGACTGCGAAAAAGATAATAGCGAAAGCGACGAAAACGAGGTTGACGATGAAAGAAAATAAAGTAATTACCATACAGGATTTCTCTTCGTTAGGACAGTGTTCAATAAGCGCCGCTCTGCCTATAATTTCAGCAATGGGCATAGAAACGATTGCGTTGCCTATCGCTTTGCTTTCGGCGCAGACGAGTTGTTGCGACGATTATACTTACGTCGATTTGCAAAGCAATTTACTTCCTGCGGCGGCGCAACTGAAAAATTTCGGGCTTGATTTCGATATTATTTACACAGGGTATTTAGGCAGAAAAAACGTCGTTGAAGATACAATCGCAATTTGCAAAAACTGCCCTTCGTCAAATATTATCGTAGATCCCGCAATGGCGGAACACGGAGAACTTTATAGCGGAATTACTCCCGACTATGTCGACGCGATTACTCAACTTTGCAAACTAAGCGACCTCGCTCTCCCGAACGTAAGCGAAGCGTGTATGATTTCCAAATATCCTTATTCGGAACTTCTTAGCGCGGAAGACGTCAAGAATATTGCAAACGCGCTGACTGACATCGGAATCAAAAATTTTATAATTACAGGAATAAAAATGCGCGAAGGTATGAAAATCGCTTACTGTTCGAATAACGCCGTAAATTTTTACGATATAACGGAAATCCCCGGTCAGTTTTACGGAAGCGGCGACGTGTTCGCGTCAACGCTTGTCGGAGGCATTGCCAACAATCTTAAAACAACCGACGCTTTAAGATTAGCGATAAATTACACAAGCCAAGCCATAAAAATAACAAGCGAAGATAAATCGCACAATTACGGACTTAAATTCGAAAAAGCAATCCCCTATCTTATAGAAGAGTTAAAGCGGATTTGCCAAACCGGCTAATCAGAGATTTTAGATCTAAACCATCCAAGCATCTCTTTTATAGTCATGGAATCTATACCTAACATTCTGGGAGTAATGATAAACTCCTCCCCGCTCGGAGTTTGCGCGTTTCCTATCTCAACGTCGGAGTAGCCCAACTTCTCCAAAGTCATATAGTTGAAAATCCAATAGCATACGCTTATCAAAGCGAGGATTACTATAAGCAATAATACAAAAATACCTGTCAACGTCCTTAGCATAGTTTTCTCCCATAAATAATTATTGCATATTGGAAATTTTTATATACAGTCGGATTTTTTTGAAAATTTGTTTGACACAAACTAATTCTTATGCTAAAATCAAAAAGCAATCTTGAATACGGAAGTTTAGCTCAGTTGGGAGAGCATCTGCCTTACAAGCAGAGGGTCATAGGTTCGAGCCCTATAACTTCCACCATACCGCAAGTCCTGCCTATGGACGGGAATATAAAAGAGAGCCTACTGCTCTCTTTTTGTTATTCCCGAATTTGGCGGACTTGCTTTTGTTTGCAGTATTAGGACAGTCCGAATTTGTGACGCTCGCACAAGACGCTATCCGCTTGCTCGCTATTCCGTCGCTTCGCTCCTTACGAATCCTATATTGCCCACCATCAAAAACCTAAAACTAATACGTTTTAGGTCTTTGTAATTATGGGTGAATTATGTGAATAATAAATTATTTATTGCATTCTAACTATCATAATCGTAAGCAATCTTATTTAATTTCTCTCCTCGCAAATTTTTGATATAGCCGTCCTCAACTTTGCAATACCAACGAATATCTTTATTAGGCAAATCGTTAAATATGAATTCGTCGCTACAATCGCTCTCCTCAACAACCTCCATATCTTTGACGTGTATATACTCTACTATTTCGTCTCTAAGTCCAAGAAAATCGTCATTCTCGTCAACAACTTGATTTGGGTCTATAAATGCAACTTGAAAACTTCTAAATCTTATATGCGCCTCAATGATGGTCCCCACCATTCCTTTGAATATTCCATTTTTTTCGTACTCTGGATTTGACACCAAAATTTTTACTTTATCAAATATTTTCATTATGTCCTCCCTGATAAAAACGTATTGCATTTTAACTTTCCGTTGGAAAACACCATCCAACCGGACTTCGCTACAAATATCCTATTCGCCTCTTCTCCTCTACCTTCTATATCTATAAATACGGCGATTTCGACACCATATTTAGAAATACCATTAATCTTATACTGTCCCAAACAATAGTTCTTTATTACTAAGCCTTTAATATAATCTACGAACTTTTCATTTGGCTCATAACCAAGTCTACGAATCCAATCCGATTTATCTCTAAATAACCAACCAACTTTACCTTCTGGACATATAAGTTTAATATCTTTTTCAGTTGGCGTAAGAATATCTATCTCTTGACAATGACAATTATAGTGATAAAGATCTATTTTGTTTTTACTATCGTTCAAAATTTGTTCAAGCGAATATTCCATAGACTCCGGCTTTTTATTTTTCTCATTTGCAAACCAACATTTATTTACAGCAATGCATTTCACACAATGTTTTTGCGTTACCGGGCCGTGTATTCCATTTTCATAATCAAAATCGTCAATAACTACGTCATTTAAGTTATCAACTACTTGTATCCAATCATTAGACCAATTTACTAACATTATACACCTCAAAATAGTTATTTCAACTAAATCATATAACAAAAAAATAAATTAGCAATAGTTTTATGACAAGATTTTTATCATTCTTCAAACAATAAACATAAAATGAAATTCGTTTTAGGTTACGTCTTCTCCACCAATTTATAAAAGTTTGAACGTAATAATTGTTCAAACTTTTTTATTTACAAATATTAAGCCCCCCCTAAAATATAGCGCAACAAATCCTAATCAATACTTTAAATTTATTCGTTGTGAGAAATGTTTGAAGACGAGCATAAACAATACGGTTGTTATATCAATCATCTACCACCGTGCCAAAGTCTGTTTCATATAGACATATAGTTGAAAATAGCGTTTGTTTGTGCTATAATATATTTGCTTAATAAAGCAATAAACAGTAATTTAGTGGAGAAGTTATGTATTTTATCAGACAGGTAAAGCCTAACGAAGTAAGCGATGCGCTTACCCTTGCGTTAGAAGTGTTTATGCAGTTTGAAGCACCCGATTATAAACCGCAAGGTGTGGAAACGTTCAGAAAGGATATTATCGAAAACGCCGAATTTATAGATAAGTGTAGAAAAGGAATTTGCCCGATTTATGCCGCATTTGATGACGGTAAAATGGTTGGGATTATCGGTATGCGTAACAAATCGCATATTAACTTGGTTTTCACGAAAAGCGAGTATCATCGCAAGGGTATTGCAACTTCTATCTTTGAGTTTTTGTTGTCGGAAGTAAAGAAGAATAGTCCGCAAGTTAAAGAAATTACGCTCAATTCTTCTCCTTACGGGAAGAACTTTTATCTGCACTTGGGTTTCGTGCCTTTATCGGAAGAACAGGAAATAGACGGCATTCGGTTTACGCCTATGAAGTATGCAATATAAATTTCAATTTAGCGGAGAATATTCGTTTTAGGTTACCACTGCTCCACCAATTTATAAAAGTTTGAACGTAATAATTGTTCAAACTTTTTTATTTACAAATATTAAGCCCCCCCTAAAATATAGCGCAACAAATCCTAATCAATACTTTAAATTTATTCGTTGTGAGAAATGTTTGAAGACGAGCATAAACAATACGGTTGTTATATCAATCATCTACCACCGTGCCAAAGTCTGTTTCATATAGACATATAGTTGAAAATAGCGTTTGTTTGTGCTATAATACATTTGTTTAATAAAGCAATAAACAGTAATTTAACGGAGCAAATAGGCTATGAGATTTGAATACACAGATGGTTGTAATAAAGATTTTGTTGAGTTATGCCATGAATTAGATAAGTTTTTAAATGAACTTGTAGGCGGAGAAGAAAATAGAGCCGAATACATTCAGTATAACAAATTGGAAGATATACATGATGTAGTAATTGCCTATGATGGAAATGTGCCCGTAGGTAGTGCAAGTTTTAAGAAATATGATGATGAAAATGCCGAGGTAAAGCGTGTATTTGTAAAAGAAGAATACCGTAGACGTGGAATATCGTATAACCTTATGAAAATGCTTGAAGAACGAGCAAGCGAAAAAGGATATAAGTATTTTATATTAGAGTCTGGCGAGCCGCTTGTAGCGGCAATGGCTTTATATAGGAAAATTGGTTATAAAGTTATACCAAATTATGGGCAATACGCTGATATGGAAGATTCTGTCTGTATGAAAAAGGAACTTTAAATTTCAATTTAGCGTAGAATATTCGTTTTAGGTTACTACTTCTCCACCAAATCATTAAAGTTCGGATAAAAAATTGTTCGAACTTTTTTTATGTAAATATTAAGTTTTACTTAAATCCGTTTCGCTACGAATTTTAACTGCCACTTTTGTTGGTATATTTATTTTGTCTAATTGTTGTAGCGGATGTTTGAAGGCAAGCGTAAGCGAAACGCTTGTTATTATCAAGCGCCCGCCTCAGCGCCAAAGTCATATATTTTGTCTAATATTTGTGTCGAATTCGCTGTTTATGGGCAATACTTTCTCATATCTATATGATATAATAATACTATCAGACATAAGGAGAAATTTATCATGGATATGCAAAAAATCGGCGCCTTTTTATCTGAATTGCGGAAAGAAAAAAATCTTACGCAAAATGAATTGGGCGAACAAATTGGTGTAACGAATAAAACAATTTCACGTTGGGAAAACGGAAATTATTTACCGCCTGTTGAAATTCTACAAATTTTAAGCAAACTTTATGATGTGAGCATAAATGAAATATTAAACGGTGAACGGATAAACGATAGCGATTATAAAAACGTTTCGGAAGAAAACGTAAAATGCGCGCTAAACAGAAGTAATGCCATTATAAGTAAGCATAAAAAAATTATGAATTGGATTATTGCCATTGTTGTGGCTTTATTATATATTGTAATCAGTTTAATATCACGAAAATGGCAATACACTTGGATTGTTTGGGTTGTATATTGCGCATATCGCACAGCCGAAATCATTGTCAATCAACTTTTGAATCTTCGTGTTAAGTCTAAATAAAATTCGTTTTATGTTACTACCGCTCTACCATTATGCGACTGATAAGAACAACTATCTTATCGGTCATTTTCTTTGTGATTTGAAAGAAATCTCCGAGTGCCTTACTGTTTGCTTGATTAAGTTTTTTTAATTTTGCTATAATAATCGTACGATAAACAGTAATTTAGCAGAGAATTGTTGTCAATAACAAAATTGTAATTAAAACGGAGAAAAATTATGGAATTGAGGAGAATAGCGGTAATTAAAAAGTCCTCGAATTATAAAGAAGTTAAAGGTTTGATGAAGCGAGCGTTTCCTAAAAACGAACGTGTGCCTATGTGGTTGCTCAATTATTGGGCAAAAAAAGACGGTTATGATTTTTGGTCTTACTATGACGGAGAAGATTTTTGCGGCATTTGTTTTGCAGTTATAAACAAAAAAACGGTGTTTATTTGGTATCTTGCCGTAAATGACAAAATGCGTTGTTGTGGGTATGGCTCGGCGATATTAAACGACGTAAAAGAAAAATATGCGGGCTGTGAAATCACGTTAAACGTAGAGCCGTTATATACAACTGCGGATAATTACGAGCAGCGCGTAAAGAGAATTGCTTTTTACGCGCGCAATGGTTTTTTGAATACCGAGAAGATAATTAAGTTTAAGAAAGACGACTTTTTGGTGCTGTCAACCAAGAAAGATTTTGACGAGGTTACTTATAAAGAAATTTTGCGTAAACTGTCTTTCGGACTTTTTAAGCCGAATTTTACACAAGAAAATAAGTAAAATGAAATATGGAATATATAGTGAACTACAAGCAAACTTGATAAGATAAATTTCAATTTAGCGGAGAATAACCGATATGATTAAGTTCTTATGGCACACATTGCCGTCCACCATAAGAAGATGATAAGAAGTGCTTCTAATCAGTCATATTTTATAATTGAAATGCACCTCCTTTCGTTGTGTCCAACTTTTGGGGCGCATTTCATTCCGCAAGTCTTTTTATAAGTCAAATAACTATTTATGCAAGTTGTTCTATCCTAGATTTTTGACATAATGGATATGAATCTACAAAAGGTTGGATAGCGCTCTTCATACGCTCAAAATTTTCGCCGTAGAAATACAAAGCCATTTCTTTATTGCCCGTCCAGTAACTAAATATCGCGACGTCTTTTCCCATAAGTTTCATCAATTCGCTTACTACGTAATTTATATCGCAAGATTCGTATACTTCTTTTTCTAATTCCGTTCCGTTCAAATAAAGAGCCAAACCTTCCAAATCGCCTATTTCGTATTCTCTATCGCCTTCTTCTCCAAGTAAAACCTTGCTACCTTTGGGAGCGGGCATTTTCTTTAACACTTCTATAATTTCCTCTTCTTTATCTTTATAATAGATAAAATTTACGTCGCACGACAACGGACCTTCTTCTTTAGTGAAACTCGTTCCGCCTCCGTCTATCTCGCCAAATTTTCTACTTTTGAATAGTTTCTCTAACATTTCTTCATAGTACGTTACCCTGTCTTCAGGTTGCAGACGCATATTAAGCGAAATCGTTGCTAATTCGGTAGGTTTTTTCTTTTTGAACAGTCCCATTATATTCTCCTTTTTCCTTAGTGAAAACTATACTTTTCGTAACTATTATTTCAAAACGTACTTCAAAGTCTTTATTTCATATTTTCCGAAGTTAAATTCTTCTCCGTCGATTTTTTTCGGATTCTTTTCCAACATATTTGTTTCAAATACTTCGCTATACTCAAACTTAGGCGTTATTTTTGCCGGGCATTCTTTTCCGTATCGCTCGAAAACTCTTAGTACCAACGCAGTTTTATCTTCGCTGACTTTGACCGTTTCCGCTATAACGTCGCCGTCTATTGCAAAAAGTTCCTTCAAAGAAGGCGTTTGTTCCTTAACAATTAAAGGATTGTTGAAACAATAGGCTTTCGCCACTACGTCGCTCTCCTGCCACCTGCCTTTGTGCGGATAAAGAGCGTATGAGAAGTGATGTTCTCCCATATCGCAATCGGGGTCGGGATATTTAGGCGAACGCAATAAATTCAAAGATATAAGCCCGTTCTTAACTCTATGTCCGTATTTGCAGTCGTTTATAAGCGCGAGTCCGTAATCGCCTTCATCTACGTTTACAAACTTATGAGCGCATATCTCGAACTGCGCTTTTCGAATAGGAGTATCTTCTAGCGCGCTTCTGTCAACGTTGCCGAATTGAATATCGCAATTGACCGTATCGGAATAAACCGCGGGATAGAAATCCGCCCTCAGCATTTTGTGCGATTCTCTCCAATCCGCCTGTGTGTCGAAGTATATCGCTCCGTCGTTTTTATTCAAATATACTTTTTGTATTATCGAACTGCTTCGATAAGAGTAAATGTTTTCCATCACTGCTCTTGCGCCGTCTATATACGATTTTGACGATTCCAACTTGAAACGACTCTTTCTCATTTTCGGATAATTTATATCTATATCCCAAGCGTCGTAATATGATTTGGGGTCGGAATAAACAACCAATTTGTTAAATCCTTCTTTACACAATTCTCTGCCGTCCGATAAATCTACTAACGAAACAATGCTGCCGTCTTTTGCAAAACGCGCTTTCAACTTACCGTTGTCGATATAGTCTTTTCCGCAAGAAAGACCTTTGCAATCCTCTTCCTGAATTTTCTCGACAACCGCCGAAGAATATCCGTCTACTTTAGCCTTATACCAATCTTCTTCTATTTTGATATATTCCTCTCTTGCAAAAGATATTGGATTTACCACGCCTTTTTCCGAAACCGAAGGGAGTTTTTTCAACGTTTCGCAAATCATGGAATCTACTTGCGCGTACATCTCTTTATATCTTGCAATCGACTCTTCGTATACTCTTTTTATAGACGAGCCGGGTATAATATCGTGGAACTGATAGAGCAGAACTTCCTTCCAGATATTTTCCAACTCCGGACAATCGCATTCCTCTCCCTGCGCCTTTGCCATCGCCATAAGCCATTCGAGATTATGCAAAGACCTCTCCAAAAGTCTGTTGTACTTTTTACTGTTGGATTGCGAAGTATAAGTGCCTTGATGTTTTTCAAGATAAAGTTCCCCTTCATACTTGGGAATAACTTGAGAATACTCTTTTTCCAAATCCTCGAAAAACTCAACCGCATGTCTTCTGACTACCTTGTCCAGTCCCTTACAATCAGTCTGTCTGTCAAGCAATTCCAACGGCGCTTCTCCCGGACCGCCTCCGCCGTCGCCGATACCGTAAATCAACAGCGCTTTGCCTATTTCCTTCTCCTGCGGATTGCCCATATCCGACTTGACAATTGCCATCGGCGTAGCGGTAGAATTATAGTTGCCTTGCGGAGCCATGTGCGAAATTACCTCGCTTCCGTCTATTCCTTTCCATATAAAAGTCTTGTAAGGGAATTTATTTTGCATATTCCAAGTGAGTTTTATAGTCATGAAATATTCTCTGCCGCATTTTTTAATTATCTGCGGATAGGATGCCGGAAAACCGAAAACGTCGGGAAGCCACACCGCTTTGCAATGCTTGCCGAATTCCTCTTCAAAGAATTTTTCTCCGTACAAAAACTGTCTTATCAAAGATTCTCCGCCGGGCAAATTGCAATCGTTTTCCGTCCACATACCGCCTTGCAATTCCATCTTTCCGTCCGCAACGGCAACTTTGACTTTTTCGTAAAGTTGGGGAGATTCTTCTTTAATCCATTGAAATAACTGCGCTTGCGAAGCGCCAAATCTATAATCGGGATATTTATCCATATTATTCAAAGCGGTAGCGAAAGTACGCAAACCTTTTCTCTTTGTTTCCCTTATCGGCCAAAGCCAAGCAAGATCTATATGGGCGTGTCCTATAGCCGTATATTCGGCGCAGTCGTGATCTATCGGAGTCGCTATGATATTCGATAAATAATTATGCGCTTGCGCCCAACTCTTGCGCGCGAGTTTGTAACTGTGATTCAACGCTTTGTCAATCTCTCTCAATCTCTCTTTCGTAAGTCTTTTATTTTTTCCGTAAGTGATCATTAAACAAAAGAGTTGAAGATAATCGTAATAATAGGTCAAAATTTCATCGTTGCAAATTGCTATATCTTTTCTTGCAAGTTTGACTTGAACGCCGGGTTTATTTCTCTTTCCGTTAAATCCTCCGTCGACCAGCAAGTCGATTTTTTCTCCGCCTTGCGCAATTGCAAACAAATCCACGACCTGCTTGCCCTTTGCCGACTGAACAATATCTATTCCGTCAAGCACCTGCGTAATTCCCTGTTTGATTTCATCGTCTACGTAAACTACGCCCTCGCCCTGTATGTTTATCATAGCGACTATATGTTTGCCGGCGCAATCTTCGGGAACCTCGCCTCTGAATCTAAACCAACCGCAATCAAAATCGCTTCCCCATACCGAACCCGTTTTGAACGGAGAAAATTTAGCCTTGTCTATCTGGCTTTTGGGAATAGGTTCCTTACTCAACGCAACTTCGCAAGACATTTGAGCGACTACCTTGTATATTTTTTTTCTTACCGAAATCAGTCTGGTCAAATGAATCGGATATAAAGCCGTTCTTTCCAACATAAATCTTCCCTCGTATTATTCCGCTTTGCTTAAACAATAATAAATATAATTGACTTCAAGCGTGTTTTCTTATCAATATTATAACCGATTATTCTCTCTTGTGTCAATAGGGATAAAAATTAAAATTAAGCCGTTTTGTCCATAAAAATTTTATATGCTACATAATATCCGCCGCTAAACTTTTAATATTCAAAAAAATGCGTATTTTTTACTTTATAATTTTCAAAAACATATTGACTTTTGATAATTTGAATTTTATACTGAACTTATAAAAACAAAGATAAAGGGAGAAAAAACTATGAAAAAAGCATTTTCCGTTATTGCAGTAGCGTTGGTAATAGCGTTACTTTGCGCAACTTTTGCGGCGTGCGCAGAAAGCCAGACGGGAGAAATCAAGGACGTCGACTACTCTACTGTCCTCAAAGATTATCTCAAAGCGCCGGACGGCGTAAATTTAGAAAGCATGGAAAGTAAACGCCCCAACGCTAAAGAGTCTCCTGTAAACGTAACAGAGATTTACGAAGACGACTCTCTGTCTATCGGCGATAAAATTGCCGAGATGATTTACGGCTCCACGATGAATGAAATCGCGTGCGACCACTTTGCGTACTTTACAAACAAAGTAGGTTCTACCAATCTCGGAAGCAAAGAAGGCTCTTTGATTTATCAAAGACTCAGAAGACAGTCCGACGATATTAAAGACGATATTACTATAAAATTACCTATCAATCACAACTTTGACGCAGCGGCGGCGTCTTTTGTAACCAGCGCGGATATTAGATATATCAAAGACGGCATTTACAACAGAATGCAAAACAAAAGCGACATCAAATACAATTTCAAGACAGGTATTTTAGAAGTAGCGCAATGGAAGAAAAAATCGGGTAGCGCTTATTGGAATAATACCCAAAGCGCGTCCGGCTCGAGAAGTTTGGATGAGGCTAGAAAAAGCACAATCAACTGGCAAACATCCGACATCGTATCCGAAGACGGCGCTAAAATCGAAGTCAAAACCGACGATAACGGCAACGTATATTACGAACTTACTTTCTCCATAGACGTAGAAGTAGCCAATAAAGATAAAGGTTCCGATAACAGCACAATCGGCATGCTTGAAAACGACAACGGCGGCTCGAATATGAAATTCGAATATTGCAATTTTGTCGTTCAGATTTGGGAATGCGGACTTGCAAAACGCTACGATATAGACGAAAGTTGGAGCGGTACGATAAAAATTTATAAAGGTTCTGCTAAGAATAAACAAACTACGGTATTCAGTTATTCTGACGCGGATATGGACTACTCGTCTACAGAAGAAATTTACCAAGCGATAAAATAAAATAGTCAAAAAATCAATATAAGATATGCAAAACGCGACCTGAATAAGGTCGCGTTTGTATATATATTTGAATCTATTATTTATCTATTTCGTCCAATATATCAAGCCACAACTTGCTCGACGCGTCGCTTGGCATTCTCCAATCCCCTCTCGGAGAAAGAGTTACGCTTCCTACTTTTATGCCGTCGGGTATGCAGGAGCGCTTGAACTGTTGCGCAAAGAATCTCTTATAGAACGATTTGAGCCATCTCATCACCGTTTCGTCATTGTATTTTCCCTTGAAAGTTTTTGTCGCTATACGGTATACTTTATCGGGAGAATATCCCCAACGCAGTATATAATAGAGAAAGAAATCGTGCAGTTCGTAAGGTCCTACTATCTCTTCCGTGCATTGAGATATTTTTTCGTCCTGCGCAGGTAAAAGTTCGGGACTTACAGGCGTATCGAGTATATCGTAAAGCGCGTCTTTTACTTTTTGGCTTTCGCATTTATCCGCGTAATACTTGACAAGATACCTTACCAATGTTTTGGGAATAGAAGCGTTGACTCCGTACATCGACATGTGATCTCCGTTGTAAGTCGCCCACCCCAACGCAAGTTCGGACAAATCCCCCGTTCCTACGACAAGTCCGCCGTTTTTATTCGCTATATCCATAAGCACTTGCGTGCGTTCTCTTGCCTGAGCGTTTTCAAAGGTTACGCTCAAATCCTCTTTAGACTGACCTATATCTTCGAAATGTTGCTCCACCGCTTTGGATATATTGACTTCCGCAAAATCCACGCCCAAGCCGTCGGCGAGAATTTCCGCATTGGATTTGGTTCTTTTAGTCGTGCCGAAACAAGGCATTGTAACCGCAAGCACGCTCTTTCTGTCTTTACCTAAAAGATCTACGGCTTTTACCGTAACAAGCAAAGCCAAAGCGCTGTCAAGTCCGCCCGAAAGTCCTATCACGAGTTTTTGCGAGCGAGTATGTTCTATTCTTTTCTTCATCCCGCAAGCCTGCATATTCAAAATCAATTCGCATCTTTCGTCGCGTTTTGCTTCGTCGCTAGGCGCAAAAGGAGTCTGCGGGAACAATCTCGTCAATTTGTTTACGCTAAGTTTTTGTTCAAAGTAAACAACGTCCTCTTCGTCCTCGATTTTTACCGTACTTTTTTTTCTGCGTTCGTAACTGAGTTTTTTCACGTCCACGTCGTTGTAGACGAGCGAGTTGGAAAACAATATGCTTTCCGACAAAACGTTTCCGCTTTCCGCTATAATATTATGTCCGGCAAACACCACATCGGTTGTCGATTCTCCGTCGCCTGCGCTCGCGTAGACATACGCGCAGTCGAGTTTTCCCGACTGTATCGACACAAGATTTCTTCTGTATTCGCTTTTTCCGACGACTTCGTTGCTTGCCGAAAGATTAAGTATTATTCTCGCTCCGTTTTTGCTCAAATTTACCGACGGAGAGTTTGCAACCCATAAGTCTTCGCAAATCTCTACTCCGAAAGAATAATCCGACATAAAAGAATTTGTATATACTATATTGCCGAACGGCGCGCTCTTACCGCAAACGGTTATTTCGTCCAACTCTATATCGGCTCCGCAGGCAAAATATCTCGACTCGTAAAATTCCCCGTATTCGGGAATATTGATTTTGGGAGTTACGCCCAAAATTTCTCCTTTATAAATCACGACGGCGCAGTTGAAGAGTTTTCCTCTCCTCCTCAACGGAGCGCCGATAGCCGTAACCACGTCGGTTTTTTTACTTTCTTTAAGAATATATTCGACGGCTTTTTCCGCCCCGTCAAGCAACGCGTCCTGCAAAAATAAATCTCCGCAAGTATAACCGCTTACGCAGAGTTCGGGCAATGCGAGAAGTTTTATGCCTTTCTTATCTGCCTCTTCGATAATCTTTACAATTTCAACCGCGTTACTCATGCAGTCGCCGACTACTATTTTAGGCGTGCCTGCGCCGCATTTTATAAATCCGTCTTTCATATCAAAACCGTCCTTATTGCCCGAAATTTGTAATAAATACAATATAATTATGTCTAAGTTGTTGCATAATCATAAACGGGAATATATAATATTTTATAATAATTTAATTTGATAGTCAATAAAGGAAAAGGTATTTTATGTCAAATCTGTACAAATATCTGAAAAAGTACAAAAAGCATCTCATACTCGGTCCGATATTCAAACTGCTCGAAGCGATATTCGAACTTATCGTTCCTATCGTTATGGCAAAAATAATCGACGTGGGTATAGAACAAAAAGACGTCCCTTATATATTGAAGATGGGCGGAGTTCTCGTACTTCTCTCAGTAGTCGGACTGGGCGCCGCTCTATTCTGCCAGTACGTGGCGTCCAGATGTTCTCAAGGATTCGGCACGGAACTTAGAAACGAACTGTTCAATCATATCAATACTCTGTCGATGAGCGAACTCGACAAATTCGGAACGTCGTCGATGATTACCCGTTTTAACAGCGATATAAATCAAACTCAACTCGGCGTAGCGATGCTCATCCGTCTTGCTATCCGCGCTCCTTTTCTCGTAATAGGCGCGACCGTTTCGGCTATTATTCTTAAACCGTCTATGAGTTGGATATTCCTTGTTACGGCTCCCGTCGTCGCGTTGATACTTTTCGCTATTATGTCAAAGACAATGCCGGTATATACCAAAAACCAACGCAAACTCGATAAGATTACCGCTATAGCCCGAGAAGATCTCAACGGCGTAAGAGTCGTCAGAGCGTTTACCGAACAAGAACGCGAACAAAAGCGTTTCGAACAAACCACCGACGACTATTCTTCAAGCGTTATCGCGATAGGTAAAATATCCGCGTTGCTCAATCCTTTGACTTTTTTGGTTATCAATTTCGCAATAGTTGCATTGCTGTACTTCGGAGGCAATAAAATCAACTCCGGCTCCCTTACGCAAGGCGAACTGATTGCGTTTATAAACTACATGACTCAAATATCTCTGGCGCTTGTCGTTGTGGCAAATATGGCGGTACTTTTCTCCAAATCTTATGCGTCAGCGAAAAGAGTCAGCGCTCTTCTTGCAACTCCCGCTTCGATTAGCGACGAAGGCAACGAAACCGTAGAGCCTGTCGAAAACGCGCCCGTTATCTCCTTCAAAAACGTTTCTTTCGGATACGGCGAAGGAGGTATGGCTATCCACAATCTCAGCATTGATATTCTCAAAGGTCAAACCGTAGGAATAATAGGCGGAACGGGAAGCGGAAAATCTACGATAATAAATCTATTGCCCCGCTTCTACGACGTAACCGAAGGCGAACTTTTGATAGACGGCGTGGATATAAAAAAATACCCGCTTAAACAGTTGCGCGGCAAGTTGGGACTAGTCCCTCAACAGTCAATGCTTTTCAGCGGAACCATAAGAAGCAATATGCAATGGAGAAAAGAGGACGCCGGCGACGAGGAAATATATCAAGCGTTGAAAATAGCGCAAGCGTTCGATTTCGTAATGCAGAAAAAAGACAAACTCGACGAACGCGTTCAGCAAAAAGGTAAGAATTTTTCCGGAGGACAAAGACAGCGTCTTTCAATAGCGCGAGCGTTGGTTGGCAATCCCGAAATAATAATACTCGACGACAGTATGAGCGCTCTGGATTTTGCCACCGACCTTGCTCTTAGAAAAGCCATAAACTCCGACCTGCCGAAAACGACTACGAAAATAATAATTTCCCAGCGCGCTACCTCGCTCAAAAACGCGGATAAAATAATCGTACTGGACAAAGGAGAAGTCGCGGGAATAGGAAACCATGAGTATTTGTTGCAAAATTGCGACGTTTATAAAGAAATTTGCGATTCTCAGCAAAAGACCCCGCAAGAAAGCGCTAAGGAGGTAGAAAACAATGAAGAAGAATAAATCGACTTTATTCAGACTGGTGTCGTATACCCGTCCTTACGCTCCGCTATTGATTATATCTTTAATAAGCGCTATGGTATCCGTAGCGGTGTCTATACTCGTTCCGCTCACCATAGGCGACGCAATAGATTGCATGAAAGAAGGCGCGGTAGATTTTGACAAAGTATTTGAATATATTTATATTCTTATCGCCATGATTGCGACGGGAAGCGTATCTCAATGGACGTTGAGCGCTTCTACAAATGCGTTGACTTTCAAGACGGTACGAAATATAAGAAATCAACTTTTCGAGCATATAAACAAACTTCCGCTCAAATTCATCGACAACCAACAGCAAGGCGATATTATTGCGAGAATATCAAGCGATATAGATCAGGTATCAGAGGGACTGTTGCAAGGATTTACCCAACTTTTCAGCGGCGTAATGACCATTATAGCGACGATAGCAATGCTTTTTTATATCAACTGGATAATCGCGCTGTCGGTGCTTGTACTTACTCCCCTTTCGCTTTTCGTCGCGTCTTTTATCACAAAACGCTCTCACTCGACTTTTGCCGAACAGGCTGTGAAAAGAGGCGAGATAAGCGGTTACGTCGAAGAAATATTTACCGGACATAGACTTGTGCAAGCGTTCTGTCGCGAAGACGGATGCCAACAGGACTTCGTAAAGAAAAACGACGAACTCTATAAATGCGGATTCAAATCTCAGTTTTACGGAGCGTTGATAAACCCTTGCACGCGTTTTGTAAACAACCTTGTTTACGCAAGCGTCGGAGTCGTAGGCGCTTTGATATGCCTTTGGTCGGATTCTCCTCAATCTTTGAACGTAGGAGATCTTACGACCTGTCTTATGTACGCGAATCAGTATACCAAACCGTTCAACGAAATCACGGGAGTCATTACGGAAATTCAATCCGCGGTCGCCGCGTCGAGAAGAATTTTTGCGCTTTTGGACGAGCCTGCCGAAGAAGACGACAGCGCCAACGAAACTATAGAAGCATGCGACGGAACTCTCAAACTCGATAAAGTATGTTTCAGATACGTTCCCGACAGACCGCTTATAGAAAATCTCAATCTTGACGTAAAAAAGGGACAGAAAATAGCGATAGTAGGTCCTACGGGTTGCGGAAAAACCACTCTTATAAACTTACTCATGCGTTTCTACGACGTTACCGACGGAAGTATCGCCGTATCGGGAAAAGACGTTAGAGCAATTACCCGCTCCTCTCTTAGAGATAACTTCGGCATGGTATTGCAAGAAAGTTGGCTTTTCGAGGGAACTATACGCGACAATATCGCTTACGGCAAAGCCGACGCTACGCTTGAAGAAATAATCCAAGCGTCCAAACTTGCAAACGCGCACGACTTTATCGATAAATTCCCCGATAAATACGATACAATGCTGACGGAAAACGGCGACAACCTTTCGCAAGGTCAAAAACAGTTGCTGTGCATAGCGCGAATAATGCTCACTCATCCGCCTATGCTTATACTCGACGAAGCGACTTCGTCGATAGATACGCGTACGGAAATGAAAATTCAGAAAGCGTTTTATACCATTATGCAAGGCAGAACGTCTTTTGTAGTAGCCCACAGACTTTCTACAATAAGAGAGTGCGACGTAATACTCGTTATGAAAGACGGCAATATAGTTGAACAGGGAAATCACGAACAACTGCTCGCTTCGCGCGGTTTTTATTATCAACTGTACAACTCGCAATTCCAAAACAGTTGATTTTTCGACATATCGACTGTATAATATTAAATATAAACGCAAAGAGAGGAAAGAATATGAAAAACGTAATCTCCATTGTTGTGAAGAATAATTCGAGCGTACTGGCAAGAGTATCCTCGCTTTTCGGAAGAAGAGGTTTCAATATAGATTCTCTGTCGGTAAGCGCTACCGACGATCCGCATATATCCCGTATCACCGTCGTGGCAAACAGCGACGAAGCGGGTCTTGCCCAAATCATCAGCCAGACTAAAAAACTCGAAGAAACTATAAGCGTGCGCGCTCTTAAAGAAAGCGAAAGCGTATTCAGAGAACTTTCTTTGGTAAAAATTCTTACTACAAACAACGAATTCTTCGACAAGTTCGTAATAGAACTTTCGGACAGATACGGCGCCGTAATAGTAGACGTAACCGCGGCGTCCATGATAGTGGAACTTACCGGCACTTCCGATAAGATAGACAGTTATATGGACGAACTTGCAAACGCGCAAAAAGACAAAAATTTTGTCATTTCAAAAGTTTGCCGTACGGGTATTACCGCGATTGAAAGAGGTATCTAAAACTTCCCTTTTACAGATTTTAAGTTGCCGTTTGAAAATCTGACGGCAACTTTTTTATATAAATGTTTATAATATAGTTTAGTTTACTTGCTCTTTGACGCATGTTAAGTTTATAATTAAATATAAGCGAAATCTATATTACTTACTCTGCTTTCGCTTACGCGATTATTTGTTCAAACGCAACGACTACAATCGCTTGAAATCGGACAATACGGATATATAATGACTGAAAATAAATTATTAAACAAAATAAAAGAAGGATACGGCAAATACGAAAGCGCTATAAAAAAATTTGTTTATACGGATTTTTATCTTATACTCGTATGCGCTTGCGTATTTGTGGGATGGGTTTCAAAATGCGCTCCGTTAGGCATAACGCTCGCCGTCGTTTTGGCTTGCATCACGCTTTTGGGCGCGGACGATATTCTTCCGCTGACCGTGAACTTATTTTCGGCGGTACTGCTCGTATACTCGTATAATTTTTCCGATTACACTTATCTTTGGCCATTGGCGTTTCCTTTAGGAATATGTCTTATTGTTTTTATGATAAAAAACGGAAGACACAAATTCCGCCCCGGCAAAATGTTATTACCGCTTATGGTCGTCGCTTACGTCATGCTTATAGGCGGTTGCGGATACGCAATAAAAGACGATTTTATACGGGCGTTTCCCGATTTTCTTTTGCTAGGACTGGGCGTACCGATATTTTATATTCTCTACAATCATTTTCTTAAACGCGACCCGCAACGCGATATTCCGCTGTACTTCTCAAAAACAATGATGTACATCGGGTTGGTTATGTGTTTTCAATTGTTAACCGTAATAATACTAAGCAAAAAACCCATAACTTCTTGGCACGACAACGTGTGGGATGTCGGTTGGTCAAACAGAAACGGACTTGCAACATATATGATATTCACATGTGGAATGACCGCATATCTTTCCACGCGTTACCGTCAAGGTTGGATATATTTGGCGATAGGTCTTTTCCAATACGTTTGTCTTATAATGACGTTCTCTCGCGGCGCGATAATTTTCGGTGTTATCAGCGGTATTTTAGTTTTTATTTTTACGATAGTTAAAGCGCCCAACAAGAAAATTCACATATTGTATATCTCATTTATAGCGCTGGCATGTTTGATAATCTATGTAATATTACATAAAGACATAAACGAAATGATTAAAGCGCTGATAGGTCGCGGTATTGGAGATTCGGGGCGTATCAAACTTTTTAAGGAAGCGTGGGAACTGTTCAAAGCGCATCCTATTTTCGGCGTAGGCAAAGGCTATGTCGGCACAGGCACTCCGACAAACGAAATCGGCATTTACTGGTTTCACTCTACTTTCTTCCAAGTAATTGCAAGCATGGGAATAGTAGGTCTTATGGCGTACGTTTATTATTACTGGGCAAGGCTTAAAATTCTTTTTTCAAATATAAAAAATTCTTTCAATTTGTTTGTATTTGCGGTTTGGATAGGATTCGAAGGTTATTCTATGATAAATACAGGAACGTTCGTTGCTTATCCGTGTATGGCGCTTGTAATAACTATGACTCTTCTTTTAGAAAGGACTCAAACCGACTTTTCCGGTTACGTTACGCCATACAACTGTTCTACTCCTTTGGGCGCGAAAATCGCTAGCGCAGGCGGACTAAAATCCTATAAAGCGAATAAGAAAAATAGTTTGTCTAAATAGTTAACATTTATTTGCCCCATGCAATAATATACTTTTAGCGATTTTTATAATTTATCAATTCCAAAATTCCATTTATTTAATATGTCATATAAAAGTTATTGTAATTTAAGGTAAAATCGAATCTACATTATATCGTAATTCGCTATTACTCTAAAACGAAATATAGGAAAAACGTCGCTCGGAGTTTTTATATAGTCCGACCGACGTTTATCTATTACCTACCTTTTCAGCGATTAAAAATACTGTTTTAACAAATCGTCCAACTGCAACACGCCTTGCCCGATGTCTATATCGTTTTTCTGACGCTTTTTATTATCAATCAATTCAGACAGTTCCGCCTTGATTTTTTTCATTTCGTCTATCTTTTTACTCTCGATTCCCGTATACGGCAAAAACTCTTTATCATCCTGCTCGGATTTTTGTTTTATAGGCAAAACGTCGTTATCTTCGCCGTCAGCGACCATTCTCTCCAACAATACGGAATCATCGCATTGCTCTGCGACAAAACTAGGCGATTGAATTCCCATAACGACTCTTTTTCCGAGTTTCTTCAAAGCGTTTATCATTGCAATGCTGTCAAGTTCGCTACATATTATAAAAAACGCGTCGACGCTCTTATGAGTGCATGCGATGGTAATAGCGTCGATTACCTGACGAATATCAATCCTGACCTTTTTTCTATTATTTACAGGAAGCGCCACTTCCGCTCCGTACGTCTTTATAAAGTTGTTAAAATCATTGTTTCGCTTATTGTTGTAACCGTAAAGTTTAGCGTACGCAACCTTACCGTCAATTGTCGAAAGCGCCTTTGCGAAACTATCGTAAGAAAGACGCATACTGTTCAGATCTACCAAAACCGCATAGTTCATAATCCACCTCTGGATGTGATAATTATTTTATATCTTTAGTAAATCTTTTCGCCGTCTTTTGATTTAATTATTTGTTAGAACATTGTTCAGTTTGCAATATTTATTTAATATATGTCTATTATTCGCTATAATATGCGTGTTGTCATCTACCGCCATTCGCTTTTAATCGCGTCTTAATATCGACTAACCATTTCTTTTTTACAATACATTGAACAATGTTCAATATGCTAAATTCACTTAGTTTTCTCTTTTGTTGAAGAATAGATACTGTTGCGCGTATCCCGAATAATCTCCGTAAATCTCAATAAGTTTTTTACGCATTGCAACGTTGTTTACTTCGTTGTCGCCTACGACGTCTTTGTATACTTTCTTTATCCAAGTATCGACCGGAAACACATCCTGCTTGTGATAGCCGAAAAGTAAAATACAGTCGGCGACTTTCGGACCTACGCCCAAAAGTGTACAAAGCCTTTTGTTTCCTTCGCTCCCGTTCATAGCATCTATCTCATTCAAATCAAAACCGTCCGCTACCGCTTTTGCCGTACTTGCAAGATAACCCGCTCTATAACCCGCACCTATCGAAGCATAAAACTCAGCGTCCTTTTCAGCCATCTTTTGTGGAGTAGGAAAAGCGAAATAGTCGTCCTTGTTTTCCCCCAGACTCTCGCACAGTCTTTGTATTATACCTTTTATTCTCGGGATATGGTTATTTGCCGATATAATAAAACTTATAAGCATTTCCCATTTGTCTTGATTTAGAATACGAATTCCGCCTCCGTACTCAATCGCTTCCCGCATAAACGGCTTTTCTCGCAACTCTTCCTTGATTTGCATATAATCGCGATCCAAATCAAAGAATTTAGTAAAATAATCGGGATCGTCGGTTATTATTTGCGCCATATCGCGCTCTTGTATTACAACAGCGGATTTATCTTTTGAAAATACTCTGAAGGAGCCGTCAGGCTGTTCGAAATAACGGAATATTTGACCGCACTCCAAAATATGTCTTATATTGAAACAACTCAAGTCCTTTATAATTATACTATTCCCAACGTCTGCCATAAATACCGCCTTTTGTATTATTTTGTCTAATTTTAGCACAATTTTAACTTTTTATCAAGGCGACGCGCTAAATTTCAAAATACCGATTAATAAGAATATTTTTTAACCGAGATACGCGTATTCAACGATTATATTTTTATTTAACTTAGATATTTCGACTTCGCTTCGCTTCGCTCAATATGACGGGATAGTTTACAAAGTTGTATACTTACCCGTCATCCCGAGCAAGGTCGAGGGATCTAATGTAATAAAAACAAATATACTCAATAAGTCAAACTTTCGCTTTTGCTCGTTGTGTTGAGTTTGCAGAGTTACGCTTATTCATCCGTCATTCTGAGCGTAGCGTATGCGTAGTAGAAGAATCTAGTGTAAATATGAATCGGTATAAAAAAAGTCCGACTAAAATCGTTGCAAGACTTAGTTTTTACATTAAACAAAATTTCAAAACGCGAGTCCCTCACCCTTACTGCTTATATTTTTATATAAATATAGGCGCAATATATAATTTTATTAAATAAGGGATGTTTTTTCTTGACTTTATTGCAAATTATATGGTAATATGCTTACTGAGCCGCATGAGTAGGGTATCGAAGAGTCATAATGACCACCCGTTTCAGCGAGACTGGTAAGAGGAGGTAATTCAATGTACGCAATCGTTTTGACAGGCGGCAAACAATACAAGGTATCCGAAAACGAAGTTATCAAAGTTGAAAAACTTGATAATCAAATCGGCGAGAAGGTAGAACTTGACGTTGTTATGCTCAACAATGACGGCAAAATTGCTTGCGGTAGCGAAGTGGCTAAGTCCAAAGTCGTTGCCGAGGTTATTGCTCAGGACAAGGCAAAGAAAATCGTAGTTTTCAAATATAAGTCCAAGAAGAATATCCGCAAGCGTCAAGGTCATAGACAGCCGTTTACCGCTTTGAAAGTTGTAGAGATCAAGGCATAATGACCAAAGTCAGTATTACAAAACAAGACAACAGCATTGTCAAGATAGAATGTAGCGGACACACCGGCTACGGTGTTCAAGGAGAAGATATAGTTTGTTCTGCCCTATCGTCCGTTGTTCAGACCGCAGTCTTAGGACTATTTGGCGTAGCGGGTGTTAACGTAGATTTCGCGACAGACGCCGACAAAGGTTATCTTAAAGCGGTACTTCCCCAAAATCTTGACAGCGCGACAAGGCATGACTGCGACGTTATTCTCAATACTATGCTGTTGGGCATATCGGATTTGCACGAAGGCTTTTCTGATTTTATAGAATTGGAGGTAAAGTAATATGTTTATGAATATTCAATTATTTGCTCATAAAAAAGGTGTCGGAAGTTCAAGAAACGGTAGAGACTCCGAATCCAAAAGACTTGGACCGAAAAGATCCGACGGTCAATTCGTATTGGCAGGCAACATACTCGTAAGACAAAGAGGTACCAAATTCCATGTCGGCAACAATGTCGGAATAGGTAAAGACGATACTCTCTACGCTCTTATCGACGGCGTTGTTAGATTCGAACGCAAGGGCAAAGATAAGAAACAAGTAAGCGTATACGCAAAAGAAGCGTAATAAAATTTCGAAATAACTTAAAGCGCCGTAATGTAATTACGGCGCTTTTTCATTGCTTAGTTTAATCTTACTTTTTCGACCAAACGCATTCCGACCAAACGTAAAATCTACACTCCGTTTCGATTTTAGTCAGACTTTGCTTTTTCCGACCAAACGCGAAATCTTCATTGCATTACGATTTCGGTCGTACCTTACCCGACCAAACGTAAAATCTACGCTTTGCTATGATTTTAGTCGGACTTAGTTATACGGATAGCCTTCGGCATTGAACTAGATATTTCGACTTCGCTTCGCTCCGCTCAATATGACGGGAGAAGAAACAATATTTGTTAATTCTTTTATGATATTGAGTAGTTATTGTAACGTATATTGACAATGTAGTTTAGCGTTTTTGAAAGTACAGAGAAAGGCTTATTCATCCGTCATTCTGAGCGTAGTCGAAGAATCTAGTTTAATATTTATCCTATTACTAAACGCTTCAATTAGACGGCGGAGAATTGGGCAATTTTTGTTTTAACGGGGGTAGACGAGTAGCCATAGCATACTTATCGTATGTGGCAAACGATGTCTATCCCCCGTTCAAGCGAAAAGTGTCCTGTTATACGCCGTCTAACGGACTAGCGTTTCAAAGAGCGTTGCTCTTTGATATATTCGTTGTAACGTTCAATTTGGTCTTCGCGCAGGTCCACCATCTCTTTCGCTGTTGCCAACGCTTGACTGTCTCCTACTATCAACTCCGTTTCCTTTACCTTTACTTTCATTCCTTCGCTTCCCGCGTTCCTCCTGATGTCCTTCATATACTCGTCTTCCATCTTGAATAACGCTACCGTACAGTCTTTCTTTATCGTCAATTTTACCAACGGATTTACAGATGACTGTCCCAGTAAGATATAGTACGTAGATTTCTTCTCTTTACACTTATCCTTACTCATTGCGTATTCTTTCAACGTATCGAAGAACTTCTTCTGTTTAGCGGAGAGTTTTGCGTACGCCTCGTCAAGTGTCAATCTAGGAGCGGTTGTCTTTGCTTTGGGAGCAGGTTTTTCGGCAGGTATTTCGACTATCTTCTCTACTACCTTTTCCACTTCGATAGGGACTTCTACCTTAACTTCTTTGACTACTTCTTTCTCCACTATCTTCTCGACAGGAACCTCAACGCGTACTTCTTTTTCAACTACTTTCTCAACAGGTTTTTCTACTATCTTCTCCACTATTTGAGGCGCAGGTTGCTGTACTATTATCGGCTTATCGTTTCCTTTACTTGACGACAGTTCTATTATCTTCTCCATCAACCTCTCGTTCGTCTTTATCAACGCTTCTATCTTATCCGAATTTCTATCTTTTTCTCTTCTTTCTACGCATTCTTCTTTTACTGTCTGCTTTGACGTTTCTACTATCTTCTCTACTACGCTTCTTAATTCTTCTACAGATTTATTCAATCTTTCTACCGCTTCGTCATTATTTACCACTGTCGCCGCAACTTCTTTTTCCGCTACCTTCTGCTCGGACAATTTCTGTAAGAATCTCTCTATTCTTTCGTCGTTTCTCTTCTCATTCTGTTCGTTCTGCTCTATCAGTCTTTGGACTAGTTCGTCATTATTAGACGCTTGTTGCGGTAAGTACTGCTGTACGTTCGGCAACATTGCAGATACCGCGTCGTTTATCATGCAACGCATATCTTCTATTCCCACTGCAGGTTGCGCGCTGTATCCGTAGTTCTGTCCTTGCATATTACCGTTGCCGTTCATACGCATAAACATCATTTCTTCTCTATGCTTTGCATACTCTTCCTTCGCGTCTTCCAACTCCTCTTCCGCTTTGTTTCTCCTCTTCTGCGAGATTACCATAAAGATTAAAGACAATACTGCGCTTCCCATCAGCACACATGCTATTACCGTCCAGTTGGTTACGCTTATTCCCAAGAACGCTGTCGCATAGAAAGTATTGTACTTCTTCTCCATTACTTTCTTCGCCCGATTTTTGAGCAATTTCAAAGTAAAATACTTAGTCAGGAAAAGTACACTTTTTTTGGAATTTTGTTAGATTTTAATTAAAATAGAAAACTTTTGACTATTACTTGATTGGAATTAAATATTTAATCGCTACTAATTTTGATTTTGATAAACTAATTTAGAAAAAATATTTATATATACGACTAAAACGAAATTTAATTTCCGCTCAACGCTATCTTTGCGCACGCTTGCTGCGCGGATTTTTTAGTTTCTCCGCGTCCTGTCGCTACGAGTTGTCCGTCAATATAAAGTTCTACTTCAAATACGGGACAATGTTCTTTACCTGTTTTCGCTACTTCTTTGAAAATAATAATCTTACCGCAAAACTTTTCGTAAAGCGCGGTTTTGTAATCGTTTTTACAATTTTCATCGGCTTTGGCAATCAGCGGTTCAAGAGAGTTTACGACAAATTGTCTTGCGCTGTCAATACCGCCGTCAAGATAAATCGCCGCGCTTATGGATTCAAATACATCCGAACGTATTTTTTCTCCGACGTTGACCGCCCCAATGTATAAAAACTTATCGAAACCTTTTTCCTCTACTATCTTCGCAAGAGGAGGCGCCGAAACGACTGCGACGCGCATTTTCGTCAATCTACCTTCGTCAGCGTCGGCAAATCTCCTTCCCAGTTCCTCCGCAACCAAAAAATCTACAATACTGTCGCCTAAAAATTCCAATCTCTGATAGTTTTTTCCGCCGTGAATGTGCGAATAGGAAGAATGCGTAACAGCAGTCTTCAACAAATCTTTATTATTAAACTCATAACCGAGTAATTTTTCAAGTTGTTGTAAATCAAACATTATCTTCTGCGTTTTTTGCCAAAGCGGTTTTTATTTTTTCTATCAATCCTGCTTGCGCCATTTCGCCCGCTCTCAATATTGCGTTTTTGAACGCGACCGCGTTGCTTGCGCCGTGCGCTTTAACTACAATTTTGTTAGCGCCGAGAAAAACTCCGCCGCCTACCGCGTCGCTTGACATAATGCCTTTGAGTTTTTTCAAAGAAGGTTTTAGAAGAAGATAACCCAACTTGGCTCTCAATCCGCCTTCGGTTATATATTTTTTTAGCATTTTGAAAATTACCTTACCCATGCCCTCTGCCGATTTAAGCGCAATATTACCGGCAAATCCGTCGGCTACTATTACATCGACGTCTCCCGTGAACATTTCTCTAGACTCAATATTTCCTACAAAATTTATGTCGGTTTCTTTCAACATCTGATAAGCAAGTTTTGTCAACGAATTGCCTTTTTCCTCTTCGGTACCGTTGTTCAACAATCCTACCTTCGGGTTTTCTATTCCGCAAACGCTTTTCATATAAGCGCTGCCCATCAAAGCAAAATCTCTTAGCATTTCGGGCGAACAGTCAACATTGGCTCCGCTATCTACGAGTATCGTTCCTTTTCCGTCAATCATTGTGGGAAGCACAGGCGATAATGAACATCTCTGCACTCCGTCAATGCGTTTTACGATAAGACTTGCGCCGACAAGCAACGCTCCTGTATTTCCCGAAGATACGAAACCGTCATAATCTTCCTGCGCAAGAGTCTTTAATCCCACCGTCATAGACGCGTCTTTTTTTCTACGGATAGCCAAAGTAGGAGTATCGTCGTTTGTAATAATATCGGAAGCGTTCAAAATACTTAATCTGCTATTATCGTAAGTCTTTCCTATCAAATAATCGGCTATTGTTTTTTCATCGCCGCATAGCGTAACATTCAAAGTTTTATCTTCCGCAATAGCCAACAACGCTCCGTCAATAGCGCTACCCGGACAATTATCTCCCCCAAAACAATCCAGAATTATTTTCATTATCTACCCTCATTAGAAATTATATCTATATTATACTGTATATATAATAATATAATTAAAAGAAAAACGCAAGTCTTTCCGAATAGGCTAAATCGTAGGAGGTTTATTTATATTGATATTGATATTGATATTTTATTCAACTTAGATATTTCGACTACGCTACCGCTTTTCCGACCAAACGTAAAATCTACACTACGTTACGATTTTAGTCGGACTCTTTTTACACTGATAGCCTACGGCATTAGACTTAGATATTTCGACTTCGTTTCACTCCGCTCAATATGACGGGTGAGAAAACAAACTTTCACTTTCTACATGTTACATTGATAGTACAGAGTAACACTTATTCATCCGTCATTCTGAGCGAAGCGTATGCGTAGTCGAAGAATCTAGTTTAATAATTATCCGTATAAATAAGTCCGACTAAAATTGTAATGAAATGAAAATTTTACGCTTGGTCGAAAAAACAAAAAAGCCCCTATTTTTAATAATTAGGGCTTTCTTTTTACTGTTTTAACGGAATCTTCGCAACTTAATTTACGAATTTCCTAGACTATTAGAATTACTTCTTCTCTACAACGAGTTTTCCGTCATAATATCCGCAGTTGGGACAAGCCTTGTGGTTCATCTTCAACTCATGACATTGAGGACATTCGGAAAGATTCGGCGCAGTCAACTTCCAGTTTGCCGAACGAGTATGTTTTCTTTGTTTTGATGTTTTCGCTTTTGGTACTGCCATTGCCTAACACCTCCATTTTATACTTATAAATTTAATTGCTATTGCATTATAGATGATTTTTTTACCTTTGTCAAACAAAATTCGAAAGGTTTTGTATTTTTATATCATATTACGGATATTAAAGCGATTTTACCACTTCTTCGGTATCTCTTGCAATAACAAGTTCCTCATTTGTAGGAATAACAAGCGTCCTTACCTTGGAATCTTTCGCGCTTATATCGACAATCGTTCCCCTGGGAGCGTTTTCATTGATTTCAGCGTCTACGTTTACGCCCAAGAATTGCAAATTTTCCGTTACAGTCTTTCTTATCAAAGAACCGTTTTCGCCTATTCCGCCGGTAAATACGATACAGTCGAGTCCGCCCATAGCGACGGTGTAACTGCCTATAAATTTGCGGATTTGATAATTGAACATATCGTAAGCGAGTTTTGCTCTCTCGTTTCCCGCGTTTATTGCTTCGCAGAGTTTACGGAAGTCGGAACTTACTCCGCTTACTCCCAAAAATCCGCTCTTTTTGTTGAGATAAATAGTTATCTCTTCCAAAGACATATTTTTGAATTTAGCGAGCATTTCCACCGCCGCAGGATCTATGTTACCGCTTCTGGTACCCATTATAAGTCCTTCGAGCGGAGTCATACCCATAGAAGTGTCAACGCACTTTCCGCCTTTAACCGCGGTAATGGAAGAACCGTTTCCGAGATGACAAGTAATTATCTTGTCGCTTGCAAAACCGTTTGCGTTAAGATACTTTATCGCTTCTTGAGATACGAATTTATGAGAGGTGCCGTGGAAACCGTATTTTCTGATTTTGGAAGCCTTGTAATCTTCATAAGGAATTCCGTACAACTTTGCCATATCCGGCATTGTGCTGTGGAAAGCGGTGTCGAAAACTACCACGTTGGGACAGTCCACAAGGGACATACACGATTTAAGACAAGCAAGACTTGCGGGGTTGTGCAACGGAGCGAGATGAGCCACGCTCTCCAATTTCTTCAACGCTTGCGCGTCTACATAAGTCGAACGGTCGAATTCTTCGCCAGAGTGAACTACTCTGTGTCCGATCGCGCTTATCTCTTTCGGAGAAGAAATACTGCCGTACTTAGCGTCGGTCAAGCATTGCATAACAAGATTGAAAGCGTCGGTATGATTGGCAAGCGGTCTTACGATTTCATGCTCTTTGCCGTTCTCCTTATGAGTGATTTTCGAACCCTCGATACCTATGCACTCAACCGTGCCTTTACATATAACTTCTTCGTTGTCCATCTCTATAAGTTGATATTTTAGAGAGGAACTCCCTGCGTTTACAACCAATATTTTCATAATAATCTCCTTATATAAATACTTAATTCTGACTTGCCTGAACCGCGGTAATAGCAACTACCGCTACGATATCGTCGCTCGTACAACCTCTTGAAAGGTCGTTGATAGGCTTTGCAAAGCCTTGACAAATCGGTCCGATAGCAATCGCGCCGCTGAATCTTTGCGTAAGTTTGTATCCGATATTGCCCGATTGCAAATCAGGGAAAATAAGTACGTTGGCTTTGCCCGCAACGTCGCTTCCCGGCGCTTTTAATCTGCCGACGGAAGGTATAATAGCCGCGTCAACCTGCAACTCGCCGTCAACGTCTATCTCCGGAGCCTTCTCTCTTACCAGTCTTGTCGCTTCGACGACTTTATCTACAAACTCGTGCTTTGCGCTTCCCTTTGTCGAGAAAGAAAGCATAGCGACCTTTGGCTCGCTTATACCCGCAAGATTGATTGCGGTAGCCGTGGAAGAAATCGCGATATCCGAAAGTTGCTCCGCCGTAGGATTGATATTTACCGCGCAATCTCCGAATACCATTATGTCCTGCGCGTCGTAAGCGGTGTTTTCGCACGCCATAAGGAAACAACTCGAAACAGTTTTAATACCCGGTTTTGTTTTGACTATGGTAAGTCCCGCTCTCAAAACGTTGCCCGTGGAATTTATCGCTCCGGCAACCATACCGTCCGCGTCGCCTTTTTTTATCATCATAGCGCCGAAGTTAAGATATTTTCTAATCTCCTTGCGAGCGTCTTCCTCGCTCATACCTTTCGCCTTTCTGAGTTCGTAAAGCGTATTCGCATAATCTTCAATATCCGCTGTCAACGGATTGATTATTTTTATCCCGCTGAAATCGGCGTAAGGATACATTGTCTTCAACTTTTCCTCGTCGCCCAAAAGCACAACTTTCGCGATTTTATTTCTTACAATAGTTTGAGCGGCTTCAACCGTACGCGGCTCCTCTCCTTCCGCCAAAACTACCGTCTTTTGCAATCTCTTGGCTTTTTCAATAATGCTGTCGATTATTTTGCTCATTTCATTTCCTCCGAAACACTTTATTTTTTAATGCGTGTCGTATATAATAATGATAGTTAAAGTATACTCTTATGAAAAATAATTGTAAAGAGTTTTGAGGTCAAATAATGAAAATCGCCGTCGTAATCTGCGAATACAATCCCTTCCAAAACGGACACGCATACCATCTTGCGCAAACGCGCGAAAAAACGGGTTGCGATAAAATTATTTGTATAATGAGCGGCAATTTTACGCAACGCGGAGAACTTGCAATCGCAGACAAATACGAGCGCGCGAAATGGGCGATAAAGTACGGAGCCGATTTGGTATTAGAACTTCCCCCGCAGTACGTATTGACAAGCGCGGAATATTTCGCGCTCGGCGCCATTAAAATAGCGAACACCATCAAAGGCGAAAAAATTCTTTCTTTCGGAAGCGAAAGCGAAGATTTGGAATCGCTCAAAAAAGTAGCGTCCTTCAAAGAAAACGAAGAATTCGCCAAAACTTTGAATACCTATTTGAAACAGGGCTTCGGATACGCGAAAAGTTTTTCTCTCGCGTTAAAAGAATCTTCTGCGGATTACGCGAAGATACTCTCCTCTCCCAACAATATTTTAGCGATAGAATATCTCAAAGCGATAGAAAAGACCTCAAGCGACGTTGCCGCCGTCAACGTCAAACGTCAGGGCGCAAACTACTCGGACAAAGACTATTCTCCGATATACTCTTCCGCAAGCGCGGTACGAGATATGTTTGAAAAAAACGATTTTGCGCATATTGAAAAAAGCGTCCCCGCGCAAGTGCGCGATTATCTTCTCTCCGTTGATAAAGAAGAATTTTCTCAATACGGAGAAAGGATGTTTTCTTTGATAAAATACGTCGTTGCTACGCGCGATTTGAAATCTATCCACGCAGTCAAAGAAGGGATAGAAAACCGTATGAAAAACTGCGCAATTTTATCGAAAAACAAAGATGAATTCTATCAAAATATCCGTTCGAAAAGATATACCGATTCTTATTTGTCAAGAACCGTCGCCAACATTTTGCTAGACAATAAATACTCCGCCGAAAAATTACGCGAAGAGAAAATAGATTACGTCAATATTTTAGCGGTTGAAGAAAATTCAAAAGACCTGCTTTCTCTTATAGATTGCGACATTGCGGTCAAATCTTCCGCCCTTCCCAAAGACAGTCTTATACTTTCCGCGGACAGCCTCTATTCGGCAATATGCCGAAAAAACGGCGCTTCCATGGCAATAGTCAAAAGATAATCAAGCAAATCATAAAAACAAAATTTCCAACATATATTTTGGTATGCCGACATTGACCAAAAACGCGCGCAAGGCGTTGCCTTTATCTCTGATTATTTGTTTTTTTATACTGTGTTTGGTAATAAATCCGCAAAGATACATAGAAAGTATTTTCAGCGGAATGTTGCTATTTATAAAAAACGTCGCGCCCGCGCTTTTTCCCTTCTTTTTCTTTACAAAACTTCTTACGGGACTGGGCATGGCAAACTCTTTGGGCAAAGCGCTCGGACGACCTATTTCAAGACTTTACAACGCGCCAGGCGAAAGCGGATATATTCTTGTAATGAGCCTTATTTCGGGTTATCCCATAGGCGCCAAACTGATAAGCGATTTTTACGAAAACGGGACTTTCTCCGTGGAAAACTGCAAAAAAGTATCCTCGTTTACTTCCACGTCGGGACCTTTATTCGTAGTAGGCACGGTAGGCACGCTTATGTTCTCCTCTCCGAAAGCGGGTTACGTGCTGTTTTTATGCCACGCGCTCGGCGCGCTTGTCAACGGACTGCTTTACAGAGGGCGCAAAACCGTGATGGGAATTTCTTCCGCGCCTGCCGTCGCTACGGATGAAAAACTTCTCGGCAATTCCATAACTTCGTCAATTCTTTCAGTCTTGATAGTAGGCGGATACATCGCGATTTTCAGTATGATAATAGATATAGCGATAGATATAAAACTCGTGGACGCTTTGGCGTACATACTTGAAAAACCTTTATCTTTATTCAAAATTCCCGCGGACGTCGCTTCCGCTACGGTAATATCTTTTATCGAGATTACGAGAGGTTGTCAAGCCTTTTCGCAAATAGGCGCGGATATGAAAATAATCCTGCCGTTTGTGGCAGGACTACTGTCTTTCGGCGGACTTTCGATTACCTTTCAATCTCTCACCTTTTTGAAAAACTGCAAGATAAAGACGCCGTTTTATTTTTTGACAAAACTTACTCAGGCTATAATAACTTTTTTAATCAGCCTCGTCTTGGTTCGTTTGTTCTATTGACGGGATCTTGCTGACCTACGTCCTGCTCCTCTCCCTCAGGCACAAACAAACTCTCTCTGCTCGCCATTACGGTATCGAGCATTTGACGCATTACGTTTTCAACCTCTATATACATATTGTTGACCTGAATATAACTCTGCTCGACAAGATTGTCTGCAAACTGTCCGGCATTGTTGACGTATTCGGCCGCCTTTCTTTCGCCCTCTTTGGTAATCTCGCTTTCCGATACGAGCATTTGCGCTCTTTCATGAGCGTCATTGATAATCTCGTTGGCTTCGTGTTCGGCGTTCTCTTTGAGTTTATCGCAATCGCGAAGAATAACTATCGCTTCCGAAAGTTCCGTGGGCAACTGACTTCTTATTTGCTGTACTATCGCCAGACAACTGTTGGCGTCTACAAGTCGCATATTGGAAAACATTTGCTTTTTGCCGCTGTTTAGTATTTCTTCCAGTTTGTCCAGAAGTCTTTCCGTAGTCATAAAATCCATAATTATTTCTCCTTAAAGGCTTTTTGTATAGCCCTTACGCATTGCGCCGGCGCATAGTTTTTTATATTTTTTCCCGCTGTCAATTCCTCTCTAATAAGAGTGGACGACACCTCTTTTTCGCCTTTGACTATTACGGTTCTCAAACCGTGTTTTTCATTGAACTCGGCCATATCTTTTTCATAAGCCAAATCCTTTTCGTTTCTATAACCTCTGTAAACGGTATCTATCGAATTTTTTTTGCAATACTCGTATACGAATCCCTCGCAAATATCGACTTTGACGTTGAGATAATCCTCGACAGCCAATCTTGCAAACTCCGCTCTCTCTTCCAAGGTAAACAAATACTCTTTATCGGGATTGCGCGCTATCAGTATTACCGCTTCGTCGTATTCCTCAAGCGCTTTGTCAAGCACCTCGAGATGTCCTAGCGTTATAGGGTCGTAACTGCCGGCAAGCGCAGTCTTTCCTCTTGATTTACCTATAAAATCTACGGTAACGATACCGAACTTCTTGCGTTTTGCGATACGCATACCCTCAGGCAAACCGTAAGCGTTTCCGCCGTGTTCGTATATTATATATCCGCCGTCGGCAAGCATATCCCTCTCTTTTACTATCTCGCAGATTACACCTATATAGTCGCTCTTGTAAGGAGGATCTACGAATATAAAATCCCATTTCCCGTCGGCGCAGTACAAAGCGTCTCTGTAATCGCGATTGACGATTTTGCGGTCGTCGGATATTCCCTTGAGGTTGGTGTTCAAAAGTTCTATCGACGCTTTGGAACTGTCGGAAAACAACGTAAACTCCGCGCCTCTGCTCATCGCTTCGATACCTATCGAACCGCTGCCTGCAAACAAATCGAGAAACCTGCTTCCCGCTATATCAAACTGTATCGCATTAAAGATACTTTCTTTGACCTTGTCGCCTGTCGGTCTAATATCGTTGCCTATCGGCGAATTAAGACGTTTGCCTCTGTATTTTCCGCTTATTACTCTCATCTGCGTAGTCCCGTTATCTGTCTTTGAACTTTATCCCATTTGCGCTTACAAGTATGTCCAACGCCTTATCCGTTTCTTCGCAAGGAATTTCGTCGACTATCTGCTCGTCAAACGCAAGACCTATTCTAAGCGTTTTGACTTTTGCAAAATACCTATCGTAGTACCCCTTACCTTTACCCAATCTGTTGAGATTTTTATCCGCGCCCAAAAGCGGAGTAACGGTAACTGCCGGCATAACTTCTTCGGGAGCAAGTCTTTTGCCTATCGGTTCGAGTATACCCCATTTTGCTACCGCGTATTCGCTGTCCGCATTCACTTCGACAAGCGACATTTCCTCGCCGTCGACTACCGGCAAATAGACTTTTCTCTTGCCGATAAAATAATTTATTATGGCTTTGGTATCGACTTCGCGCGCTAAAGAATTATAAATACAAATACTGCCGTCCGGCAAATCCAAAGTCTTTATCAAATCAAAGACTTTTGCGCTCTGCTTGGATTTTTCATCTTCGCTCAAAGCGTTTATTTTCTCCGAAATTATCTTTCTCGCTTGCGATTTGTCAATCATATTAGTTGTTTGCCTTATAGTAATTTATAAGACAGCCTTTGGATATAATCTCTCTCTCGTCGTCCGTAAGCGCGTCTACTCTCAATACGGTATCGATAACCTCTTCGCCTCTTACGATTTTCGCGTTGAATTGATTGCCGCCGTTGTCTATTACGTCCTTGACGCCGTATACTATTACAATATCGTCGTTCTTATATTCTTCGTCGGAAAGGAAAGGCAACATTCCCCAGTTAATAAGATTGGAACGGTATCTCTTTGTCGCGTATTCTTTTGCGATATTGCACACGCCGCCCAAAACTCTTTGACAACTTGCCGCTTGTTCTCTCGCGCTTCCGTCGCCCGGTTTTACAGCGTACACGCCGCTTCCAATTGATACGCTTCCTTTGAGTTCAACGCCCGCTTTCTTTACTGCTTGCGCGTATTCTCCGGTTAGTCCGTTCGATCTTCTTTCAAGTTCGCCGTTATAAATCCTCTTGGCTCTTCCCACGTATTCGGGAACTTTCCTCGAAAGCGCGAACTCGGCGAGTTTCATAGGATTGGAACGGTAACTCGACGTTTCGCCCGACGGTATAAGTTCGTCCGTAGTGGTTACGGGATCGTTAATGACCGCCGCCAACTTGACTACTATATTGTCAGTAAGCGCTATTACTTGCGGCCAGTCGCAGATATTCGGACCGTATTCGAGTTGAGCGTTTGGATCGGGTTTGCCCGCGCCGTTGTATACTCTCTTTTCGTATATCGTTTTATCGTACGCAAACGCGGGTATTGAATTGTCGTAATCCATATCGAGCGCGCTGGTCAACACTCCGCCGTTCGCCGCCGTCGCCGCAATAGATCTTGCGTCCATAAGCGCTACCGACGCTATCTGATTGTTTGCCGGTTTGCTTCCCTCTCTCGATTCGAAGTTTCTCGTAGTATGTCTTATGGACAGCGCGTTGTTTGCGGGAACGTCTCCCGCGCCGAAACACGGTCCGCAGAACGCGCTCTTTACGTTCGCTCCGCTTCTTACCAAGTTTGCTATCGCGCCTTTCTTCAAAAGGTCGTAATACACGGGAGTGGACGAAGGATATACGCTGAGCGTAAACTTACCGTCGCCTACCGCTTTGTCTTCGAGTATTTTGCTCGCTTCGTAAATATTGTCATAAGTACCGCCGGCGCAACCCGCGATTATTCCCTGTTCTACCTTAACTTTACCGCCGACTATCTTATCCGTCAACTTAAAGTTGATTTTATCGTTGCCGAGCAATCTGTTGCATTCTTTTTCGACAGTCGATAAAATATCGCCCGGGTTGTCTATTACGTCTTGCAAATTATATACGTTGGACGGGTGGAAAGGAAGCGCTATCTGCGGAGTGATTTCGCTAAGATTTACGTCTACTACTCCGTCATAGTAAGCCAACTTATCGGGCGCGATAGCCTTGTAGTCGTCCATTCTTCCTCTTACTGCGTAATACGACTTGACCTCTTCGTCGTCTGTCGTCCATATAGAAGATAGACACGTCGTTTCCGTCGTCATTACGTCGATGCCTATTCTGTATTCGATAGGAAGAGTTTTGACTCCTTCGCCTACGAATTCCATTACTTTGTTCTTTACGAAACCGCATTTGAATACCGCGCCGATAATAGCGAGCGCGACGTCCTGCGGTCCCACGCCCTTTCTGGGTTTGCCCGTAAGATTGATAGCGATAACGTCAGGATACTTAATGTCGTAAGTACGGCAAAGAAGTTGTTTTACGAGTTCCGGTCCCCCTTCGCCTACCGCCATGGTTCCCAACGCGCCGTATCTCGTATGGGAGTCCGAGCCGAGTATCATCTTTCCGCATCCCGACATACATTCTCTCATATAAGTATGTATAACCGCCTGATGAGGAGGCACGAATATTCCGCCGTATTTCTTAGCCGCCGAATAACCGAAAACGTGGTCGTCTTCGTTTATCGTACCGCCTACCGCGCAAAGCGAATTGTGGCAGTTGGTCAAAACGTACGGTATAGGGAATTTTTCAAGTCCGCTCGCTTTTGCGGTCTGGATTATTCCTACGTAAGTAATATCGTGCGACGCCATAGCGTCAAATTTAATTTTGAGCGGTTGTCCCTTTTCCGTAACGGGCAAAGTATTGTGCGCTTTCAATATGGAATACGCCATCGTTCCTTTATACGCTTCTTCCAAAGTTTTCGCTTCAACGCCTTTGGCTTTTAGTTCGTCCAAATCAACAAACTTGCCGTCCAACAAATACTTTCCCTGTCTTAATTCAATCATATTTTCTCCTTGTAAAAAATAAATCTTTATCTTCTTCTTTTCTTATTTTTCTTTTCTCTTTCCACTTTGATATCCAGTCGCCTATAAACGGCCAGAAAAACGCGGGGACAAACAGCACGACTACAAACACCGTCAAAAGCGTTATCGTCATAATCTTAGGAGGTCTACCGACCGGAATAGAGTGTCCCTTTCCGTCAATATATATTTTTATTTTTTTACCCAAATATTTTTCTGCCTCATAATATTCGTTTACTTCATAAACCGCTATACCATGATATCTTATATCTCCATCTATATATTCATATATTACGTCATATCGCACTTTCATACCATTACTGCTTCTATCAACAGTTGAGTAAATATCATTTAATTCCGCATCTACTATTACTCCACTTTCAATAGCTTTATATTCGCCGTGCACTTGGTCGCATGTTTTTATCCACCCCCATAACAATACTCCGTACACAGCAAGAAAAATTGCGTATATTATCACCAGCGTAGTTATACTGTATCCGAATATAATAATGCGTTTCCGCTTTCCCTTACTCATATTCTCGCTCCGTCGCGCGCCATTTGATTTACGTTAAAATATATTCTTTCTTAATTATATAATAACCGCGATTATATTGCAACTAATACGCTAAAATTGATTTCATTCGTGATTTTTTACCGCGTATTTCTCGCAAAATCCTATAGGATGATAAGAGCGCTTGGACTTTCTCAGTCCTTCGAGTCCCATATCTTCCTGACGGTTGATAAATCTCACGTTTGCAAAATGTTTTTTTGCAAAAGCGTTGCAAAGATAGGGATATATCCCGTCGTAGTTGACGTCGCCCTTTTCGATATGGGTAATACCTATGCCGGACGGCGTTATTTCTCCCAAAGAAAATCCGATTATTTTGTTTTTATATTCCACGATATCGGCAAAATAGTTGGAGTTGTTCTCTACCAATTTAAGCGCGAGCGCAATAACGTTAAGTTCGTCGTTCGCCAAACCGTCAAACTCCTCTTCGTCAAATTCTTTGCTCTCTTCCCATCCGTTGATAAGCGCAAATACCTTTTCCCTATCGCTTTTTTCGTAACTTCTGAATACGCAACTTGTCTCTTCTTCCGACATAAATCTTTTTTGGAAATTTTTAATATGATTTCGCTTCGAATGATACTTTTTGCCGGCAAGCGTAATTAAATCTTGCGGCAAATAGAGATATTCGTCGTAATCTTCGTTGTGTAAATACGTATACTTATCCCCTAAAATATCGACGTAATTTTTTGGCGTCGACATGACATACATTTCTTCCGCGTCGTCGGCGCATTGACTTTCAATTTCTTCGTACGCTTTCGCGATGTTTTCAACGGCGCAAAGCGGAGGCAGATAGATATATTTGCCGTCGTGAATATCTTCCTTATATCTGTCGTGCGGTTGAAACCGTAAAAATATAATATCTTCGGTATCGCAGATTTCCATGCTTTCATAATTGAAAAAGTCCCAACCTTTCAAATAAAGCATAGAATACTCGCTGCCGTCGTATTTTGTTTTTTCCTGTAACTGCGCTATACGGTTAAAATCCCTATCGCATAATTTTTCGAATTGCATAAATTCCTTATTTTATGTTGTGTACTTCAATAGATTTGTGTATAATAATAAGTATGAGAAAATTTTATAATTTCAAACAAAAACGTTGGATTTATATCGTTACCATACTTGCAATTATTATATTGTTTATTTGTATGATTGTCAATATTTTGAAAGTATGCGGAGTAGGAAATTTGGTATCGTACTACCATACGCAAGATATACTTGCCACCGTAATAATGGGAATCGTAATAGTCGTCCTTTCTTTGGCGGTATTTTTGTGCGGAATATCTCTTAAAGAGAATCATATTTCCTACGTTTTGGGATTTATAGTATCCAAAATACGCTATGAAGACATAAAAGATATAAAGCAGGACGCAGCGGGCAAATTCCTTCTTTTGTATTATAAGGTTAAATCAAAGGACTCGGCTATCGCTCCGTTGGAAGTGATAAACATCAACTGCAACAACAAATATTTTGACGAAATAATCGCCAAGATTAAAGAAAAAAACAAGGAAGCGGTAATAGAACTCGTCAGCGTCAAACCGCGTATCAAAAAGGAAAACAAATAATGAAAGCCGTACTTGCAAGCAACAATAAGCACAAACTCGTAGAAATAAAAACCATGTTGGAGGGAAAGTTTGACGATATACTCACTCTCAAAGATCTTAATATCCAAGTAGAGATAGAAGAAAACGGAATTACTTTTGAACAGAACGCGTACATAAAAGCAAGCGAAATCGCAAAAATGACGGGATTGCCTGCAATAGGCGACGACAGCGGCATTTGCGTCAACGCTCTCGACGGAGAACCCAACATCTACTCTGCAAGATACGCGGGCGAGCCTTGCGACGACAAAAAGAACAATGAAAAACTCTTGAATAAAATTCACGCGCTTGAAAAAGACGGACAGGTGGACAGAACCGCGTATTTTCAAAGCGTAGTCGTACTGTGCTATCCTGACGGAAAATATATCAGCGGAAGCGGTAGGACATACGGCAAGATAATAGACGAATACAGAGGCGACAACGGCTTTGGCTACGACCCGCTTTTTCTAAGCGACGAACTCGGCAAGACTTTCGGCGAAGCGACAATGGAAGAGAAAAACAAAATTTCTCACCGAAGCCGCGCTCTTGCCGACTTACTTTCCAAAATGTAAATAGATAAAAAGGATACTTAAAGTCGCGATATTTTCGCGACTTTTTCTTTTAAGCGTTCAAGTATTTGACATATTATATAAAAAGTAGTAGTTTAGTTAGTATGAAAAATATCATAGTAATTTCCGACACGCACAACAGACTTCCCTCTTCAGAAAGATTTTGGGAAACTTTGGATATTGCCGATTATATTTTTCACTTAGGCGACGGACTAAGAGATATTGAAAAACTCAAAGAAGCCTTTCCCGACAAACTTGTTTACGTTTACGGCAACAACGATTTCAAAACGAGCGAACTTGAAAAGACGGTAGAAATCGAAGGCGTGAAATTTTTTCTTACGCACGGACACAATTACAAAGTGAAGTCGACGACCGCCGCTCTTCACCTTCGAGGTTTGGAAGTAGGCGCGGATTGCTGTCTTTACGGTCATCTGCACCGCCCCGACTTTGAAGATATGGGAAATATCAAGATTATAAATCCCGGTTCGCTTACATACTCGCGCACCTACTGTTTTATGACGGTAAAAGATAAAAAGATATTGGCGAAAACGGTAAACGCTCAATTTTAATAAATACGACAAATGAAATAAAATCAAAGGTTGAACTATGAAAAGAACTGACATCAGAAACATTGCAATAATAGCGCACGTCGACCACGGTAAAACTACTATGGTAGACCAACTTCTCCGTCAAAACGGTATTTTCCGCGCAAACGAAGCCGTAGTGGACAGAGTTATGGACAACGGAGATATAGAAAAAGAAAGAGGTATTACCATACTCGCTAAAAATACGGCGGTACACTACAAAGGCGTTAAGATAAATATCATAGATACTCCCGGACACGCGGACTTCGGCGGAGAGGTGGAACGCATACTGTCAATGGTCGACGGCGTGCTTCTTCTCGTAGACGCGGTAGAAGGCTGTATGCCGCAGACAAGATACGTTCTTAAAAAAGCGTTGGGACTCGACAAAAAAGTCGTTGTAGTAATCAATAAAGTCGACAGAGGCGGAGATCCCAATCAAGTCATAGACGAACTTATAGATTTGTTTTTCGAACTTGGCGCAAGCGACGATCAACTTGATTTCGTTACCGTTATGGCAAGCGCAAAACAAGGTTGGGCAAGCCTTGAAGTAGGAGTTACAGGCAAAGATATGACTCCCCTTCTCGATACCATCATAGAACAAATTCCCTGTCCCGAAGGCGACGACCAAGACGGATTGCAAACCATAGTGTGCAATATAGACTACGACGAATACGTCGGCAGAATAGGCATAGGCAAAATTATCAGAGGAAGCATTAAAAGCGGACAGCAAGCGATAATATGTCATACGGACGGTTCGCGCCATCAAGCGAAGATTTCAAAACTCTATCAATTCGAAGGCTTGAAGAGAGTGGAATGCGAAAGCGGAAGCGTAGGAGATATAGTCGCAATAAGCGGCGTGGAAAATCTCAATATCGGCGAAACGATTTGCGATACTGACAAAGTGGAAGCGTTGCCTTTCGTAAAAATCGACGAACCTACTCTTTCCATGCTCTTTATGGTAAACAACTCGCCTTTCGCAGGAAAAGAAGGAAAATTCGTTACGTCAAGACATCTTCGCGCAAGACTTTTCAAAGAAGTGGAAACAAACGTATCTATGCGCGTCGAGGAAACGGACTCCCCCGATTGTTTCAAAGTCTTCGGAAGAGGCGAACTCCATCTGTCGATACTCATCGAAACTATGCGTCGCGAAGGCTACGAATTTCAAGTATCGCGTCCTAAGGTAATCTATAAAGATATCGACGGCGTTAAATGCGAACCTGTCGAAGAACTCGTCGTTGACGTACCCGAAGAGTACGTAGGCGCAGTCATGAATAAAATCGGCGCAAGAAAAGGCGACCTTAAAAATATGCTGCCCGACGGCAGAGGAGGAACAAAACTCGAATTCGATATACCGGCAAGATGTCTTATAGGCTACCGCAGCGAAATGCTTACCGATACGAGAGGTTTCGGAGTAATGCACCATATCTATAAAGGTTACGAACCTTATAAAGGCGATATTCAGGAACGCAACAGAGGCTCGCTTATCGCGTGGGAAGACGGCGCTACTACGTCGTACGGTTTGTTCAACGCGCAAGAACGAGGCAATCTCTTTATAGGCGCGGGCGTAAACGTATACGAAGGCATGATTGTCGGAGTCAATTCCAGAGAAGACGATATGGTCGTCAACGTATGCAAAAAGAAGCAACTCACCAACAACCGCGCAAGCGGCAGCGAAGAAGCGCTCAAACTCATTACCCCGACGATTATGTCGCTTGAACAGTGCTTAGAGTTTATCGCCGACGACGAACTTGTCGAGGTTACGCCCAAAAATATTCGTCTAAGAAAAACTATACTCGCAAAAGACTTAAGATTAAAGCAAGAAGCGAAAATGAAGAAAAATTCCTAATTTCAGCAAGCGAGCCTTTGAAAGGCTCGCTTATTTGTTAAGAGCAAACTATACTTATTAAACAAATTTACTTAGATATAAACTTTGAATATAATTAAAAAGAAAAACCAATTTCAATTTATCCCCTATTGAATTTTCTTAATAATTTTATTCGTAACGGTATCTCTTTCTATTTAATACAAACAGCAATATAGATATTACCGCCGTAAAGGATTCTGCGACGATAACCGCCGACCATATACCATCTAAATCGAACATCAGCGGAAGAAGCATGACCGCTCCGCCTCTGAAAACCATTGACCGCATAAAAGATACCAAAGCGGACAAAGCGCCGTTGCATAACGCGGTAAAAAATGCCGAACACCAAATATTTATCCCGCAAAATAGGTAGCATACGGAAAATATCCTAAAGCCGTGAAGGGACATTTCCAACAATTCTTTATCGTACCCGACAAAAGCGTAAGTCAACGGATAACTCAACGCTTCCGCCATCGCGCACGCTATAACCGAACCTATAACTATTAAAGCCGTACTTTTTTTGAATACGCTTTTCATTTCTTTGAAATTATTAGAGCCGTAATTATAACTTATCACGGGAGCGATTCCCATAGTAAAGCCGAAGAATACCGCTAAAAATACAAAGTCTATATACATCATCGCCGAATAAGCCGCTATACCCTTTTCTCCCGCCAATTTGACGAGTTGAACGTTATACAGTATACCCACTAAAGAAGCCGAAACGTTTGACATAAACTCCGACGCTCCGTTAAAACAAGCGGACAGAAATTTTTTGGGATAAAACTTCGTCGCGCAAATTCTTATCCTGCTTTTCTTAGAAAACAAAAAATAAATCAACGGCGTCGCTCCGCCTATGGCAAATCCTATAACGGTCGCAAGTCCCGCTCCGAAAATGCCCAACTTTGCATACTTAATAAATATATAGTCCAAAGCCATATTCGCTATTCCCGCGCTGATAGAAAATATCAGTCCGAGACTCGGTCTTTCCGCTACCGGAAAAAAACTTTGAAACATACACTGCAACATAAACAATATGCTTCCGCCTACCATTATATATCCGTACGACATGCAGTCTTCTATAATCAAATCCGTCCCGCCCATTCGAGATAGAATTTGACGAAGAAATATCAGGCATATTCCCGAAAGAAAAATACCCAACAAAACTACCGCCGCTATAATCATAGAAAAATATTTGTTCGCTCGCTTATCTTCGCCCTCGCCCAACGTCTTGGAAACCAACGCGCTGCCGCCCGAACCCAGCATTAGTCCGAACGCTCCGATTATCATAACGAGAGGCATAACGACGTTGACAGCGGAAAGCGCCATATCCCCTATCAAATTGGATACAAACAAACCGTCGACTACGCTGTAAATAGACATAACGACCATCATAATTACAGACGGCATGGTAAACTTCATAATCTTTTTATAATTAAATTTATCGGACAACTGAATTTTTTGCATATACAACTTCTTTTTTCAAAACTCTATTTGCTTTGCCTCTTCTACGAATCTGTCATAATATTGCCTTACCGTAGTAAGCATATTCTCCGCCGACGCGCTTGGCAAAGAGGCAAACGCCGTCTTCTCCGCCTCTATTATTTTATCTATCTTCTCAACGGCAAATTTCTCGCCAGAAGAGGTAAATTCAATAAGTTTTGTCTTCCCGTCGTCTAGAGATTGGGTTATCCCCACTATCCCCATTACCTCCAAAGTCTTAATAGCGGAATTGACCGTTTGCTTGCTAAGCGACAGCGCTTCGCCCAACTCTTTTTGAGACATTTTGCGATTTTCCACTCTGAGTTCATACAGAATATTTAATGCGGCGTCGGATAAACCGATCTTTATCGCAAATACATGGTACTCCCTCACATACGCTTTATATATTTCATTATACTCTTTTATAAATTTGTCAAAATTCATAATTACTCCATAGTCCGATTTCGGACTATATTATTATATCTTCAATAAATATAAATGTCAACCGTGTTTTCAAATTATCTTAGAATATAATTTCTTATTCAATAAAACCTAGCGAAACCTTCTTTACATTGAAACTTTAATCGGATATAATTTAGATAACGAAACAGGAGAATTTTATGATCGAATTAAATACGATGCTTAATATCGGCAAAGAGATGACTCGAAAACTTAATAGCGTAGATATACATTCTGCCGAAAGTCTTATACAAGTCGGTTCCAAAGAAGCGTATTTACGCATAAAGGAAAGATATCCTAATGTCTGTCTTGTACATTTGTACGTCCTTGAAGGAGCGATACTTAATTTACCGTACAACGCCCTTTCTGAAGAAAAGAAAAAAGAACTTAAAGAATTTGCCGACTGGCTTAAATGATTTTTATTAATACGACAAATATGAAAATATAAAGGAGCGTAAAAAACTTACTCTCCTTTATTATTCAAATTTAACGTATGATATTCCGTTTGCTATTCAATAGGGTTCAGCGCTTTAGTTACTTCTTCCGGCGAAAACAATTCAGTAGCCTCGCCTTCTAAAAAGATTAATCCGACGCTTAAATACAATAGTTTCGTATCAATATCTAATTCCTCATAACTGCCGTCGTCAAAATCGGAATAATAACCTACAAAATTACCGCCTGCATAATACGCAACGTCTTCCCAAACATCTCCGTCCGTAAAAGTTGCCTTAAATGGAATGAAAATAAAGACTGTCAACGGATAATCGTCATACCCAAGTTTGTAACCGCACTCATCGTCGATTTCAAAACTTTCGAAATCGTCCAACTCAACGATAAAGTCTTGCATATCTTGCGCGCATTTTACTACTTTTTCAAAACTTGTTTCCTTAGAACAAGCCGCAAAGCAAACTAGCGAAAGCAACAGCGCAACAACAATAACGCCTGTTAAAAATTTTTTCACTTTCTTTCTCCTTTGTATTCTAAATATTAAAAGCGGTATAGAATACCGCTTTTGGTGCGCCTTCAGAGACTCGAACTCTGGACCCAATGATTAAGAGTCATTTGCTCTACCAACTGAGCTAAAGGCGCATATATTAACAATTTTGGAGCGGGAGACGAGATTCGAACTCGCGACGTTTACCTTGGCAAGGTAACGCTCTACCACTGAGCCACTCCCGCATAAACGCTTTTGGTGCGGATGAAGAGACTCGAACTCCCATGTCGTTGACACTAGATCCTAAGTCTAGCGCGTCTGCCAATTCCGCCACATCCGCAAATTGTTATTATTATTTATGTTGGTGACCCATCCGGGATTTGAACCCGGGACACCATGATTAAAAGTCATGTGCTCTGCCAACTGAGCTAATGGGTCGAATAACCTTTGTTATGATATATCATTGTCGCTTAAATTGCAACTGATTTGATATATTTATATTAAATTTTGACTCCTTGCCCGCCTTAAATTTGGCTGGGGTGGAAGGATTTGAACCCTCAAGTGCTGGAGTCAGAGTCCAGTGCCTTAACCATTTGGCGACACCCCAACTTTAAGTAGCAAGTGGCAGGGGTAGCAGGATTTGAACCTACGAATACCAGAGTCAAAGTCTGGTGCCTTACCGCTTGGCGATACCCCTAAATTACTGGGGTGAGTAAAGGGAGTCGAACCCTTGGCCTCAAGAGCCACAATCTTGCGCTCTAGCCTACTGAGCTATACCCACCACCTGTGGTGAGCCTGAAGGGATTTGAACCCCCGACCCACGGCTTAGAAGGCCGTTGCTCTATCCAGCTGAGCTACAGACTCACAAGTGGAGCGGGTGATGGGAATCGAACCCACGCGACCAGCTTGGAAGGCTGGGATTCTACCGTTGAACTACACCCGCACAAAACAAAGACATTTATTCATCTAAGTGCTTACAAATTTTACCACAGTAAAAGAACTATGTCAACAAATTTTCGTTATTTGCTAAAATTTTTATAAACCTCGCTCTGCGCTAAAAATTATTCGACGCCAAATCGGCAAAGTAAATTTTATCCTGTCGGCTTATTCTGAACGAATCTTTGATTTTTCTCACCGCCATTTTTTTGACGGTATCGCTTATTTTCTCGCTCGCGAGCAACTCTGTCGCTACTTCCCTGTTCTTTATGCAAAGAACCTGTATCAGCCATGCCAACGCCATATCTATATAATAGTCCTTGGCTACGATATTATACGCCATCTCCAGCAATTCTTTAGTTTTGTCATAAAAGTTGCTCATAAACGCGACTATTCCAAAGCGAGCCGTCCAAACGTGCGGCGATTTTGCATACGTCAAACATTTTTCCAGATAAAAGCCGTCCTTTCTATGCAATCCTCCGCAAGATATATCGCAAACCGCCCAATCGTCCATTTCTAGAAAAAACTCTTCAAGAATATCGAAATTTTCTTCGCCTTTTTTCAACATATCTGACAGTATGATTCCTTTGAACATTACCGCTTCGTAACAGTCGCTTTTGCTTTTCAAAAATTCAGTTACGTCCTGCGATTTCACAATAATTTTCCCGTAAGCGCGCAATACGGGTATTCTAACGCCGTTTAACGGATATTTACTTTTGGTAAGACGCGAATGAAAATTCTTATAATTTTCGTCCGCATTTTCTTTTATGAAAAGTTTGAATTCATCGTTTGTAAACAAGTTTACCTACCTTTTGGTTATTATGACGGAAGACACCCCGTTCATCGCGCCTTTATAATCCGACGCCTGTATCAAATAACCGCTCACATTGATTTCACTGATGTATTTTACCAGCGTTTCCAATCTGCAACTTATGTCTATTGTGATAAACTGATTGCTTTCGCATTTTACCTTGTAATAATCTATAAGCACACGAAGTTCGTCAACGCTGTCAATGACGTAATCGTAAAGATTGGAGTTGTAAACAAAAAACGTATTCGCGAACACATTGTATTCTTCGCCCGCGTAATAGTCGGAATAAGCGCCTTTATAACTTTCGTAATGCGCACCCGTGGAGTTGTTGCCGCTTGTCAGTTCGCTCATAAAAATTGTGTGATGAGCAAGCACTTCCTTTTTTGATTGCGTATAATCGTTGGTATACGTTCTGCTTGCCCAAGTAGCGTCCACAACGTACCAATTTCCGTCCACGCGAACTTTATTCCAAGCGTGAGCGGCGCCTTTGGACGAACCTTTTATTTTATAGCAAGCAATTCCCTCTATTCCGCACATAAGGCTCATGGCTTTTGCTATTCCGTTACAAACTGCCACTCCGTCGATAAACACGCCTTCTAAATAGAATTGACGGTATTTATAAAATTTATTGTATGCGTCGTCGTTGGGTTTGATTCCGTTCATTTTATCTTTGATTTCCCAATCGTAGGCGACGTTTCTGCCCAGCCAATCGTACATGGCGTGAACTTTCTGATAATCGTCCATACCGTCGTCAATTATTTCCCGCAGGACTTGCTTTGCCTTTTCATATATAATATAAGCGTTGCTTCCCGCTATAGGAACGGGACATACTCCACGTTCAACCGCAAGATACAATTCTTCGCTAAGTCTTACGCTCGCCCTTTTTTCGGATTTGTTAATTGCAAAATCATCGTATCCTTGCTCTCTTCCGATTTCGCTTAAATGAGTATCTTGAAATTTATTTTCCACAACCGGAGGGCCAAGCGTATCGGGCGTTGCGTCGGGAACGAAAGACGATTGAACTTTCAAATGCAATTTATACGAACCGTTGTCGGATTTTTCAAGCAATCGATCGCATTTAACCGCTTCGTTCAATCTGCTTACCACTTGAACGAAACTGTTATCCACGTTGGCTATTCCCTTAGGATTGGTATAAAATGATATTACTTTTTCATAACCTGTTTTCGCGGAATTTTCCAATTCGTCATAGAAAAGCAACGAGTAATAAATCATATCGAAAAATTCGTCGAAATTGTTTATATAGTAATTGTTAAGCGTACCTAAAAACTCAAAACTTTTTTCATAAGATAAATATGACTTTACTACTCGCGAAGTAATATCTATATCCAACGAAGTCTTACTCGATTCGCCGTACTGCGCCTTGCCGTCAAAAACCGCTTTTACGGCAACTGCTTCCCCGTAACTTATCTTATCGGTCGCGTCAAAAGTATTATTATCAAAAAATTGGGGATCTGATTTGCTGTTATATTCGCGTTTCCCTATCTCTACAATATAATAATCAGCGTCCTGATTGCAAATATCCCACGTCAAATAAATATTGGGATATGACGTATCGTAATCGATTTTGACGTTGTACGGATACTTTGCTCTGCCGTTTATAACTTTGAGCCAAACCTCCGACTTTCCGTAGATCGTGTATATCTCCAAATAATGAAGTCCTTCCGTCAATCCGCTCAAAACGCGAGTATAATAAAAAGCAACCGTCGCTTTGCTCAAATCGGTAAGATAATCTGCCGACGAAAGTTTTTTGCCGTCCAAACAAATCTTCCTGACAAGTCTGTTGGAACCTTCTTCGAGAACTTTACCCGAATAACCCAACGATATTTTATAATTCAAAGCCAATTCGGACGTATTTAATTCTATCAGTCCGGCCTCCCCGCCTATAATATCGGGGGGAATTGTTTCGGTAATACAAATATTTATATCGCTTTGCCGAGAATTTTCATACTCAATGTTAAATGCGAGTTTCGCGCCTGCGCTGAACTGACAAAGATAGGAATATTTTATTATAAGTTCCTTATTCTCCTTTTCATATTCCCACATGCTGCTATTTAGAAGTCTGAAAGCGGATACCGATTTTACGTCGCTGTCTTCGACCAATCTTATCGTCAAATCGCGATCTCCCGTTTTTGAGTAATAATAATTCTTTTTAAGAATTTCTACCGGACCGTCGTCGGGATCTATGATTTCCGTCCAATCCACAGGCGGCTTTTCTTGATTGTCTTTTGATTTTACGGTAACTTCTAGATCTTTCGTCGCTATGAGTTTATCTTGTTTATACGCCTTTACAACGAATATATAATCGCCCGCTTTTCCGTAACTGAGAGAATTATCGGACGCATTGCTGAATTCCTGCGAAAAAACAGGCTCGTCGCTTCCTGCTTCGAATATTTCCAGATGATACTTGTCGGCGTCTTTACAGTACCAACTAACCGCGCCGCTGCTTTCGTCGTAAGTCAAAGTAAGATTATAATCCGCGTCCTTGTCATCGCAAGCCGAGGCGGCAAATACCGTCGTTAAAAGAACTATAAATATAATAAAAAGCGCGCGAAATTTCTTCTTCATCATCTCTATTGTATCATATTTTCATATCATTTTACAATAGCAATAACGTAAAATAAAGATTAACGCCATTCTCAACTTTTACCAAAAATATTGACGATAGCGAAATTATAAAAATTTAATTGTAAAAATATACCGTCGGTTTAAAACCGACGGCGCGTTTAATTTCAATTATTTATCAACTTCATTTTTTGATTTTGCGTTGTCCGTTTGCGAATCTAACGTTTGAGATTGAGCGGACGAGTCGCCGGTTTCATTATCAGAAAATTGAATTGTCGGTTCGTTGCCATGCGCTTGTTCGACGGCGGTCGAAGACATTTCCCCGTCGCTTATAGTATGACGCTGTTCGAATTTTTCCATTCCCTGCGCTATTTCGGGAATCTCAGTATGCGGGAATTTTTTGTACATTACTTTAAGCAAAAGCGGAGTTACTATTGAGGAGACAATTATCAGCAAAATAATTGCCGGATAGTATTCTTCGGATATCAATCCCTGCGCTTTACCCGTATTTGCTACGATAAGACACACCTCTCCTCTTACCATCATGCCTATGCCGACTTTACAACTTTCCTGCCAGTCGTATCTGCATATTTTTGCGCCTACGCCGCAACCGGCAAACTTAGACGCCATACCGAAAATTACGAACGCTACGCAGAAAAGCAAGATAAATACAACGTTGCTGCTCCCGAACATCTTGCCTATTTGGTTGTAATCCAAAGATATTCCGATATTAGCGAAAAACATAGGCGAGAAAAGCATATATGCGCTCATATCTATTCTACGTTCTACGTAATGGCTTTCTTTCATATTCGCTATCATCATACCCGCCATAAACGAACCCGTGATAGCGGCTACTCCGAAAAACGCTTCCGCAAACGCCGCGTACAGAAAACATACCGCCAAAGAAAATATCGAAAGTCTTCTCGTATGCGGAAAGTGTTCGCTCATCTTTTTGAAAATCAAATGTATTAAAGCGCCCATGCCTATCGCAGACGCAAAGAACAGCAATACGTTGAGCATAGTTACCAAGAAAGAATTCGGCGTATCGCTGAATAACTGTAAAAACGCCTTACCTATACTGAAATTTTCCGTGTTGGCGGTAAATACCGCAAGTATGACTATACCTATAATATCGTCCAATATAGCGGCGGTAACTATCGACGCGCCTACTTTGCCATGCAGCACGTTGAGTTCCTTCAAAACCGCAACCGTAATTCCGACCGAAGTAGCAGTCAAAATTATTCCGAAGAAAAATCTCTGTTTTATTATTGAATTGTCTTGATTGAAAAGTCTGTCAGGCAATATCCAAGAAATCGCAAAGCCAACTATCAATGGCACTACAACTCCTAAAGCCGTTATTACTATAGAAGCGACGCCGTTCTTTTTGATTTCGCTTATATTCGTTTCCATACCCGCGGAAAACATTATAAGGTTAACGCCTATCAAAGCGAGTATTTCTATTATCGAATTCTTAGGATCTACTATAAATAAACCGGGATCGATTTTTGACAAAAGCAAATTAAACAGACCGATTACCACGCCGGCAAGCAGCGCCCCCAAGACTTGCGGAAGTCCGAGTTTTTTCAAAATCAAACCGAACATCTTCGTCGTCAACAGCACAATCGCTATCTCAAAGAAAATCCAGTACTTATTACCGATGATCTCCAATATCGTATTCATACAACCTCTTCCTTTTTATCCCCCGCAATCCAAATAATTATATGCCCGACGCGCGACATAAGTCAACAAAATCGCCCCGTTTTCAACGTAAATTTTTACCTTTTTTCTTATGCGGAAAATCCGCAAAACAAAATACTTAAAATATTATAAATCTCTGCAATAAAAACGCTATAATTAAAACCTGAAATTTACCGCATAAAAAAAGAAAAGTCCTTTTCAGACTTCTCCTTTTTGTCGAATTAAATTCAGTTCAGATCCAATTTATTAAGCAAATCTCTGAGATTGATAATCTCCTCTTTGCTGAGCGTAACGCCCTTACCCATCTTTTCGCCGTCGGGAGACCATTCTCTTATATCGTACTTAGCCTCTTTCTGATTCCAACTAATGAGTTTTATTTCCTTTTTCCATCCCTTACTCGACTCGGACAAACTACCGTATGTCTCGACAACTTCGTACTTAAATTCTGCCATTTTAGTCCTCCTGCGAAGATTAGATAAATACTTAAGTTTATTTTAACATAATATTTATATAAATACAATACTTTTTTATAATTTTTTTAATTTATATAAAATAATGCCTAATTTAATTTTATACTGTTTTTCGCAGTTGATACAAATATAATTAAGACTACTTTCGATAAATTATACATTATACAAACGAAAAATACAACAAGTCCCGCGTACTACTGTATTCGGGACTTGTGATTACGTCGTTTAATTTAGACTTCTTTATATAAATTACTAACTTACGATAGGCTTAACTCTGAAAGCGTAACGGATTTCCGCTTTGGAAGTATGCTTAAATTCCGCTCTTGTATCCGGACCGCAACTGTTGCTACCGACGCCTCTGACGAAGCCGTCTATGCGTATAATATTTTTGTCCGCTTCTTTGAGTTCGAAATCATGGGCGGTTTTAGCCAAAGTTTCGTCGCTATATCTGCTTGCATTGAAATTGAACGACATCGCGTATCCTGCGAATTTCAATCCTTCGCCGTTGCCGTCGGTAATTTTAACCCATCTGACTTCGGTTCTGTTGCCGTTATCCTGCGGTTTGATATAATGCTCGTACAAATCGGCTATATTCATTGAGTATATACCCATCACGGCATGTTCTCGCATATCGCTGTAACTCTCTTTTTCTCCCATTCCGTAATATTGAATATTGTCGAATTGCTTGGGAAGTTCTATATTCAATCCGAACTTTGGGATATCGCACTCTTTATTCTTTTGCAACGTTGCGGCAACGTCTATTTCGCCGTTGTCAAACACATTGTATTCAAGTATTACTCTAAACAAATCTTTACCGTTCGCCGAAAGATTTTCTACTGTCTTGATAGAAAGACAGTTGTGATTCTTTTCGTAATCGAACGATTGCAACGCTGAAGTCAGTTTATCCAGCCCCTGTCTCTTCCACTTCGTAGTTTTATACATAAAGTTGTCTATAGGCGCTCTGTAAATCTTAGGAGCGAAAATTTCCGCTTCTTTATCAGTACAGATAAATTCTTTCTCGCCTATCTTATAACTCGACATCTTACCGTTTCTAAGGTCAAAGACTATCTTCGCGCATTGAGTAAAGATTTTAAGATAGTTGTTTTCTTCCACGCTTACTATTTCTTTGCCTTCGGGGCGCGCGGGTTTTTTGATAAATCTACTGAGCATTATCTGCTCTTTCGCCACGAATTTACCCGTTTTCTTATCAATATATACAAAGTTTATGCAGCACTCTCTCGCCGTATCTATAGGCGGGTGCTTTATTACCGCTTCTCCGTCGCACATAGGCGGAATATCGAGTTCGACTACTCCTTCTCCCGAAACCTCGCCGTTGTAGAGGAATTGCCACTTCACTTCCAAATAATCCGTCGAAATGAATCTATTGAAATTGTGGAACAGATATTTATTGTTGGAAATATAAAAGGCTTTTACAGGACGGTAAACCGCTTGCATACATAAAGCGCTGGGCGAGGGCGATCTGTCGGGATAAACCAATCCGTCGACGCAGAAATTGGAGTCGTGAGCGTATTCGCCGTGGTCTCCTCCGTATAAATAACCTTTATCCGTCTTAACCGCATGGTCAGCCCATTCCCATATACAGCCGCCCAAAGCCGAAGGCGACGCGTTCATAAGTTCCCAATATTTATCCAACGAACCGGGACCCACGCCCATTGCGTGAGCGTATTCGCATTGGAAATACGGCGCTCTGTAATATCTCTTCGCCGCCCTGCCCGCAACGTACTTTTCATAAAATTCCGTAGACGCGTACATCTGCGATACGACGTCGTAATTGAATCTCGGCGTGCGACATACCGCTTCATAGTGTATAGGAGTATCTCCGTCGAGATTTTTAAGTTTCTTATAACAAACGTCCTGATTTTTCCATCCGCCCGACTCGTTGCCGAGAGACCACATAGTTACGCTGACGTTGTTACGGTCGCGCATATACATTCTGAATACTCTATCCCAAAAATGACGTTGCCACTTCAAATTGTTGGATATGCGGTTTGGACGCGGTATCGTCTTGTTTACGCCGTAACAGCCGTGCGTTTCGATATCCGCTTCGTCTATCATATAAATACCTTCGTAATTGGCGATTTTGAGCATTATCGGATCTGGAGGATAATGCGACGTACGTACGGCGTTAACGTTGAGTTCCTTCATAAGGTCTACGTCCGCTTTGAGTTCCTCCGCCGTCATTACGTATCCGTTCTTCTCATTGGTATCGTGATGGTTTACGCCTTTGAGTTTAATCGCCTTATCGTTGAAATAGAATACGTTGCCGACTATATTTATAGTCTTGATGCCTATTTCCTGTCTTATGCACTCAATAACTTTGCCGTCGACGACAAGTTGAATATACACGGTATACAAATCGGGAGTTTCCGCGCTCCAAAGTTTGGGATCCGTCAAGTCGAATTCCGCTTGACTTCCTACTTTGCTTTCCAACTCCTCTTCGCCGCAGCAAAGAGTACATACCGTTTGCGCTTCGATAGTTTTTACCGCTGACACGTCTATCGAAAGACGGTATTTATCCTTCTCTATTCTGTAAGTCGTAAATTTATAGTCCCAAATATAATTCTCTTTATAAGAAGTAACGTAAACGTCTCTGAAAATTCCGTTGCTTCTGAACATATCCTGACATTCGAGGTACGTGCCGTTACACCACTTGTATACAAGCGCGACGATTTCGTTTTCTTTTTCGCCGTCAAACAAATACTGCGTGATGTCAAATTCATGAGTATTGTGGCTTCCTTCGAAATAGCCTACGTAAAATCCGTTGACGTACAACTGCGCGCAAGAACTTACGCCCAAAAACGTCAATATATTTTTATCGGTCTTTTTTATCTTAAATTTTTTGCGGTACAGTCCTACGCTGTTGAATACTTCGACTCCGCTCTCGCCGTTCTGAGTATTATAATTTTTACCGTAATATCCTTTATCTGCGGGAACGTAAGGCATATTTTTAATATCGAACATATATCTAGTGTTTATGTAAAAAGGAAATTCGTATCCCTGATATTGCCAACACCCCGGCACCTTAACGGTATCGAATTGCATATCGTCCGTATTTATATCCAAAGGCATATCGCTAATCTTTTTATAGAAAACGAAATCCCAATCGCCGTTTAGAATTTTTATCATCGACGAAGAATATCTTTCGTTAAGATAATCGGTTTTCTTGCAAGCCTCCATACTTTCAAACGGTATAAAATACGCTCTGGGAGGCAAAACGTTGTCTTCAAAGCAGTGAAAGTCGTTAAAATAATCGTTGGATAAGGTATATTTCATATTGTTCTCCAATGTTTTTTATTGTGATATATTTAATTATAACATTATAATATTATTAAAGCAATATCAAAGTTTGCTTTTTAGATAAAAAAACGGCGTAAATCAGTCAAATTAAACTTTTTTTAACTTGAATTTAATTATAAAGTTATTTCCATACGCTGCAAAAAGGGAAAAACGCAAGTCGGCATACCTTAAACCACTGCCCCACAAGAGGCAATCCGACAACGGTAAGAGAAGATATAAGCGCGTTTACGAGGCTGATAAGCCCTATCGCCCAACCGAACGTAAGAAGCCACAACACTGACAAAACAGGTCGGTCGAACACCAAAGCCACGTCCTTTCCGAACGGCTTATAATTCAACCAACCTATTCGAAAACATTCTATCGAAACGGGAAATCCTATTACGGAAAAAAGCATTACGATTCCTACGGCATACCAAAGCAAAGACAGAAAGAATCCGCCGAATACCTTCCAATAAAAATTACCTGCAAATCTGAACGCTTTTTTTATCGCCCACCACATACCGATAGTATGGGTAAAAGAGCGATAAGTTATGTAATCTATTCGTCAAGTCCCAAGTGTTTTTCGAGAATTTCCACGCTGTCAAGCACGAATTTTATGCAAGGTCGAACTCTGTAATATTCCTCGTCTCTGACCTGCGGAAGATATCCTTGCGTAAGATTTTTTACGTTTTTAAGAAGTTCTCCGCAATTATCGCTTCCGTTTCGGCTCTTAAATTCTGCGCTCAACTCCTGTATGTGTTTATAGATTTGCGCCTTGCCTTCCATAGGGTCGTCGCTGTGAGGGATATAAAGTCCCAAAACTATCGCAAAAGCGCTGACCGCGCCGCACAGATTTCTCGTTCTGCCAAAACCACCGCCGAAGCCTATCGAAACGTTAAGCAACGTCTGTCTGTCCAATCCCAAAATGTCTTCAAACGCTACTACCGTAGCCTGCGCGCAGTTGTAACCATTCTTAAACAGTTCGTACGCTTTCTTTTTTCTATCAACCTTTTCCATATTAAATAAAATATACGTCGCCTGTCTAAGCGACGTATAAACAATTCTCCTTATTAAAGAATTTCTTTGATATTTTTTGCAACTTTGAAATTTATTGTCTTTGATTCGGGAATATCAATCTTTTCTTTCGTAGCGGGGTTAATGCCCGTACGCGCCGCGCGGACTTTCATTTCAAAAGTACCGAATCCCGCCAAAGCGACTTTATCGCCCTCTTTGAGGGCCTCCATGACGGTTTCTACCAAAGCGTCGCAACAATCCTGAGCGACTTCTTTCGAGCAATTTGCTTTTGTTGCAATAGCGCTTACCAATTGATTTTTATTCATAATTTTTCTCCTTATTATTCCGTATAAAACAAATACGGGTATTATCGCATGTAATTCCGACATAGCCGTCCGCCAGTAGCCCCTTATGAATTATGCTCCTATCAAGCGGCGAATATTCCTCTTCTTTTTTGATTATATCACATTTTCCGTCCTTTTGCAATACCAATTTCTCAATTAAATAATACTCTTCGCACACTTCGCCAAAGCATTTAAGCAAATATACGAAATCGTAACCTTCCTGCAATTTCCACACGCCTCGCAGTTGAAATCCCAATGAAAAAAACGTTCTCATGCTTGCCGCGTTTAGTGTATGGACTACTCCGCAGATATTTATTTGCCGCGCTTTCGCTTCCTCCACGGCAAGACTCATAAGATACTTGGCTATTCCCTGTCCCCTATATTCTTCGTCCACCATAAGTCCCGAACTTTCGTAGGCTTTTTTCACTATTTCTTTTCCGCAACACGAATTTATAATGTCGGCAAGACGCTCGGCATACCCCTCGTCGGTATCTATCGCAAACGTCGCGATAAGTCTGTCTTTGTCAAACAGTCCCCAAAATATTCCCTGTTCGAGAACAGAAAGCAATTCGTCATTTTGATAGGGATAGAAAAATTCCGTTTTTTCCAACCTGTTTTTCTGCGTATCCAAAAAATCTTTTACAAATGAAAAATCACTCCCTTCCATTTTGTTAAGAGAGTAATTTTTATACGCGTTTATTTTCAACAGTATCATTTACGCTTCCGCCATCAATTTAACCATAACGGCTTTTTGCGCATGCAAACGGTTTTCCGCTTCGTCGAATATTTCTGGATGCGCATCCATAACGTCCGCGGTGATTTCCTCCCCTCTGTGAGCGGGCAGACAGTGCAGTACCATAGCGTCTTTTGCCGCTACTTTTAGCGCGTCCGAATTTATTTGATAACCCGCAAATACGTTCTTTCTCTCTTCGGCTTCCTGCTCCTGTCCCATAGAAGCCCACACGTCCGTATAAAGCGCGTCCGCGCCTTCGCACGCTTTCAGCACGTCGTTTGTAATAGTAAACTTATCCCCGTACGCTTTGGCAAATTCCAATACCGCCGCGTCCGGTCTGTGGTCGTCGGGACAAGCGATAGCCACGCGCATTCCTACTTTAAGACAGCCTACTATCAAAGAGTTCGCCATATTGTTACCGTCGCCTACGAACGCAAGTTTGAGGTTGTCGAATTCGCCTTTATATTCTCTAATCGTCATCAAATCGGCAAGTACCTGACAGGGATGAGCAAAATCGGTAAGTCCGTTTATGATAGGTATCGAACCGTATTTGGCAAGGTCTTCCACTTCCTGCTGAGCAAAAGTCCTTATCATAATACCGTCAAGATATCTCGAAAGAACTCTCGCCGTATCTTCTATAGGCTCGCCTCTTCCAATCTGCAAATCTCTCGGACTTAAAAACAAAGCCTGACCGCCGAGTTGATACATACCGGTCTCAAACGATACCCTTGTACGCGTAGAAGATTTTTGGAAAATCATTCCCAAACTTTTACCTTTTAAGTAGTGATGTTCGATGTTGTGTTTTTTTTCGTATTTGAGTTGGTCGGCAAGATTGAGAATGTCTAAAATTTCGCTCTCGCTAAGATCCGTCAATTTTAATAGATGTTTCATAATACCTCTTTTACGCGTGTCATGCTTGGCAACGCTGAATTTGCTTTTTAATTTTCAATCAACGATTTGATAATCGCGACCGCTTTGTCTATTTCGTCATAAGTGATAACAAGCGGAGGAAGAAGTCTTACTTTTTCCTTAGCGGTAAGCATTATCACTCCCTTTTTTATTCCTTCTTTAACTATATCGGAAGACTTTTTATTTGCAAGTTTCAATCCCAGCATAAGCCCCAATCCCGACACGTCTTCTATCCCGTCGATTTGCAAAAGTTTCTCTTTGAAGTATTCCCCTTTCTGTTCAACCGAAAACAGGAAGTCTTCGTCTATTCTCGCAAGAACGTAGTTGGCTCCGGCGCACACTATAGGGTTTCCGCCGAACGTAGTTCCGTGCATGGAATATCCCAAAGTATCCGCGCATTTCTCTCTCGCCAGCACAGCGCCTATGGGAAGACCTCCGCCCAATCCTTTTGCAAGCGTAGTAATATCCGGTTTGATACCGAAATGCTCGCTCGCAAGGAATTTACCCGTCCTGCCTACGCCCGTTTGAACTTCGTCTATGATAAGCAATATATCGTTGGCTTCGCACAATTTTGCAACATTTACGACAAAATCTTTATCAAGCGCGATAACTCCGCCCTCGCCCTGCACGAGTTCCATCATAATAGCGCAGACGTTTTTGTCGACAAGTTTTTTTACGCTATCAAAATCGTTTGCTATTGCATATTCGAATCCTTCGGTAAAAGGATAGAAATAATTGTGGAATACGTCCTGACCGGTAGCCGCCAAAGTGGTAACCGTTCTTCCGTGAAAAGAATTTATCAACGTGATGATTTTATTTCTGTCTTTTCCGTACTTGTCAAATGAATATTTTCTCGCAGTCTTTATCGCGCCTTCGTTGGCTTCCGCCCCCGAATTGGCGAAGAAGACTTTTTCATATCCCGTCCTCTCGCACAGCGCCTTAGCAAGCAAAGCGCAAGGCTGAGAATAAAACAGATTGCTCGTATGATTGAGTTTGCATACCTGTTGCGTAACGCTTGCTACCCAACCCATATCGCAAAAACCCAAACTGTTTACGCCTATACCCGACGATAAGTCTATGTATTCCTTGCCGTCTATATCATAACAGTTTACGCCCATTCCTTCCGTAATTTCCAAATCGTAACGGTTATAGGTGTTGGTAACGTATTTTTTATCTATTTCTTTTACGCTCTTTGCCATAAATCTCCTTACTTAATAAGCGTGCCTATACCTTTGTCGGTAAGCATATCCATAATTATAGAGTGCTTTATTCTGCCGTCAAGTATTACCGCTTGACTTACCCCTCTTCGCACCGCTTCAACGACGCAATCGATTTTGGGTATCATTCCGCCGCTGATAATTCCTTTTTTGATGAGTTTGGGAACCTCGCTGACTTTTATTTCGCTTATCAGCGTGCTTTCATCGTCCTTATCCATCAAAAGACCTCTTATATCCGTCATTAGCACGAGGTTTTCGGCATGCAAAGCAGACGCTATAGCCGCCGCCGCTGTATCGGCGTTAATATTATAAATCTTGCCGTCTTCTCCGCTTGCAACAGTCGCGATGACGGGAATATAGTCGTTCTCCAAAGTAACCAATATAGGGTCTACGTCTACGTCCACTATTTCGCCTACGTTGCCCAAATCAATATCCCCTTCTTTCTTTTTAGCGGTTATTATATTTCCGTCTATTCCGCAAAAACCAACCGCTCTTCCACCTACATAGGAAAGAAGTTTTACGAGATCTTTATTGACCTTGCCCGCAAGTACCATCTGAACGATTTCGGCAGTTTCGTCGTCGGTGTATCTCAAACCGCTGATAAACTTGCTTTCCTTGCCCACTCTTTTGAGCATATCGTTGATTTCCGGTCCGCCGCCGTGGACAAGTACGACTTTAATTCCTACCAAAGAAAGGAGAACGATATCGTTCATTACCGCAGTTTTCAATTCCTCGTTAAGCATAGCGTTTCCGCCGTACTTAACCACAATTATCTTATCGTTATATTTCTGTATATACGGCAAAGCGTTGACAAGAACTTCCGCCTGTTTTGCCGATTCCAAATCGTTGTTCATATTCTCTCCGATCAAGTGCGGTAATCCGCGTTTATTCTGACGTATTCATACGTCAAATCGCATCCCCAGGCTACGGCTTTCGAACCGCCCTGATTACAGTTGACAAGTATAGTTATCTCGTCCTCGCCCAAAATTAGATGAGCCGCCGTTTCGTCAAACTCGACGCCTACGCCGTTACGGCATACGGCAACGCTGCCCATTCTGGATTTTATATCCACGTCTATTTTCGTTATATCGAACTTTTCGTCCGTATAGCCTATCGCGCAGAGAATTCTTCCCCAATTTGCGTCCGCGGCAAACAAAGCCGCTTTTACAAGAGAGGAGGTAACTACCGACTTAGCGATTGCTCTCGCCGTTTTTCCGCCTTTGGCTTTGGTTACTCTGCATTCTATAAGTTTCGTGGCGCCTTCCCCGTCTTTTGCTATGTCTTTGGACATCTCTCTCATGATTTTTTTAAGCGCGACGCAGAACTGGTTGAACATCGGTCCTTTTTCGCTTATCAACTCATTGCCCGCAAGACCCGACGCCATTACCGTAACCATATCGTTGGTCGAAGTATCGCCGTCTACGCTTACCATGTTAAAAGTATCTCTGACGATTTTTGAAAGCGCGAGTTGAAGCATTTTCGAAGTAATATTTATATCCGTCGTGATAAAACAAAGCATGGTCGCCATATTAGGATGTATCATGCCGCTTCCTTTTGCGATACCGCCGATATGACATATCTTGCCGTCGATTTTGACGACGTACCCTCTTTCTTTTATTATTGTATCGGTAGTCATGATCGCTTTGCCCGCTCTGTGTCCGCCCTTTTCGTTAAGACCTTCCACAAGTTTTTCCATAGAGTTCGCAATAGGTTCTATATCAAGAGTTTGACCTATAACGCCGGTTGACGCCACCACTACGTCGTCGGCGCTTATTCCTGTATGTTTCTCTACAAGACGGCACATCTGCATAGCCTTTTCTTCTCCGTCGGCATTGCAAGTGTTTGCGTTTCCGCTGTTGCAAATTATCGCTCTCGCTTTTCCGTCCCGAAGATTTCTTTTCGTAACAATTATAGGCGCGCCCTTAACTTTGTTTTGAGTATAAACGCTTGCCGTAGCGCATTCGACGTCGCTGACTATCAACGCCAAATCAAGTTTTTCTCTGTTTTTTCTGATACCGCAGTGTACCGCGTTTGCCTTAAAGCCTTTCGACGCGCACACTCCGCCAGTAATTCTCTTCATGTTCACCTCTTTTCGATTAGAACGCGGGAGGAACAAAATCCAATCCGCAATCCTCGCCGATTCCAAATATAATATTCATGTTTTGTATAGCCTGTCCTGCCGCGCCTTTGACCATATTGTCTATCGTTGACACGACTATAACCCTGTTTGTATGTTCGTCGTAATGCAAAGATATGTCGCAATAATTGGAATACTTAACGTTACGCAAATTAGCCACTTCTCCAAGTCCCAATACTCTGACGAACTTTTCGTTTTTATAAAACTGTTTGTATATTTCGTATAATTCCTCCGCGCTCGTCTTCCTTGTCGCAGTGAAATACATTGTAGAAACGATACCTCTGTTAACAGGCAATAAGTGCGGAACAAAAGTTACGTTCACTTTCTTTCCCGCCAATTTGCTCAAAGTCTGTTCGATTTCGGGAGTATGCCTGTGGGAGGCTACTTTATACGGAGAAAACGCTTCGTTGCAATTAGGATAGTGCGTATTGTCCGCAAGACCTCTTCCGGCGCCGGTAACGCCCGATTTCGAGTCTATTACCAAAGTATTGTCAGCCACTAATCCGTTCTTAACTGACGGAGCAAGTCCGAGCGCTATGCTGGTAGGATAGCATCCCGGGTTACCTATTATACGCTGTCCGCAGTACTGCTCTCTGTGCAGTTCGGGGATACAGTATAAAGACTCTTTGTGAAGTTCCCTTTCCTCGTATACTTTATTATACCACTTTGTATACTCTTCGGCGCTGTCAAGACGGAAATCCGCTCCGAGATCTATCATTTTAACGCCTTTTTCTATACATTTTTTAGCAAACTTTTCGCTCAGTCCGTGAGGTAGCGAAGTAAATACTACGTCGCATTTATCTATTATTTCCTCGTTTTGAAGGCTCATATCGCATATATCTTTTAGATTGGGATATATGTCGCTTATTTTTTTTCCTTCATAACTTACGGACGAAAGCGCTTGAAGTTGCACGCTCGGATGCGAAATAAGCAATCTTACCAATTCTACTCCCGCATAACCGGTAGCGCCTATGATTCCAACTTTAATTTTCATCGTTTTCTTCCTTCAATACGGTATTTTTTATTTCTTCGATATGCGCGGCTACCGCCATAGGAGAAGGACCGCCGACAGCGCTCCTGCCTTTTACGCAGGTTTCCAACGCTATCGCCTCGTACACGTCTTCTTCGAACTTGTCGCTGAGTTTCTTATACTCTTCAATAGACAGCGTGTCCAAAGTTTCTCCTTTGTCTATACAAAGAGCGACCAACGTTCCCGTTATCTTATAAGCGTCGCGGAAAGGTAAGCCTTTCTTTACGAGATAATCCGCGCAATCCGTTGCGTTGATAAATCCTTTTTTACCCGCGTTAGACATATTCTCTTTATTTACTTTCATGGTATCTAACATGGGCGCAAGAGTGGAAAGACAGAGTTTTACCGTGTCAATGCTGTCGAAAATCGCTTCCTTATCTTCTTGCATATCCTTATTGTAAGCGAGAGGAAGACCTTTCATCATTGAAAGCAACGTAGTAAGATTTCCTATCGTTCTGCCAGTCTTACCTCTTATAAGTTCGCAAATATCGGGATTTTTCTTTTGCGGCATTATGCTTGACCCCGTCGAATAAGCGTCGTCAAGTTCTACAAATCTGAACTCCCAACTGCACCAAAGCACCACTTCTTCGGAAAGTCTTGACAAATGCGTCATGCAAATCGCTATAGCGTTTGCAAGTTCCATACAGTAATCTCTGTCGCTTACGCCGTCGAGAGAATTAAGCATAGGTCCTTTGAATCCGAGATATTCGGCGGTATATTCTCTGTCTATCGGATAAGTCGTAGTCGCAAGCGCGCCGCATCCGAGAGGACACTCGTTCATCAAATCAAAACAGTTGAACAGTCTTATCATATCTCTTTTGAACATCTCTACGTACGCCATAAGATGATGGGCAAAAGTGATGGGTTGCGCTCTTTGCAAATGAGTATATCCGGGCATTACCGTTTGCAGGTTTTCTTCCGCTTTTTTGACAAGCGTAGCAATCAGTTTCTTTACGAGTCCTATAATTTCATCTATTTGCGCGCGCAAATACATACGCAAGTCTACCGCTACTTGGTCGTTCCGGCTTCTTGCCGTATGCAACTTCTTGCCCAAATCTCCCAATCTCTCGGTAAGGATCTGTTCGATAAACATGTGAATATCTTCCGCGTTTTGATCAAACTCAATTTTTCCGCTTGCAATATCGTCGTATATTGCGCTAAGTTCCTTGGCTATAACCTTGCTCTCTTCTGAGTCTATTATACCTTGTTTTCCAAGCATATTGACGTGAACGATACTTCCTTGAATATCGTTTTCGTACATTCTCGAATCAAAAGATATAGACGAGTTGAAATCGTTTACTTTGCTGTCAAGTTCCTTCCTAAACCTGCCCTGCCACATTTTCGCCATAAAAGGTTTCCTTTTTTAGCCATAAAGATAGTCGTCTTGCGAAAACTATCTTTAAGCCGTTTTTATAATGTTTTTTTACGCTTAGCGATTATTTTTTACGTTTAGCATCCATCATCGCTTTAACTTTGATAGGCAAACCGAAAAGATTTATAAAGCCTTGCGAATCCATCTGATCGTATACGTCGTCTTCCGCAAACGTCGCGATATCCTCGTCGTAGAGAGAGTACGGACTGCTTACTCCGGCGTTTGTGATATTGCCCTTGTAAAGTTTGAGTTTTACGTCTCCGCTAACTGTCTGCTGAGTGCTGTCTACGAACGCGCTGAGCGCTTCGCGAAGAGGAGTAAACCATTGACCGTTATAAACCAAATCGGCAAATTTTATAGCGACTTGCTGTTTGTAATGAGCAGTTTCCTTGTCAAGACAAAGCGTTTCCAAAACTTCGTGAGCGTGATAGAGTATCGCTCCGCCCGGAGTTTCGTATACGCCGCGGCTCTTCATTCCTACAAGTCTGTTTTCTACGATATCGGCAAGTCCTATACCGTTCGCTCCGCCGAGTTCGTTGAGTTTTCTTACAATATCGCTTCCCTTCATTTTCACGCCGTCCACCGCTACCGGAACGCCTTTGTCAAAGGAAATCGTTACGTAAGTAGCCTTATCCGGAGCCTTTTCGGGAGTAACTCCCATCTCCAAAATTTTGTCGTACATAGGCTCGTTTGCAGGGTTTTCAAGGTCAAGACCTTCATGCGAAAGGTGCCATATATTTTTGTCTTTGCTGTAATTTGTTTCTCTGTTGATTTTAAGAGGAATATTGTGCGCTTCAGCGTAGTCTATTTCCTCGTCGCGCGATTTGATGTCCCAAATTCTCCAAGGCGCGATTATCTTCATATTCGGAGCAAACGCTTTGATAGCCAATTCGAATCTAACTTGGTCGTTGCCCTTTCCCGTACAGCCGTGGCAAATCGCGTCCGCGCCTTCTTTGAGCGCAATCTCTACGATTCTCTTAGCGATAACGGGTCTTGCAAACGACGTGCCGAGCATGTACTTATTCTCATAAATAGCGCCCGCTTTTACGGTCGGAAATACGTAATCGTCTACGAATTCGTCCGTAAGATCTTCTATATACAACTTGCTCGCGCCTGTCTTAATCGCTTTTTCTTCAAGGCCGTCAAGTTCCGTTCCCTGTCCAACGTCGCCGCTTACTGCGATAACTTCGCAGTTGTCATAGTTTTCTTTGAGCCACGGAATAATAATGGACGTGTCCAAACCGCCCGAATATGCCAAAACAACTTTCTTAATATCAGCCATTTTACTGTCTCCTTTTACATTGACTTTTATTATATATCTATAATATACCAGTTAGATTCTAAAATCAAGTATTTTTTCATATTTATTCACACATTTTGTAATTTTCTTTATAAAGTAGCGTTTCTAGATATTTTATATGCATATTTATACATAAAATGTTAATATTTATGCATTTATGCGATTTTAGACGAATATTATTCTATTTATTGAAAAACCGCTCTATTTTTATAGAGCGGTTTTTATAGATATATTGATTTAATACTTTTCTGCATTTCTGTCAATAAGCGTCATATAGTCGCTATCAACGTTCAGTCGCCTTGATTCCTGATAATAACATTTACCGCGCATAGATTTAATTTCCTCGTCGCTCGCGGCGCCGGAAGGAGCAACGTCGTCATTCTGGTCGCTCATAACTATTTCGTCGACTATGGAAATAAGCACCCAATCTCTCACTATATTATGTATATTAAAATCTCCGTATCCTTTTTTAAGTCCTTCGCTTTTTACAAACGCGCAGTTTTTAGACAGTTTTTCAAAACTTTCGTCGCTTCCGTCATAATCGTAGTAAGAAGTCGACGCAATGCTCATTCCGCAGTAAATATCTACGGCAATATCGCTTGCCGATACGATATCGTCTACTTTATCGGCAAACAACTGCTTGGGCAATCTTCCGTTTATCTTCTCGCCAGTATAAGAAATTTTAGCCTTTTCAAGTTTATCCCAATCTTTTATCAAAGAAGTGGAACCTATATACGGATCAGCCAAAGTTACGCGAGTAGGTATGATATGCTCGTTGCTTATAAGTCCGTTATTTTTGAAATTGACGAGTTGATACACCGTAGCCACAGCCAACTGACTGCCGTAACTATGACCTACCATCTTTACGTCTTTATCGTAACTTTCGCCAAGTACGGCGGAAAGTTCCTGAGCAAAGCGAACGGATAAAGCCGGTCCTTTATCGAAATCTACCCAAATCGCTCTAAAAAGATCGCCTAAATTCTTAGCGTAAGAAAACCAACCCAAAAGCGCGACGTTATATCCCTGTTCCTTTAACTCTTCCGCATAATTTCTCATAGATGTTGAAGTCTTATCTCTGGTATCTTTATGCGTAACAAGATCTTCGACGAGTCCGTTGGAAGAGTTTTCTTTATCGGGTTCCCAACCGTGAGCGAAAATAAATGTCGGTTTTTGGGCATCAAAAGCCTCCGAAGACATATTTTGCGAACTTCTGACGTATTCTCCGTCCGCATACCAGTATACGCCGTAATCCGTAGACGAATCATATTCTATTTTTACGTCGAAACCTGAACATGCGCTAAACGCAAACACGGCAATAAAAACCGTCAATAGAGCAAAACTTAACAATAACTTTTTCATAACTTCATTCCCTTAAATGTTTAACTATTTTATAGGTATATTTTAATATAATAACGTAAAATAGTCAATATACGGTTTAAATATTATAAAAAATAAACGGGAGTCCGTTTCCGAACTCCCGAATTTTCAATTTTCCTTCGTCAAAAAATTACAGTTTAACGAATTTTACCAAAGCGCCGTTTGCAACAGCAGCATTCTTACAAGAATACTCGTTGTTTACGCTACCGTCAACGTAGATGGTTACGTTTGCTACGTCAAACTGAGATACTGCGATTACAGTAGCGTTAGCGCTGCAATCCGTTACCGCTGCTTTGTTCTCTGCAACGATAGCCATAACCTTGATAGTAATGAATGCGTTAAGGCTTGTCGATGTCATTTCTACACTGCCGTTTACGGTTACGTTGTTAACAATACCTTCGTTTACCGCTACCGCGCCTGCGACGAGATAATTTTTACCTGTCTTAGCCGCGATTTGAGCGTTTACTTTTCCGTCGAGCGTCAAGTTCTTGATTTCGCCCTTGTTGTTTGCGATGAATGCAACAGCGTTGTCTGTCATTCCTTCTACAACGTATCCGGAAATCGTCTTGCCGTTACCGTCAAGTACGCCCTTGAATTCTTTGATAGGAGCGATAACCGCGCCGTTCATATCGATGTCTTCAACAACTTTGAACGTCTTGCCGAAGAAGGTTTCGCCTTCGTTGGACTTAGCGGACAAGTCTGCTATTTGTTCGGATGCGAAGATTTCGAATACTCCGTCAACTTTGAATCCGTCTGCTTCGAGTACGCCGCTTACATTTACATAAGTGATGTATACGTTGCCGTTTACGTTTACTTCAACAGCGTTGATGCCGTTTTCCATAACCGCAACATTCTTGAACGGAAGAGTTACTACGTTGGTTGCTTTGTCGTAAGAACCGCCTTCTACGGAAACAACTTCGTTGCCGTCGATTTCGCTTCCTGCGAGTACGATTTCAACGTCGTTTGTTCTGCTTTCGCCGGACTTGTCGTAATCGTAAATATATTTATCGAATACAATCGCTCCGTCGAATACGATTTTCGTTTCAACAACTATATCTTTATATTGGAATCTTACGTTGGTGTCAACTTTTTTAGTAGGATCGACTACTTTGATAACGCCGTCTTCGATAACGATGTTATCTCCGTTCGCTACGCTGTTTTGGAATCTGATAGCGGTCTGGTAAGGTCTGCAATCTTTTACGTCGTAAGCCTCTGCTGCGAATTCGGGCATAAGAGTTTCAACAGCCGTCAATTCGATAACTTCGGGAGCCGTAATAGATCTGATAAGTTCTCTCTCGCCAAGCGTGTATAATACGATTTCGCCTTGCGTGATGTCTACTTTCTTGTCGATGTTAGCGATACTTCCGATAGAAAGCGCTATAAGAAGATCGATGTCATAGTAGAAACCGCCTTCGAAATAGAGAGCGCCGGCAATCGTAGGTTCTTCGACGAGCAAGTTGCCTGTAGTTGCGTAACCGTACAAACCGTTAAAGTTGCCTACTTCCGCTTTGATACCCAAACTTACTACGCCTGCGAGTACGTCCAGAGCAAGAGTGTTTGCAAGTCCGAGTTTCATTTTAGCGTTGCCCACGATAGTAAGTTGAACGTTCTTGAAACCGGATTCTTCGAGAAGATTCGCAACGGTTTCAACACCGCCTTCTTTCGTGTAAGTAGCGCCGAGCATATAGTTGAAGTCAGTGTTAATCTTAACTCCGATTGCTCCGGAGAAAGAGAATCCGAAATGGAGATCGCATTGATATCTTACGGAAACCGCTCCGTTTGCAACGGGAAGCACCCATTTGAACATCGGTACCGCTACGCCGGTTTCCGCTTCTTCGAGTTGGTTAGCCTTTTCGATAATTTCCGTAAGGTTGGTAACTTGATCTATGCTGTAACCAGTGCTGATTTTTACGTTGGTTTCTACGTTGTTGTAAACGTAAGTAATAACGCCTGCGTCTACTTCTTCGCCCGCCATATTAACGTTAACTTTTGCGTCAACACTGATCATGCAGTTGAATTCGATTACGAGATCCGCTCCGATAGCGCCTTCGATAGCGACAATATTCGGAATAGTCATCGAAACGTTAGCGTTAATGTTAAGTCTTCCGTCTTCCAAAGCAACTTTGCCGATATTGAAACCGAAAGTCGGCTTGGAACCGAATACTTGAAGAGCCGCCTGAGCAAGTTCGCTGTTCTCAATCGCTTCGAGAGTTTCATCGTATGTAAATTCGACGTCGCTCTCGGTGTTGAGCGTCTGAGTTTCGCTTACTTCGAAAGTATTGAACACTTCGTTCATTTGCGGTTTGGAATAAGTGATAACCGAAGCGGTGTTTGCTCCGCTGTTGTGGTTAACGTCAACCTTATACGCTTCTTGCAACTTAGTATTTGCATTGTTTACAAGAATGATATCTCCTTCTTTAACGTCGATACCGTTTGTTTGGAGAGTCATCGTTCCTCCAATCTGCTGTTCGCCGTCTTTAAGATAATATCTTTCGTCTTTGTTGGTTACGTTTGCGGAATCAAATACCAAAAGACCGTCCTTCATGGTAATCTTGGACATTGCGTCCTTGGTAACAACAAACATAATGTTCTTGATTTTGCTGTCGTAGTCTTCAAATCTCAAAGATTTGTCCAAAAGGGAAATCTTGTAAGTTTGCCCCATCTCGTAGTACCCCACGGGCGGATAAACTCTGAATTTTCCTTTACTTTCTACAACAGGGCTGTCGACAACCTCGTTAGTAGCCATTTTGACGACTTGAATCTTGCTTTCGATATCGGCAACATCAGCGTCTGCTACTACCGCAAAACTCACACCTATGTCCACATTGTTCTGAACAACGGTTTCCCCTGTGAGTCCGGCGTCTACGTTCGTATCGCCTTCGTCGTCTCTGCCGTTGCAACCAACCGCGCAAGCAGCGACCATAGCGATAATAAGAATAATGCTTATAAATAAAAATGCTTTATTCTTTCTCATAACTCCCTCCTCCTCATAATTTATATAGTTTTTGCAAACTAAATTACGTTTACATTCTATTATATAATAGTAGAATTTTCAATATGAGTTTGAAAGTTTTATTAAAATAAGATTAAAAAATTTTTTAATTTTTCCATTTTTAGCCGAGATTATTCTATTTGACCGATTATGTTCGTTAAAAATTTAACGCAATTTTCATTTAATTTGCTGCTGCAACTCTCGACCATAATTCTTATTTTCTGTTCCGTTCCCGACGGTCTGAGTAAAATCCTGCCCTTTCCCGCAAATTGCCTTTGCCATTGAGAATATGCGTCGATAAGCCTCTCGTCCGACATTATTTTCTCTTTATCTTTAACTTTTATTGAACTGATAATCTGCGGAAAAATCTGCGTTTTAGACAAAGTAGAAAGAGGTTTTCCGCTTTCTTTTACGATTTTTGATAAAATGACAGCGGTTTGAACGCCGTCGCCCGTCGCGCTTTCGTTGAGCATTATTGTATGCCCCGATCCTTCTCCGCCGAGTACTCCGCCTTTCTCCAACAGTCTTCTCATAACGTACTTATCGCCCACGTCCGCTCTTTCAAAAACTATTCCCTGTTCCGCAAACGCCTTTTCTATACCCATATTCGTCATAGAAGTGCCTACGACCGTATTTGCGTCCAGTTTTCCTTTTTCTTTTAAGTATCTGCCGATAATAAATAAATTTTTGTCGCCGTCGACCACTTCGCCCTTTTCGTCAAGCGCGATAAGTCTGTCGCTGTCGCCGTCAAAAGCGAAAGTCATATCGAAATCCTTTGCTATATCGCAAAGAAGCAACGCGTTTACTGCTCCGCAGTTTTCGTTTATTATTGCGCCGTCTTCGCTCGTGTTGATTGCAGTAACGTCAGCGCCCAGCGCCTCAAACACTTTCGGAGCGATTCTCACGCACGCGCCGTTTGAACAGTCGAGCAAAATTTTCAATCCAGTCAAATCAATTCCCTTTCCGACAAGGAAATCTATATACTCTTTCTCGCTTTGGGAAAAATCTGATACGCTGCCCTTCGTCGCGCTAATCGGCTCTTGCAAAATAAGTTTTTCGATTAAACTTTCCGTTTCCTCGCTTGCCTTTAAGCCATGAGAATCGAATACTTTGATTCCGTTGTATTCGGGAGGATTGTGAGAAGCGCTGATTACAACGCCGAAATCGCATTTGTATTTTTTTGTTATATACGACACGCCGGCGGTCGGCATGAGTTTGCAATCCAAAGCGTTTCCTCCCGCCGATACAAGTCCGTTTATCAACGCTTGAGAAATATCTTCTCCCGACACTCTCGTATCGCGTCCTATTGCCACGCGGCATCCGCCGACGAGCCTCGCCAAAGCGTTGCCTACTCTGTAAGCGACGTCTTGGGTAAGTTCTTCATAAGCGATGCCGCGGATTCCGTCCGTTCCGAATTTAATCGCCATATCTTTCCGCTCCTCTGGATTCCTTGATTATCTGTCTTGACCTTCCGATAACAAAACTCGACATAGGCGTTTCGTGAGTTACCGTCGTACCCGCCGCTATATAACTTCCTTCGCGCAAAGTAACCGGCGCGATTATATTGCAGTTGGAACCGATAAAGCAGTTGTCTTCCACCACGCTGGAATGTTTGGTCTTGCCGTCGTAGTTTACGAATATCACTCCGCAGCCTACGTTGCAACGTTCGCCTATCGTTACGTCGCCCATATACGCCAAATGAGAAGCCTTGGTATAATCTCCTACCGTCGCGTTTTTAATTTCCACAAAATCGCCTATTCTGCAATGGTTTCCTACTTTTGCTCCCTTTCTCAAATAAGCGTACGGTCCGACAGTCGTATTTTCGCCAACTCTCGCTTCTTGCATTACGCTTGCCGTAACTACGGTGTTGGCGCCTATCGCGCTGTCTTCTATTATGCAGTTGGGCATTATTTTGCAACCGCTTCCTATAACGCTGCTTCCTAAAATATGATTGTTCGGATAAATTATCGCATCCTCCGCAATAACCGCGTCGGGCGAAATATAAGTCGTCGACTTGTCAATAATTGTCATAAATCCCTCCGTCAGACAAAGAATAATACATATTATGTAACGGATAAATTATTTGACACACGCCTCTAACGCACGTTACTAAATAAATAAAACAATATATACAGTATTATAAAGATTCAAAAAAGACGGAGCGTTAGCATCCGCCGTCTTTCTTATTAAAACCTTTCCGCAATATCGTAAATCAATCTTTCCGTCTTCTCCCAGCCCAGACAGGAATCGGTAACGGACTTTCCGTATACGTTTTCGCTTACCTTCTGATTTCCGTCTTCGATATAAGACTCTATCAACATACCTTTGACGATATTTCTAATACTCTCGTTATAATTCATATTGTTTACTATCTCGTGCGCGATTCGTATCTGTTCGATATAGTTCTTACCTGAATTAGAGTGATTCGTATCGATAATTATCGCGGGATTTTTCAAGCATTGGCTTTTATACATATCGGCGAATTTAACGATATCTTCATAATGATAATTCTGGTGGTTGTTTCCGTACACGTCAACGCTTCCCCTCAAAATAGCGTGAGCGTAAGCGTTGCCCTGCGTCTTGACTTGATAATCGAGATATTTGAACTCGTTGGGAATCTGCGCCGCATATATTGAATTAAGCGTAACGCTCATGCTTCCGTTCATTGGGTTTTTAATACCTACCGGCACGTCTACTCCGCTTGCGACAAGTCTGTGCTGTTGATTTTCCGAAGACCTCGCGCCTACTGCGACATAGGTCAAAAGATCGTCGAGATAGTGATAATTGTCGGGATAAAGCATTTCGTCGGCGGCGCTCAAACCGCTTTCGCTTATCGCTTTGATATGCATATCTCTTATCGCGATAATGCCCGCCAAAATATCCGTAACGTTTTTATGCGGATCGGGATTGTGAAGAATGCCTTTGTATCCCTCCCCTCTAGTGCGAGGTTTGTTCGTATAGATTCTCGGAATTATAAAGACTTTATCTTTTACCCTTTCCGCGGTCTTTGCAAGTCTTGCAACGTAATCGCAAACGGCGTCGGCGTTGTCTGCGGAACAAGGCCCCACAATCAACATAAGTCTTTTATCTTCGCCTGAAATTATCTTTTTCGCTCTTTCATCCCTTTCGTTTTTGAGTTTTTGACAAGCGGGCGACAAATGAGAAATTCCCTTGACTTCCTCTTCGCTCAGTATCTTCTTTACTTTTTCAAACATCGACGCGTCCTCTGTATTTATAATAAATTATTTTAATACAAAGCGCTTTTTATGTCAACGGTTTTACAAAACCTCGTAGCCTTGCGCTCTTATCGCGTTCTTTATTTCGTCAAGCGTAACCTTGTTCTCGTCAAAGGTAACTTCTACAAGATTGTTGTCGTGATCTGCTCCGACGAAAGTTACTCCGCTCAATTCTCCTACCGCTTTGTTAACTCTGCTTTCGCAATGCGAACACATCATACCGTTTACCGTAATTTTCATAGTTTCATTCTCCTTTTTGCCATCGTCATCCGCGCTCGAAATAGGACACGAACCGACGCATTCGTTTTTTGATTCTTTTTTATTTTTGTCAAATTTGAACATATTTAATCTAAGCGCGTTGGCTACTACCGACACGGACGAAAGACTCATCGCAAGTCCGCCCAACATAGGCTTCATAATATATCCGTTTATAGGATAAAGTACGCCGCAAGCGATAGGTATTCCGATTATATTGTAAATAAACGCCCAAAACAGATTTTCCTTTATATTTCTCATAGTCGCCCTCGCAAGACGTATCGCGCGTTCTACTCCCGAAATCTTTCCGCCTACTATCACTACTTGACCGCTTTCTATCGCTATATCGCTGCCGCTTCCCATTGCGATACCGACATTGGCTTTGGCAAGCGCGGGAGCGTCGTTTATTCCGTCGCCCACCATAGCGACGTTTCTGCCCTCCGCCATCAGCCTTTCGATTACCTCGCTTTTTTGTTCGGGCAGTACGTTGGCTATTACCTCGTCTATTCCCGCTTTTGACGCGATGTTATCCGCGACGCGTTTGTTATCTCCGCTTAAAAGTATAAGTCTGAGATTGAGTTTTTTAAGCCGTTCTATTGCTTGCGCGCTATCGTCTTTCAAAGTATCCGCAACAGCCAAAACTCCGACCGCTCTGCCGTCTATAGCAATCATTATAATACTCTTTCCTTCATCGGAAAATCCGTCGGCTTTTTCTATAATATTTTCTACGTTTACGCCGTAATTATCCATCAGCGCTTTATTTCCGCACAATACTGTTTTCCCGTCTGCTTTTCCTTCCAATCCGTATCCCGACATTATTTTTACTTCCGCTTTGATTCCGTTATCTGGCAAAGCCTCGGTAATCGCTTTAGCGATAGGGTGTTCGCTTACGCTCTCTACCGCGCGAACAAGCGATAGTATTTCTTCCTCGTCGCCCAGCAGATATTTATCCGTCAAAGTAGGAGCGCCTTCTGTTACAGTACCCGTTTTATCGAAAACGACGGTATCAACGCTGCCGAGTCTTTCAAGACTTTCGGCGTTTTTGAAAAGTATCCCACCTCTCGCGCCTCTGCCTATACCCGTAATTATTGCGGTGGGAGTGGCAAGACCAAGCGCGCAAGGACACGCTATGACAAGCACGCCGACGAATATCTCGACGGCTAGCGCAATCCCGTTGGTCGCCCACCAAATTATTCCCGCAATAAGCGCAATCGCTATCACGACCGGCACGAATACTCCCGATACTTTATCGGCTATTCTCGCTATAGGCGCTTTTGAATTTTGCGCGTCTTCTACCAGTTTAATAATCTTGGAAAGTTTGGTCGTTTCTCCCACGCCTTCCGCTCTGAATTTCAATATACCGTTTCCGTTTACCGTTCCTCCGAAAACCTTTGAACAGACGCCTTTGTCCACAGGCATGCTTTCGCCGGTAAGCATACTTTCGTTGACGTTGCTCTCGCCTTCTATTACTTCGCCGTCGCAACAAAAACTCTCTCCCGCCTTAACAAGCGCTATATCTCCGACTTTCACTTCGCTGCTGTCTACTTTTACCCATTCTCCGTCGCGCAATACCGTCGCATACGCCGGAGTAAGCAACGTCAGTTGTCTTATAGCGTCGCCCGTCTTTTTCAGCGACTTGCTTTCCAAAAACTTACCCAAAGTAATTACCGCGATTATTACGGCTACGCTCTCCAAATAAAGACTGTGAACCTTATGTCCGTCCCCCGCGCAAATCAATATAAAATTGACAAAACTGTATATAAATGCCGTCGTAGTGCTTACCGCCACAAGGCTGTCCATATTGGGTTTTGCCCTGAAAAGATTTTTGAATCCTCTGATATAAAACGCTCCGCCCATTATCATAACGGGAATACAAAGCAAAAGTTGAATAAGAGTAAAGACTATAGGACTGTCGTCGGGCGATATTGCCGACGGATACTTAACGCCCGCCATAGCAAGCATGGCGTACGCAAGTAACGCGACTGAAAATACAAGCATAGCGACAACCTTTGCTACGCCGCTCTTCTTCTCTTGCTTTTCTCCCGCTATAGCCTTGTATCCCGCTTTTTCGACCGCTCCGTAAATTTCTTTTTCGCCGACCTTTTCTTCGTCGTACTCTACCAAAGCGACTCCGCTTGCAAAATTGACGTTGCAAGATTTCACGCCGTCAAGTTTTTCTATCGCTTTTTGACACGAACCCGAACATACTACGCAAGTCATTCCCTGAATATTGAATTTAAGTTTTTTTAACATTTTATCAATCCCTACTTTTTTACTAGGTTTTATTTATCTTACAATAACCATTATTGACTTGTCAAGGATTTTTTAGTAATTTCGGCTAAGTACGTATATCTTGAAAGCGGTAATTCATTATACCGTATAGTCGGAGTTTATAATTTTGAAATTGACTCAACCGTTAAATAATTTAGTATTGATTAGTAGCGTCTTAATATGATAAAATAAATATACAATATAAAAATTTATGCTTTTTATTATTTATATTGAAAAGATTATGAAGATGAGGAAATACCGTGGAAACAAGAACATTGAAAAACAACGCTGATAATACAACCTCTTTAAGAAAATATGATTTTGACGGCATTGACGCTACTTTCGTAAACGATTTCGACCAATACCGTCAAGAATGTTACGACGAGATATTGAGCATGCCAAAGGAAAAAAATATAAATCTATGGGCATGGAAAAACGACAAAGCGAACGCAGAATTTGCAATTTTATGCGCAGAAAACAATCTCGACAACGTCAAAATCAAAGTATCCGATATGAAAAGCGAAAGCGATACTCTTTCCTCTTCGAATATCAAATGTTCATTTATAAAAGACGTCAAAGCGTATACGGGTCATGCCGGTTGGTACGCAAACAATCCGTTTAATAAAATGCCGAAAGGCGAAAGAAAATACTACCCCGAAGTAATTTATTCCGACGGTCCCGTAACCATCAACGCGAATAAGTTTCAATTGGTTTGGGTGGAAATCAATACTTCCAAAACAGCGTCGGCAGGAGTATATCGCGGTTCGATAGAAATCTGCGCGGACAATATTCAAAAGAGCGTAACTCTCGATTGCTCCGTTGAAATATTGGATATTGAAATGCCCGATTGCGAAAATTATAAATTCGACGTAGAATATTGGAGTCATCCCTACAACGTCGCATACTATTACGGCGTGCAACCTTTTTCTCAAGAACACTTAAATATTCTCAAACAGCACATGACTCTATACAAAAGTTTGGGCGGACACGCAGTTACAGCCAGCATAGTCGAAGACGCTTGGGGCGGGCAGACGTACGCCAAAAACAGCAAGATTCACTACCCTTCTATGATAAAATGGATAAAGACGGCGGACGGCGACTGGAAATTCGATTATACCCATTTCGATAAATGGATAACTTTGAATAAAGAAATAGGTATCGCCGATAAGATAATATGTTACAGTCTGATGCCATGGAAAAACGTAGTAAGATATTATGACGAGTCAAAAAATAAACTCAAAAAAATAAAAGTAAACACTGCAAATAAAACAAAATACGAGCAGGTATGGAAGCCTTTTCTTCAAGATTTTATAAGACACCTTGACGAAAAGGATTGGTTTGACAGCGCTTATATCGGGTTTGACGAACGACACAATATGCAAACCGCTCTTGATTTGATAAACGACGTTAAAAACAAAGACGGAAAAACGCTTAAAATCTCCGCGGCTTTCAACGATTTCAAACACAACTCGGCGATTTTCGACAGATTGAATTACGCGTCCGTAGGACTCGACCAAATACGAAATAATTTGAAAGACTTCAAAGAGCAAGTAAGTTTGAGACGAAATAACGAACAAGAAACCACTATGTACACGGCGACGGAGCATGTCCCCAACAGTTTCACGAAATCCATCCCCGTAGAAAGTTACTGGACGATTCTCTTTGCCGGCTCTATAAACGCTACCGGTTTTTTACGCTGGGCGTACGACGCCTGGGTAGAAGAACCGTTGAAAGAATCCACGCACTGGTCATTCCCTGCCGGCGACTGTTTTCTCGTATATCCAACGAATAAAGACGAACAGCCTCAAAGCAAATTGTCCTTGCGATTGGCAAAACTCGACGAAGGCGTGAGAGACGTCAACAAACTTTATCTAATGCGCGAATCTTGCTTGCAACTCGCCGAAGATATTCAACAACTTTTCGACAGTATTAAAGGCGGCGAAGAAAACAACTATGAATTTTATACTATGTCGAAGACTAATATCTGGGGACGTAAAGCAAAATGGCTTACGGAAAACGGAAAAGAGAATATGCTAAAAGATATGCAAAACGTTAAAACAAAGTTATACTTAATATCCAAATCTTATTGCGATATAAAAAACAAATAATCATTGCTCAACGGGAGAGCCGACCGTCTTTTGACGCTCTCCCGGTACCGGCAATTTATCAAAGAATTTTCTACGACTTGTCCGAATATCATCAATCAACTAGATTTTTACTCTATCTGCTATACTTTTTGTAATCAACCAATTCAAGCGTATTTTGAAAATAAAAATAATAATGATTATCATTATCAAAATTTATTGACAGAAAATATTTATTGTGATAATATATTTCCAGGATATGGAAAAGTTCTCTTCTCGCCGACAGGCTGTAATAGACGTAATAAAGAATATGAGATGTCATCCTTCCGCGGATGCCATATACGAGGAATGTCGCAAGACTATCCCCAACATCTCGCTTGCGACAGTATACCGTAATTTGGCTTATCTTGAAAAAAAAGGCGTTTTGGGACGAGTCATAGGATGCGGAGAGAAAGAACGTTACGATATTGAATTGGACACTCATTGCCACGTCATCTGCTCGAAATGCGGAAAAATAACAGATATGCTCTATCCCGACGATATGAAAAATATGCTAGACAAATACTGCTCGAAAAGCGAATTTTCTAGTTTCGGTTTGAGTTTTTACAATTTGTGCGACGAGTGTAAAAAATAAGATAAAATAATAACGATATATATTTACGGAGGTAAACAATTATGGCAAAATACGTATGTACTGTGTGCGGATACGTACACGAAGGCGACAGCGCTCCCGAAAGATGCCCTGTCTGCAACGCTACCACATTTAAGGAAGTCAAGGACGAAATGTCTTGGGCGTGCGAACATATTGTAGGTTCTGCAAAGGCTTATGACGAACGCGTTATCAAAGGACTTATAGACAACTTCAACGGCGAGTGCGCTGAAGTAGGCATGTACCTGGCTATGTCAAGACAGGCTGACAGAGAAGGCTACCCCGACGTAGCGGAAGCGTTCAAGAGATACGCTTTTGAAGAAGCGGAACACGCTTCCAAATTTGCTGAACTTCTCGGCAACGTTCTTACCGACTCCACCGCTAAAAACGTTAAAATGCGTATGGAAGCGGAAAACGGCGCTTGCGCAGGCAAACTCGAACTTGCTAAACTTGCTAAACAACTCGGATACGACGACGTTCACGACACCGTTCACGAGATGGCTAAGGACGAGGCTAGACACGGTTGCGGATTCAAAGGACTTTTCGAGAGATATTTTAAGTAATCCAAATAATTTATAAACTGGAAATGGACGGGACGCCCCGTCCATTTTTCAACTACTCGCAATTGACAGCGTATAATACAATGTGTTATAATAAAATTATTAAACAAACTGAGGATAGACGGAAATGGTAGAACAAAATTCTTATACTAATTTATTATCGGAAAGATTTACCAAATTCAATATTTCATACCCCGTCATAGTGAAAGGTTGGGATATATTATTAAACCGAAAAAATGAAAAATTTCTCAAAATGAAATTTCAAAAAATATCCCCCGATATTTTGGCGTTCAAAATGGATATAGTATGTTTGACGGCGGACGATGAAAAAATCGCGACTTATTCGAACTATACAATCAAAAACATAAATAATAAAAGTATAAATTTTTTCGACACGATACCGCTCGATCCGTCGACTGAAAAAGTATCCGTTTCTTTGAAACAGTACGTTCTTACCGACGCAACGGTAGGTCCCGCGAAATGCGAAAACATAATTGTAGAAAACGAATTTAAGCGGTTCAAACGTTATGAAAACGAAGAAGCGGCTAAACGTATTATAAAAATAGCGCAAGGACTCCCAATAGAGAAAGGCTCGCACTGGTATTGCGCTTGCGGGAAACTCAACTGGAAACATACTGAAAAATGCACGTCATGTAATTGCGATAAAAAAATAGTATTCAAAAAAATTACCAAGGAAAACATTCTGACGGAAAAGCAAACGTACAATGCAATGCTGGAAGAAAGAGCGAAAAAAAGACGCAAAGGTTTAATTACATTCGCAAGCGTAACAAGCGCTATTGCGATTTTTGCAATAACTATGCTGATACTCTGCTCTACCGTTATTCCAATGCAATCCGTTACCGTCGACGGCATTTCGTTCAGTAAAAACGTCGACGGAAGTTACTACGTGAAAAGTTGCGATTTGCGTAGCGAAGATATTATCATCCCCTCAACGCTGCGTGGCAGACAGGTTACTAAAATAGGCGACATGGCTTTTTCGGATAAAAAAATAAAAAGTATTACGTTGCCCGACAGCCTGACAGAAATAGGCAACAACGCCTTTTATATGTGCAACGGCTTAGAGGAAATCACAATTCCTTCAAGCGTAACGAAAATAGATGACAACGCTTTTGAAAATTGTAGAAATTTGAAAAAAATAAATTTATCCGACGGCTTGACTACGTTGGGAAAAAACGTTTTTGACAGTTGTTTGTCATTGACAGAAATCGAATTACCCTCTACCCTTCTCACAATAGGCGACTACGCTTTTTCAAGATGCTCTTCGCTTGAACAAATACTGATACCGGAGAACGTAACTTCTGTCGGCGCTTATGTTTTTTACGGATGTCCCGATTTGGCTATCTTCCACAAAAACAACGAAAACAAACGTTGGGATAAATTTTGGAACGGCAACAACCTGCCTGTATTGTGGAATTACATTGAAAACGGACAGACGGAAGACGGTCTAAAATGGGCTTTGACGTCCGACCGCTCCGTTGTCGTTTATAAATATACGGGCGAGCAGGAAAATTTGATTATACCGGAAAAAATCAACGGACACGACGTAACGAGAATATACGATAAAACCTTCCAACAAAATGAAACTTTGACGTCAATCGAACTCCCAGACGCTTTAACCGAAATAGGAGAACAGGCGTTTGCGCGCTGCTCCTATCTTACTTCGGTAAATATACCTGAAAATTTAACAAGTATCGGCAAAGAAGCGTTTTATAATTGCTCGAAATTAAAAGAAATCACTATACCGAAAAGCGTAACTTTTATAGGCAAATCGGCTTTTAATTACGGCTCATTTTTCATCCAAGCGGAGAAAAAACCCGACGGTTGGGATATAAACTGGAATTCAAACGGTAGACAAATAATTTGGGATTGTAAAGAACACGGAGAAACTTCGGACGGATTCAAATGGAAGTTGACCAATGATGACTTAATAAATATTTACGACTATATCGGAACTAACGATACCGTAACCGTCCCCGCATCGATAAACGGATATTGCGTCGCAGTATTGGACGGCGCGTTTTCAAATTGCCACAACCTAACTGACGTAACGTTCTCCCCCGACTGTAAAATCACAAAACTCGGCAACGATACGTTTTCAAATTGCAATAATTTGAAAAATATAATTTTACCCGACAGCCTAACGGAAATAGGGTCAGGAGCATTTAGCGAATGCAATAATTTAACGAATATTGCGTTCCCAAAAAACTTGAAATATATAGGCGACCAAGTATTTAGTTATTGCTCAAACCTGCCTTATATTTATCTTCCCGACGGTTTGGAGAAAATAGGATTCCGAACATTTGAAAATTGCTCAAGATTGAAATATATCTTCATACCCGCTTCCGTTAGCGATATAGACTTTGGATTGTTCAGTAATACACTCCATGTAAATATATTCTGTCAAACGCAAAGCAAACCCGACGGTTGGAACGATAATTGGAACGACAACAGACCTAACGTAACCTGGGGTTGCTCGGACTACGGAATTACCGAAGACGGTTTTGTTTGGATAGAAAAAGACGAAGACGTGAGAATACTTGATTATATAGGGTCTTCTTCAAAATTGATCATACCCGCAAAAATCAACGGCAAATACTTTACAAGTATAGTGGATAATGCGTTTTATTATCGCAATGACATAAATAGTCTTGAATTCGACGCAGACAGCAAAATCCATACTATCGGCGCGGAAGCGTTTTCTAACTGCAATAATTTGTCGGCAGTTACTTTGCCGAATAGTTTGGTTTCGATAAAGAATTACGCTTTCAATCGTTGCCGGTTTTCACAAATAATTATTCCGTTGTCCGTAACGGAAATACAAGGATACGCTTTTTCAAATAACTTAAATTTGAAATATATATATTGCGAAGCGTCTCAAAAACCCGATAATTGGGCAAGCAACTGGTATTTCGGATATGTTAGCGTTCGCTGGGGATATACCGCGCAATAATTAAATAAACTCCCTAATGCGATACTCTCCGTTAGGGAGTTCTTCCAAATTTTGTAATTTTTACATAATTTGTGTTAAACTTACATAAATATTGCCGTATTTGCATTAAAATTAAGTTGAGTAAATTTCTCTTTTCGCTATAATTAGAGTGTAAGAAAAATTTCGAGGTTTTCGGAGGTGTTTTTATGGACTTTTGGTCTGTCGCTGCGCAAGCGTCTTTACTTATAGTTGGATTTGTAATGTTGATAAAAGGCGCGGATTGGTTTGTCGACGGCGCGTCCATGATAGCAAAAAAATTCGGAATACCGCAAATCGTCATAGGACTTACGATAGTAGCGTTCGGCACAAGCGCTCCCGAAGCCGCAATTAGCATAACCTCCGCAGTCAACAATAGCGCGGGACTTGCAATCGGCAACGTACTGGGTTCCAATATAATGAACGTGCTTTTGATATTGGGACTTTGCGCCGCGGTTACTCCCCTTGCCGTTCAAAAAAACACTTTGTATATAGAGATACCTTTCGTAACCGTAATTACCGCCGCTCTTATGATAATGGGCGTGGTGGGAAATCAACTCGGTTGGATTGACGGATTGTTGCTTTGGGCGATGTTTATAATATTCTTCGCATATCTTATCGTCCTTTCCAAAAAAGATAAAAACGCGATACCTGCGCTTGAAGAAACGCCCGATTCGGATGAAAACGACGAAAAAAACGGGGAAAAGAAAAGCGTGGAAATCGCCAAGATGCTGGGAAAACTCGCAGTCGGTATCGCGCTTGTAATTTTAGGATCGCAAGCGGTGGTAAACGGAGCGAAAACGATTGCAAGCGGACTGGGTATGTCGGAAAGTCTTATCGGACTTACTATAGTAGCATTCGGCACTTCTCTGCCAGAACTCGTTACTTCGCTATCCGCGGCTAAAAAAGGAGAAGCGGACCTTGCAATAGGCAACATCGTCGGCTCTAATATCTTCAATATTCTTTTCGTACTCGGCACGTCCGCGCTTATCAGTCCTATTGTATTCGATACAAATTGGATAACGGGATTTATGCTCGACAACATTATGGCTATCGTTACTATGGCGGTTTTGTTTATGTGTATTCTCTTTACAAAAGACAAAAAACTTCGTCGCGGCGGCGGCATAACGATGCTTGTTCTCTATGCGGGTTATTTTGCATGGATAGTCGCCAAAGATTTTATATATATGAACTGAAAATACAAAATATAGATAAAAATAAGCGATTTCCAACAAATTTTATAAAAAACCGCTTAAAGTGTTTGACATTTATACCTTTATTTACTAAAATATTTAGGCAAGAATAATGTATCAATGAACTAGCCCCTCGGAGATATATTGAAGTTCAAACAAAATTACTATCACAAATGGAGGGTTTTATCCATGAATAAAACATATATGGCAAAACCTGAGGACATCAAAGAGCAATGGCATGTTGTAGACGCTACAGATTTGATTCTGGGAAGACTGGCAAGCAATGTTGCAAATGTACTCAGAGGTAAAAATAAGCCTACTTATACTCCCAACGTTGACTGCGGAGATCACGTTATCGTAATAAATTGCGCAAAAGTTCGTTTGACCGGTAAAAAGTTGGAAAACAAATATCATATCCACCACACCGGCTATATCGGCGGACTTAAAGAAGTTCAGTACAAAAAGTTGATGGCGGAAAAGCCTGATAGAGCGGTTATGCTTGCAGTAAAAGGTATGCTCCCCAAAAATTCTCTCGGAAGAAAGCAACTTACAAAATTGCGTTGCTATGCGGGCGCTGAACACAACCACGAGGCTCAACAGCCAAAAGAATTGAAATTCTAATCAAGGAGTGTATGAGATATGGCAACTAAGAAAACCAAGAAAAAAGTCCAGTTCTGGGGAACGGGCAGAAGAAAGAAGGCAATCGCAAGAGTTAGACTTATCCCCGACGGTAGCGGCGTTATTACAATCAATAAAAGAACTATCGACGAATATTTCGGTCTTGATACACTCAAACTTATCGTTCGTCAACCGTTGGAACTTACTTCCAATATGGCTAACTACGATATTATCGTAAACGTACAAGGCGGCGGCTTTACCGGACAAGCGGGCGCAATCAGACACGGTATTTCCAGAGCGTTGGTTCTCGCAGACGGCGAAACAAAAGCGGCTTTGAAGAAAGCAGGATTCCTTACCAGAGATCCTAGAGCAAAAGAAAGAAAGAAATACGGTCTTAAAAAAGCAAGAAGAGCGCCACAGTTCAGCAAGAGATAATCTACGAAGATTATACAGATGTTATCAAAAGAGAGCGATTATATCGCTCTCTTTTATGTTGTGTATTTAATTGGTCTGCCCCGCCGATTTACGAGTAGACGTAAATACTTTACTTTGTACAAATTTTGTAGAAATCTTTCCCAACCAAATGTATTTCCAGAGCAAGCGTAAAATCTCCGTTTCACTTAGATTTTAGTCGGACTTTGCTTTTTCCGACCAAACGCGAAATCTTCATTGCATTGCGATTTCGGTCAGACCTTACCCAACCAGTAGTAAAATAAATAGCAAAGCGGAATTACTTTTATTACGCTCATAGTATTTGGTTTCCCTATTTCTGTTCTACCTTTCGCTTTCGCTAAAAAATATGGCTGTAATCTGTAATTCCGCTTTGCTATTTACTTTCTCTTTTCTTTTTATTTATACGCTTACTCAGCGTTTCTTCATGGAACGCTGTTCCTTCAAATAATCGTTATAGCGTTCTATCTGATCTTCGCGTAGGTCAATCATCTCCTTAGCCGTTGCCAACGCTTGACTATCCCCTACTATCAATTCCGTTTCCTTTACCTTTACTTTAGTTCCTTCGCTTCCTGCGTTCCTTCTGATGTCCTTCATATACTCGTCTTCCATCTTGAATAACGCTACCGTACAGTCTTTCTTTATCGTCAGTTTTACCAACGGATTTACCGACGACTGTCCAAGTAAGATATAGTACGTGGATTTCTTCTCTTTACATTTATCTTTACTCATCGCGTATTCTTTCAACGTATCGAAGAACTTCTTTTGTTTTGCGGATAGTTTTGCGTACGCCTCGTCAAGAGTAAGTCTGGGAGCGGTTGCCTTTGCTTTAGGCGCAGGTTTTTCGGCTGGTATCTCAACTATCTTCTCTACCACCTTTTCAACCTCGATTGGCACCGTTTTTTCGACTATCTTCTCAACAGGCACTTCCACACGAACTTCCTTCTCCACTATTTGCGGCGCAGGTTGCTGTACTATTATAGGCTTATCGTTGCCTTTACTTGACGACAGTTCTATTATCTTCTCCATCAACCTCTCGTTCGTCTTTATCAACGCTTCTATCTTATCCGAATTTCTATCTTTTTCTCTTCTTTCTACGCATTCTTCTTTTACTGTCTGCTTTGACGTTTCTACTATCTTCTCTACTACGCTTCTTAATTCTTCTACAGATTTATTCAATCTTTCTACCGCTTCATCATTATTTACCACTGTCGCCGCAACTTCTTTTTCCGCTACCTTCTGCTCAGACAGTTTCTGCAAAAATCTCTCTATTCTTTCTTCATTATGTCTTGCCGTTTCCTTATTCTCTTCCGTTAACTGTTTTATTCTCTCTTCATTCTGTTCGTTCTGCTCTATCAGTCTTTGGACTAGTTCGTCATTATTAGATGCTTGTTGCGGTAAGTACTGCTGTACGTTCGGCAACATTGCAGATACCGCGTCGTTTATCATGCAACGCATATCTTCTATTCCCACTGCAGGTTGCGCGCTGTATCCGTAGTTCTGTCCTTGCATATTACCGTTGCCGTTCATACGCATAAACATCATTTCTTCTCTATGCTTTGCATACTCTTCCTTCGCGTCTTCCAACTCCTCTTCCGCTTTGTTTCTCCTCTTCTGCGAGATTACCATAAAGATTAAAGACAATACTGCGCTTCCCATCAGCACACATGCTATTACCGTCCAGTTGGTTACGCTTATTCCCAAGAACGCTGTCGCATAGAAAGTATTGTACTTCTTCTCCATTACTTTCTTCGCTTTCTTTCTCTTACTCTCGTTGCTTGCCGTCTTAGATAAGAACGCTATCGTTAAGATTATGCTTATCCCGCTCGCTATCAACTGCCATAACGGTAAGTCTTTTACCTTATCCAATATATCGTCTATCGTTGTTCCCGGTTTAGGTTCGTCTGTCGGCTCCTCGGGATTATTGGGATTATCCGGATTGTTCGGGTCGTCAGGGTTCACCGGCGTATTTGGATCGTCCGGATTCCCCGGTTCTTCGCTTCCGTCGTCGTACTTAAACTCATACTCTCCGCTTTCGCTTGGCTCTGTCAATACGTTACCTTCTATGTCTACAAACTCATAGTTCCCTCTATACTCGCTCTTTATCTTCGCTATTACCTTATACGTCTTCCCGTTTTCCAGTTCGCTTTCCGCTACTGCGTTTCCTTCCTCGTCTCTATACTCGTACTCTATCTTCTCCTTTTCTGCCTCGTTTAACCCTTTCAGTTCGGGTTTCTCTCCCTTGCTCTCCCACTCTACTTTTATCTTCGCCT
>CAJUBA010000004.1 GCA_910584635.1 uncultured Christensenella sp. | reverse complement strand
TCAAGTTCAAAGGTTACTATCTCCGTACCCGTTTGTCCTACCGTCAATCCTTTGACTGTGCTGTTACTATACTTTGCTTTCAACCCTTCGGGCAACGTTCTTTCGTCCAACACCGCGTTTATTCCGCCTTGCGTGTAAGGCAGTTTACCATCGGGATATTCCCACTTAACGCCGGACAAGTCGAACTTCGCCTTGTCTATTGTCCAGGTTATTCTATACTCCGTTATCTCATTGTTTGCATTTTCTTTTAACTCTACCGTCGTTATATACGTATCCGCGTTCTTTCCGTACTCTACTTCATCTCCCGCGCTGTTCGTAGTCTTTTTGCTCTCTACCGTATATCCTGTCGGCGGCGTTACTTCAAAGTGATACTCCTTCCCGTCATACGCAAAACTGTCGTACTCCGATTCTATATCCCCTATGTTCGCTCCCACAAACGACCCGTCCGTTTCGCTTCCGCTATACATCTGCCATATCAACTGACTTCCAGGCTCTACTTCCTTTACCTCTAACGTCGCTCCGTTTACTACGCTTACGCTATAACTGTCTCCGTTTAATCCATCTACCACCTTGGCGTCTATGTCGTAACTTCCTTTTCTCAACCGTCCTATATTCAATTCGATTTCGTTGTACTGTAACTTATCGCCCGTTATCTCTATATTGCCGCTTAATTCGAATTCGTTATACTCGTCTTTCGCTATTATCTGTACGTATATCTTCTTTCCTCTATGTACTTTCTTTTGAGCGTCGGGTATATTCAAAGTTACTTTCTTCTTGCTTCCTCTTATTCCTACGATATTGCTACTGCTACCGTCCAATATCTCCGTTTCTACTTCCTTTTTTATTACCTCAAACTCCAACTTGCTGTTAGTAGGCTTATCCTTGAATACGCAATTACTTCCGTACTCGTCTTTTATCTTTACGTCCAAATAGTATTTCCCTACGTACTTTGCCAACGCTTCCGAATACGTGCCGTCGTAACTTACTCCGTTGTCTGTTCCGCTATACGTTACTTCGATAAAATTCTTATCGTAGTTACCTAACGTAAACGATATATCCTCATCTCCTGCGTAACTCTTTTGCAGACTGTACTTGCCGTTGTCAAAGGTTGGATAGTCCATTCTACGCGGAGTTATCTTAAACGATTTTGTCCTTTCCACTCCATCTAAATTATCCGACCAGTAATATCCGTCTTTTAACGTATACTTTACTGTGTAATTTCCAACTGTTGTAGGCTTTGTACTTCTCGGAGTAGTTGATCCTTCGTCGTAATACTTTATATCTACGTTATCCAAAAAATCTTGAGTATACTTACTGTCTACTCCCTGCTCATCACCGGTATATGCAACTTCTATATCTTGCGGAGAAGTCATAGATTTTGCAGATGCTTTTTCCACTTTTGCTAAATTCAAATGAAATGCGGGACGCACAGCATAAAGAGAAGTTGTCAAATCGTTACTATCCACAGATCCATTTGCAACAAGCATATAGGGACGCGCGAAGTTAGAACTAGTCGCTGAGCGCAACCAAGAATCCACGCCGGAGTTTCCTCTTTCTACCGCAGACGTAACCCATATGCCTCTAATATTTTCGTAGGAAAAGCCTGTTTCCGTCATTGACGGCAACCAAATATAATCGTTTGCCCATGCTGAATAATCTGTCTTGCCATAATAATTGACCATTCCGCCATTCCAGTTAGCGTTAGAGCCGCCACCAGAACCTACGTCGCCGTACGCGTCATTATTGAAATCATATGCATAACCAGGGTTTACTAAGTGAGATATTTCTTTCTCCTGCCAACTTACGTTTATAGGTTTATCTATGAATGACGTCAAACTCCCTGTTACAGCGTCCATAGTAAATTTCGCATATGTGTTGTCGGAATTCTGCGGAACAGGCGTCGCGCCGCTTCCATCACTGCCTGTATAATACGTTCCGCCTGCGTTCAGCGTAATATTTCTTATCATACTCGTACTGTACATATTCGAAGGTATATTTGCGTTTACGTTGTCAGCGTGGTAATTCCACTTTGCTGTAACGCTAGAATTTGCCTGCCAAACTGTCAATATAGGCTCGCCTGACCTATTAGTTGACAAATACACTGCGTTCCAGTCCATACCTAGCATTGTAAACGTTATTAGTTTTCCGCCTGTCTGCGTATTTTCGGAACTTCTAAAATTCTCGCTTGTTTTTATTTCTTTCGCAGCGTCTTCAACGTCCTTGTAAGTCGCATTTTCTTTTCCTGTAATCTGAGCATATAATTTATCCAACTGTTCCCCGTCAAAAAATTTTTTATCTGGCCTGTCTGCATAATTACTAAAAAGCAAATCGCCTATATTTGTAGTCGGCGCTCCAGTTGAAACTGCCACTACTCTGCGCTCATAACTAAATGTATTCAAAATTATTGTCGTAAATAAACACAGTATTATCAATAATGATAATACAACAACGCCCCTTAATTTTCTATTCCGAATATCCATTTTAACCCCGTTTTTGTATACGGTCAGGAAAAGTGTACTTTTCCTGACCTGTTTCTCTTGAATTCGACATATAGATTTTGTATAATATATTTGTATAATTATGTCGTATTTTACATCATTTTCGACATAAATTCATAGTCAGGAAAAGTACACTTTTTTTGGAATTTTTTGCTATTTGTCGATTTTTTTATTATTTTTTTACTAAATTTCGGGGTTTATAAGTATTGGTTAATGAAAAATTGTTAGATGGGATAATAAAAGTTAAATTGATTTTTAATTTACACTAGATATTTCGACTTCGCTCAATATGACGGAATAAAAAACATTATATGTTAATTCTATTGTAATATAGAAGAAGTAAGATAACCTTTTATACTTAATTATATTCGTAGAACAAAAAAACATTTATTCATTCGTCATTCTGAGCCAAGTCGAAGAATCTAATTCAAAAATCGCCGACAATATTATGCCGACGATGAATTTTATCATATTGAAAATATATGCAAACTACTTGTGTAATAATGCTTATCAAAGAAGATGCTTTATTCCGTCTTTTTTAGATACTCGGTAAAGAGTTATTTTGCTACCTAAAACTTGAACTACTTGCGATTTGCTTGATACAGCGAGTTCCTCTGCGATTTCTTTGGCTGATAAATCAGCGTTTTTAAGTACGGAAATTTTTATAAGTTCTCTCGATTCGAGTTGTTCGTCTATCTGCTTTATCAGAGTATCGCCTACTCCGTTTTTCCCTATATGAGTTGTCGGCTCGATAGTCATTGCCAACGACCTCAATTTTGCACGTTCTGCGCTTGTCATTATATTTCTCCTTTATTTTTGTCGGCAAAAGCGCATTTTCAAAAAACGACTTCCAACCGAATATCTTACTTGCAAATCGATTATCAATCTACAAAGTCAAACTCTATATCGCCGATACGAACGGTATCGCCTTCCTTACAGCCGTTGCTGTACAGCGCTTTTATAACTCCTCTGTCTTTTAACGTCTTTTGGAAGTATCTGAACGACTCGTAATCGTCAAGGACTACGTTTCGTATCAGCATATTTATAAGTCCGCCGTGTACTTCGTATATTCCGTCTTCGTCCACTGTTATCACATACGAAGTGCTATCGTTTCTGTTTTCGTCAAACGCAACAACTTCCATAGGTTCGCTTTCGGGCAAATCTTCGAGGTCTTTGCTGATTCTATCCAACATTTCTTTGGTGCCGTTGTTGGATATGGCGGAAATGCGAATAACTTTCTCTCCGAGTTTCTTTTCAAACTCTTCTATCTTGCTTTCGTCTTCCAAAAGGTCGCATTTATTTGCTACTACTATTTGAGGAAGCGAAGCAAGTTTTTGCGAATAACTTTCCAATTCCCCATTGATAGTCAAATAGTCTTCGTAAGGATTTCTGCCTTCGATTCCCGATATATCCACTACGTGTACTATAAGTCTTACTCTTTCGATATGTCTTAAAAAGTTATGTCCCAATCCCGCGCCTTCGCTTGCGCCTTCGATAAGTCCCGGAATATCTGCCACTACAAAATCTTTGTCGTAATACTTGACCACTCCTAAATTCGGAGTAAGCGTGGTAAAGTGATAATTCGCTATCTTGGGTTTTGCGGAAGAAATCACAGAAAGTATAGTCGATTTACCTACGTTGGGAAAACCTACAAGTCCTACGTCCGCGATAGTCTTCAACTCCAAAGTGAGTTCGACTTCCTGCGTCTTCTCGCCTTTTTGTGAAAATCTAGGCGCCTTTCTTTGAGCGGTGGCAAATCTAGCGTTGCCCTTTCCGCCCAAACCGCCTTTTTGCAACAAAAATTCGCTGTCGTCGTAAAACATATCCGCCAAAACGTTGCCCGTCTTCTTTTCTTTTATGACGGTGCCTTTGGGGACTTTAATATACAGGTCTTTTCCGCTTCTGCCCTTGCAGTTCTTCGCTCCGCCGTTGCTTCCGTCTTCCGCTCTGAAATGCTTGGCAAACTTGAAATCTATCAACGTAGACGCGCTTTTATCAACAACGAAAACAATATCTCCTCCGTTGCCGCCGTCGCCTCCGTCGGGTCCGCCCTGCGCAACGTACTTTTCGGTATGGAAAGAAACCACGCCATCGCCTCCGTTGCCCGCTTTAACAAAAATTGTTGCTATATCCAAAAACATAAATTATCCTTTTCGCCTTATAAATCAAGCAAATTTTTCTATAATGGCTTTTGCCGCCTTGCGTCCCGCGCCCATTGCGAGAATGACCGTAGCCGCGCCGGTAACCGCGTCGCCTCCGGAATAAATTCCGTCAACGCTGGTAGCCATTGTTTCTTCGTTTACTATAATTGTTCCCTTCTTGCTGAATTCCATATCCGAACAAGACTTTCTTATAAGCGGATTCGGACTGGTACCGAGCGAAACAATAACTTGATCCACGTCTATTACGAATTCACTGCCTTCGATAGGTTCGGGACGTCTTCTGCCGGAAGCGTCCGCCTCTGTAAGTTGCATTTTAACGCATTTGATTCCGCAGACTTTGCCGTCCTCGCCCAAAATCTCCACAGGGTTGGTAAGCAAGACAAGTTTTATTCCCTCTTCTACCGCATGTTCGATTTCTTCCGCTCTTGCCGGCATTTCCTCTCTGCCTCTGCGGTATATTATGTACACTTCTCCGCCGCCTATTCTTTTAGCGGTACGCGCCGCGTCCATAGCGACGTTGCCTGCGCCGATTACCGCAACGGACTTTCCGCAGTATACGGGGGTTATCGCGTCTTCTTTATACGCTTGCATGAGATTGACTCTTGTCAAAAGTTCGTTGGCGGAAGAAACTCCGTTGAGATTCTCACCTTTAATGTTCATAAACATAGGAAGTCCCGCTCCCGTGCCTATAAAGATAGCGTCGTACTCTTCTTGCAATTCTTCGAAAGTAACTGCCTTTCCGATAACTGTATTGAGTCTTATTTCCACGCCCAACGCTTTGAGTTTTTCTATCTCCTTCTCAACGACGTCTTCTTTGGGAAGTCTGAATTCGGGAATACCGTAAACAAGCACGCCTCCCGCTTTATGGAACGCTTCGAAGACCGTTACCTTGAATCCGTTTTTTGCGCAGTCTGCCGCGCAGGCAAGTCCTGCGGGACCGCTGCCGATTACGGCGACTTTCTTTCCGTTCCATTCGGGCGCTTTGAGATTAGCCGTACCTTTTTTCAAGCCGTAATCTCCTACGTATCTTTCCAACGCTCCGATAGCCACGCTGCCGCCGAGTTTTGCTTTTCTTATACATTTGCCTTCGCATTGATTCTCCTGCGGGCATACTCTTCCGCAAATAGCGGGCAGAAGCGAAGATTCGCTTATTATTTCCAAAGCGCCGTCTTTATCGTTTTTGGTAAGACGTTCGATAAAAGCCGGTATATTGATACCGACGGGACACCCCGTACGGCAAGGCGCGTTTTTACAGTTTATACATCTGCTTGCTTCTTCGAGCATCAAAGCGTCGTCAAAGCCCAAATTTACTTCGTTGAAGTTATTTATTCTTTCCTGCGCCGGTTGGTGCAGAGTTTTATTTCTTGGCGAATTGTTCATGAATCAACCTCTCAAATTACATTTCTGCTCATGTTCGCGATAAAATCTGCTTCTGGTCATCGCTTCTTCGAAATTTACCGCATGTCCGTCGAATTCCGGTCCGTCTACGCAAGCGTATTTGGTTTCTCCTCCGACGGTAAGTCTGCAACCTCCGCACATTCCCGTACCGTCTACCATGATTGTGTTCATAGATACAACGGTTGGAATATTGTATTTACGCGTAAGTTCGCTTACGTTTTTCATCATTATCATAGGTCCGACTACGAGTACGCAATCGATTTTATCCCCTGCGTCGATTCTGTCCTGCAAAACCGTGGTTACGAAACCCTTTGTACCCAAAGAACCGTCGTCAGTAGATATGTATACGTTCTCGCAGTTGGCTTTGAATTCCTCTATATCGAAAAGCAAATCTTTGGTTCTCGCGCCCATAATGACGTTGCTTTTCAAACCTTTTTGTTTACGCAGTTTAGCCTGCGGATAGATTACGGCGCAGCCGATTCCTCCGCCTACCAAAACAAGATTTTCGTATTCGTCGAGGTCGGTAGGGTTGCCCAAAGGTCCTACCAAAGCGTACAGACAATCTCCTTCTTTTAAGTCCGCCATTTTGTGAGTGGAATAACCTACTTCCTGAACAAGCAAAGTGATTGTTTCCGCTTCTCTGTCATAATCGCAAATAGTGAACGGAACTCTTTCTCCGCCCTCGTTGACAATGACTATTACAAATTGTCCCGGAAGACAGTGTTTAGATACCGTAGGAGTATGGACTACATACTTCTTTACTTTCGGGGCAACTTCGTAAATCTTCAAAAGTCTATTCATATATTTCTCCTAAAAAAATTTATTTACCGTTGTAATATTTGCAATACTCGCTTATAAGACATTCCGAGCATTGCGGATTTCTTGCCGAACAGGTGTATCTGCCGTGATGTATCAAAAGATGATGCGCGCGCGACCAACTTTCCTTAGGCAGTATTTGCATTAGCGCCTGTTCTACTTTGAGCGGGTCGTTTGAATCGCAAAAACCTATTCGGTTGCTCAATCTCAATACGTGGGTGTCAACGGCTATCGCCTGTCCGCCGAAAGCGACGGAATACACGACGTTTGCAGTCTTCTTTCCCACTCCCGCCAAAGTCATAAGATTTTCTATATCCCGCGGAACTTGCCCGCCGAATTTTTCTACTATATCTCTGCTTGCGAGTATAATATTTCTCGCTTTGTTACGGTAAAATCCGCAAGTAAAAATGAATTCGATAAGTTCCTCTTCTCCAAGCGAGGCAAACTGCTCGGGAGTATTGTAAACCTGAAAGAGTTTTTGCGTAACCTGATTAACGCGTTTATCCGTGCATTGAGCGGACAGTATTACAGCCACAAGCAATTCGAAAGGCGTATTGTAATTGAGTTCGCATTCCGCGTCGGGATGCATGACTTCTAGTCTATTCAGTATTTCGCAAACTTCTTTGCTATCAAATTTTTTTGCCATTTATCTACCGTAATTTACAGCATTGACGGCGCGCTAATAAAAACACGCCGACTTAGCCTTTTTCTTTGTAATATTCCATTAGGATAGATTCATTATCCTCTTTACCGCTTCAACGGTCTTTTCTCTGTCGCCGAACGCGGTAAGTCTGAAATATCCTTCGCCCATAGCGCCGAATCCCGCTCCGGGAGTGCCTACGACGTTTGCTTTAGTCAAAAGATGGTCGAAGTATTCCCAAGAAGTCATGCCGTCAGGACATTTTAGCCATATATAAGGGGAATTAACTCCTCCGATATGCCAAATACCTTTTTTCTCCAATCCCTCGTGGATGATTCTCGCGTTTTCTTTGTAATAAGCGATATTTTCCGTTATCTGCTTATATCCTTCTTCGGAGAAAACCGCTTGCGCTCCTTTTTGAATAATATAAGGCACGCCGTTGAACTTTGTACACTGTCTTCTGTTCCAAAGCGAATTCATTTTCGTTCCGTCAAAAACAAGTTGTTGTGGCACGACGGTATATCCGCATCTAGTACCCGTAAATCCCGCCGTCTTGGAGAAGGAACAGAATTCGATAGCGCACGTTCTTGCTCCCTCTATCTCGAATATGCTTCTGGGCAACGAAGGATCGCCTACAAACGCTTCGTAAGCCGAATCGAATACTATCAACGCGTTGCAACCATTTGCGTAATCCACCCATTCTTTGAGTTCCGCATGAGTGTAAACGGCTCCGGTAGGATTGTTGGGCGAACAAAGATATATAATATCCGCTTTGTAGTTCTTGTCCGGCATAGGCTTAAAGGAATTAGCCTGATTGCCTTGAGCAGTATCTATCTTTCTTCCCGCCATAACGTTAGTGTCTACGTACGCCGGATATACCGGGTCGGGAATCAATACCTTGTTGGACGGGTCGAGAATATCGAGGATATTTCCCAAATCGCTCTTAGCGCCGTCGCTGATAAATATCTCGTCTTTGTCAACCGTTACTTTTTTCCTAGCGTAATACTTGGCTATCTCTTCTCTTAAAAAGTCGTAACCTTGTTCGGGTCCGTATCCTCTGAAAGTGGACTTTTGCGACATTTCGTCTGTCGCTTTATGTATTGCGTCTATTACCGCGGGAACAAGCGGCATCGTTACGTCGCCTATACCCAGTCTAAATACTTCCACTCCCGGATTTTGTTCCTGATATGCTTTTATCTTTTTGGCAATCGTTGAAAACAAATAACTGTCTTTAAGATCCAAAAAATTTCTATTGATTTTCATTTTCTATCCTCTTTTATATCCGCGCGCCTGCGCGGTTTTATTTTATCATTACATTTATAATCGACGTCGCTTAACTATCGCCGATACTTGCGTAATTGAAGACGATTTCTTCGCCTATTTTCGCAATATGACAGTTTCCTCGACTATCAATTGAGATAACCTCTAACCGACTACTTGATTTTGCTATCTTTCATTACGACGTATTCTTCTCTCTCCGCGCCTACGGAAACATAAGTAATAGGACAATCAACCGCTTTTTCTACGTATTTGATATAAGCCAACGCTTCTTTGGGAAGGTCGCTCGGTTTTCTGCAAGCGGAAATATCGCAATTCCAACCGTCTAAGTATTCGAATATCGGCGTAGCGATTCTTAGGTCTTCTCCGCTAGGGAAACTCGTCGTAATCTCGTTTCCTACTTTGTAAGCAACGCAAACGGGAATCTTTTTCATATAGGAAAGCACGTCAAGTTTTGTCAAAGCAAGTTCTGTCGCGCCTTGCATTTCAACGCCGTACTTGGACGCTACTACGTCGAAAGCGCCTACTCTTCTAGGTCTGCCGGTAGCGGCTCCGTATTCTCCGCCCGCCTGTCTTAAAGCCTCTGCTTCGTCGCCGAACATTTCAACGGTGAAAGGTCCTTCTCCTACGCAAGAACTGTACGCTTTCATAATACCGAAGACGTTGTCAAGTCTATACTTAGGTATGCCTGCGCCTATCGGAGCGTAAGCGGCTATGGTATTGGACGAAGAAGTATAGGGATTTATACCGAAATCTATATCTCTCAACGCACCCAACTGCGCTTCAAACACAACCTTCTTGCCCGCTTTCAAACTCTCGTCCAAGAACTCGCCGGTATTGCATACAAAAGGTTTGAGTTTATTTCCGTACTCTTCCAACCAGTTCATAATCTCGTCGACTTGAATTTTTGAAGAACCGTAAGCCTTTTCTATAAAAAGATTTTTCCACTCTACTATACCTTCGATCCTCTTTCTCAATGCTTCGGGGTGGAAAAGATCTCCCATCATTATAATCTTTTTAAGATATTTATCGCCGTAAACTGGAGCGATACCTCTTCTTGTAGAACCGTACTTGGCGTCGCCCAATCTGTCTTCTTCAAGACAGTCCTGTCTGACGTGATAAGGCATACATATAACCGCTCTGGAACTGATTTTGAGATTTTCGGGAGTAATCTTGACTCCTTTTTCCGTAAGTCTGCCCATTTCGCCTACAAGGTGTTGCATATCGATAACCATGCCGTTGCCCATAACGTTGACTACTTCGGGACGCAGTATTCCTGACGGAATAAGGTTGAGAATAAACTTACCCAAATGATTTATAACGGTATGTCCGGCATTATTACCTCCTTGATACCTTACGACAATATCGTAATCGCTCGATACCAAATCAACCATTCTGCCTTTGCCTTCGTCGCCCCAGTTGATTCCTACTATTGCTGTTAACATTATTTACTCCTTTCGCTTTACGCAAATAAACTATATGATTCTTTTGTATTGTTTAACAAGAAATTGTATCCTGTTATATCTTTATTCCCACTCGATTGTTGCCGGCGGTTTGGAAGTGATGTCGTAAACCACTCTGTTGATATGTTTTACTTCGTTGACTATTCTCGTAGAGATTTTTTCAAGAACGTCCGCAGGAATTCTCGCCCAATCTGCCGTCATAGCGTCTACCGAAGTTACCGCTCTCAAAACCAAAGTATAGTCGTAAGTACGGCAGTCGCCCATTACGCCTACGCTTCTCATATTCGTAAGTACTGCGAAGTACTGCCATATCTCGTCGGAAAGCCCGTTGAGTTTTACCTCTTCTCTGAATATGTAATCTGCGTCGCGCAAAATATCCAATTTTTTCTTTGTTATGTTGCCTATAATTCTAATAGCAAGTCCGGGACCGGGGAACGGCTGACGCATTACTACGTCGCGCGGAAGTCCGAGTTCAAAACCTACTTTTCTTACTTCATCCTTAAACAAATCTCTCAAAGGCTCGACTATTTCTTTGAAATTGACTACGCTGGGAAGTCCGCCTACGTTGTGATGAGATTTAATAACGGCGCTGCTTCCAAGACCCGATTCGATTACGTCGGGATATATCGTTCCCTGTACGAGATAATCTACCGCGCCGATCTTTTTGGCTTCTATTTCAAATACGTCGATAAACTCTTTGCCGATTATTTTTCTTTTCTTTTCCGGCTCTTTAACGCCTTGCAATTTTTTCAAAAATCTTTCGGAAGCGTCGGCAAGTATGACGTTCATACCCATATCTTCTTTGAAAACTTTCATAACTTCTTTTGCTTCGTTCTTTCTCAAAAGACCGTGATCTACGAAAATACAAGTCAACTGATCTCCTACCGCTTTATGGATAAGAGTCGCCGCTACCGCGGAATCTACGCCGCCGCTGAACGCGCAAAGCACTTTCTTATCTCCAATCTTGGCTTTGAGTTCGGATATCGACTTGTGAACAAAGTTGGACATCGTCCAATCGCCTTTAGCTTTCACGACGTAGTAAAGGAAGTTTTTGAGCATGTCCAGACCTTGTTCGGTGTGCATAACTTCGGGATGATACTGCATACCGTATATAGCCTTTTCCTCATTTTCGAAAGCGGCGATTTTACAGGTGTCGGTATGAGCGATAGATTTGAATCCTTGCGGTAATTCCGTTACTTGATAGGTATGGCTCATCCAGCAAACGTTCTTTTTGTTAAGACCTTTGAAAAGCAAACTGTCCGTATCGTAAGTCGCTTCTTTTTTTCCGTATTCTCTGCTCTTTGCCTGCTCGACTTTTCCGTTCAACGTATAAGCGATGAGTTGGGCGCCGTAACAGATACCCAACACGGGGATTCCCAAATCGAATATTCCCTTGTCTATGCGAGGAGCGCCTTCGTCGGTTACGCTGCTCGGTCCGCCGGTAAAAATAATACCGATAGGATTAAGACTCTTGATTTTTTCCAGACTTATAGTGTAAGGATACATTTCGCAATAAACGTTGAATTCTCTTACGCGTCTTGCGATAAGTTGATTGTATTGACCTCCGAAGTCGATTACCAACACTTTTTCATTTGTCATTGAAAGTTATCTCCTTGTGTATTTATGAGTAATTTATTTCTTATTGTCGAAACGGTTGAAGAAATTCTTCGCCTTGTCTTTTTCGCGTTTTATAAATCCGCCCGTTTCTTTGAACAGCGCCTTAAACGCTTCTATCTCCACTCTCATAAACGCCATTATCGGCAGTATGCAAGCGATGATTATTACAAGTCTTAAAACCATGTCGGAATTGAGCGATACCAACGAAAATTTTTCGCTTAAGAAACTGTTGCTTACCGCGAATATAAACGCAACCAACAACAATGCTAGCATAAATATTTTGTCTTTGGTGTAAGGCATGCAAACCTGTACCAAAACGACGAAAGATACGGAAGCCGTTATGAATACGCTCATAGTGGATATTTGCGGCGAAACGTCGAATCCGATGTCGTTGTACATCCAACATACCAATATAATCGCAAACGCGACTGTAAGTCCCGCCGGTAAGGCTCGCTTGAAGACTTTGCTCAAGAAGTTGCCTTTTACGCGTCTGTCGTTGGGTTCCAACGCAAGTATGAACGACGGCACGCCTACGAACAACGCGTTGATGAGCGTAAGTTGGATAGGCTCGAACGGATACGTCGAAAACTGGAATATTATCAAGAGCAACGACAGCACGGCGCTGAACGTAGTCTTAACCAAAAACAGCGAAGACGCTCTTTCTATGTTGTTTATAACTCTTCTTCCCTCGCTCACTACGCTCGGCAACGACGAAAAGTCGCTGTCGAGAAGGACAAGTTGGGCAACGTTTCTGCTCGCGTCCGAACCGCTCGCCATAGCGATTGAACAGTCGGATTCTTTGAGAGCCATTACGTCGTTTACGCCGTCGCCGGTCATGCCGACCGTGTGTCCGTGCGCTTTAAGCGCCGCTACCAATTCTTTTTTCTGAGAAGGCGATACTCTTCCGAATACCGTATATTTTTCAGCCGCCTCGTATATCTTGTCGGGAGTATCGAGATCTACCGACGCGTCGATATATTTTTCCGCGTTTTTCATACCCGCTCTTTCCGCGACTTTGGATACGGTAAGCGGATTGTCTCCGGAAATTACTTTGAGTTGAACGCCTTGCTGTTCGAAATATTCAAACGTAGCGGAAGCGGTGCTTCTTATCTTATCGCTCAACACTATCAAAGCGACCAATTCCATTTTAGCAGGGTCCATCGCTCCGTCTTGAAGAGATTCGGGAGTAGTTACCAGCACAAGTACTCTGTAACCTTCCATAGCGTATTCGTTTACGTTGCGCTCCACGAGCGAATATCTCTCTTTAAGCACGAATTCAGGCGCTCCAACGATAAACGTTCCCACGCCGCTAAAACTTGCTCCGCTCCATTTTCTTGCCGAAGAGAATGGCATGAGTTTTGACACTTTATACGTTTCGTTTGAGGAAAAATACTCGGCGCACGCTTCGAAAGTAGCGTTGTTTTTGCCCAAAGCGTTTACCAAATTCGCCATAATATCGTCGGGCGAACCGAACTTAGACGAATAAACGTGAACGCTCTCTACTTGCATCGAACCTTCTGTAATAGTACCCGTCTTATCCAAACAAAGCACGTCTACTCTGGCAAGCGCTTCGATAGAATATAGGTCTTGTACGAGCGTGCGTTTTTTCGCAAGTCTTACGATACCTAGCGCAAGCGCTACGGACGTAAGCATTACCAAACCTTCGGGGATCATACCGATTACCGAAGATACGGTGCTTGTTACCGCGCCAGAAATACTAGTCGCATGCTTCATGTTGGTAATAAACATGAGAATTCCCAACGGGAAAATTATAATAGTCGCGATTCTGATAATCCAGTTGATGGAACGCATAAGTTCCGACTTGGATTTTTTGAACTTTTTAGCCTCGCTCATCAACTTTGACGCGTAAGTATCTTCGCCTACCGCCATGACTCTCGCTCTGCATTTGCCAGACTGCACGAAACTGCCCGACATGAGTTGATCTCCGATGCCTTTATGTATATCGTCCTGTTCTCCCGTAAGAAGCGATTCGTTTGCTTCGCATTCTCCGCCCACGACTATGCAATCGGTAGGTATCTGACTTCCCTGTTTGAGTATGATAATATCGTCAATTACAATATCATCGGTGGAAATTTCCACAACCTGCCCGTTTCTGACCGCTTCGATAGAGGGCGCCGAAACAAGCGACAGTTTGTCAAGAGCGCGTTTTGAACGAATCTCTTGAATAATTCCGATGACAAGATTTATCATCGCTATGCCCGCAAAAAGCATATTCTTTATTTGACCGTTGAAAATGATAATCAGACAAGCCAAGAATATATTGAGCAAATTGAACAGCGTAAATATATTCGTCGTGAAAATTTTGAGATACGACTTGGATATGGAATTATCCACTTTGTTGGTCATTCCGCGAAGTTCTCTTTCCTCGACCTGTTCGTCATTCAATCCGTCGTCTGCCCCCGCCTCAACGTTCACGAACGGCGTTTCTTTGAGCATTTTGATTTTTTCCTTAAACGCTTTCTTCGCTTCCGCCTCTTCTTGCTTTTTCTGTTGCGCTTCAAGTTTCTTCTGCTTTTTTTCAATCAGCGCGGGATCTTCTTCTTTTTCGTCTGCAACTTTCTTAACTTCCGACTCTTCTTTTGAATCGGTTTTCTCTTCCGCGCTTTCTTTAGATTTTTTATTACGCTCTTTTTTCTCTTTCGCCTTCTTCTCTTTTTTCTTAGAGTCGGCGGAAGAGTCTTTTTCATTGTCCGCGCCCGATTTATCTTCCGACTCTTCGATTTGAGCATCGACGTCCTTAACGGCGGAATTTTCATCCCTGCCGCTCTCGTCTTTCTTTTTATCGGTTTTAATTTCCGCTTTGTCTTTTACTTCTTCTTTATCCGAAATTTCGGTATTAGACGCCGCGACTTTCGACTCGTCTTCCGTCTTAGGCTTGACAACCTTCCTGACAATGGTCTTTTTGATTATTACTTTTCCACTTTCCGTTTTAATCTTGGAAATGCGAACCGTCGTTCCGTCCTCGTTGGTAACCACAGTTTCGTCGCCCAAAGCAGAGTCAAGCGTCTCCGATTCTTTATTTTCGTTTATATTTTTTTCGGCGATATTCTGTTTTCCGCCGTCAGTATCAGTAATTTCGGTCGACGTCGCGTTTTTGTTTTTTGCGACTTTTTCGCCGTCGCTCATCGCGCCGGAAACTTTCCCGTTTCCTTTATCAGCAACTTTTTTCCTGTCCGCCATCTTACTTATCCTTTTATTGATTTGCTCCTCTTAATATAATAAGCACATAAATAATAACACACATAATATATTATGTCAAATATTTTAACCTATTCTAACAAATTTCGAACAATCGGAATAAACCGATATTTTTGAATATTCACAACGAGCATTCTCCCTACAAACAACCTTTCTTATGGTTTAAGAAAAATCAAATAAATATTATATTGAACAATGTTCAGTTGCATACTTAATAAACACAGGCAAAGAATTTTATTGCAATATAAACACATAGCCAAGCATAGAAGATCGAATCTTAAAATTAGAAATTCAGTATCAATATAAAAAAGAATAGTAGCGGCAATTCAACGTCGCTACTATATGCATTTTACAAACTGAACGGCGTTCAGTATTTATTTTTCCGTTTGTTTCTTCTTCTCCAAGCCTATACGTCTTTGAGTAGACTTGACGAACAGTCTTTTAAGCGTCTGTCTATCGTCTTGCTCGATAGCGTTTTTAACAAGCGACAACTGCTCTTCAAAAGACGTTATCGTAGATATAAGGTTTTCTTTATTACCTAAAAACAACTCCGACCACAAATCCTCATTGATATTTGCAATTCTCGTCAAATCTCTATAAGAATCGCCGATAAAACTTGCGGTTTCGCTATCCTCGTCGTCGCTGTTTATCAACGACACAGCGATTGCGTGAGGAAGTTGCGAAGTATAAGCGATTACTTTATCATGAGTAGCGGCGTCCGTTACTCGAACTTCTCCGAATCCGATATCCTTGACAAGTCGGCTCATACGCGCTATTGCTTCGTCCGTTGTCGTTTCCGTCTTGGCAATCAGAAAATTCGCGCCTTGCAATACTCTGTCGTCGGCGTAGCGAAAACCTCTCTTTTCTCTACCCGCCATAGGATGGCAAAAAATGAATTCGCTTCCTTTGGGCATTACGGCGTTTATATCGTCGACAAAGCGACTTTTAATGCCCGCAACGTCGCTGACAAGACAGCCTTGCTTGATAAACTTGCCGTACTTTTTCAAATACTCGACAATTTGGTCGGGATACAGCGCTATAATGATAATGTCGCTCTCGGCAAAAAATTCTTCGGGAGTATGCGCTCCTTTTTTTATCGCGCCGCATTCCAAAGCCATGTCCAAACTCTCGCTAGACCTGTTTACACCGTATACCGTATAACCTTTCTTGGAAAGCGCGATTGCGTAGGAACCGCCAACGACTCCCAAACCGACTATCGTAATTACTTTATCTTGTTCCATAAATTTTACCTTATTTAATACGAATTATTTCAATAAAAGTCTTATTGCCTGAACGTATCCGTCAAATCCCTGACCGGATATTTGCGCTACGCAAGCGGGCGCGGTTACCGACACGCGTCTAAACTCCTCACGCGTATTTATATCCGATATATGCGTTTCTACTACCTTGACAGGCGCAATGGATTTTATCGCGTCGTACAGCGCGTACGAATAATGCGTATACGCTCCGGGATTCAAAACTATTCCGTCATACTTTTCAAAATAACACTTTTGCAGACAGTCGACTATAGCGCCCTCGCAGTTGGATTGAAAAAAACTCAACTTTACCGGCATATCCGAACACTTTTCGCGTATATAATCGCAAAGTCCGTCATAAGTAGAATCGCCGTAAATGTTTTTCTCGCGTATACCCAGCATATTCAGATTAACGCCGTTGACGACCATTATTTTTTTCATACCGCATCTCCTATAATATTACTTTAACGATATCGTTGACCGTCTTGTACATATCGTATTCATGACTCTTTACGACCACGTCGCAAGTATCGTAATATCTTTGTTTTCTTTCTTTATAAATCTTTCTCAGTTTATCTGCGCCATCTTTCAACAGCGGTCTTGTTTGAGTATTTACGCTGGCAATTATGTCCTCCAAATTTCTCTCGATTAGCACTATAATTCCGCTTAGTTTCATTGCGCTGACGTTGACGTCTTTCAATATCGCGCCTCCGCCTGTAGCCACAACCAAGTTTTTTCTTTGCGACAGTCTATAAATCGCCTCAGACTCGCATTGTCTGAAATAATCTTCGCCTTTTTCAAACATCTGCGGAATACTTTCGCCAAACAGTTCCTCTATGTATTTATCGGCGTCGACAAATTCCCAACCGAGTTTTTCCGCTACTTTTTTACCTTTGACGGTCTTTCCGCAAGACATTATGCCCGTAAGATAAATATTTCCGCCGTTTTTAGCAAAATATTCTTTCATAAGCGAGTTGTAAATCTTTTTGGTCAACTTCGAATCAGTAAGGTTATTGCTCCATATCTCCTGAGATTTCATTGCTTGCGCGACCAACATATAAAGTCCGCCTACCGCTTTCTTACCCAATTTTACCGCCGTTTGCAAAAGATTGGTATAAACGGGATTATATACTATATCGACTACGCTGTCAAAATTGACTATTATATCTTCCGAAACGGGACAACCGTCGGAATTGGGATACATACCTACGGGGGTAGTATTTATCAGCGCGTTCGCTTTATAATTTTTCAATAAATCGTAAGATATAAAACCGTCCTCTTTCGCCTTTTCCGCATCTCTCGTCGCGACAAGTACGGAGTTTGCTCCGCGTTTTTTCAGTATGTATTTAACCGACTTACTCGCTCCGCCGCTTCCCAATATCACAAAACTGCAATCCTTTATCTTAATACCGTTGGATTTTAATAAATTTTCAAATCCGTAAGGGTCGGTATTATAGCCGTAAAGCGAGCCGTTGGAATTGACAACGGTATTTACCGCGCCTATAGACTTGGCTTCCGCAGAAATTCCCGCGAGATATTTCATTACTTTTTCTTTATACGGCACCGTTACGTTAAAGCCGTCGTAACCTCGCAAAACCTGCTCGCAATCGCCGGACAGCATATCCTGCATAGGGATTTGCTCTATACCGTAACTGCTTTTCATTTTGTAATAATCGAAATACGCTTTATGAATTTGCGGCGACATCGAATGAGTAAGTTTTTCTCCTATAACGCAATATCTCATAATTTCCCCCGAAAGTTTAATCTTTGGCGTTTGTTACGCTTCCTTTTTTATATTCTCCCACTATCTCGAAAAAGTCGGATATTTCTTGGACATATCCCAACGCTTCGATAAGTTTCGAAGAATTGCATGGATATTCCAAATCCGTATAAAAATAATAACTCTCCGGAGAATTTTCCACCGGTCGCGATTCTATGTTGATAAGGTTAATATTGTTTTTTGCGAAATACTTCAAAGCATTAAACAACGCTCCCGGAGTGGAATTCAATGCGAAAACTATACTCGTTTTGTCGCTCTCTTCGCTTTCCAACAAATACTTGGATATGATTATAAACCTAGTGCAGTTGCAGTATTGCGACTGTATACCCGCCTCAAACACTTGCAAACCGTACAACTGCGCGTTGCGTTCGGACGCAATCGCGGCTTTGCTTTTATCCGCCGCGCTCGCCACGAGTTTTGCCGAAGACGCGGTGGATTTATATGGAATAATTTTCCAGTTCCTATTTGCAAGAAATCCGTCGCTTTGCGTAATTGCCTGCGGATGGGAATACACTTCCTCTATATCTTCAATCTTGCCGCCTTTTACTCCCAACAGACAGTGATTGATTTTTACCCACTGCTCGCCTACGATAAAGAAATCGTATTTTCTAAGCAAGTCGTATACTTCGGTTATCGCGCCCGTCGAAGAGTTTTCTATCGGCAAAACTCCGTACTGTATTTCGTCTTCAGCCAACGCCTTGAACACTTCTTCAAAAGTTTGAAAATTCCGTCCGTTGTCGTCGCCGAAAAAGTCAATCATCGCTTTTTCGGAATTGGAACCCCTGTCTCCGTAATAGCCTTTGCTTGCTTTAAGATCAATCGGCTTTCTTTTATAATTCTTCAACGGAGAATCGCAAGAAATTTGTTTTCTTTGAAAATCCTTACTGATTCCCATCAATTCGATCATCAGTTGTTTTACCGAATCGGCGTAATCTTTATTTTGCAGATTATCGACCGCTTTTTGCAAAACCTGTTCTTCTCGCGAAGTTTGAAGCACTTGCGTTCTGTTTGCTTTTTTATATTCCGCAACTCCCGACACAAGCGCCATACGCTTTTCAAACAACGCTACGATTTCTTTGTCCGTTGCATCTATTTGTTTTCTTAATTCTTCAAGTCTATCCATCTTTTTCTGCCGTCTACCTAAGAAAATCATATATCGCTATTGCCGCGACCGCTTCTATCACAGGCACCGCCCTTACCACTATGCAGGAATCGTGTCTGCCTTGAATTTTGAGTTTTGTATTTTCTTTGCTGTTTATATTAACGCTGTTTTGCTCCTTAAATATAGAAGCCGTTGGCTTTATCGCAACGTTGAACACTATCGGCATACCCGTTGAGATACCGCCAAGTATTCCGCCGTTGTTGTTGGTCTTTGTAACCACGTTGCCGTCCTTAAACTCAAACGGGTCGTTGGCTTGACTTCCTTTCATTTTGCTTAATTCGTATCCCTTACCGAACTGAACTCCTTTGACTGCCGGCACGCTGAATAGAAGGCTCGCCAAACGAGATTCCACACTCTCGAAGAACGGCTCTCCAATCCCACCTTGAAGCCCCGTAACGGCGCACTCTATAGTTCCGCCTACGCTGTCGCCTTCATTTCTTGCGTCGGCAATTATTTTTCTCATAGGTTCAAACTTGTTTTTATCCAAAAGCGGAAATACTTCTTTGGTCAGATTTTCAAGTTTATCTCCGTCTATATCGACGCCGAACATGCCGTCTTTTATATCGGCAATCGACATGATATGACTGCCAACCTTTACGCCTTTTTCTCTAAGAAGTTGTTTGCAAACAGCGCCGCAAAAAACAATGGGCGCGGTAAGTCTGCCCGACGAATGTCCTCCGCCTCTGTAATCGTTGTTTCCGCCGCTTTTAAGAAAATAGCCGTAATCGCTGTGTCCCGGTCTAAATACCACTTTGAACATTGAGTAATCCTTAGAACGCGTATTCGTATTACGGATAATTCCGCAAAGCGGAGTTCCCGTAGTCTTGCCGTCAAAATATCCGCTCACTATCTCCACTTCGTCGCCCTCTTTTCTCGGCGTGGAGAATTCTCCGCCGTTTGGCGCTCTTCTTGCCATTTCGCGTTTTATCTCGTCCATATCGAGCGTCGCGCCCGCAGGCAGATTGTCTATGACAATTCCTATCGCCTCGCTGTGCGATTCTCCGAAAATCGTTATTTTGATTTTATTTCCCCAAACTGCGCTCATTTGCTCCTCCGTAAAAAGTCTATATTTTTTCTTTGATTTGCGCCCTTCCGCCCAACGAATTATAATCCTCGAAAAAGTCGGGATAAGACTTTGCTACGCAACGGTAATTATCCAAGACGATATTGCCGTTCGCTCTCGTCGCCGCTATGGCAAGCGTCATAGCCATTCTATGGTCGTTGTAAGTATTTACGCTGCCGCCGTTAAGAACATCCACTCCGCGAATTGACATCGAATCTTCATTTCCCGTTATGTCCGCGCCGAGTTTTTTCAATTCCGATACCGTAGCGCTCAACCTGTCGCATTCCTTTATTCTAAGCCTTGAAATATTTACTATCTCGCTTCTTCCTTTTCTTAAACAACACGCTAACGCAAATACGGGTATTATATCCGGACAGTTGCCACCGTCAAATACCAAGGTTTCTTCCGGCGAAGCGTGGCGCAGTCTTTTGACAAATTCGGCGACGACTCTGTCTCCTTGCTCGCTTTGCATATTTAATCCTGCCATACGGACGTCGTTGCCCAAATAATCGGCCACCTCGTAAAACGCCGCCTGCGACCAATCTCCCTCAACTTCGTAATCTCTCGATTTGTATTTCTGATTCCCCGATATAAAAAATTTCCTATATCCCTCGTTGATTATCTTTATACCGAATTTATCCAAAGCCGTAAGCGTAAGATCGAGATAACCTTTCGACTGCAATTCTCCCTCGATTATTATTTCGCTGTCTTCTTCCAAAAGAGGAAGCGCAAACATAAGTCCCGTTATGAACTGCGAACTGACGTTGCCTTTTACGGCAAAACTGCCTCCCGACAAAATTCCTTTTACTGTCAAATTCAACTTGCCCGAACAACTTTCGTTCGAATAGTATACGCCTTGCTCTTTGCAGATTTTTTCGTAAATATCCAAAGGACGCTCGCCCAACTTTCCCTTTCCGACAAAGTAATTACATCCGCAGTTTTTCGCCAAAGCGATAGGCAACATGAATCTTAAAGTCGAACCCGATTCGTTGCAATCGAAGACAATATCGGCGTTGGATTTTCCTAAGCAACCGGTGATTTCCAACGCAGATTCTCTCTCGACAATTACCGCTCCCAAAGCGCGCATACAACCTATCGTCGCCTTTATATCTTCCGAATAAGCGATATTGCTTATCACGCTTTTTCCGTCCGCAAGCGAAGCGCAGATTATCGCTCTGTGCGCGATACTCTTAGAAGGAGGTATTTTTACTGCGCCCGATAATTTTGACGGCGCGATTTCCATTACTTTATCTTCGCTCATTTCTTTCTCTAAACTTATTTCAAAAAATATTCCGCGTCGGTGGGATAGGTAAAACTCTCGCCTATCTTCTTCAACAGTACGACGTGAAGTTTCTTCCCGAAATTCTTTTTGTCGTTGAGTATCGCCGACATAACGTCCTTAGGACAAACTTTGTCTTTTATCGGCAAACCGTACTGCTCGAGTATCTTTATTATTCTTGCCGTAGTACCCTTTTGAGTCTGTCCCAATCTTTCGCTTATTTCGCTTATGAACGCCATTCCGATAGCCACTGCCTGTCCGTGCGAATAACCTTTGAAATTATAATACTTTTCTATCGCGTGTCCGTAAGTATGCCCGAAATTAAGCAACATTCTTTCTCCGTTGTCCTTTTCGTCTATCTCTACGACTCTGCGCTTTATATCGCAACACGTATAGATTATTTCTTCCGCCATACGCATAAACTCTTCTCTTGAATTTATATTTTCAAGCAATTCAAAAAGTTTTTCGTCTTTGATACAGCCGTACTTGATAATTTCTGCCATACCGTCGATATAGTACGCGTCGGGCAAGTCTTCCAAAACCGCTGTATCGATATAAACGAGTTTGGGTTGATAAAAACTCCCTACCAAATTCTTGCCTTCGGGCAAATCGACGGCGACTTTTCCGCCAACGGAACTGTCCACCTGCGCAAGCAACGACGTGGGAACTTGAACAAAATCCACGCCTCTCAAATAAGTAGACGCTACGAAACCGCCCAAATCTCCTATCACTCCTCCGCCGAGCGTAATGACAAGGTCTTTTCTGGTAAGATTGAATTCAAGCATTGACGAATAAATCGGGCAAATAGAATCTATGTTCTTAGTTTGTTCGCCTGCCTGCAAGACCATAAGTTTACATTCGTAACCTCTCTCCAACAAACTGTCGATTACGGTATTGGCAAATATAGGAGCGACGTTGGAATCGCTTAAAATAAAGACTTTACCGCCTTTGCTTTCAACTTTTTTTCCTATATCCGAAAGAATATTCGCGCCTATCAAAATATCGTAACTGTTTTCCCCGAGATTTACTCTTAATTTTTTCATAGTCCGTTTGCCTGCCTTCGCGCAGCCGCGCGAATTTATATAATTATATATTACTATAAAAATCTCGCAAGCGCAAGCAGAAAATACTCTTGTCTATATATCGTCGGATTCTTTATACTCTTCGCCGCCCGAAGAGTTCATAACGAATTCCGCATTCTCCAAAGGTTTAAGGATTTTCTTATACGCAATGAGCATTGCCGTAAGGCAGTACGTCGAGCCTACTATCCAACTTGCCGTCGGCGCCCAAAACATACCGTCCAGCCCCCAAAAATGTTCGAACAAATAGGAAAGTCCTATTCTGAATACTATTGAAATAAATGTAGAAACGACAAAAGTTTTGAGCATACCTATTCCCTTGAATACCGCTTGGCTCTGCACTATGATACACATCAATAAATATCCGCAACCTATGTCGACAAGATAGCCTTTGCCCGCGGCGATTACCTCGGCGTCGCTATCGAAAAGTCTTACCATATATTCTGCAAAAAATACCGTTATCAGAGTGGATAAAACGCCGACTACTGCAACGACAATCAAACTTGCTTTATACCCTTTTGTAACTCTTGAATATTTTTTCGCGCCCATGTTTTGCGCCGTATACGTCGTCAAAGCGTTGGTATACCCTCTCATTGGCGTTTGCAAAAGCGCGTCCAGTCTTGTACCCGAATTTACTCCCGCGACTACTTTTTCGGGATAAGTGTTGACAAGTCCCTGTATCGCTATTCTGCCGACGTATACGAACACTTGCTGAATAGACATGGACAGCGAATAGGAAGTAATCTCCCATACTATTTTCCCGTCCACTTTCAAATCCTTTCGTTTGAGTCTTAGCATAGCAAATTTTTTGCCGGTATAGATTATACAAAGCGCGCTTGAAAGCATTTGCGCCAAAACCGTCGCAAGCGCCGTCCCCTCTATTCCCCATTTGAATGCGACTACAAACAATACGTCGAGTATTCCGTTGATAATTACGGAAACAAACAAAAATATAAGCGGCGTATAACTGTCGCCTATCGCTCGCACGGCAAAACAGTAGAAATTATATAAATAAGTAAAAATCGCGCCGGCAAAAACTATTTTGAGATAATTGTCAGCGTCGTTCAAAAGACTGTCTTTGGTGTTTAGAAGTTTGAGAAAGGGACGGGACAAACCTATACTTAACGCCGATAACACAATCGTGAAAATCCCGCCGATTACAAGCGCGCTACCCATTACCTTTTTGAGCGTTACGTAATCCTTTTCTCCGAAATGTCGCGACATTATCACGCCGCTTCCCATAGCGAAACCTATAAGAAGAAATATAACGATATTCATTATTGGACCTGCCGAACCCAACGACGCTAAGGCGCTCGTGCCGATAAATCTGCCCGCTATTATACTGTCGATTGCGTTGTAAAGTTGCTGACAAAAATCCCCTATAATCAACGGCACGGAAAAACTCAGTATCGTCTTAAAAGGACTTTTCGTCAACAGCGGCGATTTCATCTGCGCTTCCATATAATCTCCTCTTCCTATAATATACGCTTTCTTTTTTGTTTTGGCAATAAATAATTATACGGCTGAAAATTTAATACGCCCGAAACTAAGTCCCGAGCGTATCATGCTTGCTTTATTTTTTCTTCGTTATTTAACCATGTTGTTTATAGACGATACCAACGCTCTTACGCTCGCTTCGATTATATCGTTGTGGATACCTACTCCCCAATGCTTCTCGCCCTTGCCGTCCTCTATGCAAACGTAAGCCACCGCTTGCGAACTGGAAGTCTTTGAAAGCGCGTGTTCCTGATATTCGACGATATGATAGTCGCGCGGAATGGCTTTCTTTATCGCGTTGCTTACCGCGTCCAATCTTCCGTTGCCTTGCGCGTCAACGGTAAATTTTGCCCCGTTATATTCAAGCGTAACGGCGGTCTGTATTCCGTCGATTTGTTTATAATGATGCTCGAGTATAGCAAGCGGAGAAGATATATTGACGTACCTTTCTTCAAATACTTTATATACTTCCTGCGGTTGCAATTCCTTGTGAGCATGGTCGGATACGCTCTTTACCGCATAGCCGAAATCCTCTCTCATCTTTTGCGGGATAACTATGCCGTAGCGCTGTTCCATAAGATAACCGATACCGCCCTTTCCCGACTGAGAATTGATTCGTATTACGTCGCCTTCATACTCTCTTCCAACATCCTTGGGGTCAATGGGAAGGTAAGGAACGCTCCAATGTTCGGGAGCCTTTTCCTCTCTCCATTTCATACCTTTGGCTATAGCGTCCTGATGAGATCCGGAGAATGCGGCAAACACCAATCTTCCCGAATACGGCTGTCTTTCGTTGACTTTCATACCCGTTACTCTTTCATACTCCGATACCGTTTCGAGAATATTGGAAAAATCAAGACGGGGGTCGACGCCGTGCGAATACATATTGAGCGCAAGCGTAATGATGTCTACGTTGCCTGTACGCTCGCCGTTGCCGAAAAGCGTTCCTTCAATTCTGTCTCCGCCCGCAAGCAATCCGAGTTCGCTGTCCGCGATAGCGCAACCTCTGTCGTTGTGAGGATGCAAAGATATTATCAGATTTTCTCTGTTTATCAAAGACTTGCACATGAATTCCACCTGACTTGCGTATACGTGAGGCATAGACATAGAAACGGTAACGGGAAGATTTATAATTACCTTTCTATCAGCCGTAGGCTTCCATATCTTTATTACTTCGTTACAAATATCTCTTGCGAATTCCATTTCCGTGCCGGTAAAGGATTCGGGCGAATATTCAAATATGAATTCTCCGTCGGTCTTTTGCGCGTATTCGTTGAAAAGTCTTGCTCCGAACTTTGCGATTTCTATAATCTCTTCGTTGGATTTTCTGAATACCTGCTGTCTTTGAGCAACCGAAGTGGAGTTGTATAAATGAACTATCGCTCGCTTCACTCCCTTCAACGCTTCAAACGTCTTTGCGATAATATGCTCTCTCGACTGAGTAAGAACCTGTATCGTAACGTCGTCGGGAATCAAATTGCGTTCGATAAGCGCGCGCAGAAAATCGTATTCCGTTTCGCTTGCCGCGGGAAAACCTACTTCAATTTCTTTGAAACCCAACTTGCATAGGTAAGTGAAAAACTCCAATTTCTGTTCCAAACTCATTGGAATAACCAATGCTTGATTGCCGTCGCGAAGATCCACGCTACACCACGTCGGCGCTTTGTCGACATAATCTTTTTTGACCCAATCGTTGCACTCGAAAGGCGGCATATAATAACCCCTTGCGTACTTTTCTACGTTTTTCATAACCTACTCCTTTTATTGATTTATTTTTTTAGGATAATAATATCCTTCTTTTGTATAAATAAAAACGTCCCTTGCAAAATGCAAGAGACGAATATATCCGCGGTACCACTCTTTTTCGTATTTACGGCAATCACCGATTTACAATACCTCAACGCTATAACGGGCTTACCCGACGCTTTCTTACGATTTCTCTCGGAAAGGTAACTCAAAGGCGAGTTGGCTTCTTTCTCCTGTTGTCTTACACCTGCCGACAACTCTCTGCAAGGATTTTAGAAGTTAATATTCCTTATCGCAGTCTTTTTTATTAAGTTGTATATAGTTTACAATGCTTTTACCGCTTTGTCAAGCATATTTATAGTTTGTCAAATAAACATTTTCAATATATTTCTCACTCATTAGGAAATAATTTATCAAATAAATCCGCGGTACCAATCCAATAATATTTGTCATCATCGCATAAGAGCATGCAGAGAAAATGCGGCGACATTTTTTCACTAAATTCCAAAGCCTCGCTATCGGTCGACAACTTCAAATTCGTAAACGCAAACTTATAATTATCTAATTTGCAAGATTTCAAATATTTGTACACCCTATTTATTTTTATCGAGCAAGTACTTACAGCCGATTGCATCGTTACAGAACAGACGTAATCCTTCGAAGATAACGTATCGAAACCGTCGGAAAGGTCGGCGCTAATATTGTCGGGATTAACTTTTATATCCTGTTCGAAGGAATCAAGATAAAAATCTCCGTCGTACAACGTAATCAAATCAAAAGATTCTATATTGTATCCTTCATTCATGGATATAGATAGGTTGTAATTCATATCGAAACTGTCATATATCTTATTATCGTCCGTAGACTTTCTTTCAATAATCATTTCCGAACATACCGTGCCTACGTAAATATTTTCGGCATTCTCGTTTTGCGCGTACAGCCTTATAAAATACGGCTGGTATTTTACGCCAGATTCAAATTCGTCTATTCTTGATTTATAATTCAATACAGTTTCGTCATAAAAGATGTCCTCAATATCAAATTCTTGTTCGTACAACTCTCTTACAACACAAATCGGCGCAACAACAAGATACCCGCTTTCTTCGTCAAAGCCAAGATATTTATAAGCGAGCGCTAAAAATAACGAATTACTTGTATCAGTTATTAAAACTGTTCGTTGATTATCTTTACAAAACTCATCAATGACTTCAAGATTGCGAATAACAAAATCCTCCGTCGCAATTATTCCGTCTTTCTTTTCTATATCCTTAAATGTAATGTCGGAAGAATCGTCGTTGAATACCGCTATTTTCTTTTTGTTGCCATTCCTACATGAGCAAAAACAGCACGTTGCCAAAATCGCAATTGCAATCAATAATACTACGCAACATCTTTTTGTCGCTTTGTTCATAATTATATCCTCCCTACCCTTATATTTTTATTATAGCAGATAAGAATATTAAAATCAATAGGTATATAAAAATATTTCAGATATACTCCGCTCAATATGACGGGAGAAAAGAAAAACTTTCGCTTTTTGCTCGTTGTACTGAGCGTACAGAGAAACGCTTATTCATCCGTCATTCTGAGCGTAGTTGAAGAATCTAAATAGATATAATATTAAAATAAACTTGTTGGCGTTATCAAAAGAATAACACACAAAAATGGTTCGGCGGTAAGGGAAAATTGCAATTAGTAAAATAGCGAATTTTTTGTTAAGACAATAAAAAAAGTAAATTTTCCGCCCCGTCCTAAGTTCGACGGTAAGGAAAAAAGTCAAAAAAGGAAATGGTAGATTTTTTGTTGAGATAGCATAAGAAAAAGGTCCTCGTACTGGATGTACGTTGGAACCCTTTTATTATGCTGTATCGGCGAAAAAGATGCCGTTTTACTTTTGACTTTTTTCCTTACCGCCGAACTCACAAAGAATTAAGGATATCGAGAAGATAGTCCATAGCCACGTCCGCTTCGTCTGCCGTCGTGTTGAGATGGCGATACACTTCTCTGTATTTGAACGTGGATTTCAAATCGTCGCTTTCAAAAAGCGTAGCCAAAGCCTTGTAATAATGCGCTCCCATTTTGTTTTCAAGTCCTTTGACTTTTATTGCTTCGTCTTTTGCTATATTCTTATGCTTTTCCATATTAGCGACCGCTTTTTGGATATGCACGGTAATATCAAACAATATGCCTACCATTCTCTCCATATCTTCATTCGGAGTTATGCCGAAAAGTCGCATTTCATCTACCGCGGTCTTTGCGTAATCGAGAATTTCATCCAACTGACGGGAAAGGTCGAAAATATCGTTGCGTTCCATAGGCGTGATAAACGTGCGGTTGAGTTCGTCTATCAATACGCGTCTAGCCATATCTCCTTCGTCTTCTATCGCGATTACCGTATCTCCGTAACTTTCGTGATTAGGCTCGCCTACGCTTTTACAGTAATTATAAAGCGCTTCCATGCCTTTTTTCATTATTTCGCACTGCTTACCCAACAGTTCGAAAAAATTGACTTTTTTTCTGAATAATTTCATAACGACCTCCGAATCAACTTAATATTATCTTATAAATATCGCTCTAAGCAAAAGACAGATTATTGCGCCTACCGCCATTGCAATGGGGAAAGTAAGAATCCAACTGACGAAAATCTTTTTCGCTCTTCCCCAACGCACCGCGCTGACTTTGTTAGCCATGCCGACGCCTATTATACTGGACGAAACTACCTGTCCCGTGCTTACGGGAATTCCGGCAAACGAACAGGTAAGCGCTACAGTAGCGGTAGAAACCTGCGCTACGACAGACTGCAAAGTCCCCAGCGGATAGATTTTCTTGCCTACCGTGTATATCAATCTATATCCGCCAAAGAGCAATCCGAGCATTATCGCAACCGACATAATAGCGACCGTCCAAAAATCAAACTCAAAAGTTTCCATACCCACGCCGTTGCAAACTACCATAGCGAGCAAATATATACCCATGGATTTCTGTACGTTGTTTATGGAAATAGATGTGCTGAGCAAAGTTACGTTGAATACCTGAGCGGCTTTGAACGCCTTTTTTACCCCTCTGTCCATACGACGGCACACAAGAGTAAAAAGTTTACTGAGTAAATAACCTACTGTCATACAAAGCAACGGCGTAAGAAATACCATAAGTATAACTCTTATTCCGACCATCGCCCAATCGACGTTGGAAAATCCGAAACTCGCAAGCCCCGCTCCGACAAGTCCGCCCAAAAGCGTATGCGACGTACTGTTGGGTACGGCGGTTAGCACGCTTACGAGCGACCAAAGCAAAGTCGCCATCATTGTGGAAAGCAAAAATATAAAACCTTCTTTTTGACTTATTCCGTCAAATGCAGAAGTCTTGATAAGTTTTCCCACCGTACGCGCAACACTGTCGTTGCCCAACAAGAAACAAATGATAATCGGAGCAACCAATTTTACTATTCCCGAAATAATGAGCGCGTACTGCGGTTTTATCGCGCGCGTTGCGATACAAGTCGCGACGGCGTTCGCTCCGTCGGAAAAGCCCATATAAAACGTATACGCAAGGGCAAATATAAAAATTGTGATTACATATCCGTTCATGTTTCTCCGATATGCGTTTGACTGTTTGCAATAGCCTACGCAATTTCTGATATTTAATATAATACTATATACTCCGTATATTTTCAATATAAAATATAAATTCTTTTATGGATTTTTTATATTATCGTATTTATTTTGTATTCAATAAATTTTCGGCGCAATATCCCAACAGCATTCTGTCCATTTTTGTATATTGAGTAATAATTTCAATATAAATCGTATTCCCCTCTTCGTCGACTTGACCGCTGTCTATTCTATCTGTGGACGGCTTTTCGTCATACGAATCGGTACCTTCCTTTTGACCGTTGATTTTCAAATATATATTATTGAAAAATTCTCCTATATTGCCCAGTAGCGTTTTGGTTTCCCAATACTCTCCTATCTTCTTCCTCTCCGCTTTATATCCGTCGTTTAGCGGATATTGCTTTTTCAATTCCGCGCGATTTTCAAACGGCAGAAAATGCGTTATATCTCCTACTATGTTAAAATAAGCGCAATATCTTAAATAATCGTCTTGACTGTTCAGTAAAGCGTAAATGCCCACTACGTTGGCTTCGTCTTCCCTCATAACACCTTTTGCATGCGCAAACTCGTGAGCGATAGTAGTACACTGTTCCGTCATAGACATATCTTTATTGTAACCAGGCTCGACGGTAGGCAAAAACGTTATTCCCGCGACATGACACTGCGCCATTATTTCGCTGCACGTTATCGCTTTGGCTTTGGGAGTATATTTATAATAGTAACTGTCCGTAAGCCCGGAGTCTATCGCATCTCTAATTTTGTTTGCCAAGTCCTTACGCGTATAAGGACATACTACTGCGCCGTCGCCGTCTTTTTCCAACTTGTCGTAAAGCGAATTGTAATCCTCTACAATCGCCGCGTAAGTTTGCAAAGCAAAATCGGCGTCGACTTCCCCCTCATACGCGCCGACGGGCGCGCCCTTTCTATTGTAAGCAAATCCCGCTGTAAAAATATAAATATTTATTACGCACAAAACGACGGTCGCAAGAGTAAGCATTATCTTTCCTGCGACAGACTTTTTCTTTTTGCAAAGAAATACAATCGACGACGTTACGCACGTTATCGCCAATAGAACCGCCACTGCCGCAAGCGCCTCGAATACGTTGTACGGCGCGAAAGCAAAAACTCTGCCCGCAACTTGCTGATAGGCGTTTACAAAATACCTGCAAATAAATTCGCATACCTTTACGTTAGTACGCAAAATCAGCGAAAATATCAAAACTCCTATCAAAACGGCAACGCTTATCAATAAGTTCCTCGTATAATTGGAAATGCGTTTTTCTCTCATATTACGATTATAACACAACGCGCGTTTTTATGCAACGTCGGTCGGTAACAATGTAATATCAAAAAGCGTAATATGTAATGGCTGAAAAGCCGATTTCCAAACACTAAGGAGAAAAATATATGTTCTGTAACAATGGATTATGTTCCAATAATAGCACAAATTTCAACAACCGTTGTAATTGCTGCCATACTTGCGGCAACTCATGCAACGGAGGCAACTCACGTAGCGGCGGTTGCGGATGCAACCAGTGCGGTCGTAATTCTTGCGGATGTAACTCTTGCGGTTGCAACTCGTGCGGATGTTCGCGAACGAATTTCGGTTGCGGATGGTATTGCTGTCCAAATGAGAATAGCCCGCTTTTTCCTGTGATCCCTCCGATTACGCCGCCCGTTGTCCCTCCGGTCGCTAGGGTCAACCTCGGGCATTTCAGCGCGGCAAGCGCGCCCGCGATAGCAGCCAACGCTGTTATTCCGCTTACGCTTGCAAAACAAATAGGTACTGACGTTACGTCAAGCGGAACAGGCGCTTTGCTTCAACCGGGAACTTACGAAGTAGACTTCGCTTTGACCGGTACTTCCGCGACGGTCGGAACGTCAACCGTTGGAGCGCAACTTAACGGAGCGGATCTACCGGCATTCTCGCAATCAACAAACGTAGCGACCGCAAGTACGCCGTATAATCTTTCGGGTAAAGGAACTGTAACGGTATCTACGCCGAACAGTATCCTCAATCTTGTAAACCTCGGCGCAAACGCGCAAGATTTCACAAACGTAAATCTCGTAGTTAGGAAAATAGCGTAATAGCGTTTTCTTGGCAACGGGCAAAGAGAGCGATTTTCGCTCTCTTTGTTTTTCGCCTTTATCTTATTCCGACAGCGTCGGTAGGATTCGGTTTGACTTACAGCAAAATACAGAGTACTCCGCCCTTTCCTTCGTTGACGATTCTCGTTACGGTCTTACGCAACTTGCCGCGCACTTCCTCGGGCATAGCCATAAGTTTGTTGTTAAGTCCTTCTTTTGCTATTACGTTAAGGCTTTTTCCGAACATATTCGTATTCCAAATTCCCTGACCGTCTTCGCCGAACTCTTCAAGCCACGCTTTGAGATTTGCTTCGTTTTGCATATCGGTATTTATTACTGGATTTACTTCCGTTTCTACGTCTACTCTCATAATGTGCATAGCGGGAGCAGACGCTTTGAGTTTTATACCGTATCTGGACCCCTTTCTTACAATCTGAGGACTTTGGAGATTCATATCTTCAAGCGACGGAGTTACTACGCCGTAACCGTAATTGTCCACGTCCGCCAAAGCCTGTTTAATCTTATTATACTGATTTCTCGCCTGAGCGAACTCTTTGATATAAGATACGAGTTGGCATTCGTCAGCAATCTCCATACCGCACTGCTCGGACAGCACGCGATAGAAAAGTTCGGATTTGGGAGTAACGTTGAGAACACACGTTCCCTTGCCGTAATCGACTGACGTCGTACAGTCTTTGAGCAAAAATTCGTCTTCGTCGAAAATATTGCTCAACTTTCTGTAATCGCCCATTACCTGCATTTCTTTGGCTACTTCGCAAACTTTATCTATGATATGCGAAATTATCTCGCTTGTTCTCGGCAATGCCTGCATCCAACCGGGCATAGCCACGTCTACCATTCTGAGCGGGAATTGCATGAGTACTGTTTCGAGCATATCCGCCATATCTTGGGACGTCATTTCCTGGATATTTTTAAGAAGTACGGGTACTCCGTACTCGTCGGAAAGTTCGTCTCTTAATCTTATGGAGTTGCTGTCCTGCGGATGTTTGGAATTAAGCAAGAGTACGAAAGGCTTGTTGAGTTCCTTCATCTCTCTTACTACTCTTCTCTCCGCGCTTAGATAGCCTTCTCTCGGCAAATCGAGAATAGAACCGTCCGTAGATACAAGTACGCCAATCGTCGAATGATCGGTAATAACTTTGCTTGTACCGTACTCCGCCGCTTCGCTGAAAGGCATTTGCTCGTCGCTCCAAGGAGTGTTGACAAGTCTGTCGGTATCCCCCTCTTCGAATCCTTGCGCGCCCTCAAAGGGATAACCTACGCAGTCTACAAGTCTGAGTTTTGCCATGCAGCCCGGCGCAAGTTCCACATCTACGCCTCCGTCCGGTACAAACTTCGGTTGCGTAGTCATAATGGTCTTTCCGTCTGCCGATTGTGGTAACTCGTCGACGATTCTTTCTTTGTGATAACCGTCTTGCAGATTAGGCAAAACCATTGTTTGCATAAACCTTGTGATAAAAGTGGATTTACCACTTCTTACAGGTCCAACGACTCCTATATAGATATTTCCCTCCGTTCTTGTCGAAATATCTTGATAAAGGTCAAATTTTTCCATAAACTCCTCCACTTTTTTGTTCGATAAAGTATATTAGCCTACTAATCAAGATATACCAACTTTTTATTTTTTTGTTCGGCAAAGATGAAATCTAGACAAAAGTAAAACGGCATCTTTTCCGCCAATTAAGCATTTGTCTCACGCTCAACGTACATAAAGTACGCCTCGGTTCGGCAAATACCTACTTGACGAAAAATCTTCCGCTTTCTTTTTTGTCTATCTTCATCTTTGCCGAACAAGACTTTATTACTATATTTTTTCACGCGCCAACGCACATTTTCTGCGAGACGGTTCAAAAAAGCATTTCAACAAAAAATCTGCCGTCTTTCTCTCCGTCCTTTCCCCTTCCCGCCGAACAGTCTTTTTTATCTTCTTTTATTAAATTAAATCCGTTTTCCTATGTTTGTATCTTCTCTTTACTAAATCATATTTTATTTATTATTATATAAAAGACTACCGCCGTTTAGTACGGCGGTAGTCGCGTTATTAAACCGAGAAATTACTTATTCTTTATCGTCGCTTAGACTCAAACTTTGCTTATACATATCGACAGAACTCAATATATCCTTATGCGATGCATTGTTGGAATACTTATCTATTTCGACGATATTCTTTATATCGTGGTGCAAGGACAGCGCGCCGTTCAAACAGCCTCCGTCGCAAGCCATACCTTCAAAGAAGTTGGCTGTCGTCTTATTGAATTTGAGTTTGAGAAGATTGGCTCTGCACTCGTCTATACCGCTCATTGCGACGGCTTCGACTTTGCCTTCGGTGAGTTTTGCAATATCTTGCGAAATACCTCCGCACTTTGCGAATACTCTGCCCATTACCGACGCGTCATCAATATTCATTTCTTCTTGAACAAGCAAATCGACTTTTCTCGCGTCAAGCAAAGCCTGCAACTCCTCAAATGAAATCACGCTGTCGATAGCGCCCTCTGTTTTCTCAAGTCTATACTCGAGTTTTTTGCTCGTGCAAGGTCCGATAAATACCGTTTTGATACCCGGATATTTTCTTTTGAGAAGCATAGCAGTTTCCACCATAGGCGACGGCGAAGAAGATATATACTTTGCAAGTTCGGGGAAATTCTTTTCGATAAACATTACGAATGAAGGACAGCATGAAGTAGTCATTAAACCTTTTTCTTCAAACTCCTTCGCTTCTTTATACAACGTTATATCCGCGCCCAACGCCGCTTCGTAAACTCTGTCAAATCCCAGTTGTTTGATACCCGTTACAAGTTGACCGAACGTAGCGGGTTTGAACTGGCTCGCGATTGCCGGCGCTATGATAGCGAATACTCTGCCTCCGTTTTCCTTAGCGTCTTTGAGCAAATCCAAAGTTTCTATTATAAACGACTTATCTACTATCGCGCCGAACGGGCAGTTGTATACGCACGCTCCGCACGCGATACATTTATCGTTGTCAATCTTCGCTCTGTCGTATTCGTCCATAGACAGCGCTTTTACCTTACAACTTTTAATACAAGGACGGGACTGCTCTATTATCGCGTCATAAGGACACGCTTTTGCGCAACGTCCGCATTTGATACATTTATCCATATCTATAACGGGTTTGTTGTCGACAATCGTGATTGCGTCCTTGGGACAGGATTCCTGACATTTGTGTACTATACAGCCGCGACACGCGGGAGTTATATACATTCCGCTGATAGGACAGGAATCGCACGCCGCTTCGATTACTTCCACTATATTGGGATTGGACTTATCTCCGCCGAGAGCAAGTTTTATTCTCTCCTGAACGATTGCTCTTTCTTTATATATACAGCATCTGAAACTCGGCTTGGGACCGGGAGAAATTGCCTTGGGTATATCCATATATATTTGGGACATATCCCCTTTGTCGTAAGCCTCGATTATTTGCTTTAATACCTCATATTTGAGTACTTGCACTTTTGTATCGAATTTGCTGTTGCTCATAATTACCTCTTTATTATTTTTCGATTTTCATAGTATCAACGGTTTTCCCGTCAATGTCTTTGAGAGTTACAACGCCGCCCTCTACCGTAAGATAACTGCTCGGCGTTCCGTCTTTCGGCAAAGATACCGAACCTGCGTTGGCGACGACGGTTTTCCCTACCTTTGTTATAAAACCGGTATGGAAGTGTCCGTAGCACATCAAATCGCCCGCATTTGTCGGCATATTGTCCTTGTTGAATTTATGCCCATGCGTCAACGTGATTTTTAAGCCGTCGACAAATATCTGCGAAAAATCGCTGAAATCAAATTCGCTTATCAACGTATCGACTTCACTGTCGCAGTTGCCTTTGATTACTATCAATTTATCTTTAATGGAATTGAGTATGCTTGCTACTTTCAAAGGCTCGTAATCTTTTGATATCGGGTTGCGCGGTCCGGGATTGTATATATCGCCCAAAAGCGCGAGAAGTTCCCCGCCCTCTCTTTCAAAGGCGTCCTTTACTTTTTGCGCATAATACGCGGAACCGTGAATATCCGATGCGATAACTAATTTCATTTTATACCTTTATAATATCAATCGTTGATGAGTTTTTCCACGCAAGCGAGTTTGACGCAACAAGTAAGTATTTGCGTCGCTACTACCAAATCGCTGTCGGAAGTAAACGTCGGCGCTATTCTCAACGTTCTGTCGTTGATGTCAATACCGTACGGGAAGGGAGCGCCTGCCGAAGTAAGCGTAAGTCCCGCGTCTTTGCAAAGCGCGCATACTTTTTTCGCGCAACCGTCGAGTACGTCCAACGTAATGAAATATCCGCCGTTGGGATTCGTCCATTTAGCAATATCGCTGTCGCTTCCGAAAGCGTCGTCAAAAGCGTTGACAAGCGAATCGAATTTCGGTTTGATTATCTCTCTTTGCTTTGCCATAATCGCCCTTATATTGTCATTATCTTTAAGGAACAGATAATGAATATACTGCCATACTTTATTGTAAGAAATCGTCTGTATCGTCAAATGAGAAAGAATGTCTTTGACGTTGTTTTTGCTTGTAGCGATACAGCCTACGCCGCTGCCGGCAAGCGTAACTTTGGAAGTCGAAGCAAATTGGTAAACTCTGTCGGGATTGCCTACTCTTGCCGAGATTTCCATTATATTCGCAAGAGTGTCGGGAGTATCGGTAAGATCATGCACAACGTAAGCGTTGTCCCAGAAGATTCTGAAATCTTCGGCTTTCGTCTTCATAGAAGCAAGTCTTTCGACTACCGCGTCGGAATAAGTAATACCCGTAGGATTGCTGTATTTGGGAACGCACCAAATCGCCTTGATAGCGTCGTCGTTGGCAACGAGTTGCTCGACAAGATCCATATTAGGACCTTCCTCCGTCATAGGAATATTTATCATTTCTATACCGAAATGTTCGCAGATAGCGAAATGTCTGTCGTAACCGGGAACGGGACAAAGAAATTTAACAGGTTGAGAATTCCAAGGCTTGGAACCGCATACTCCAAACTGCAACGCTCTTTGAACAGTGTCGTACATAAGATTGAGCGAACTGCTTCCGCCAACGATAACTTCATCCGACGTAACGCCCAGCATTTGAGCGAAAATCTTTTTCATTTCGGGAATGCCGTCAAGCATACCGTAGTTGCGGTAACTTTTGGGCATATTCTCTATACCTTCCGCCGTAAGCATAGGCATAGCGATATCCAACTGCTCGTTACAAGGCTTGCCTCTGGCAATATCGACTTTGTAACCCTGCCTCTTCAAAGCGTCGTACTCCGCTTTTTGCAGGTCGTAGATTTGTTGAAGTTCTTCTTTAGATAATTGGCTGTAATTCATTGTTCACCTTCCGTATCTTTAATATTTATTTACTTTTATTATTCTATCATATTTAATTATGGCTTGCAACATTTTCTTGAAAATTGCCTGCGTCTGCCACAATTTGTAAAGTCGCGTCAATTCTCTTCTTTGCGGTTTCGCACTACAAGTTTTATAGGCGTACCCTTGAATGTAAAAGTCTTTCGAAGAGTATTTTCTAAATACCTTTCGTAAGAAAAGTGCATGAGATTTGAATCGTTTACGAAAAAGACGAAAGTCGGAGGCTGTACGCTAGATTGCGTAACGTAATATATTTTAAGTCTTTTGCCGTTGTGCGAAGGAGGTTCCACCGCAATAATCGCGTCCGCTATAATATCGTTAAGCACTCCGGTTGGGACTCTTCTTTTGGATTCGTCGTATACTTCCTTAGCCATGGAAAGAATTTTATCCACTCTCTGCCCCGTCTTAGCGGAAATATAAACGGACGAAAAATAATCCATGAATTTAAGTTCGTTCTGCAACTTCTTGTTGAAAGTATTTATAGTGAAAGTGTCTTTCTCCACCGCGTCCCACTTATTCATAACTATCAAAGAGGGCTTTCCCTGTTCGTGAACGTAACCGCAAATCTTTACGTCCTGTTCGCTCATGCCTTCCGCCGAATCTATAACGATAACCGCGACGTCGGCGCGTCTTATAGCCGCGAGCGATCTCATTACCGAATACTGTTCTATTCCCTCGTCGACGGCGCTTTTTTTGCGTATGCCTGCGGTATCTATTATATTGTACTTAACTCCGTCCCATTCAAATGCGGTATCTATCGCGTCCCTTGTTGTGCCGGCTACGTCGCTGACTATAACTCTGTCGTAACCTAGCAATTTATTGGTAAGCGAACTCTTTCCCGCGTTCGGCTTTCCCACTATCGCAATATTGATTACTTCCTCTTCGTCGTCGCCGTCAATCTTAGGCAAATTCTCCGTTACGACGTCAAGCAAATCTCCTATACCTTTGGACTGCTCCGCCGAAACTCCCACCACGTCGCCTATACCTAAAGAATAAAAGTCGTATATGTTTTCCTGTTCGTTGTTGTCGAGTTTATTTACCGCGATACAAACTGGTTTTTTACTCATACGCAAAAAGTCGGCGACTTCGCTGTCGTTGGCGGTTATTCCCGCTTTTCCGTCGACTACAAAAATTATAGCGTCGGCTATCTCCACGGCAATCCTCGCCTGCTCGCGGATATGTCGCCACATCTTGTCTTCGCTCTTTATTTCCAAACCGCCCGTATCGATGAGCGTAAACTTGCAACCGCACCACTCTCCGTCGCAGTACAGTCGATCCCTGGTTACGCCCTCAAAATCTTCGACAATGCTCACTTTCTTTCCCACTATTCTGTTGAAAAGAGTGGATTTGCCGACGTTAGGTCTTCCTACTATCGCTATCAAAGGTTTCATAAATTACCTCGCTTTTTCTTTGTATTATCGCGCTCTGCCGTCAACTCGCTTATTATTCCCACAAGACTTTCTCCTCCGCGCGAAATCAAAATCTTACTGTTTATCGCTTTTTCCAGTTCCTCGACCGTATAGCCGTCAAGGAATGTATCGGTAAACTCTCTGAGCATCGTAGACGGTATTACCGAATACTTCGGCATATCTTTTACCTGCTTTATTATATCCGTCGGCGTAATCAACCCCGATACCGTAATGCTTCTACCGAAAAAGTCGTTGTATATATCGCAAATTCTTATCTTTACGTTGGGAAACTTTTCTTTGAGGTTTTCGCATAACCCTGCAAGTATTTTCTTGAACGACTGTCCCGTTATTATCGCGATTTCCAAATCCGCGTCGCTCGGCGCCGCTTTTTCCAGCGCCATATCGAAAGAATTGGAAAACTCCGCGCAAAGTCCCACGCCGTTTTCTATCTGAGAGAAATCTCCGTACTTGGAATAATCGGGCATTTCAAGTCCCGCTTTTATATAAAATTCGTCGCTGCACCAACAGAAATCCCCGCCGCAACTCTCGTTGAATTTCTCCACCTGTCGCACTACTTCTTGCGAGGACCTTTCGTCAAACTGTTCCAACGGATAGAGTCCGTTTCTATGACAGGTCAATCCTACCGGTATAATAGCGACGGATAGAACTTGCGGATAAAGATTTCTCAATTCTTCGAGCGTTTGAGCAAGAACGTCGCCGTCGTTCAATCCTTTGCAAAGCACGATTTGAGTGTGCATTTTTATAGAATGCGAAGCGAGAAATTTCATTTTCTCGAAGACTTTCGCCGATTCGGGATTGCTGACGAGTTTTGTCTTGACGTCCCTATCGTAAGCGTGAACTGAAATGTAGAGAGGAGAAAGACCGAGTTTTACTATTCTATCGAGTTCTTTCTGCCCGATATTGCTGAAAGTAACGTAATTTCCGCTAACAAAACTAAGTCTGTAATCGTCGTCTTTGACGTAAAGCGTCTCTCTCATACCCTTTGGCAACTGATCTACGAAACAAAACAGACATTTGTTTTTGCAGCGCATAGGCTCCAATTGCGCGCTTTCGTCAAGCGTGAGTCCCAAGGTTTCGTTTTCGTCCTTTTCTATCTCTATGTCTACAACGTCGCCTTGCTTAGCCTTGATATTCAAAACAAAAGAATCCTGCGAGTCGTAATAGACGTAATCGAGTACGTCTATGATTTTTTCGCCGTTGAAACCGAGAAGTTCGTCGCCGACTTCCAACCCCAATTCCTCGCCAATGCTTCCTTTGTCTATTGCGGTAATAATTGCCATAATAATACTTCCAATTCAAAACTCCGCCGAAAATCATCCGACTTTATCCTTTATAAATTATATAATATAAAAGCGATTATGTAAAGTATTTGTCCGCTCAATTCATAACAAGCGAGATTATGCGCATAACATCTTTATGGAGTTGCTGATTGTGTCAAGCGTCGCTTATTTGGCGTTGACTTTGTTATTTTACCCTGACGGATTTATAAGAAACGCGGCAATATGGATAGTATTCTGCGCATTTTACGCTATGTCGCTTATTTCTCAAAACGACTACTTGCTCTTTATATTCACAGCCGTAGCGTTTGTATTCTTATCGCTTTACGTCGATATATCAATCGGCGATTTGATAGAAATAATCCCTATATCTATAACTGTGGCGTTTTGGCTGAACATATCCGAATTCGTAGACGGGTTCGCATTCTCCTATCTTGCCGTATCTTTGGGGATAGTTGCGATTTCAATTATACTATTCCGCCCTGCAAAAAGACTGTATCTGAGCATAACGTCGATACTGTTTTCCTACGGAATACTATTCCTACTCGCAGGCAATATAGACGTCAACGCATTCGCGATTTCAATCTGCGTAGCCTGGATACTCTGTCCTTTGCCGATAAAAAGCAAATCCTTTTCTTTGTTTGACAAAAATGCGACAAAACTTTACCTCCATTGATTTTAGTAAAAAATTGCGACAACAATACAAAAATAAAGATTCTATATTTTCATATAAGCGGTATTAAAAACGCTCCCCGTACGACAATACAAGGGAGCGTTTTTGCGCGCCGACAAAACGTCGGCGTATTCGTATTTTGATATTTTAATTACACTCTAACGACAGACTGAATAACGATAGGCTCGTAAGGAACGTCGTCGTAATAACCTACTCTCACGGTCTTTACTTTTGAAATATCTATCGCTACTTTAATGCTTTCCTCGTCCGTCAGTTCGCCGAAAGCGGCGTACTGTCCGTCAAGAAAAGAACAGTCCTCAACGCAGATGAAAAACTGAGAAGACGCGCTGTCCATTACGTTTGTTCTCGCCATAGAAAGCGTACCTGTCCTGTGCGCGATAGGATTGTTTACTCCGTTGGCGCGGAATTCTCCCTTTATGGTTTTCGCGTCTTTCGGACAAAGCGAAGGATCCATACCGCCTCCTTGAATCATAAAATTAGGGATAACTCTGTGAAAGATAAGTCCGTTGTAAAATCCGTTGTCGATAAGTTTAAGAAAATTTGCAACCGTGATAGGCGCGTTGGTTTCGTCAAGAGCGGCGTTCATTACTCTGCCGTCCAACAGTTTGATTTGAATATTAGTCATAATAGCACTCCTTTCTCCTATATTTAATATATTGATTTATTTTCATTAAAAAACGTAATCTACGCTGTGAGATACTTCCACGACGCTTTTGACGTATTCCATAACGGGAATATGTACCGCGTGATTTTTGTAAATCTCCATATCTTCCAAACTGTCGAAAACGCACGTCAATACCACGTCGAAACTTCTCGCGGATTTCAAAACGTCTACTCCCGCGTCGATTTCTTTCAACACTTCGATTTTTCCTTTCATCGATATAAATTTATCTTTGAGCGCTTGCGCGTTTTCAAGAGAAGAATCTTTGAGTTTATACATCACAATATGCTTTACCATTTTTATCTCCTTTATTTCCTTTTGAAAAAGAATTTCTTTTTGCGTTTTTTCTCTTCTATCAAAACAGTCCCTTCTTCCTGCTCTTTTATTTCCTTATCGTCGGACACCTCTACTCTGTTGAGATATTCTTCGTTGGGGTTTTTGCCCTCGTCTATAATATCGAGACATTTTAGGAACTGTTCGGCTCCGTCATTTTTGAAATACCTGTCGCAAATCTCCGCCCAAACCGAATTGTCCTTATCGATTTCCTCGAAAGCCTTGTCGATACGTTTTTTATTTATACCCGAATAGGCAAAGCCGTTGGCTATCAAATGCTTGGCGTTTTTGTTTTCCACGTTGTTGGCGCCGTCCATAAGTATCAGCGGTATTTTTCTCAAAAGCGTTTCGTAGCAAATCGCGGCGGTAGGAGCGGAAATAACGTAATCGGCGATAAAATACGCTCTCGTAAGTTCGCTTGAACTCTGAACGAAATAGACGTTGTTGGTCGCGGGATTTTTTTTGCTCCAACGCTCGAACTTTCTCTGCACGGAAATATTGCCGTCGAGCATAACGAGCAAGTTGAGTTCCTCTCTGTCGCACACGCTCAAAAGCGCGTCGTAAACGTATTTGGAGCCGTATCTGCCTCCGACTATAAGCGCGATGGGAAGGTCGTTGCGAATATCAAACTGTTTTCTTATCTCTTCGTTCGTACGCTTTATCGGAGCGGGAGTAGGCAGCGGCATATCGATAATATAAATTTTGCTTTCGTCCAATCCTTTTTTAACCAGCGCGTCTTTCGTACGCTTTGTAATCACGAAGTAACCGTCCAAATCGAAATTTACGAAATTATCCTGCAACGCGTAATCGGTCAGCAATGTGAATATCTTGCCTTTAAGTCTGTATTTTTCCTTGGCTATTACCGCTTTTTTGATAGTGTACTGACTGGTGCAAATTACGTAATCCGCGTCGAATCTCATTGCGATATTGTCAAACTTTCTCCATCTTTGGAAAGTTTCGCTATTAGGCTTATACGCGACGATATTGCCGTCGCTATCCTTCTTTCTTTTGACTTCCGCGGTAGGCAAATTGACGATAACGTTGTTGAAAAAGGGCGATTTTCTGTATGTGAATTTATAGAGTCCGTTGTAAGTCTTCAACAGTCTCATAGAATCGTACTTGCTCTCGTTTAGCGCGACGACGTCGTACTTTCCGTCGTCTTCGAGATACTCTTTAAGCGCTACTGCCGAGGTATCGTACCTGTCTGAATATAAAATCAATACCGTCTTTTTCATTTCTCTATGCCCTTTCTTGCTTTCGTCTTATCTTTTGCTTCTACGTCTTATTATGATTGCTTAATAGGTTTTTTCTTTCTCAAAATATCCCTTTCAGACAACTTTATATCGGTAGGAATATACAGCAGTTGCTGAACCAGTTTTGCGTCCTCAACGGGTTGCATATCGCAATCGTACATTTTTTCTATATGCAAAATCCTGTTCGCGTATTCGCTGTTTGCGGAAAGTATCTCCAAATCGTCGCCGACTGCGAATCTGTTTCTCATCTCGATTGCAAGCATGCCTTTTTCGTCGTCGTAACCCTTTACCTGCGCTATAAATTCGTAGTCGCATTTAGGTTGGGACGTTTGAAGACAAACGGTATCTTTTTCGCCGAAATAAAATCCCGTCGTGTACTCGCGATGGCTGTTTTTGTACAACTCGTCTGTCAGCGCCGTCGGAAGTTTCGCGTCTTTTCCGTACTGATAATACAGATCTATCGCCTGCCTGTACGCGTTGACTACGCTAGCGACGTAATAAGGCGATTTCATTCTTCCTTCTATTTTCAGCGAGTATACGCCCGCTTCGGCAAGTTCTCCGATATGCTCTATCATATTGAGGTCTTTGGAGTTTAGGATATAAGTTCCTCTGTCTTCCTGACCTATTGTCAAAGGCTGTCCGCCTCTGTTTGTTTCGACAATGCTGTACTCCCATCTGCACGCCTGAACGCAATCGCCTTTATTGGAAGATCTGCCTGTAAGCGCGTTGGACAAAAGACATCTTCCCGAATACGCTATGCACATCGCTCCGTGTACAAACGCTTCTATCTCCGCGTCTTGCGGTAAAAACTCTCTTATTTGAGATATGTCTTTCATCGGCGTTTCTCTCGCCAACACTATTCTTTTTACGCCCTGCTCCGCCCAAAATTTAGCGGAATACTTGTTGGTGGTATTGGCTTGCGTGGAGAGGTGTATTTCCAAATCGGGAGCGACTTCGCGGCACAACGCCAAAACTCCCGGATCGCTGATAATAACCGCGTCAACGCCTATTTTTTTCAAGGATATAAAATACTCTTTAAGTCCGTCGAAATCCTCGTTGTTTGCAAACACATTCGCTGCGACATATATTTTCTTTCCCTTGCCGTGAGTATACGCCACCGCTTCGGCAAGTTCGCTTTCTCCGAAGTTTTTCGCGTTGGCGCGCAATGAAAATTTACTTCCGCCGACGTATACCGCGTCCGCGCCGAAATGCAACGCGGTTTTGAGTTTGTCCATATCGCCTGCCGGCGCAAGCAGTTCCAATCTTTTCATCTTTTCCTCGCTATGGCAATTCCGTTCGCCTTTTCTATAAGTCGATAATCGAATTTGCCCGATTCTTCCAAATATACGAGAAATTTTCTCATATTGTTGACTATCGTTCTGTGTTTGTGCGGGACTTTTTCTTCGCCCTTGACCAATCCCAAATAGAGTGTGTCGTCGCAAAGAATTATTCCGCCTTTTTCTATATAAGGCTCCAAAAATTCAAGTTGCCTTTTATACGCCGACTTCGCTCCGTCGAGAAATACGAAATCGTAAGTCTTTCCCTCAGTTACGCTTGCAAGCAATTCGTCCGCGTCGCCGTGATGGCAATTTATTCTATCTTCCACGCCGAGATATTTCCAAAGCCTTTTGGCTTTTTCTATTCTCTCCCCGTCTTTTTCTATTGTATCGATTACGCAGTCGCTCGCGAGCGCCATTATCGAAGAGGAATATCCTATAGCAGTCCCTATCTCCAAAACTCTTTTGGGTTTGTTCTCCTCAAAAAGTCCTTTCAGCACCTCTTCGCATTCGTCGGAAAGTATCATTATAAAATCCTTTCTCGCGCCGTCGTGTACCTGTTTGAGAATTTCAAGTCTGTCCGTCATTCTTCTTCCGTCCGCTCTTCCTTTACCTGCTCGATAAGCACGGGAAGTATCATCGGTTTTTGTTTGAGTTTGTTGAGAATAACTCTCGCCACTTTCTTTCTTATGCTGTTTTTCAATCCGCCTCTGCTCGTTTCGTCCTTATAACTCGACGAATTGAATACGTCTTCCACTATCCCTTTTATGCTCTCCAAAAACTCTTCGTCGAACATAAGTCCTCTTGTGAGTATATCCAAAGAGATAAGTTGTCTGTCCGCAACGTTTATATTGAGCAAGACTATTACTACGCCGTCGGTCATAAGTTGTTTTCTGTCCTGAAGCACAAGACTGTCGACATTGCTGAAACCGTCCACGTAAACTTCGCCCGCTTCCACTCCGTCGATAAACTGTATAGACTTTTTACCCACAGCGACTCTGCTTCCTATGTCTACTATTTTTATATTTTCTTTGGCTAAGCCCATTGACAAAGCGAGTTCCTGATGTTTTTTGAGATGTCTGTATTCTCCGTGTACGGGTATGAAATACTTAGGCTTGACGAGCGAAAGCATAAGTTTGAGTTCGTCCTGACAGGCGTGTCCGGAAACGTGAAGTTGTTCAAGCGACCCGTAAAGTACTTTCGCATCCCTGCGATAAAGGTTGTTGATAAGAGCGTAAACCGCCTTTTCGTTGCCCGGTATCGGTTGAGAAGAGATTACGACGACGTCGTTGTCGCCTATTATAACGTCTTTGTCTTCGCCGTTGGACATCCTTGTCAAAGCGCTCATAGGCTCGCCTTGCGAACCCGTGGATATTATGCAAAGTTTGGACGGTTCCACGCTCTTTATATCCTCTATGTCAATAAGCGTGTTTTCCTTGCAACTGAGCATATCCAGTTCCTGCGCGATTTCGGATATTTTAACCATACTTCTGCCGTCAAACGCGACTTTTCTGCCCACTTTTTCGCAGATATTGATAATTTGCTGAACTCTGTTTACGTTGGAAGCGAACGTAGCGATTATTATACGCTTGTCCCTGTTTGTTTCTATTACCCTTTCCAAAGTGATACCTACGTCTCTTTCCGAAATCGTAGTACCCTTCTTCTCCACGTTCGTGGATTCGCCGAGCATGAGCGTAACGCCCTTGTTGCCTATCGCCGCGATTCTAGCCAAATCTATACATTCGCCGTCAATCGGAGTATGGTCGATTTTGTAATCGCCCGTGTGGAATACCACGCCCGTTCCGTAAGATATGGAAAGCGCGAACGCTCCGAGTATCGAGTGCGTAACGCTTACGAACTCCACGGAAAACAAACCGATATGTTTGACGTCGCCTCCCTTTACCGCGTGAAGTTTGGGCATGGGAAGTTTCTTTTCCGTAAGTTTGTGTTTTATAAGGGCGATAGCGAGCGCGCTACCGTAAACGGGAATATTGCCGCATTCTTCGAGAAGATAAGGCAACGCGCCTATATGATCCTCGTGTCCGTGCGTGATTACGATTCCTTTGACTTTTTCGATATTGTCTTTTATGAACGAGAAATCGGGTCGTATCAAATCTATTCCGGGAGTATCGTCGAAAGACGGAAAGGAAGAACCGCAATCGACGATAATTATATCGTCCGAGTATTGCAACGCGGTCATATTTTTACCTATTTCTCCCACTCCGCCCAAAAACGAAACTTCAAGTTGTTTTTGTCTTTTTGCCAAAATGACTCCTTTTGTCTTTTATTTCTGCCGACTTTATTATTGCAAGTATAATTATATAATAAAAATAATAAAAATTCAAGGGAAACGCGGATAAAGTTTGGCTTTATTTGAAGATAGTTGACGTTTTTTGCAGAAATAATTCTTCTGTCCAAGGCTTCTATTTTATCCATAAAAAAACGGAAGGGTTGAACCTTCCGTTTTGAATAAGCAATATGATTTTTTTCGTATAAATCAGAACGTTACTCCGAAATTTTCGGGATGAACGCTGACGTAGTGATTGGTAAGATAATAATCCGACAAAGTGCCGATATCCGACCAAAAACAGTCCGTCGAATAGGATTTTATATCGCCGATATGTCTAGGGAAAATATCGTAAGAGAAATCGCATTTTCCTTCGGGAATCTCGTCGATAATTTCTTTATCAAAAGCGTATATGCCCATGTTTATCAACCCCGAACAAAGAAATTTTGGCTTTTCTGCAAAAGAAGTAACAATACTGTCCTCGTTCGTCCTGACAAGTCCGTAACCTCTTGCGTCCTGCATATATCTTACCGCCATAGTAATTGACTGTCTATGCGATTTGTGATAATCGCAAAAATCGCAAATGTCGATATTGGAAAAACCGTCCGCCGACAAAACCAAAAAGTCGTCTTTTATAAACTCGCTTGCGTTCTTTACTCCGCCCGCGGTACCCAAAGGCTCCTTTTCTTCAAAGTAAGTCAAGGATACTCCCCACTTGCTTCCGTCTCCGAAATAGTCCATAATCATCTCGCTTTTATAGCCTACCGTAACGGCAATATCCGTTACTCCGCCGAGCGCTAAGTTTTCAACAACGTACTCCATTACGGGTTTATCGATAATACTGACCAACGGCTTAGGAATAGAATTTGTCAAAGGTCTTAATCTGCTGCCCATTCCGCCCGCCATAATAATTGCTTGCATATTTTCCTCCACACGCTTTTGTTGATAGTAGTTTGTGGATAAATTTTCCTTTTATTCTTTCTATGCGGAGGAATATTAAATAAAATATCGACGTTATTGATTCTTATTGAACGAATCCAACCAGCGCGCATATTCCGCTTCGGTCGCGCTTTGTTTTACTATTACATACATATCTTTGCTTGCGCCATTATAGTGAGTGTCCAACTTTTTGTCTACATAAGTCAACAGTTGATTGTACAAATCGCTAAACTTCTTATCGTCGAATATTTTTTGCATCGTTTTCAGACTTTCTAAACAATGAATCACGATATGCCAATCAACAGACTGTTTAGTATATACTTCCCTAGTTTGCGGTCCGAATGAATCGTCTAAATTTTTCATATTTTACTTCTCATTTGTTTTTTTACGGTCTTATAACGACTATTTTCAAATTCTGCATTTTAGCGTATTCTACGGTAGACATTGTACCTCCGATGGTAATCCCGTCAAAAAGCGCTATTAAAAGCGAAGAATTGTTTACCATATATCTATTACGCTCCAACATACATTCCGACCCGATATACGTATCGTATATACAGCGAATTCCGTCCAGTTTATCTAAAAGATTTCTGTATCTGATTTTGTCTTTATAAAACCATTTACTGTCTTGAGTTTTGCAAGGCAACGCCCCTATGAGTTTAATATCCGAATATTGCTTTTTCAACGCCAACACCGTTTCCGCGCAAATCATGTCAAAGCCTATTGCCATTCCGCAAATAAAAGTTTTGTAACCGTTTTCTATTGCCTTGACGATTTCAATTCTCAATTTTTCTTTCATGCTTTTACATCTCTCGTCATCTTCATTAAATCGCCACGGCAATTTTTGACTTCTATGCCCCGTAAAGCACGCAGTAGTTGTTTTTTCTAGTTTCTCTAAATCTAATGTCATAACTATACCTCAATATATAAATAAGATTCATACATATATTATAAATTAAAATTTTGGGAATGTAAACAATATGAGAAGGTAAACCTTCCTATTTTTGCAATTTGTTGACCTTAAAATTATTATGAAGGCAAATCTACATACATAAGGAGAGGATTATGACAGTAAACGACGCGGTTGCAAAAAGAATTGCAAATTTGTTAATAGAAAAAAGAATAACTCAATATCGTTTAGAACAAGATTCGGGCATTCAACATGGAAGTATGCAATGTATCATGAAAGGACGGAACAAAACTGTAACGCTTAGTACAATTTATATGGTTGCAAGAGGTTTTGGTATTAGCATACTTGACTTTCTTAATGACCCTATATTTTTAAACGGAAACATTGAATTTGAATAAATTAAAAATTAAATCGTTTCTATACCAATTGGCATAGGTCGTTACATTAAGGTATTTATTATTATACGGATAGCCTTCGGCATTGAATTAGATATTTCGACTTCGCTTCGCTTTCCCGACCAAGAGTAGATTTTACGACTGGTCGGTGAACGTTGTCGCAATCCATTATTGTTAGATTTTTTACTTACCATTATCAAAATGTTTTCCAACACTTCTCTCTCATAAATATTTTAATGGCATTGTTATCTTCATTTTCATAATAATTCACTAAAAGCGATCTAAATAGCGGCACTTCTTTTTCGGGAATAATAATTAGTCCTTCTCCTTGACTAATCAGATAATGATTGGCAAATATTACAGACGCTCTTTTGTTGCCGTCATTAAATATCTGCGTCTTCATACAATATAGACATAGGTCAATGGCTTTGTCTATAATTTCTTTTTCTTGAGTAAGAATTGTTTCTATATTATCTTTAATATCGCTTTCTATCGGAAGAGGCGGTACATAATTAGTGCCTCCGATTGAAACGGGTACTGCTCTGATTCTTCCGCCGTTCTTATAGAATCCTTCGTTGACGAGTTTTGCAATATAACTTAAAATATAGAAATTGGTTTTTGAAGATATAACGTCTTTATCCAAAATAAATTCCCACGCGTGTTTTAGATTTAATATCTTTTGAATATCTGTCGGGGTCATTCCCGAAACTATACCGTTATCTATGATAGTTTCAGTTTGCGGAAACGTTGTGGCTACTCCTTCCAATATTGCTTGGTCATAAATATTGGATTTCATATTTATTCTTGCAAATTCCAAATTAAGTTCTACTCTCGGAGATAAATCGCTTGCAGAAAATCCCAGATTTGCCAAATCTTTTTCAATCGCGCGAATAAGTTTCTTAAACTCTTTTGCCTCTTTTGAATTCTTCAACAGCAATTGATAGAGAGTATCCGAATATTTATCTACGTATTTAGACGTAAGTTTACCGTTCTCTCGCTTTCTCAAATAAATATACTTACCGCTCGCATTTACTTTTATTTCGGGAGTGCCGTCATAAGGCAAAAGATTTAATTTTGCCATCAGTTCTGCTCTTTGCCTTAATAATTCTTGAATCTTTTCAAAATTGTTTTCCATACACACTCATTTTAGGGAACTTTTATGCTGTTATTATATCAAATTGTTCCCTAAAAATCAAGTATTCATTCGTATTTCAATCAATTATTTATAATACGGATAGCCTTCGGCATTAGACTGGATTCTTCGACTACGCTTCGCTTCCCCAACCAAACGTAAAAAGTAAATATAATACCATAATCGGTTTTCTCATATACTTCCAAAACGTTATTGTTAAATTTTTTACAAATTGCTGATATTATTTGCCAACTTAATTATTGAGTGATATAATATTATAGTATTAAAAATTTATTACATATTTGACAAAGTCAAAAGGAGTGTATATGAGAGTTTACAATTTTTCGGCAGGACCGTCCATGTTACCTATGGAAGTATTGCAAGAAGCGCAAAGAGATTTCCTCGATTACGACGGAAGCGGTATGAGCGTATGCGAAATGAGCCACAGAAGCAAGTTCTACGACGCTATCAACAACGAGTGTATCGACCTTTTTAAGGAACTTATGAATATCCCCGACAATTACAGCGTAATTTTCGTTCAAGGCGGAGGTTCTACACAGTTTGAAGCGGTTCCGCTCAATCTTCTCACCGGAAGCGGAAAAGCGGATTACATAGTTACGGGCAACTTTGCGAAAAAGGCTTACAAAGAAGCGATAAAATACGGCGACGTTGCAGTAGCAGGTTCTTCCGAAGACAAGAAATTTACTTATATCCCCAAAGAATTGAAAATCAGAGACGATATAGATTACCTTTATATCTGTCAAAACAATACTATATTCGGAACGAGATTTACTCAATTACCGAATACTAAAGCCAACATTGTGGCGGACATTTCCTCCAACATTTTAAGCGAGAAAATCGACGTAAGCAAATACGGCGTACTTTTTGCAGGAGCGCAGAAGAACCTTGCTCCGGCAGGCGTAACGATAGTTATTGCCCGCAACGATCTTATCGGAGAAGGCATGTCTATCTGCCCCACAATGCTCAAATGGAAAACGCAAGCGGACAACAACAGTCTTTACAATACTCCGCCTTGCTTCCCGATATACATGGCTATGCTTACTTTGCGTTATCTCAAAAAGATGGGCGGCGTAAGCGAAATGCAAAAACTAAACGAATACAAGTCGGGACTTTTGTACGACTTTATCGACAACTCCGACTTCTTCTCCAACGGCGTAGCGAAAGAAGACCGTTCGCTTATGAACGTTCCGTTTGTTACTCCTAATGCAGATCTTGACGCTAAGTTTGTAAAAGAAGCGGGCGCCGCGGGTCTTGTATCGCTCAAAGGACACAGACTTGTAGGCGGTATGCGCGCGTCTATTTACAACGCTATGCCGGTTGACGGCGTGAAGACTCTTATTGAGTTTATGAAGAAGTTTGAAATCGCCAACAAGTAATTAAGAGGTATAAATATGAAAGAGATATTGAAACTCAACGAAATCAGCAATAAAGTCAACGCTATACTCACGCAAGACAAATATAGCGTAACAAGCGACGCGAAAAATCCTTGCGCTATCGTATTGAGAAGTTTTTCCATGCACGAATACGATATGCCCCAAAGCGTAATCGCCGTTGCGAGAGCGGGCGCGGGCGTAAACAATATTCCGCTTGACAAAATGACCGAAAAAGGAGTATGCGTATTCAATACGCCGGGCGCGAATGCAAACGCGGTCAAAGAACTCGTACTCTTCTCCCTTTTGGTATCTTCGAGAAAAATTTACGAGGGTATCAACTGGACTCAAAATTTAGAGAAAAACGGCGAAGTCAGCAAACAGGTAGAAAAAGGCAAGAAAGCCTTTGTAGGACAGGAAATATTCGGCAAGACTCTCGGTATCGTAGGACTTGGCGCTATCGGCAAACTTGTGGCAAACGCAGTACTCGCTTTGGGCATGAAAGTAATCGCTTACGATCCTTTCGTATCCTCTACCGATTTGCCTATACAGTTGACGACAGACCTCAACGAGATTTACAAGAACTGCGATTATATTACCCTGCACGTTCCCGCTACTCCGCAGACAAAGAATTCTGTAAATAAAGATACTATCGCGCTTATGAAAGACGGCGTTAGAATCATAAACCTTGCGAGAGGAGAACTCGTCAACAACGACGACATCAAGAAGGCTATCGCGGGCGGCAAAGTCGCTAAGTACGTTACCGACCTTCCCTGCGACGAACTTTTGGGCGTAGACGGCGTAATCACTATACCGCACCTCGGCGCGTCCACAGCGGAAGCGGAAGACAACTGCGCGGTTATGGCAGCCAACCAACTCAAAGATTATCTTGAAAACGGAAATATCGTCAACAGCGTAAACTTCCCCAAATTGCAAGTTGAACGCAGCGGAAAAGCGCGCGTATGCGTTATCTCTTCCGACGTTCAAAACGCAGTTGCGCAAGTCAACGCTACTTTGACCAACGTCAGCGCTATCGCAAGCGCTACTCGCGGAAACATCGCTTACGTGATCGCCGACCTTTCGTCAAACGCAAACGACAGCGAAATCGACGCGCTTAAATCCAAAGCGTTGGCAGTTAGAGTTCTTTAATACTCAAATAAACAAAAATTCGCGGACGGTGAAAACCGTCCGCTTTTTATAGATTCTAATTACTTTATATTTGTTTATATTATACGGATACTTTTATCGAACAGAAAATACGATTAGTTTTACTCTGCCTTTATCGTTACTAAATTACCCGTCTTATGAATCTATTGGAAAATTCAATAGTCAAGGCAAATCAATATAGTACAACCGTAATTGTTTTACTACAAGTCAATTTGCTGCCCTTTTGCTTTCTCTTTTTCCGCCGAATTTATATCTTTCTTTATGACTTTCGCCGCCTTCTTTCCTACTTTGGTCAGTTTTGCCACTCTGCCCGTCGCAAGTATCATTACGCTAGGCAACACGAAGAGTACGAGTATTCCGCTTATAATACTTCCCCTCGCTATCAGCACGGTTATTTCGCGCGCAATTAAGTTGGACGTTACAAGTCCTACCGACAGACAGCAACCTGCCATTATCGACACCGACGTAAGCACAGACAATGCGCATTCGCTCAACGACCTGTAAGCCGATTCTCGCGCGGGCATAAATTTGATATAATTCTTGTACTTTACTGAGAACAATATCGCGTAATCGACCGTAGCACCCAATTGAATAGACGAAATTATGATATATCCCATAAAGTTTATAGGCGCGCCCGTTATAGCGTTTATTGACAGATTGACGAATATACCGAACTCTATTACTATGATAATCAAAACCGACATCTTAAAAGAGCGTATCGTCAACAACAGTATCAAAAAGATTATCAGCACTGATACTATAGTGATTACGTTGAAATCTCTCGGCGTAATTTCGGCAAGGTCGGCTTTGGCTTGAGCCATACCGGTAAGATAAAAGTCGTCGCCGAAATGTTCGTTGATAGAAGTCTTGATATTGGCGAGAGTCTGCGACGTTTTTTCGCTTTCCGCCTCATCCTTAATCATTATAAAGTACAGCGCGTGATTGTCGCCGGCAAGTCCTTTCAATGTCGCCGCTTCGTCAGGCAACTGCGAGGCGATAAGTTTGTTATTCATCAGCGAACACATGAATTCTATCAGCGAATAGTATTCTTCGGGTACAATCGAATAAATTCCCAGCACTCCCATTACGTTGTCGGTCGATTCGTTTTTGACTTCCTCGATAAATTCTAAGTTTTCATCTCTCAAAGTATGATTTTTTATGTTTTCTTTCTGCTGTTCTTTGTCAGCGTAAGAGATAGGCAACGCGACGATAACGGAGTTGGACATACTCTCTACTATGGTATCTATCTGCGTCGGAGTCTTTTTTGAATCGCTGAATTTGACGTAATTGAGTTCCACTTTGGATTGAAGAATCAATACCGGTATAAATAATACCGCAAAGATTATCGCAAATACTTTTCTGTGCTTGACAGAAAAACTCGCCACTCTGTTGAGTTTTGGAATAACGACAGCGTGCGCCGTCTTTTCCTGACCTTTTCTAGTCAAAAGTATAAGACACGGCAAAACGACTATTATCGTAATCAGCGAAAGGAAAACGCCTTTTGCAAGAACAAGTCCCAAATCCACGCCTATTTCAAATCTCATGAACAGCAACGCGAGCGAACCGCCTACCGTCGTAAGCGAAGACGCCGTTATCGTCGAAAAGGCTTTCGGGATAGCGATACGCATCGCTTGATCGTCCGTCAGCGCGTGTTTTCGCTCGTCCTTGAACGAGTGTATAAGGAATATCGCGTAGTCCATCGACAGTCCTAATTGGAGTACCGACGCCGCGGAGAAAGTTATTACGGACACCGAACCGAAAATAATATTCGTACCCATATTGACTAAAACGGCTATGCCCAAAGTCAGCATTAAGATAAAAGGCTCTACCAAATTATCCGTCGTCAAAAGCAATATTACAAACATTACAAGGACGGCGATAATTATATATTTCCACATTTCATTGATAGTGCTGTCGAAAAGGTCGGAAATGACTTTGGAACTGCCGCCTATCGAAGATTCGTAATCAACGAAAATTTTGTCTATGCTCTTCAACGCTTTCATAGCGTCGTCGGAAGCCGACGGCACGTTTAACTGTATGACGATAACGTAGTTGCCCGGCAAATCCTTTTCTACCGCGTCTTTTATCGACACGTCATTTTGCGGGAAGAAAAGTTTGCAAACGTCGTCTTTTTCGAGCATTTCTTCTACCATTTCGGATACGTCTATATCCTTAATGCACGTATACTCCACTCCGTCGACAACTTTGTAATCCTCCATTGTCAAACCGTAATCGTTGAGCATTTTCTCGATTTGCGACGCTATAGCGGAGTTGCCCGCATACTCGTCGAGCATGGACGATATATCCAAATTCTTCATTTCATACATCGACCCCAGCCAAAGCGCCCCGCCTTTGCTTACGCCTTTCAACTTCTCTATTTCCGTTATTTTACTCTTTAATTGCGAATAGGTAATGCCGCTTACGCCTACAATCGCGTCGCCCTCCATGCCGAAAGCGGTCTTTATATAATCCAAGCCTTGACTCATCTGCATATCGTCGGGAAGATAATCGAAAATGTTGGAATTGACGTGAACAAACGTAAACGCTATCAAAGATAGCACCGTCAGTAAAAGAGCAAGAGATAATATCAGCATTTTGTGTCTGGTAATAAATTTTGCAAATCCGTCCATTCGTTTTTTCATACTCTTTCACCGCCATGCTTTATACTATAAATATAGCATTAAAAATATTAAAAGTAAATGCCGAAAGACGACTAATTTTCGTTTGAAAAGTATAATTTTCGTAAAGTCGTAAGTTATGTCAAATGTATGTAAAAATTATGAAAAAGGGACCTGTAAAACAAGTCCCTTTCTACTGTATTTTTGATTATTAGTTGAGTCTGCTCTTCAAATCGTCAGCCTGCTTAGCAAGTTCCTTAGGCAACTTGTCGCCGAAAGACTTGTAGAATTCTTTGATTCCGTCAGCCTCTACGTTCCAAGCCGCATTGTCGACTTTGAGAATTCCCTTCAAAGTATCGATAGAGAACTCGTCAAGACCTTCGATATTGATGTCTTCTGCGTTAGGTACGTATCCGATAGGAGTTTCTACAGCGTCAACTTCGCCCGCAATTCTCTTAAGCATCCAGTCGAGTACGCGCATATTGTCGCCGAAGCCCGGCCAAATGAAATTGCCGTTTTCGTCTACTCTGAACCAGTTTACGTTAAAGAACTTAGGTTGTTTGTCTGCGTCAACGGACTTGCCCATATCCAACCAGTGTTGGAAGTAATCGCCCATGTGGTATCCGCAGAACGGACGCATAGCCATCGGGTCGCGTCTTACTACGCCGACAGCGCCGGTTGCAGCAGCGGTCGTTTCACTGCCCATGATAGAGCCGATAAACACGCCGTGTTCCCAACTTCTCGCTTGATATACGAGCGGAACCGTAGAAGGACGGCGACCGCCGAAGATTATCGCGCTGATAGGAACGCCCGCGCCGTTTTCAAATTCCGGAGAAATGCAAGGACAGTTCTTAGCCGGAGCGGTAAATCTGGAGTTCGGGTGAGCCGCTTTAACGGGCTTGCCTTCCGCGTCAACGGTTTCGGGAGTCCAATCCTTGCCTGTCCAATCGATAAGGAAGGACGGCTTTTTCTTGTCAGCGGCGTCTTTTTCAAGCGCTTCCCACCATACTTCCATAGTTTCCGGATTAAGAGCAACGTTTGTAAAGATTGTATTCTTTCTCGTAGATGCGAGAGCGTTGTAGTTGGATTTGGAGTTCGTGCCGGGAGCAACGCCGAAGAATCCATTTTCGGGATTGATAGCGTAAAGTCTGCCGTCCGGTCCTTTCTTTATCCAAGCGATATCGTCGCCTACGGTAAATACTTTGTAACCGTTCTTTCTGTAACCTTCCGGCGGAATCAACATTGCAAGGTTGGTCTTTCCGCAAGCCGACGGGAACGCCGCGCACATATAAACGGTTTCTTTATTCGGTTTTTCAATACCCAAAATGAGCATGTGTTCTGCCATCCACATTTCGTTCTTACCTTGATAAGAAGCGATTCTCAATGCAAAACACTTCTTGCCGAGCAATACGTTTCCGCCGTAAGCGCTGTTAACGGATATAATAGCGTTGTCTTCGGGGAACTGGCATATATATCTCTCTTCGGGATCTACGTTACATTTAGCGTGCGTACCTCTTACGAAGTCGTTGCTGTCGCCCAATGCAGCAAGTACGTCGTTGCCTACTCTCGTCATGATTCTCATATTGAGTACAACGTAGATAGAATCGGTAACTTCAATACCTACTTTGGAGATAGGACCGCCTACGGGACCCATCGAGAAAGGAATAACGTACATAGTACGTCCCTCATAAGCGCCTTCGAGAATACCGTTAAGTTTCTCATAAGCCTCGGACGGCTTCCACCAGTTGTTGGTAGGTCCGCAATCTTCTTCCTTGCGAGAGCAAATGAAAGTTCTGCCTTCTACGCGGGCAACGTCGTTGGGTTTGGTGCGGTGCAACAAACATCCGGGCAACGTCTTTTGATTGAGTTCAATCATTTCTCCCGTAGAAATAGCCTCTTTCGTCAAAGCCTTGTATTGAGCCTCTTCGCCTGTTATCCAAACTACTTCGGACGGCTTGCAAAGGTCAACTCTGCTTTGTACGAATTCCAATACTTTCTTGTTTGTAGTATTTGCCATAGTAAAAACTCCTTTAATATATTAAAATTTATTTTTTTCCTTAGATATTATAGCAAAACCAGCCGCTAATTGCAACCAAATTATGTAAATCATTTGTATTATTGAAAATAACGGCAACGCTTATTCCAAGTTTTAATTTTCCTTGTACTCCGATATGCAAAGCATATCTTCGACGTCTAATTCCAGTATAGCGCAAAGATTTGCAAAAGTATCCAACGCAGGCATAGACCGCCCCGAAAGGTACTGACTGATTACGGAATAATGAACGCCCAAGCGACGCGCAAGTTCCGTTTGCGTCAATCCGCTCTGCTTTATAGCGTTTTGCAGTTTAATTCTAATTTGTTCAAGTTTTATCATATTATCACCCAATTAAAATTATAATAGCATTGCTCTAATAATTGCTTGACTTTTTAGCATTGCTCACACATTCGAATTCTGTATTTAATTTAGATATTTCGACTTCGCTTCGCTCCGCTCAATATGACGGGAGAGTTTACAAAGTTAGTTATACTTTACCCGCCATTCTGAGCGTAGTCGAAGAATCTAGTCAAAATAAAAAACAGTATACAAATAAGTCCGACTAAAATCGCAGCGTAGCGTAGATTTTACGTTTGGTCGGATTAGGCGTGAACTCGACTGTTAAATTAGCAATTGCATTTTATCAAAATGTGATTGCGACCAACAAAGTCGTAGTGAACGCCCTCTGAGCAACGTCGAAGAATCTAGTTTAATAAAATACATAATTGATAATATAATATTGAATTTATTTGTGGTACCAAAAGAATTACACCCCTACCCGTTCGGCGAATAAAGGTAAAAGTCAAAAAAAATCGTTCGGCGGTAAGGGGAAAACTCCAAAAAGAAAGCGATAGATTTTTTGTTGAGATAGCATAAAAAAAAAAGTTCTCGTACCTTCAGTTCGATAAAAAAAGCAACTACATATAATTATAACGCGTCTTTCCCGACAATCCGACATAAGTAAATATACGCCAACGTACCGCAGGGTACGATGCTATTTACTTATGCCGTCTTGCCAATAAATACATCGTTATTCTTATTATGCTTTTGCTTTCTCTATCAAACTAACCTAATAGGTCAAAAGTCGAGTTTAATATATTGAATTTATAAAAAAATACCATTGGCGGTATCTGTAAAATTATACCCCATTCTGTACGGCGGCAAGGGAGATTTGCGATTAGTAAAATAGCGAATTTTATGTCAAGGCGATAAAAGAAAAAATCCCTCGTACTGGATGTACGTTGGGACTTTTTTATTTTATTGAATTGGCGGAAAAGACGCATTTTAATTTCGCAAATTTCCCTTACCGTCGAACACCCTAAAAACAAAACCAACACATCGCGTTACAAAGAAGTAACGACGCGCAGTAAGTGCAAAGTCCGTTTCCTGCCATACCACCGCCTGTTTCTTGCGGAGCGGAATAACCTGCTCTCGCCTGTCTTTGCGCTTTTGTTTCGTCGTCGACAGTTGATTGCATTTTATTCAACGCGGATAAAGTCGTCTTATAACGGGCGTTTTCCGGATCGTAGGTCAAAGCCATCTCGACTTGATTTTTGCTGTCCAAAAACCAATTACGTTTGAAAAATATATGCGCTTGCGCGAAATGCCAGTCGCCGCCTCTGGGTTCGGTTTCGTCAAGCAAAGCCTGCGCTTCGTTGAGTTTGTTCTCTCCGACGAGTTTTTCGATAGCCTGATATATAGAGCCTTCGCCTATGATTTCTTTTTTTCTTATGTCGTCAAGACAGTCGTTGTAAGCGATTCTTATTTTAGAGAGCATTTTCGCAGCAAAACTACCCGTTTCGCCCTCTTCAAAGCATTGCTTTTGATATTTTTCTTTCAGCGTCTTGTAAGCGTTTTCCACTTCCTGCAAAGTCGCATTTTCGCCCAGACCTAAAATTAAATATGAACTTTCTTGCATTTTTCGGTTCTCCTTAACAGTTCCCTTGTGCTATTCAACATACCATACCAAAGTATGTTTGTCAATATCCCTTCGTATTTTTTTACCTGAATTTTATCGAAGTCGTTGAGTATCGAGTTGTAACAACTCATCAGCACGAACTCTAATTTTTCTTTATTTTCTTCCAAAAAAGTCGCTTTATCCTTATATTCGTAATTCTGCAAAAACGGATTGTACTTGCCTTTTTTGAAATCTTCGTCGACGTCGTCCACCGCGTCCGCGCAATATACCCATTTGCCGAGATTATACATCAAATTACGCAAACTGTCGTCGTATCTTTCGCCCAAAGCGACTTCGCCTATTTTTGTCATTATCATAGCGAAACAATCGGATACTCTGTCAACGCTTTCGCACTTTTCACGTTCCAAATTCGCCAAACGCTCGTATTCTTCTTTAATATATGCGTCTAGCGCGGGATAAAGTTTCACTGCTTTTTTATAATGCTTTTTTATTATCGCTTTGTCGACGAACTTTTTGGAAAACGACTTATCGTCCCTCACGTCGTCAACACATTTATAATGCGCAAGTATCGTGCTTATATCCACTACTTTACGCGTGATTTCGTCGTCGCAGCCTATCATTTTTTTCTGTACGCGATTCAAAACGCAAGTCCCCAACTTCATTTCCATCTCTTCGTCCGCGACTGCATGCGCCAGCACGTTGAGAAAAGTCATGTCGTACGTAGTGCCTATACGCATCAACTGCGAACAGCGCTTGCCTATACTCTTGCAAAGACCGCAGTAAAACGCTCTGTAAGAGTAATAGTCTTTCATGAACATATTGAGTTTGTCGGGAATTACGTATCCGAACATATTCTATCCTTGTCTGGGAACGAAACCTATCGCATCCCTAAACCTTTTCAGAGTTTTCTCCGCTATCTCGGAGGCTTTTTCCGCGCCTTCTTTCGCGCATTTTAACAAATACGCCTTATCCGCGATAAGTCTGTCGTATTCGCTTCTAAAAGGTCTGAGCATTTCCACCACGCTTTCACCTACGCGAACTTTCAAGTCGCCGTATCTCAATCCCGAGCATTCTTTTTCCGCCTGCTCCACGCTCTTGTTTTCGGCAACCGCGAGTATACGCAAAAGATTGGATATGCCCGCCTTATTTTCAGGATCGTACGCGATAACCGTATCGCTGTCCGTAACCGCTCTTTTGAATTTCTTCATAATGACTTCCGGCGCGTCAAGACAGGATATAACTGCGTTGGGGTTTGGGTCGGACTTACTCATTTTACTTTCCGGGTCTTGAAGACTCATTATCTTCGCGCCGACTTTTGGTATAAAACCTTCCGGCACCTTGAATATATCCCCGTATATATTGTTGACTCTCAAAGCGATATCTCTCGTTATCTCGATATGTTGAAGTTGGTCGTATCCGACAGGAACGAGATCCGCGTCGTACAAAAGTATATCTGCCGCCATAAGCACGGGATAATCCATAAGCCCCATATTTATATTGTCGGAGTGCTTTGCCGACTTGTCTTTGAACTGCGTCATTCTGCTCATTTCGCCGACGTAGGTATAGCAGTTGAGAAGCCATGCGAGTTCGCTGTGCTGACGCACGTGCGACTGCATATATATCACGCTCTTTTTTACGTCAAGACCTACCGCCATAAGCAGCGCGTAAAAACTCATTGAATTGTTAAACAAATCCTCGGGTTTCTGCCTTACCGTAATAGTATGCAAATCCGCCAACGCAAATATACATTTGTTGTCCGCGTTCGCTTGCATAGATTGCCAGTTATTGACCGCGCCTATATAGTTGCCCAGAGTCATTATTCCCGACGGCTGTATCGCGCTGTATATTGTCTTCATATTACTTTTTCTCCGTATATTTCAAGACTTCGTCTGCTATATCCGCCTTGTCGATTATCTTTGTGAATCTGACCTGCTTCTTATCCAACTCCGCAAGCGGAACGGGAACTTCCTCGCCCGAGAAGGAAAAGAGTTTTTTCGTAGCCTTTTTCGCGTCGTCCACATACTCGCCAGACAACGCCTGATAAACGTCGCAAGGGAATTTATAAGCGTTTGCCGTAGATACTATTACCGTAGGAGTTTCGTCGTCGGTAGCCTCGTAGTAATCGTAATAAACGCTCGTAGCCACCGCCGTATGCGTGTCCATCAAGTAATCGTACACTTCAAGAGAACTGTCGATTACCGAAAGCGTATCGTCTTCCGTAGCGTAGCCTACGGAGAAAATTCTGTTGAGTTTTTTCATTTCCTCTTCCGAAACGCTGTATTTTCCGTCCTTTTTCAAAGATTCCATTCTTTGGGCGATAAGTTTGTCGTCCCTTCCGCAGAATTCAAACAGCAATCTTTCCAAATTCGACGAAATAAGTATGTCCATAGACGGACTTACCGTCTTGTGGAAATCTCTGTGTATATTGTATACTCCCGTATTGAAGAAGTCAGTCAAAACGTTGTTGACGTTGGACGCGCAAATAAGTTTGTTTACTCCCACGCCCATAAGCGAAGCGTAGTAAGCGGCTAGAATATTGCCGAAATTACCGCTCGGTACGCAGAAGTTGACTTTGTCTCCGTATTCTATTTTGCCGGAGGAAATCATATCGCAATAGGAAGAAACGTAATATGCGATTTGCGGAGCGAGTCTTCCCCAGTTGATAGAATTCGCAGAGGAAAGTTTGTACCCTCCGCTAAGCAATTTCTCCTGAATCTCTTTATCGTTGAATATAGTCTTTACAGCCGATTGAGCGTCGTCGAAATTACCCTCGATAGCGCAGACGAATACGTTGTCGCCTTCTTGGGTCATCATCTGCAATTTTTGCATATCCGATACGCCTTCGGAAGGATAAAATACTATTATATCCGTACCTTCAACGTCTCTGAAACCTTCCAAAGCCGCCTTTCCGGTATCTCCGGAAGTCGCAACCAAAATCAAAGTCCTAGCGCTCTCGCCCGTCTTTTTTCTTGCGGCAGACAGAAGATGAGGCAACATTGTAAGCGCCATATCCTTGAACGCGCAGGTAGGACCGTGCCAAAGTTCCAAAACGTAAAGTCCGTCGTCCACGTTTACCAACGGGCAGGGGTCTTCGCCGTAAAATCTCGAGTACGCCTTTGTCGCGTAATCCAAAAGTTCCTCGTAAGAATAATCGTCAAGGTACATAGAAAGCACTTTCGCCGCTCTCTCGGGATAACTCATTTCAATGAGTTGTTCGAAATCTTTTTTTTCGAGTTTGGGAAAGGTTTCAGGAACAAAAAGTCCGCCGTCTTTGGAAAGTCCGCTGACTATCGCCTGCGCCGAAGTAACCTTGATTTCTTTGTTTCTTGTACTGATATATTTCATATTTCACTCCGTAAAATATTTTATTTTTTATGTTTTGCTTTTGCTCAATCGTCGAGTCTTGACAAAAGTTCGTTCTGATTCGCCAGTTGCAACGCCTCTATCATTGCGAAAATATCTCCGTCCATGAATGCGTCCAACGAATATATCGTCATTCCTATTCTATGGTCGGTAACTCTGTTTTGAGGGAAATTGTACGTCCTTATCTTTTCCGACCTATCTCCGCTACCTACCTGAGTTTTTCTATTTGCAGCATACTCGCTTTCCGCTTTCGTGCTGAAATAATCGTAAAGTCTTGATTTTAGTACGCTCATAGCCTGTTCGCGGTTTTTAATCTGCGACCTTTCGTCTTGCGAAGCGACTACGATACCCGTTGGCAAGTGCGTTATTCTTACGGCGCTTTCCGTCTTATTGACGTGCTGTCCGCCCGCGCCGCTTGAACGGTAAGTGTCTATCTTCAAATCCTTTTCGAGTATCTCTATTTGAATATCCGGCGCTTCGGGAAGTATCGCAACCGTTGCCGTCGACGTGTGTACTCTGCCTTGCGATTCCGTTTCGGGTACTCTTTGAACTCTGTGAACTCCGCTTTCGTATTTAAGTTTTGCATAAGCGCCTGTTCCGCTTATCATAAATACCACTTCTTTCGCCCCGCCGAGTTCGGTATAGTTCATGTCTATCTCTTTAATTTTCCAACGCATTCTCTCCGCGAAACGCATATACATTCTCACGAGTTCCGCTCCGAAAAGTCCGCCCTCTTCGCCGCCCGCTCCCGCGCGTACTTCGACGATTACGTTGTTGTCGTCGTTGGGGTCGACGGGAAGCATGGAAACTTTCAAATCCTTGATTGTCTGCTCGATTTGTTTATGCGCGTCGTTCAATTCTTCTTTGGCAAGCGCGCACATCTCTTCGTCGCTGCCGTCGGCGATTATTTCCTTACATTCCTCTACGCTTTTTTGCAAAGCAAGATATTTCTTATAAAGTTCTATAGTTTCGGACATCTGAGAATGTTCTTTGACGAGTTTTTGCCACTTAGCCTGATCCGCTATAATTTCGGGATCGGCTATCGCAAGCGTAAGTTCCTCAAATCTCTTCAACATTATTTCAAGTTTTTCAAACATAATTCTTTATACCGTTTCCCGTTTTGTTTTTTTCGCAGAAATTATTCTGTCGACGCCCTGCAAATCTTTTATCACTTCGCAAGAAAATTCTCCGTCGAGCAATTTTACCACTTCCTGCGCCTGTCCTATCCCTACTTCCAACAGCAGATAGCCTTCGTCGGCAATATATCTCGGCGCGTTCTTTGCTATTTCTCTATAAAAATTCAGTCCGTCTTCGCCGCCATCCAACGCGATAAGAGGGTCGAAATCCTTTACTTCTTTATCGAGTTTTGCTATTTCCTTAGACGGAATATAAGGCGGATTGCTTACGATTACGTCAAAAACGCCTTCGATATTTTCAAAAACGTCGCTTTGAACAAACTCCAACTTATCGCCTACGCCGTTATTTTCCGCATTTGTTCTTGCGACTTCCAACGCTTTTTCGCTTATATCGCTCGCCACTACTTTGCAATCGCTCTTCATCGCAATTGCCACCGCTATACATCCGCTTCCGCTGCACAAATCCAATACTCTGTCGCCGGTTTTTATTATAGAAGTTGCTTTCTCAACCAAATACTCCGTTTCGGGACGGGGACACAGTACGTTTTCGTCAATTTCAATATCGCTACCGTAAAAATCCACTTTTCCAAAAACTCTCCAGAGCGGCATGCCCGTTTTACGTTTTTGCGCGTACTCTACGGCTTTTTCATATTCCATTTGTCTGATATGCGTCAAATCGCAAAGTTCGCTTCTTTTTACGCCCGTAACTTCGCAGAATATCCAGTCTATATCGCTCTCGTCCACGCCTTTGAGCATGGCTTTTATTTCCTTTCTTACTTTTTCATACGACTTTTTCGTATCGAATCTCTGCTCGGGCAAAGTCGGGTCAGCGTCCATTTCCATAACGGTTTTGAAGGCTGTAATAGCGCATTCCACCATAGAATCGTCGGGCTGTTTCGTCGTAAGTTTTTGCAGTGCAAGTCCCGGAAATTTAAGTATTTTTACAAGTATGTTGTCATACTTTGCCATTGTTTTCAACATCTCGTAACTTATGCCCATAATTATCGGCAAAAGAATAATTCTCGAAGCGAAAAGTATAACGTTTTTCCATACGCCTAAACTAGCGAGATACGGCTCGAATATTCCCACTATGGAAAATACGATAATGCTGACAAGCATAATGATAAACATAAACGTGGTGCCGCATCTGTCGTGTACGGTGGACATCGATTGAACGTTTTCTACGGTGAGTTCCAGTCCGTGTTCGTAGCAACTGATAGTCTTATGCTCCGCGCCGTGATACATATAAGTACGCTTTACCGTCTTCATCAACGTTGTCAAAGCGATGTAAAGCACGAATATTATTATTCTTATGACGCCTTCTAACAACGCGTAAAGCACGCTGACGTACCAAAGATTATTTGCGCCGTCTCCGAAACTTTTCGCGACTGCGCCTTTTATCGGAGTGATTATCAAAAGGGGTAAAAAGAAAAACAGTCCTATAGCCAGCGCTACGCCCAAAATGACGGAAAATACCATCATAATATCGTAAATATTTATTTTGAGTTTTTTTGCAAACCATTTTTCCACTTTGCCCGGCTCGACGTCGCCTTCGAACACTTCGCCCGAACGCATAAGAGTTTTTACTCCCATAGCCATAGAATCAAAAAAGTTGAATACTCCTCTGACAAACGGAATTCTATGCGACTTGGGTCTTTCGGAAACAGGCTTTATATACCTGCTTTCTACGACTATATTTCCTTTTTCGTCGCGCACAGCGGTGGCCATAGAACGTTCTCCTCTCATCATAACGCCCTCGATAACCGCCTGTCCTCCGATTTTAGATGTATATTTCTTTGCCATTGAAATCTCCGTACTTTATAGTCTATACCGATTCTATTATACAATTATACTATCAAATTAACTTTTTGTCTATTGAATATAAAATAAAATAATATATAAATACCGCAATATTAAATTAGAAGATTTTCTTTTACCGTTTAATTTGTGTCAGCGCGCAAAGCAGTTGCAAATACGGCAAGCGAAAATAAGTATATAAAAAATCGCCGGCGCAACCGACTGCGACAGCGAAATTTTGTTATAACGATTAGTCGAAAATTTTACTTTTCGAAATTGCGATTACCGTCAAAAATAATTAAAGACTGTAACGCTTCTTGAACTTATCTACTCTACCACCCGTATCAACCAGTTTCTGCTTTCCGGTATAGTATGGATGACATTTGCTACAAACTTCTACCTTGATTACGTCGCTTTCTTTAGTAGTTCCGCAAACGAAACTTGCTCCGCAAGCGCAAACGACTGTAACGTCATGATAATTAGGTTGGATATTCTCGTTCATATTATTACCTCACCTTTGCAATATTTACTCATAGATTATACCTGTATTATTTTTATAAGTCAAGCATATTTATCAGGTAATTTGATTTTTTTCCACCGAAATCAATAAACAATAAAAATTTCAATCCAATCGCTTATAGATACGAAGTATCTCGATCTGTCGAAAGTCCGTGTCGACGAACAAATAAAAAAATGACTTGCAAATGTAAAAATAGTGTGCTATAATTCAAATAGTTGAATTTGTTTCAACCTGTGATTTTCTGTTGAAAATTTGCACAAAAGATAATATTTTTGGGATATGTGTCGATTATGATGGAGATGGGAGTATGAAATCTTATAGAATAACAAGAAATTTCACTATCGAACCTGAAACAGAAGAAGGCTCGTACAGCCTAAAAGAGTACGCAAAAATCAAAATTACACGCGCAGGCGTCTGTTCTAGCGACGTGGCGGCGTTTTCAGGAAAAATGGAAAACGTTAAGTTTCCGTTATGCCCTACCCGAATAGCGGTGGGACTGGTCAGCGAAAGCGACGATATTACGTTGAGAAAAGGTCAGAGAGTTATGCTTTCGCCTTATACAAGACTTGAAAACGGCAAATATCAAATAAACGGTCTTAAAAACGACGGCTATCTCGCCGATTACGTTTACGCTCCCCTTCACAACGTTTATACAGTGCCTACCGGAGTAAGCGACGACGCGTTTACTTTCATAGAAGACATAGCCATGGCGATAAACGTTATTGAGAAAATGGATATAGAAAAGACCAAGTACGTTATGCTCTACGGCTGTACTTCGGTAAATTTGATTATCGCGCAACTTTGTATTTATTATCAAGCGATACCCATCATGATTGACGACGACAATTCAAGACTTTCCATTGCGCAAGATCTCGGCGCGTATTACTGTATAAATTACGTCGAAGAAGAAGTCCTTCCCAAATTGAGGGAAATCACAAGCGGAAAACTCGTCGATTATATGATAATAGACGGCGATATATGTTCGGAAATAGGTAAGATGATGAGTTATCTACGCAAAAACGGTAAAGTTGCTATTGTAGGATTCAATACGTCAAAACCCTCGCTTAAAGGCGACTTCTCCCCTATCGTCAACAACAACCTTACGGTTTACGGCATAACCGACGGATACGGAGAGATAGAAACGGCTATAAATATGCTTGCAACCGGCACGGTAAAAGTCGACTCGCTTATCGAACAGCAGGTGGACATTAGCGAAGCGCAGACTACGTTTGCGTCGCTCTCAAAACAAAGCAATTATCTTAAAACGATATTCAAGTGTTAATAATACTTTAATAGCGAAAACGGCGGAATCCCCGCCGTTTTTTATATCGCTTATTCATTATTGTACTTGCAAAGCAAAAATACTTTGTCGATAATTTTATTTTTGTACCGCTAAAATATTACCCAATTCGTCGATTGTTCCCGCGCCGAGTACCAATATGATATCTCTTTCTTTGGCGATTTGATTTACGTAATCCCCCGCTTGTTCATAATTTTCAAGATAAATTACGCCTTCTCCGCGCGCGTTGAGATAGTTTGCCAAAGCGCCTCCGTCAAGTCCCATCCCGCTGTTTTCTCTCGCGGAATAAGTAGGCAAAATTATAAGTTCGTCCACCCAATAAAAACATTTTCCGAACTCTTCGAGAAGCGCTTTCGTACGGGAATACGTATGAGGTTCGAATACCGCTATAATCTTGCCTTTGCTCATAAGCCTTACGGTGTCTACCGTCGCTTCTATCTCATTTGGATGATGAGCGTAATCTACTATTACTCTCGCTCCGCATTTCAATTTACCTCGCTCTGAAAAACGTCTGTCCACGCCTTCGAAACTCTCTATGTATTTAGCGACCTCTCTGCCGTCTAGCCATATTAGATAACATACCGCAAACACCGCCAAAGCGTTCAGCACGTTGTGTTTTCCGTAAAGATTCAACGCGACATTATGAACCTTTCCGCCTTCGTAAATTATATCGAATACAAATTTTCCCTCTTTTTGAGTAAGGTTGACGGCTCTAAAATCCGCGTCCTCTGAAAATCCGAAAGTATAGATTTTATCCTTAGCGTTGTCCAACGCCGAAAGACGGAGTTGCTTAAAACAGTTTTCTTCGACTACGGCGACTCTGGACTGCTCGACAAACTGAACGAACGCGTCTTTCATGCTCTGCTCCGTAGGATAAGTATCGGGATGGTCGTAATCGCTGTTCAGCACCACTCCTATATCGGGATTGAGCGAAAGAAAACTGCGTTGGTATTCACACGCTTCCGTAATAAAATAATCCCGTCCGGTATCGAAGTAGTTGCTTCCGTCTCCGTTAACTATTCCGCCTACGTGTCCCATAAATTCAAGAGGGATAAGTTCGGCGACTTTGCAAAGCATCGCCGTGGTAGTCGTCTTGCCGTGGCTGCCGGCTATTGCGATAACGTTCTTACATTCGCTTGCAATCAAAGCGAGATAGGCTTTGCGCTCCATACATCTGATTTTGTTGCGACGCGCAAATTTCAATTCGGAATCTTCGTCGCCTATAGCGGACGAATAAACTACGAGATCGCTTTTTGCGACTACGCTGTTGTTGCTTCCTACGTACGCGTTTATTCCGTAATCGGAAAGTCTTCTCAACGTCGAAGAATCGTTCCTATCAGACCCGCTTACCCAAACTCCCGCTTCGCTGGTCAAATACGCCAATGCGGACATACTGATTCCGCCAATACCAATAAAATGAATTCTGCTGAAATTTAACATATTCTATAATATGCGACAATGTAAAAAAATTTTCCTAAATAGACAAAATTTCGACAAAGTTTAATAAAGCAAAAAAGACTCCCGATTTGCCGTAATTCCCATAGGGAATTTAATAAAACGCAAATAAAAAGGTTTAGGCATAGCGTTAATCTGTGCCTTTTCTGTACTTTTTTTCGTGGACGAATTAGGATACTCGTAGCCTAGTGAGATATAGATATGTTTTATATTTCCCGCAAAATTCAATCGATTGCGTTCTTTCATTTTTCGTGATATAATAATTGTACGATAAACAATAATTTACAAGTGAGGCGAGAAATTATGAACACCGAAATTCGGGTTGCTATTGATAAATTTAAAGAGGTAAAAGATATATTAAAAAAATTTGATAGCAAAGATGAGGCAATAGAGTATCTGGTCAATGAAACAAAATTATCAAAAGAAGAATGTTCTACTGCATACGACATTATTATTAAAATTGAAAATTAAATTTCAATTTTGCGAGGCGTTAAAAAATGAGTAAATATGAGCCGTTATGGAAGTATTTAGAGGATAATAATAAAGAAAAATATATATTATCTTATGAAGAAATCAAGAACATTTTAGGGTTTGAAATAAATCATTCGTTTTTGACTTATAAGAAAGAGGCAAAAGAATATGGTTATGAAGTCGGCAAAATATCAATGAAAGAAAGGACAGTAATTTTTAACAGGTTATAACTATAAATTTCAATTTATCTTTCTAAAAGGTTTGTAGTAAAAATCTCTCGAACATATCGTTCGAGAGATTTTGTCCTTGCTTGAAAGTATAACTCTTAATAATTTAGTTTTTTAATTCCCTATGGGAAGTGCGCTTTATCGGAAGCCTTTTATCGTAATTTATAATAATTTATTTATCGCTTTTATATTCTTTTGAACAATCTTCGCGATTTTCTTTATCGGCTAACGAATATGAGATTTCGTCCGGCGGCAATACCTCGCCGACTTCTCCGCCGTCTGCCGTTTCCGCAGCCGCGTTGCTTTTGACTTTGTTCTTTTTCAATATGCCCGCCACGCTCAACGCGCCGAGAAAAGCCGTAGTAAATTCAGTAATTCGCGGTATATCGAGTTTCATGCTCAACGTCTGCAACACCACCAAAACCGCGCTTACGACAGATACCCAGAATTCGTAACTTTTCAATTTATCCTTCATACTTCCTCCTTAGCGGTCGCGCATACATTTCTTTCCATGTATTCGCGCATTTTGCCTCGGATATCGTCAATACTCTCGTTCATGGTATTCATATATCCTAGGTCTTGCGAGAGATTTGTAATAGTGTTTTGATATTTCTTTTCTCTCGCTCTGCTGTCTTTCAACTCAAATATCAACAACACGCAGAAAAGCAACGCCCACAGTCCGTCGCTCATCGCCAACTCAACAACTTTCTCCCACATATCAATCCTTTTTGGCTATAGCGTTTACAAGTCTGCCGAAGTAATTGCCGAGATATCCCTGCAAATCTTTGTTTTCGTTTATCATTTTCAAAGCGACGTTCTTGGGCATTGAGTTGTAAAAATCAAAGGCGACGTTATATCTTTGCGTATAATTCTCCGCCTTTTCTCCCGCGTATCCGTTTTTGTTTTCAAGATATTTAAGGTATTGTTCGTCTTTGAGTCTTTGCGCAAGTTGTTCTTCAATCGCTTTGGCTCTTTCTTCTATGTATTTTAATTCTTTTTCTTTGAGTTTGTTGTTGTAATCTTCTATGCTTTTAATATCCTTATCTCGCTTTTCCAGCAAAGATTTTATTTCGTTCTGAACTTTTTGCGCGTACGACAAATCCAACTGTTCGAGAGCGACGTTTTCCTCTCCTTTCAATTTTTCTATCTGCGCGTCGTAATCGCCGATTTTTTTATCAAGTTCTGACCTCAAACCTTCGAGTTCGCTCAACTTAGACTCCTCGCTCGCCTTTTGCTGCGCGCCTTTTATAGAAGAATTATACAGTCCTTTGGAAATAAGCGAATTGATTATCGCCTTTTCCACTTCTTCGTATTTTTCATTTAATTGATTTTCTTTCGCCTCGTTCTCTTTGTTTGCGGACTGCTTCTTATTCTCCACTTCTCCGACTTTCGTATCGTACTTATCCGACACTATTTTGGACTCGCTCTCGAGAAGGTCTTTATATTTTTGAGAAGTACTGTCTTTGATTCCCTGTTCGTCTTTGCCTTCATACTCGCGATATTCAAACTCGATTTTTTCCGGCAACAAATCGGATAAATCTTCGTAACCTTCCGCCGGGTCGTACTGGGGTTTGTAACTGTCAGCAATCTCTTTGAGTTGATCGTTTAGCGACTTTTCATCTTCGGAATATTTAGACGTGTCCGCGTCTTCGACTTTTTCCCCGACAAAAAAATCTTTTATTTTTTTCTTAAATTCATTCCAAGTCAATTCTTTTCTCTCCTTATGTTTGTTATTGCGCCGGCGACTCCGTTGTTGGCTTTAAGATACAAATACAATTTATACTTTGTAATTCTCAACGCTATGCTCTTCAATTTCTTATTCATTTTTTTGTCGCCGCCTCCTTACAGTCGGAAAGCGCTCCCGTAAGTCTTATTCTCAAACCTGCCGCTACTCCTTCCGATATAAATTCCAACACATGATACCCCGACTTCAACGGCAACGGAAAAACGTTTGCGACGTTTTGCGCGGTAAAACTTAATTCTCCGTTCGTCTTTACCTGACACTTTGGCGCGCTTTGGGAAGAGTATTCGGGAAGTATAAGTATCTCGCATTCCGTTTCCCCTCCTCTCGAATAGACGTTCAAAGTCAAACTTTTTTTAGCGCCGTCGGGTTTCATAATGTAATAATATGTGGATTTTGATTTCGTCAAATGGTTGTTGAAATTATCCTCCAACTCCTCCAACATAATCTCCAACTTTCTTAAACCGTTCATTGTTTCTCCTTATTTGAGAAAGTCCACGACAAGCGTCGGCGGTAAAATCTCATCTACCGGATTGTCGCTTCTGATATAAAATTTGAATTCTTTAGCCTTAATATACAGGCTTTTCTTCTTTTCGTTTGGCGAAAGCAAAAATTCCTGTCTCTCGCCGTTGCAAATTATCCCGAGATAATATTCGTTTTTCGCGCTGTACTCCACGCTTTTCAAAAGTTTGACGTCTGCCGGTCTTCCGAAATCTATTTCACCGCTTTCCCAATATTTGAGCATAGGCTCGCCCAGATAAAGTCCGCTGTCGTCAAGTTCGACAAAAGTATCGCAATCGTCGCTTATCGCCACAACTTTACAGCAGGTCTTTTCATTTACGGCGCATAGATATTTGAGCGAAACCCCGCGCATTACGTTTACGCTTTTATCGAATATATCGAAAATCAAAAGCATATTGTTGGCGCGTTTTTCGTTATATAACCCGTAATCGGTGGTCTTTTCGTTTGTAAAAGATATTATATACTTGTTACGCGAATAGCACGCGTAAATATCATCGTAACCTTCTGATAGCAGATGGTTGACTTTCGTAGTATACCTGCTTACCCCGTATCCGTCGAAAAGGAATATTCCCTCGTCGCCGGCAAATGCGATATACTCTCCGCAAACCGTAACCGACTTGGCGTAAATTCTTCCGCTTGACGTATAAATCTTTTTGAGATTGAACTGCGTTTGATCGCCGTAAGCGGTGAGTCTGTAAATTCCGTAATCGCAGAAAACGTACAAATAGTTGTTAAAACTTCTTATGACGTTGACTTCTCCGACGGTACCGTCAAAATTTATATAACCGCCCTTATCTATCTCATGCTCCCATACCATAGGATTGCCCGCTTGACTGAACCATACGCTGTTGTGTATGCCTTTGACTACGAGAAATAGACGTTCGTAATGCACGCATAAGTCAAGAACAGGCTCTCCCATAGCCACATAAAAAATGTTGTTGGCAAACCACTCTACACCGTCGTCTCCCGCTAAAAACAAACAAGGCTCGTTGTTGACATAGTAAATAGTTCCTTGCGTATGCGCCATAGATTTATTTGTTTTCATGGTACGCCATTCCTTATCGCCTTGTACGCAAAACGCTACTTCTCCGGCGTAAGATATAAGCGCGGTGAATCTCGGCAAGTCGTCTACTATCATCGTAGTACAGAATACTCCGTGTCTCCCCTTTACTTCGGGAAGCGGCGGAAATTCATAGCCGCCTTTTTTGAATTTGCTTACACCGTAAGAATTGACGAGTTTATTGTTTTTGAAGCCGTAATTGAACACGCAGTCTACGTAATCGCACGGAAGAGTTCTGGACTTTTTATTCTCGTCGTATCCTACGAAATTAGACAGCGTAAACTTCTTTCGCTCAGGTTTACGCAACGAGTATTTTTTTTCGTAATACATCAATACCACCTTCTCGGCTTAATTCTTATCTCGCCCTTTTTTCTGACCGCTCCGCGCAAATCTTCTTTATATCTTTCCGAAAACATCACGGACTGTTCGTACATTCCCTCTATCAAACAAAACTCCGAGCATACTCCCATAGCCACCGTTTTTACTCCTACAAGCGGACTGACGGGACACTGTTCTTCCAAATCTATATCGGCGGGCGTACAGTTGTATTTTACTTTGGCGCGTTTTATATCTTTATTGACTACCTCCAAAGAGGACGGCGTGTGTCTGAAAACCGACTTGATTTGCGTATTCGCATCCTTAATTGTTAGTACTTCCAGCACTCTTCGCGAAAACGCGTCGTAACTTATCCTGCCTTCTTTTACAACTACCTCTTCTTCGATTGTAATCGGCAGATAGTCCGTCGCTATTTCTTTCAAGACTATATTCGCGCATCTGGATAAAAGGCTTAGTTTCGGATGGCGTACAAGTTCGCCGTCAAGCGCGACTTCTTCGTCGCCGAGATACGTCAAAGCGGTCATTATTACTTCTTTTAGCAACATATTCCCTCCTTAATTCAAAAGGGCGAGTTTCCCCCGCCCGTATGTGTCGAAAACGCGTCAAATTTCAATTTGATTCATTATCTTTTCAAACAATTTCCTCTCATTCTCTTTTCGCGTTTCGGCGTTGCGTTTTTCTATTTTTTCAAGTATGAGTTCTCTATTCTTTATCGCGCTCTCAAGCGTGTAGTCCAACGCCCTTTTATCGAGTCTGTCAAAAGGAAAAACCAATTGAAAAGTAGGTTTTGTTTTGCTGTGATGCAATTCAAATCTGCGCGTTTCCCCGTTAAAGTAGATTTTGTAATTTTCGTCTATGCTCTTTATACGCGCCGATATATCAAACAAATCTTCTTCTGTTTCGAACAGTTTTTCCATAACCTCTCTCCTTTTGGCTGAAAACTCTCTTTATTAAATGAACTCATACTCAAATAGTAATTATCAGTCGGTAATACCCGAAAGTTTGACCTGACCGATAGGCTTGTCGCAAATCATATCCGCGTACTTAACCAAAGTAGCGCCGTAAGTCGCGCTGCCCGCTTTTTGTTTGATGACCTTACCGTTGTCGCCTTCAAGCCATCTCCAATCGCAGAGTTGATGTATCTTGAAATCTTTGCTGTTGAGCAAATACATATCTCCTTCTTCTACGAATCTGTCGGCAATAAGCGGAATACCGTTGTAAGACAACGCTTTGAAACCTCCGTCGAGATTCATATAATCGATATTCGTACGCGTGAGCGCAAGATGGTCGAGATATTTTCTTCTTACGTCGTAAGAACATACTATGAAGTCTATCTGACTTCCGGCGATTTCATCCACGTAGTCGATAGCGCTTTGAATCTTCGACGAAGAAATAGCGCCTACTTCGGAATAGGTTTTCGGAGCAAGCCAACTTCTTCCCGCTCTCGAAAGACCGTACAAATCCTTATCGGAGAAAATCGCGCCAAGTCCCGTAAGTTCGTTGTTGAGCGAACCCTGTACGGTTACGCTGTCGCCTTGCGCCAATTTGGAAGTCGCGACGGTTTCGACGGTAATTGTCTTGTTAACTCTGTCCACGCTTTTTACCCTTACTCCCGTAAAATCGGAATAAGCGGAACCGCTTGCGGAAATAACGTCTACTACCATACCTTCCATGATATTTCTTACGCTGTCCAAAGCGATTGTAGCGCTTGCCGTAGTCTGCGCTTCCGCAACCTTAGCCAAAGTACCGCTTCCGTCGCCGTAAAGCATTCTGCCGAGATTGAATTTGGACGCTTTGAGCAATCCTTCCATTTCGGCGTTGAGCAAGTTGACGAACGCGCCCGTATTGGACTGCGACGCTCTTATCGCCTTATCGGAAAGTTCTATCGTTCCGTAAAGGTTTTTGAGTTCCAACTTAAATCTGTCATAATTATTCGGCGCGGGAGTCGGCAAACTTCCCGTTTCGGTACCCGCTCCGATACCGCCGTTCAAACCGTAAGGAACGAGTTTGATTATTTCTTTGCCCCATACGTCGGCGCTCGTCTGTTCTATCTTCGCCAACAGCGGGTTTACGCCCACGTTGAGTTGATCTGCAACTACGTTCAAATACACGCTTTTAAGCGCCTTTTCTGCTGTTTCTAATGTTACCATTATATCCTCCTGTTTTTGAGCATAGATTTTATTACGTTGCCCGCTTCCGCTATGCTCTTTGGTCTGTCGGGCGGGGTCAACGTGATTTTACCTCTCGAAGAAATCGCTTTCGGCGGACGGGAGTTTTCCAATTCTTCAAGGTATTTTTCCACTATCGCCGTCTTGATTTTCGGGTTGTTATAAACATACTTGTCCAAAAAATTTTCGTTTTTTACAAGTTCCTCAGGCGGTACGTAAACTTTATCGAATACTCTAGCCAACGCCTTTTCAAGACAGTTTCCGTCGCGAGAAAGACTTTCGTCGTTCACTATCTGCTCGCCTATCATTGAGGCGAATCCTTTCGCGACGGGATATTTTTTGAAAAACTCTTCCACCTTAATCTGCCAATCTTCCGCTTCGTATGCCGGCGAGTTTTGTTCGTTGGGAGTGTCTTCGTTCTTCTCCCCCATATCAGTTTCGCCCTCTTGTTCTTTTGTCGAAGCCTCTTCTTCAAGGATTTCTTTATTGGATATATATTGCGACGCGGAATTATCTTCCGCGATTGGTTGGCTTATTTCCTCGTTTGCGACCGCCGATGTTTTTTCGCCGAGCGGCGCGTCGCCGTTCTGAGCGTTTTGAATTATATTACCGTTGTTTTCCATTGCCGGTAGCCTCCTGAGTTAAATTTGCGCTTTGAGTCATTGATTTCAACATTCTGTGCTGTTTGATATGCTCGTCTATCTTAGCCTTTAATCTCTCGTCTTTTTCTTCCAAAAGACATTTCAAATGTTCGTCAAGATGCAAATCGTGATTGTCATATTCGGCGGCGATTATTTTTTCTTTGCCGAATTCCAGATTTTCTTTCATTGCTTTCTTTCTATGGCTTTCGTCTATATCTTTACTCGACTCCCAGTTTCCGAATCCGAGAATTTCAAGGATCTTGAGTTTGTTTCGGTTTGTAATACCGCCGTTCTCACCGTTGAAAATACCCATTTGCGCCAATTCCAACACCATGTTTCTTCTGTTTTCGAGAGTATCCGTCAACTCGTTTTCGTTGTCGAATACAAGGTCGTCGCTTTGCAAATCGCTTGCGTTGAAATAAGCGAGTTCTACCTCTCCGTTATCTCCAGAAAATCTCTTCATTCTCTTTGTCTTGCAAAATTGCTTGTAAAGCCTGAGCATCTGTTCGCATATTCTTTTGATACCCATTCGCAAAGACGTAGTGGCAATCGACAGACGCGTATCGTCCTGTTCGACGAGAAGACCTATCGCTTTACCCGACATCTGATTGTATATGTTGGAATACTTGCTTATTTCACTTACGCCGGATATAGTCGTAAACTCTTGCAGTATCCTTTCCTCTTCGTACTGGAAATCTATCGGCACTCTTCCCGATTCCAACATCTTCGGCGGAGCCGAACCCTGTCTGTATATCAAGACCTTGCCCGGAGAAAGCCCTTCTTCTTCAAGATTATCCGTATCTATAGAGCCGTCTTCGACGGTCATAACTCCCATTGCAAGTCTGTTGATAAACTCGTGTTTTCTATTCTTAACCGCGTTGTACGCTCTTTGCAAAGGTATAAGTCTTTCTATTATGCTGGTGCCGTAAAAACATCCCAACTTATCTAAACAGTTTATTTTGGTAAAAGGATAACCTCTTTGTTCGTTGAATTCGTTGATATACGGCAATTCTCCGTAATACAGCAATTTATCGCCCGCAACGACTATCAATTCGCCGTTGGGTTTATCCGTGGTCGGACGGGAATATTTTTCTATAACGACGCACATATCGTGAGCGACGCTGTCAATCATATTCGGAAGAGAAGCGTCGTATCCCAGTCCTCCGCCTATCTGTGCGTTGTCGAGCGAGAATACGTTTACGTCTTCGCCCTGCACGTCCGCGCCCCAAATATCTTTTATTTCGTCGACGTGGTAGGCCTTTGCGTGTATGACGCTCTGACAGTCATCAAGTCCCGACGCGCATACGCTGTCAGGAAAAATCTCGTACGGAGGAACGACGCTTATCTCCACGTCCCCTTCTCTGAGAATTTTTTTGCTTTTTGACTCGCCTACTACCCTTCCTTTATCAGACGACCATACCGTTTTGAAAAAACAACTTCCCGTAACCTCGCTCCACGTGCTGGCTTGATTGAGAAGAGAGGAAAGATTGTTTTCTTCGCAAAGCGCCTTTACGATTTGCGTAGAAAGTTTTGCGGTATAAACGTCGCTGTCGTCGCTGCTGAAAGGTCTTACGCTAACTGCGCATTTAAGCCTGTTGAGTTTTGAAAGTCTTGTTTCTATGATAGACGCGATATGATTGTAGACTTCTCTTTCCTGCCAGAAATACTGTTTCCCGTACTGCTCAATATCGCCTACGGGAGTTATCTCCGCATACTGATTGCCGTTGTAAAAATTCATGTTAAGCCGCCACTGAAGTTCGAGAGGTTTTCTTTCTTCTCTCCTGCGCTCATAATCTTTGCGGACTTCCTTTACTAAATCTTCCGCGTACTTTTCGTCGTATCTTTTCATTATTTTCCTCTCCTGACTGCTTTCGCCAACATATTTTTGGGACTTTTGGGAACGAGATGTTTGCCGAGCGCCGAATAAATCTCGTCCGCGCAATCTTCGCAAATATTGACGTACTGCGACAGAGGCGCGCCGTCCGGCGCAACGGAATACTTGGCTATATTTTTGCACTTGCCTATATCGCACTTAATTTTGTTTGTCTGAATTATTATTTTCATTTCCCTCTCCTTTTGTTAAATCTTCAAGTTGACGCAACAGTCTTTTTTTCAATTCTTTGAGTTGACTGTCGCTCAAGTTTTTTAATTCGTCGCCGTCCAATCCAAGTTCCAACATAGTCTTGACAGCCGTCATATCGGGCGGATAATGTTTGCTGCTGACTTTACGTTTTACAAGTTCGTTATCGCCGGAATACTCCTCTGTTATCTCCTGCACGTCGTACCCGACCGCTCGGCGAAACACTGCGTTTTCTATCTCTTCATTCACTTTTCCCTCCCGTATGAAAATTATTTCTGCCGTCTTGACAGACTTTTTATCAGTTTGCGTTTATCTTTGGCAATCGCGCTCATTTCAACCGAAGGAAGTTTAGTCGCCTGAGGTTTGGAAGACAGATAGTATCTAAGCGCGTCTAAGGCGTGGTCGTCCTTTTTTATAGGCTTGTCGCCCTTGCCCCACCAGTAAGTTTTCAGTTCCCGAATAAGGTTAACGCAAGTGGAAAAAATTTTTATTTTGTTTTCGGCAAAATAACTCTTTACCTGAGCGATTCCCGAAAACAACTGCTTGTCTACGTTTGTGTTTACAATTATGTTTCTCTCGTAAAAAAGTTCGGAAACGCTCTTTCTGCTCGCAAGAGTATGTTGGTCGGCTGCGCTGTCTATGAGCGCGTTAAGTCTGCCTTTGGAGTCGGTATGCCAGTTTAATTTCTTTGCCAACGCGAAAATCTCCCCTGCGTGATAATCTATATCTTTCCCCGCCATATACCATTCCCCGACTACGTAGACGGTTCCGTCGTAATCTATAGAGAAGAAAAGACAAGCCAACGGATTGTTAAGACCAGGGTCTATCGAGATATTGTCCTGCCATTCAAAAGGCGTATCGAAAGGCTCGATAACGTGAATAGAAGGATTGAATTCTTTGTATACGATTCCTTCCGCCTCGCTGAATCTTCCGTAGCGTCTGGACGAAAGCGACTCTTCGTCCATACACTTGGATAGATTCTTTACCTCTTCGCTGTCCAAAAAAGGATTGTCCGCCCATTCTACGTGTTCGTGCCATATCTCTTCGTCTTGCGAAGAGTTGAGATAAATCTCGTCGTATACCCAAGTCAAACCTTTAAGCGGAGTCATTGTTCCCCAAAGTTCGCCCTTTCTGTCAACTACTCGCATTCGGCATTCGTCGTAAATATCTTTTGGAGGTTCTTCGTCAAACCATACGAAATCCAACGACGCGCCCTGAAATTTTTCTCTGCCTTGGTCGCAACTCTTGAAAGAAATCTTAGAAGTTCCGCCGAATACGTTTTTAATCAAAATATAGTCGATGATTCCATACTGCGCCGACGCTTTTTTACCCGATTGCATTACTATGTCTTCAATCCAATCGGGATTGAGATAACTCAAAAATTTGCCTTGCGCGACGTCGCGTTGAACTTCGTAAGAAAGAGAAACTATCCACCCCGCGACGTCTTTTCTGTTTTGTCTGTAAGGATGAATTCCCCTTGCCCACCAAAGCGCCTCGACAGCGCCGCATTCCGTCTTTCCGCTTCGGTTTCCGCCGAATACCCATCTGTTGCGTCTTTGACATTTATGGAAAGCAATTTGCTTTTTGTGTACCTTTTCGCCCGTATTGTAAGTCGATAACTTGTCGTTGTCTATGCGACGTCTCTCTTCTTTCTCTATCAAAAGAAGAGTATTGAGAATTTCTTTTTCCGTCATAATCCGATATAAATTTTTTTATTTTGTTTAATAAATCCGTCAATCTTATTGTAAAAACCTGTAAAATAGAATATAATTAAGTTATAATATACGAGGTGTATATGAAGAAGAAAGTAATTATTATTACCCTGCTGATGACGGTTATTACCGCGCTGTTTATAGGCGGCGGCGTTTGCTATGCGGATGAAAGTCCGACAAATTACTACTATGTCGCTAAGGGCAACGAACTTCCTGCAAGATTTGCCCCAAATGAAGACTCCAAGGTGGCGTTGCATATCCCGTCGACTTACGCTTTCGAATACGTCGAAAAAGTAGACACTTTTGTGAAAATAAAATACAACGGCATTGAACTTTTCGTATCGGAAGTATATTTGAATCAATATTGCAAACCCGTAACTTCTAAATGGGGCGATTCGCCTTACTTCCATACCGTATCGTTTACTACGTCCAATATAAGCGTAGAACAAATTACCTTATACGACAAAGAAAATAGAACGCCTTTGAATCCTATTCCCAAAAACTTGGTTTCTATCGGAAAAGTTTACGGATATTGCCATAGCGGCAACGATTATTATTTTCTTGCAGAAGTAACCGTAACTTTATTGACTTCCGAAACGGAAATTTGTTATATCAAAGCAACCGACACTACTCTTGCCGATTTCAACAAAGAAAGCATTGCCGACAGCGCCGGCTATATCGCAGAAACCAAGCCTGACGAACAAATTCCGGACGACGAATCCGACCCGACGTTAAAACCCGGCAACAGCGGAGATAATCCCGGTACGTTGCCCGCAACAAACAATTTTGAACGTTACGTGCTTATCGCCGTAATCGCAGTGCTATGCATTGTAATAATCATACTGATTTTCGTGCCGAATAAATCCAAGCGTAAATCTTAATATTTTAACGAAAATTCATCGGCGGAAAAGATTTAATCTTCTCCGCCGATTTTCTTTTGTAGTAATTCAACTTTCCGCTACCGCCGTCTGCGACGCGCCCTGCATTCCGCCGAGTATTTGAACCACCGCCGCTTTTATCTGTTTTTTCCTCTTACTCAAATCGCTCATCATAGCGTTTTTATCCGACTGCGCCGTTATCCGTTCTTTTATCTTACTGAAAAACGGGTCTTTCGAGTACCTTTTTTCCAACCATTCGCAATCATACCCTTTCAGTATGCAAAATTTTGAAAAACCCGCCAACGCCAACGCCTGTCGACGAAAAACGTTTCTAATACTCATTCCTTCCATCTTCGCTATCTCTTCGCATTTTATTCTTTCGAGATATTTCAATTCAAGTATCTTTCTGTAAGTAGGTTTCAAAGATGCAAGCGCGTCGTCAACAATTACCTTCGCGTTTATCAGCGCCTCTTTCCGCTTGTTGTTATCCAAAATAGCGTTTACAACGTCCATAGTATTACCCTGATACGAAAAACTCCCCAAGGCCTCGTTCATGTTTCGCCTGTCTATGCTTTTTGCAAGCGTAGGCAAAACCTTGTATGCGGAAAGCAAACACTTCGACCACATCTCTTGATTCATTCAATCACCTCCATCTATCTGTCTTTTCACAATAACCGTTCTTCCTTGCGGTTACAGTCAAAGTATAAAACGAAGATTCTTTATTTGCAAATATTTATGAACATTTGTTTGCAAATTTATTTTGAATTTGTTGATTATAAGTCGTTTTTGCGTTACTTGGTCAAATTAACGGACAAGACGCCCTCAAATTATTACTATATGTTGATTATTTTTTTATTATATTGTTTAATTATTTGATTAGATATTTCGACTTCGCTTCGCTCCGCTCAATATGACGGGAGAAAAGACAAACTTTCGCTTTTTGCTCGTTGTACTGAGCGTACAGAGAAACGCTTATTCATCCGTCATTCTGAGCGTAGTCGAAGAATCTAATTTAATAAAATACATATTGATAATATAATACAGAATTTGTTGGCGGTATCATAAGAATAGCATACTACCCCGTTCGGCGGGAAGGCAGATATGCAGTAAGTAAAATGATGGATTTTTTGTCGAATGACCGCTTGGCGAACCGAGTCGTACGTCCGTACGTCGAGCGTGAGCCAAGCGGTTAGTCGGCGGAAAAGATGCATTTTAATTCTGCATCGCCTGCCTTTCCGCCGAACTAAATAATACAGTGTTTACGCGCTGTTCCTATCGTCATTACGTTTTTATCTTTGGAAATAATCTTAATCAGGTTTTTGCCCTTATTCGTACGCTCTTCGATACTTATTTGCTCGGTATTAACGCTCTTGACTTCGCCGTTCGGCAAAACTATCGCTATATCGTAAGGTTCGGTTACAATATCTGCGAATATGCTTGCGCCCGCTTTTGAATCGTTGAGTTTGATACCCTTTGACATACGCATCTTAGGATCAATACAGCCGAGTATAACTCTCTTTGCAAATCCGTTGTCAAGTACGCTAACAATTTCTCCGTCGCCATAGTTGTGGTCTGCAAACATTATCTTATCTTTATCTTCAAGTCGCATAAGTTTTACGCCGCTTGCTTTCTTGCCTTGCGTAGGCACGTCGTCGTAGCAGTTGAGCGCCATTCCGTCCGCTGTAATCGCAAGAATAAAACCTCTCGCTTCCCTTGTTCCGTCATCTACTTCGGGCGGAGCGACAGCGCTTACGCTTACGATATAATCGTCCTCGTCCTTAAAGGTCATAGCAGTAGTTTGCGACTTTTTATCGAATACGAATTCGCTTATATCAACGTACTTCGCCATACCCAAAGCGGTAACTATAAGTATCTTTTTGCCCTTGAGTTCCGACTCGGTAAAGATATTCAACAGCGTGTCGTCGCTGTCGACTTTGGCTATTTTATTTATACCCGTACCCCTGCTCTTCCATTTGTCGTCGCCGAATAATGATACCGGGAAGGTAACCGCGTTGCCTTTGATTGTTATACCGAACACGAAAGATTCGCTGTCCGTCCTTACAACTTTTTTGGCAAGATCTTGCAACGTACAGTTTACTATACTCTTCGACGCCTGATTGTATCCCTTTTCGGGAACAAACTTGACATTGCCGTTGTAGTTAAGAACCATGAAACCTTCTCTTTTAATCTTAGCGTTGAGATCTACGACGGTATCGTTGATTTTGCTTTCATGTATTATCGCGCTCTGTCTTGCGTCTTTGTATTTCTTTTTGATTTCAAGTAGTTCTTTCTTGACAACAGCGTATTGTTTTGCTTTGGAATTGGTAACGCCGGTAAGATACGCTATTTTTTCAAGAAGTTCTTTCTGCTCTTCGAGCATCTTGTTAATATCCAATTTATTAAGACGTTTAAGCGGAATATCCAACACGGCTATCGCCTGTCTTTCAGTAAGTTCGAATCTTATCATAAGCCTTTCTTTGGCTTCGTTGTAAGTCTTGCTGTCAAGCACTATGTCGACTACTTCCCGTATGTTGTTGACGGCTTTAAGCAGACCTTCGAGTATATGTTCTCTCTTCTCCGCGACTTCCAAATCATACTTACTGCGTTTGTAAATAACTTCTCTTTGGAATTCGACGTAATGTCTGATAATATCCAAAAGTCCCAACTGTTCGGGACGGTTTTTTACTATAGCCGTCATATTAGCGTTGAAGTTGCACTGTAAATTCGTCTTTTTGAACAGCAGCGCCAACATAACGTCGGGATCGACTTCCTTTTTGAGTTTGATTACGCAACGCATACCCATTCTGTCCGACTCGTCGACAATATCCTGAATACCGCCGAAAAGGTCTTTGGAAGATTCTCTCAACTCGTTGATTTTGGAAAGCAATTCCGCTTTATTTACCTGATACGGGATTTCCGTTATGATAATATTGCTTTTACCGCCCTCCTCTTCTATATGAGTTTTGGCTCTAAGCACTATTTTGCCTTTACCCGTTTCGTACGCTTCTCTTATGCCTTGGTTTTCTATGATTATTCCGCCTGTCGGAAAATCCGGCGCGGGAATATACGTCATCATCTCGTCCAACGAGATATTTTTGTTGTCTATATACGCGACAATACCGTCTATCGTTTCATGCAAATTATGCGGCGGTATGGAAGTGGTAAGTCCTACGGCAATTCCGTTTGCGCCGTTGACAAGCAAGTTGGGAAGTCTGCTAGGAAGCACTTCCGGCTCTTCCAAACTGTCGTCGAAGTTCAACGTCATCGGCACGGTGTTTTTCTCAATGTCTTTGAGCATTTCAAGCGCGAAAGGAGTCATTCTTGCTTCCGTATATCTCATTGCCGCCGCCGAATCTCCGTCGACCGAACCGAAGTTGCCGTGTCCGTCGACAAGCAACATTTTGGTATTGAAAGGCTGTGCCAGTTTGACCATCGCGTTGTATACGGAAGTATCTCCGTGCGGATGATATTTACCTAAGCAGTCGCCGACGATACGCGCCGATTTTCTATGCGGTTTATCGGGAGTCGTTCCCAACTCCATCATTGTATAAAGAATTCTTCTTTGAACGGGTTTCAATCCGTCTTCGACTCTGGGCAACGCTCTGTCGAGAATAACGTACTCGCTGTACGGTATCATCGAACTGTGCAGCACCTGTTCAAAAGAGCCGTCGATAATTCTTGAATTGTCCACTTCTTCTACTCGTTTGTTCTTTGCCATACCGATTCCTTAAATTTTGACGTACTTGTCATTTGCCTTCGGCTCTAGTTTCGCGAGCCGTCTTTCTTAATGCTTTGCGCAATTTTCGCTTCCGCAAAAGTTTCTTCCTTATTGAAATTTGCGTATTCGAAAATATATTCTCTTCTCATTTCGGCGCCCTCGCCCATAAGCGTAACTATAAGTCTTTCCGCTTCCGCGCTGTCGTCGATATCCACTTTCAAAAGCGACCTATTCTTGGGGTCGAGAGTCGTTTCCCAAAGTTGTTCGGGGTTCATTTCACCCAAACCTTTATATCTTTGCAACGTGTAGTTTCTACCGGTATTTGCCAAAATGGTCTTCAACTCTTCGTCGTCGTAAGCGTATTTGACTGTGTTCTTTTCCGTAATTTTATACAGAGGAGGCATTCCGATATATAGATGCCCCCCTGTAATAAGCGGACGCATATATCTGAAAAACATTGTCAAAAGTATCGCTCTTATATGCGCGCCGTCTTGGTCGGCGTCCGCAAGTATTATGACTTTGTGATACTTCAAATTATTGATATTGAAATCTTTTCCGAATCCCGTACCCAACGCATTGATTATAAGTTTAATCTCTTCGTTTTGGAGTATCATTTCGAGTTTTTTCTTCTCGACGTTGAGCGGTTTTCCTCTCAAAGGAAGTATCGCCTGACACGATCTGTCCCTGCCTTGCTTTGCGCTTCCTCCCGCGCTGTCGCCTTCGACGATAAACAGTTCGTTAAGTTCGGGTTTTCTTCCCGAACAGTTTGCCATCTTACCTATAAGATTGGACGAAGTAAGCGAGTTGAGATTTCTCGCCACCGACTTTGCCTTAGCCGCGCTCTCTCTCGCCTTCGCCGCAATTTTTGCTTTATCGAATACGGCGTCGATTACTTCTTTTTTCGCTTTGTTAAGAAAATCTTTAATAGCGTCTGTCAAAAGGTTTTCCACCAGATTTTTAACTTCCGGATTGCCGAGTTTTGTCTTTGTCTGTCCTTCAAATTGAACGTTTTGCATTTTCAAAGCCAAGACGGCAGTCAAACCTTCCCTATAATCTTCGCCGTTGAAATTCTGCTGTTTTTCCTTAATGATATTCTTCGCTCTTCCGAAATCGTTGAGCGCTCTTGTAAGCGCCGACTTAAATCCAGTTTCATGCGTTCCGCCTTCCGTCGTGGGAATATCGTTAACGTAACTGAACACGCTTTCCGTATAAGTATCAGTATGCTGAAAAGCAAGTTCAACGACGAAATTGCCCTGCTTCTTTTCCACGTACACAGGCTGAGAATACAGTGAAGTCTTGCCTTCGTTGAGATGCAGTACAAAATCGCTTATACCGCCTTCATAACAGTATTTTTTTACCTTAGGTCTGCCCCCGTCGCTAAGTTGTCGGTGGTCGGTAATGGAGAATTTTACTCCTCCGTTCAAAAATGCAAGTTCCTTAATTCTCTTTGCAATCGTATCGAAAGAAAAAACTTCCTGTCCGAAAACCCTTACGTCAGGCTTGAAAGTTACCTTAGTTCCTTTCAGTTTCGGATCGCAAGGCTTTGACGTGAGGTCTTGCAACTTTCGTCCGCTTGCAATATCTCCGTTTGGCAGTTCATAAGAGTGGAATTTGATATTGTACTGAACGCCTTTTTTGAATACGTCGACGCTCAGCCACTCCGAAAGCGCGTTTGTAACCGACGCGCCTACGCCGTGCAGTCCGCCCGATACCGAATAGTTTTTATTGTTAAATTTTCCTCCCGCGTGCAACGTCGTAAATACTAATTCTACCGCAGGAACCTTTTCCACGGGATGTATGTCCACAGGAACTCCTCTTCCGTGATCGGTTACGCTAATACTGTTGTCGGGAAAAATTTCGATTTCTATAAGATTTCCATAACCGTTAAGCGCTTCGTCCATCGCATTGTCCACGATTTCCCAAAGTATATGGTGCATGCCTTTGACTCCGGTAGTACCGATGTACATACCCGGTCTCATTCTGACCGCATCCAATCCTTTAAGGACTTCTATGTCGCGCGCTCCGTAATTTTCTGCCATATCTCTTCCTTAATCTTCTTCAATATTTTTGTTTTCTTGAGCGTTTGCAATCGAATCCAACCATTCGCTTACGTCGTCGTAGACGTCCGCCTTATTGAGTTCGTTGACAATCTCATGTCTTGCGTTTTCGTAAAGTTTTATTTTCACGTCTTTTATACCGATGTTTTTGTACATGTTGTACAAACCGCTTACCGCTTTACCCATTTTTCCTACCGGGTCCTTATCTCCGCTGACAATGAATATCGGCAAATTTTTATCGATAGAAGCAAGTCTTTGCGAATCGTAAATCTTGCTCAATCCGTCAAAAAAGTTTTTATAAAACGCTATCGACATTGTATAGTTGCACAACGGGTCGCTGTTGTATTTTTCGCACTCTTCAACGTCGCGATTGAGCCAAGCGTTGACTCTTTTTTCTTTTTTGAAAGGCTTTTCGTACTGACCGAAAGTAAGATTTTTGATAAGATTTGCAGGCTTGTCCCTACCGCACGCTTTATATTGCAAAGACGATACGGCTTTTGCAATCTTGACTTCGAATCCGTCCATTTTTGCCGATCCGCTCAAAATACATCCGTCGATATCTTTACTGTTTTGCTGAATATATCCCTGTCCCAAAAATGATCCGTAACTGTGCGCAAATATAAATACGGGCAAATTCGGATACCTTTCTTTAAGAAAAGCGGTAATCACTTCCTCATCGTCGATAGTATCGAAATAAGTATGACCGAAAGGCACCTGTCCTAAAAATTCCTTTCCTGCCGTACGTCCGTGTCCTCTGTGGTCGTCGCCGGCGACTATATATCCTTTGGAGTTGAGATATCTCGCAAAATCGTCGTATCTTTCTATATGTTCCACCATACCGTGAAATATCTGGACTATTCCTTTGGCTTTGCCGTCCGGTTCCCAAACGGTCAAATGCACTTGATAATCGTCTTTTCCGGATATAGTCGCATTGATTTTTTCCATAAAACACCCCTTTATTTTTTTCTAATACATACATTATATAGTATATTAAAGAAATTTTCAACCCAATTTGTAGTTTTTTTGATAAATTGCGACGTTTCAATAGCAGTTTTGATTCGCTGATTACGACAACAAACTCTTTGAGTCTTGTTTTTAAGTACTTTTGATAAAATTTTATAGATACTTTTCATTTTTATCGGCAGAAAAATAAGCAATTTTCATATATTGAACATTGTTCAGTATATGAAAATGACCGTTAAAATAACGTCTTATCACATAATTGCACTCACCAATTCGCATTCTGTAAATTATCCTCTATATCGAATACAACTCATATTACAATACTGCAAAATCAACACATATTTGACATTTTTATATACTGAACATAGTTCAATTATTACATACTGCTTATTATACCTTCCTCTACTGCGCCTCGGCTAACCAAATCCTCGATTTTTTCATATTATACAGCAGACAAATAAATTTTACGCATAAGCAAACACTAGTATAAAACACATCGGAGGTAAAGTATGAACATTGCGCTCACCGGAGGCGGAACCGCCGGACACGTTATGCCAAACATGGCTATTTTAGAAGATCTGTACAAATACTTTGATAAAGTAATATATATCGGCAATAAAGAAAAGATGGAAAGCGAGATATGTAAAAAGTTTAACGTTCAATTCTATCATTGCGACAGCATAAAATTCGACAGAACCAAAAAACTGAAAAACTTCTCAATCCCCTTCAAACTTCCCTCGTATATTAATCAGGCAAAAAAAATTTTGATAGAAAACAATATCGATATAGTATTTTCAAAAGGCGGTTACGTCGCCATGCCGGTAGTATACGCGGCAAAACAACTCAAAATCCCCACGGTATGCCACGAATCGGACTATTCTCTTGGACTCGCCAACAAACTTAACTGCCGTTTTGCAAAAGGCATAATTACGTGCTTTGACTGCACTTGCAAAAAACGCAACGCCAAAGTTTTTGAAAACCCCATACGCAAGGACTTTTTCGACGCTCATCCCGAAAGAATCTTTAACGCTTACAACCTTAATCATTACACGCCTATATTATTGATTGTAGGCGGCTCGCTCGGCGCCAAGTCTATAAACGAACTTGTTTACTCTTCTTTAGACGAACTCTGCAGAAGATACCAAGTAATTCATATATGCGGCAATACGCTTAAACCTATCGAACATAAAAACTATATCCAGTTAAAATACGCGGATAATATCCAAGACTTTATAGCCGCCAGCGATTTAATTATATCCCGTTGCGGGGCGGGAGCGTCGACAGAGATAAATGCGCTAAACAAACGCGCGCTATATATCCCCTTGCAGAACAAATCGACACGAGGCGACCAAGTCCTCAACGCAAAATATCTGACGCAAAACGGTTATGCGCTTATGTTGGAAGAAAATAAGTTGAATAAGGAAAATCTGCTTCTTATGTTGGAAAAATTATCGACTTTCGATAAAAAAGTTTATAAATACGACAGAGGTAACAATTCGAAAATCGCAGATTTCGTCAACAGAATAGCGATTGAAAACAAACGTCCGTCTTATGTTTAAGCAATTATAAGGATTTTTCGTTTTCCCTGTCTTGCAATATCTTAAAGTCTACCTTTCCTATTTGGGTCAAAGGTAGGCTTTTTACAGTCTCTATTATTTTCGGCATATTGTATTTGAGTAAATTTTCAGCGATATGAGCGCGCAAAGCGTCCAAATAACTCTCATCGCCCACTATTCCGTCATCCAGTACGACGTAAAGTTTCAAGAAAGTTTTACCGCCGTCTTTGTATGACACAATACAACTTCTAAGCACGCCGTCGAATTTATTTACGCAATCTTCAATCTCTTGCGGAAACACGTTTACGCCGCTGATTTTAACCATTCTCTTTAATCTGTCGACAAAGTAAACGTATCCGTCCGCGTCCATATATCCTATATCGCCCGTTTTAAGCCATTTCCGGCCGATGTTATCCGTAAAAAATACTTCTTTATCCAATTCCGGCGATTTATAATACCCGCTCATCATACTGTTGCACGTCAAAGCGATAACTCCCTTTTCCATTGGCGGCAAAAACCTATTGTTATCATCCACAATAGCAAACGTGTTATTTTTTACCGGCTTGCCCATAGAGCCTTCTCTGTGAATATCCATAGTATTAACGCAACAAATACCGCCTTCCGTCAAGCCGTATCCGGCGCAGAGTTTTATCGGGTTTCCGCTTTTTGCCATCGCCTCTTCAAACGCTTTCTTTATATCGTCGGAAAGTTTCTCCCCTCCGCAATAGCAGTTTTTAATCTTACGCAAGTATTTGCCCTTGAATTTGCCGCTTGCTACCATTTTAGCATACATATTAGGCACTCCTGCCATATACGTTACCTGCGCGCGTTTTACGAGCCTACAAGCGGCTTTAGGACGGAATTTTGGCATAAGCACAGCCTGTCCGCCCGCAGATATTACCGTATGCATACATATCCCCAACCCGAACGTATGGAAAAGAGGAAGTACCATAAGCATTCCTTCGCTATCGTCAACGCCTCCGCCTATCAAATCTATTATATTATCGGCAAGATGATTAAACGCGTCGTTTGACAGCATTACCGTCTTTGGAGTACCCGTAGTGCCTCCGCTGTGCATATATACGGCTATATCGTCTCCCTTGATTTCTACTTTGCGATATTCAAATTTGCCAATCGCATCCTTAAACCTTACTACGCGGTTGCAATATTTTATATTCTTTACTTTGTTTCTAATAAATAAATTATAAGGAATCTTAAATAAACTCGGAAGAAAATCGCTTGCTCCGCAAAGAATTACAGGCTTGTCCGAATTTTCAAGCCAATCGTATTTATAATAAAATTCGTCGAATAAAACAAACGCTTTAGGATTCATATCCTCGGATATTTTTTTAAGCCCTTCTCCCGGAATAAGCGGATGCACGAGATTTGCCACCGCGCCAATATTGTTAATAGCGTAAAACGCGACTATTGCGTCGGGAATATTGCCAAGACACAATACGACGTTATCGCCTTTATCTATACCCAAACTTTGTAAATATCCGCCGAAACTGTTGACAGTATCGATAAATTTTCCAATACCTATCGAAGCGCCGTAAAAATCCCAAACTTTATTCTTCCTTTGCAGTCTTTGCGTTTCGTCGACCACATACTCAAACATTGATTTGTCGAATTTTGTCATCTTTACTCCAATTCCGCCAAAGCCTTCTTTGCAACGGCAAAATTATCGCTTTTTCTGAAATATATGTATTCCGTTATTTTATAGATTATATACGAAATCGACGCGCCCGCGATTACGTCGGAAAGATAGTGGGCGTCGTCGCATATTCTCGAAATCATGCTCAACAATACAAACGCCGCGCATCCTCCGTAAACCACGTATTTCAGCCACTTTTTATCGCGCATGCTCGGAAGCACCTTATAAAGCGTACAAAGTATGAAAATGTGTACGGCAGAACTCGAATGCCCAGACGGGAAAGACGAATAGTGATAACTCTCGTTAAGTTCCACTCTCGACATATCGGGAGCATACCAAGGAGTAAAATTAGAAAATCCGTCATGTCCCAAATCGTTTTCTTTGAGCATATCTCTAAATCTCATTCTATGCCAAATCGTCTTCATAATTTGATTGACCAACAGCGCGACAATCAAATATGTAATTGCAAAAATTGCAAACTTAAACAGAATATATCTTGTCTTTTTTGGTATAAACTTACCCAAATAAAGCCCCAAAGCCGCGGCGCAAATCGCCAGCATACCCATTAGCAGATAGAATTTCATACCGTCAAAGCCCGTAGCCTGAATCATATCAGCAACTTCGCTTTTGAAACAAAGTATAACCCAACCAATTACGCTTAGTCCCGCCATAGCCAACTTAAATATCTTTCTCCACTTTTGCGGAATCAAATCGTCGCAGTAAAATAACATTACCGCAAAAACAGGAAGTATAAAATACGCGGGATACTCTGCAATAATCGAAAAAATAAACGCAAATGAAGTTTTTGCCCAATTACCGTTTATAGATTTCGACAACGCTTTATTTATAAGTAAATCGTAATATTCGCCGTTACTGTTTTTGAAACAAAGCGCTATCATAATAACCGCCAATATCAGAGCCACAATCGCATGAACAGATATGCTTACGATTTTATTTTTTCTTCGTTGATCCAATTTTTATCTCCTCTGCTACCAACCGTATAGTAATATTTTACAATATTTACAAGTCTTTTGCAATATGTTTTATTTATTTTATAATAATATGCGCTACTATATGACAAGATTTTTTGCAATATTAGCGATATTATTGTCGAATTTCATAATAAACGACAAAAAAGGAAGAGCAAACACCCTTCCTTTCTATTATGAATTTTTTGTCGATTATCAGTTGAAAGCGTCGAAATGTTCTTGCAACCTCAAGCCTTCTACTTCTTCATAAGCGTACTGAGTATCAGAATTCAAAGTGATAGAACTCTTTACGTATCCAAGTACAGGTATTTTCATCTGCATATAGTAAGATTCCGTAATAAAGATTCTCTTGATTGCGCCGTTGTCCCAAAGTTCTACTTTAAGAGTCAATTCTTCGAACGTCAATCCGTCAACTTTCATACCTGCGTTTACTTCGAGTTGCGCTCTCATGGTTTCAATATAATTCGCAGTAGATTTAACCGGATCGAATTTGACAGTAAACTTGTATACTCCATTTTCAAGAACAGGCGCTTCTGTTCCTTCCGCCAAAACAAAGTCTTCTTGCAAATCATACATCCAAAGAACCGTAGGATTGTTGTTCTTCTTATCGGCAAGATCCAAGACTTCCTGATAATATTCTACGTTATTCCACTTCTTTACGCTCCATGCGCCGGTCTTATCGTCATGCTTTATACCATCAGCGGCATTTTTATAAAGAACTTTTTCGCCCGGCTTAATAACCATTTTTTCATAAAGTTTAGCAAATCTGGAGAAGGATTTATTATCTGCAAAATAGGAAGCGTTGTTAAGGTTTTCACCGCTTTCATCGCCCTTTCCTACTCTTATTTTTGTAGATTCAACCAACTGCACAACCGCAATTCCCAAAAGTTTGGTATCAACAAAGCCGTTATAAGTGGAAACCGCTACGTCGGCATTATAATAATTTTCTACGCCAACTTGCAACATTTCAAAAGCAGACATATCCGAAGTTACCGGAATCGTATCCATATCAGGCTTTTCGGTTCCTATGGTCTGTTCGCCGAATTCGGCCGTTTTCTTACATCCGACCAACATAGCCATTGACATAGACAATATCAAAACAACTATTAAAGTCGAAATCAACAATTTTTTCTTCATAGTTTTCTCCTATAATTTTTATTACAATATAATGATACAACTTTCACATACATAAATCAAGTAATTTTTCTACATTTATTTGCATTTAATTTTGCATAACTTTTACATTTGTTTAATTTTATCAATTTATTTTATATTTATTAAATTTTCTCCGACTGTAGAATTTATGTCGAAATAAGTCAAAATATACCCTATTACTCACGCTCGACGCAGTTTGCTTGACATATTTTTTTTACAATATTATAATAATTGTGTTATAAATAACTCGCAATTCACAGCGATATTTAAGGAGCATAACAATGAAAATAATGATAACTGCCGAGGCTACAAGCGACTACCCGGAGCGCTTACTCACCGAAAACATTACCATATTTCCTATGGGATATACCGTCAACGGAGTTGCGTACGACGGAATGGAAACAAAACTTTCTCCGAAAGAATTTTACGACTCGTGTCGCAAAGCGAAGAGCAAAGAAGATCTTCCCCAAACCACAATGATTACCGCTTATCAAGCGCAGGAATTATTCAGACCGATACTTGAAAAAGGCTATGACGTAATCCATATCGGATTTACGAAATCTTTAAGCGGCACTTACGATCAGATGTGTATGGCGGCAAAAGAACTTTCCGCAGAATTCCCCGACAGAAAGATTACAGTAATCGAGTCTTGTTGCGCGGCGTTCGTACAAGGACTTTTGGTATGGTACGTAGATAAAAAACTTCAAAGCGGAGCAAGTTATGACGAACTCGTCGCTTACGCGGAGGAAATCAAAAACAACTGCGCCGGTTACTTCACAATCGACGACATGAAGCACTTATACCGTACGGGAAGAGCGAGCAAGACGCAAGCGTTTCTCGGCGACGCGCTTCAAATCAAACCGATACTTTATATCAACAAAATCGGAAAACTCATACCTATAAGCAAGCAAATCTCGCACAAAAAGGCTATGAAAACAATGCTTGAATACTTTGACAAAAAAATGCTCCCCGCAAACGAGCAGAAACTTGTCGTAATCATGCACGCCGACGCGTATGAAGACGCGCAGTTGTTGGAAAAAACCGTAAAAGATAAATACAATCTTGAATATACCGAAATTATCGACGTAGGTCCTGTAATAGGCTCGCACGTCGGAGCGGGAATGGTAGCCATCATATTCCTTGCCAAAGATAAGATAGAACCCAACGATAAAAGCATGACCGAATAAAAGTAAAGTTAAATACTGAAAATTATCAAAAAGAGCGGCTTCTCCGCTCTTTTTATTATTTACCGACTTTTCTTTTTCTTAATTTTAAGTAACCGCTACATATTCAATTAAAAATTCGTCCCCGTTTTAGCGAAGACGAATTTTATTTTATCTTAATTCGAAAAATTTACTTGATTTCGGTTACCCATCCGAATTCGTCTTCGTAACGTTCGGATTGAATGCCCGTAATTCTATCGTAAAGGAAAGAGGTTATTTCGCCCATTTTTCCGTCGTTGATAATCATATCTTTACCTCTGTAAGTAATCAAACCTACCGGAGAAACAACCGCTGCGGTACCGGAGCCGAAACTCTCTTTAAGTTGACCTTTCTCATAAGCCTCTACGACTTCGTCCATAGATATTCTTCTCTCGCTTACTTTATAGCCGTATTTTTTGAGTACTTCTATACAGGATCTTCTTGTTATACCGTCAAGTATACTGCCTACAAGCGCGGGAGTTACAACTTCGTCGCCTATTACGAAAAACATATTCATAGAACCGACTTCTTCAACGTATTTGTGTTCGTTGCCGTCTAGCCACAACGCCTGGTCGTAGCCTTTCGAATTGGCAAGTTCTCCGCCAAGTAACGAAGCCGCGTAATTTCCCATACACTTAGCCTCGCCCGTACCGCCTATGCTAGCCCTTACAAAATGTTCTTCAACAAGAATTTTTGTCGGAGTAAGTCCGTGAGCGTAGTACGAACCTACCGGCGAAAGTATTATAAAGAATTTATATTTTTTGCTTGCGTGTACTCCAAGCACTTCCTCGCTGGCAATAAGCGTAGGTCTGATATACAACGCCGTGCCGGGTTGGGTCGGAATCCAGTCTTTTTCTATTTTAATCAACTCGAAAAGAGCATTTTTTACCACCTCTGCGTCGAACGTAGGCATACACATACGTTGAGCAGACTTATTCATGCGCTTAAAATTATCGTCTATTCTGAACACGGTAATCTTACCCTCGCTGTTCTTGTACGCCTTCGCGCCCTCGAAAATCCCCTGACCGTAGTGAAGAATATTCATAGCGGGAGCAATCTGAAAAGGAGCGTACGGAACGATTTCCGGCTCTTTCCACGCATTGTTTTCATAGTCCATAACAAGCATGTGATCGGTAAAGTATTTACCGAAACCAAGTTTGGAGGAATCGGGTTTTTGCTTCAATTCTTTTGACAATGTTATTTTCATATAATACCTCTTTTCCAACTTCTTGCTAAGGTTGGTTTATATTTCAAATTGAAAGTATCCGGAACTTATTGGATTTATCTTCGCCTTACCTTGCGTTAGGTCAATGATTTTTTCCAAAGTTTCCTTACTTGTATTAGACGGCAGAGCCACCGTGAGCGTAACGTCTTTATCATAGTTGATTTCAACGTTCTGTCCGCCCGCCTTTAAGCATATCTCCTCGGCTTTTTTACATTCGCCGTACCCAAGCGTTATCTGCGCTATATCCGCCCACTCGTTTTTGACAAGCCCGGCATTATCCAACGCTTGCGCCACGCTTGACGAATATGCGCTCACAAGTCCGTTCGCGCCCAACTTAACGCCTCCGAAATATCTTGTTACTATCGCCAACGTTTTGCAAACTTTTCGTTTTTTCAGCACGTCCAGCATAGGCATACCCGCCGTACCTTGCGGTTCTCCGTCGTCGGAAAATCGCTGTTCGCTCGCGCTTTCGTTGGATATAAACGCATAACAGTTGTGCGTAGCGTCCGAATATTTTTTCGATACAATTTTTATCTTTTCCAACGCGTCTTCGTAACCGTCGATAGGCGCCAACGTCGTTATAAACTTAGACTTATTTATAACTATCGTATGCTCGGACTCATTTTTGACGGAATAAAAGACCTCTTTCGTCATTATCCGACTATAACTTTAACGTGCATTTTCTTGCCCTTATGCAAGACAAAACCGTTTGCTTTTTGCGAATCCGACAGTACGTAAGAAATATTGTCTATTTTCTCCTCGTCTACCTTTACGCCGCCGCCCGCGATAAGATTTCTCGCCTCGCTCTTTGATTTGCACGCTCCTACGGCGACCATAATATCCAATATATTCAAGCAATCCGAAGATATTGTCCTTGTCGGCATATTCTCGTCGTCTCCGCCGAAAGCCGCCAACGCCTGCTTTTGCGCCAACTCGGCTTGTTCCTCGCCATGAACGATTTTTGTCAATTCGTAAGCGAGTTTAGCCTTTGCGGCATTCATTCTTTCATCTTTATATTTACAAAGTTCGGTTATTTCTTCAAGCGGTAGATACGTAAGAAGTTTCATGCACTTTTCCACGTCGGCGTCCGCCGTATTTCTCCAATACTGATAAAACTCATAAGGCGATGTCTTTTGCGGGTCGAGCCAAACCGCTCCTTTTTGCGTCTTGCCCATTTTCTTACCTTCGCTTGTTGTAAGAAGTTGGAACGTCATAGCGTAAGCGTCCTGCCCCTTTTTTCTTCTTATAAGATCCGCGCCCGCCAAAATATTAGACCACTGGTCATCTCCGCCGCATTCAAGTTTGCAGCCGTAATTTTCAAAAAGATACAGAAAATCATACGCTTGCATTAGCATATAATTGAATTCGAGAAAAGAAAGACCTTTTTCCATTCTTGTCTTAAAGCACTCTGCCGTAAGCATTTGATTTACTGAGAAATGCGCGCCGATATCGCGGATGAATTTTATATAGTTTAGTCCGTCCAACCAATCGGCGTTGTTGACCATAACAGCCGCGTTTTCTCCGTCGAAAGTAAAAAATTTAGACATCTGTTCTTTGAAACGGTTGCAGTTGTATTTTATCGTTTCGTCGGTCATCATTTGTCGCATATCGCTTCTGCCGGACGGGTCGCCGATTTTACCCGTACCCCCTCCGATAAGAACGATAGGCTTATGCCCCGCCTTCTGCATATAACTCATAACCATAAGTTGCATAAAATGTCCTACGTGAAGGCTGTCCGCAGTCGGGTCGAAACCTATATAAAAAGGAACGCTTTCGCTTCCGAGCAACTTATACAAATCGTCCTCTCTTACGGTCTGTTTTATAAATCCCCTTTCCCTCAGTACGTCCATTATGTTTCTTGTGATTTCCATAGTCTGTATCCTTAAATATATTACTTTTACTCATTATAACACCGACGCAAGCAAATTTCAAATAAAATGATAATAAATTATTAAGCAATAAATATCCTTTTTGTTCCTGCATAATTCTTTATGACTTGCAGAAACTGTATACGGAGGCACTATATGAAAAAGAAAGCATTATTTATACTGATAATAACTATAGTAAGCGTAATGGCGCTATGCGCGGTAGGCTGTAATAAAGACGACGGCTTTACAGACCTCGATTATTACGATTTTGAAGATTTCATTACGCTAAAAAACTTTACCGTTAAATTTTCACAAGAACCCAATACGGTGGGCAAATACGTTAACGACGGCAGTGAAATCAGATTTATGACCGACACTACAGACGAAGAAGGCGCAAATAATCAAGTATACTATACCTTTTCCGCAGAAGAAAGCAAGGCGTATATAGGCGGAGCATGGCAGACTATCGAAACGCAGGATATCGACGACTATCTCTCGTCCATTGCCGACAGAATCGGATTGAGTTATACTAAGATTCAAGAAGCGTACGTTACGGAAATCAACGACAGACTTTATTCAGTCGAACCCGATCATTTTTTCAAAGAACTCTTCCGTCAGAAATACGAAGCATATTTCGGCAAAGATTATGAAGAAAACGAATTTGCCGTAGAATATGAAAAACAGAAAGAAGAAATTTTCGGCAACGTCGACGACTATACCATCAAACTCGACTTTACTCAGAAAAAACAAATCATGCTGACAATAACCAAAAACGGCGACGGCGACAAACAGGAAACCTGGTTTGCATTTACCGATATAGGCGATACGAAAGTAGACTTGCCCAAAGAATAATTTGTACTTTTTCAATCAATATTCAATATACACTTCTATCGTATGCAAAACGGAAATGCAGTTTACATTTCCGTTTTGCAATAGTTGTTTATTATTATGACATAATTAACTACTGTTGTTTCCGCTTCCATCATATTGAGCGAAGCGACAGCGAAGTCGAAATATCTAAGTCTTATGCCGTTAGGCTATCCGTTTTTATATATTTCTACTTGCTTAGTTTAATAATAGCAAAGCGGAATTACTTTTATTACGCCCATACTTTTTGGTTCTCTTTCTTTGTTTCCCCTTCCGCTTTCGCTAAAAAATATGGCTGTAATCTGTAATTCCGCTTTGCTATTTCTTTTTTCCTATTCTTTTTCTTTATCCGCTTTCTCAGCGTTTCTTCATGGAGCGTTGCTCCTTCAAATAGTCATTATACCTTTCTATCTGATCCTCCCTAAGGTCAATCATCTCCTTCGCTGTCGCCAACGCTTGACTATCTCCTACTATCAACTCCGTTTCTTTTACCTTTACTTTCGTTCCTTCGCTTCCCGCGTTCCTTCTGATGTCCTTCATAT
>CAJUBA010000003.1 GCA_910584635.1 uncultured Christensenella sp. | reverse complement strand
TAGAACGGCTTAATAAAAATCTAAAACCGATGTAAGAGAAATTTCAATTTAACGTAGAAAGACCGACAAGGCAATCATTGTCTTGTCGGTCTTTTTTTATTGTAAAAAGAAAACCCCACGCTAAGCGTGGGGTCAGGATAGAGCTTTAGCTATGGACAGAAAAAATCTCCAATGATAAGATTGAATTGGCTGTTAACCGCAACAATAATCAAAGGAGAATCTATGGCTGAATTAAGTTTAACACATTGCAAATATGAATGCAAGTATCATATAGTATTTGCTCCAAAATTTCGTAGGCAAGTAATATATGGAAAACTCAAAATAGAAATAGGAAAGATATTACGGAAATTGTGTGAGTATAGAAAGATAGAAATTTTGGAAGCAAATGCGTGTTTGGACCACATACATATGTTAATCTCAATACCACCAAAGTATAGTGTGTCGCAAATAGTTGGGTATTTGAAAGGCAAAAGCAGTTTAATTATATTCGACAAGTTTGCGAATTTAAAATACAAGTACGGTAATAGGCATTTTTGGTGCAAGGGATACTATGTAAGCACGGTAGGACGAAACGAAAAGAAGATAACGGAATATATACAAAATCAGTTGCAAGAAGATATAGCAAATGAGCAATTAACGATGAAAGAGTATATAGACCCGTTTAGCGAAGAAGGCAAAAAATAAGGCTGCTTTAGCAGCAGCCTGAAAATATTTGCGGTTGACAGTTTCTTCATCGTGCGAATAGCACTGCCAGCACTATGCCCTTATAGGGCTACCTCAAACTACGCGTTTTCACGCGTAGTTATGATTTTCAGCAACAAAAATTTTTCAAAAAAAGCGTTCATTGCCCGTTTATGGGCAATGAGAATTTGAAACGTTTGTTTTTTTGTGCTATAATGCGCCTACAATCTAAATTGAACGCGCCGTTCAATTAAGGGAGTTGGTACAGATGAGAACACTCAACCCAAATACTTTATGTAAAATGGAGAAGTACATTAAGGAATACCAAGCGGATAACGGAAGATCGCCGAGCTATCGGAACATTATGCACTATATGGGTATGAGTTCGCTCAACCTTGTTCAGCGGTATGTGCTTGCTTTGGAGAGCGAGGGCAGAATACAACGGACACGGCTCGGCAATATAGAACTTCCGTCGAGATTCAATAAAGGCGAAACAACGATTGCGCCGCTTATCGGGGCGATAGCTTGCGGAGAGCCGAGCTTCGAGGTTGAGCATATCGAGGACAGCTTTGAATTGCCGCGTTCGCTGTTCGGTAGCGGAAAGCTGTTTATGTTACACGCAAGCGGAAACAGTATGATAGAAGCAGGAATCAACGACGGCGATTTGATTGTCTTGCGGAAACAAGACCGCGCAGATGACGGAGATATAGTCGTTGCCTTGACGAACGGAAACAACACATTAAAACGCTTGTATCATAGAAACGGAAAAATCGTATTGCACCCCGAAAATAAAACAATGAAAGACATTATAGTCAGCAACTGCGAGATACAAGGCGTATTGGTCGGCTGTATCAAAACTTATTAAATCGGTATTGAGTTGCACACAGCCCCGTTGCAACTGAATATAAATTTTATCGGACAAGCATTTGACTTACTACGTTATAGGATGCCCAAACCGTAACAAAGTAGTTAGTTAAATTCAAGGGTGCTTGCCTATGGGAAATGGAGGTATATTGCTATGAGATTTGTTATGTGTCCGAAATGCGGAAAACGGCTTTGCAAGGGCGAAGCAGGAACAAAAGTGGAAATCGAGTGTCCGAAGTGCGGCGAGTTTGCTTCGGTCATTATCAGTGATGACAGTATGCACATAAGCAAAAAGCCGATAGAGGACAAGCCTTTACGCCAACGCGCCTAAAAAGGCGCAATTCACTACATAAGAATATTTTGGGCGGTGGGATTCCGTTGAATGCCACCGCTAACGTCTTGTTATGAGATTGGACTTGATGAGATAGGTCAAGAGGAGTCTGACAGACAGATAATTCCTGCATAGGGTTTTACTGTTTTGTCAGGCTTCTTTTTTGATGCCGTTTATGCCCGATTGCTTGGAGTTATCCACGCAGTTGGGCTTTTTTCATTTGAGGCGAAACCGTCCGATTGCGATTTTTCAAAACAAAAATCAAAAATCGGAGGATTTCAAAAATGGCAAAGATTTATTTCAAAGACGAGCATGGTAAAAGGGTTTCGGTAGAAGTAACAGACGAGGTAGCAAAGCAATACCGTGAGAGCTTACAGGAAGAATGGCGTGGCGATGCGTATGAGGGTTATTATTCGACTTCGCTTGAAAGCATCACGGAAGCAGGACACGACTTTGCGGACGAGGAAGCAGACACAGAAGAATTGTATCTTGCAAGGGAAGCGAAAACGGAACGGAAAGTTTTAATGCGTAAGTTGAGGGCGGCTTTACCGTACCTTACGGATTTACAGCGCAAGACGATACATAAGCTCTTTGTTCTGAATATGTCGCAGTCGGATATTGCGCGAGAAGAAGGTGTGGCGCATCAAGTTATCAATAAGCGTGTAGCTCGTATTTATGCCCAATTAAAGGTGCTGATAAAAAAAGTTTGAAAAAATTTCAAAAAAGGTGGGTGCAGATATGGCGATTTTTCTCTAATAAGTGAAGGGACTAATTAAATTCCCGATCAGGAGGACGGTATGGAATATGTAAATGCAGTAATCGGGGATATGGAAATGTGCGTTCCCGTAAATGATAGGCTCGGCGATTTGGTCTTGCTTGCGCACAGAAGATTGAACTATCAGAAGCATATAGCGAAAATGCGTAAAGCGTATAAAGGCAAAATTGAGAGCGAAGTAGTGGTTATGGATTCGGACTATATCTATGCGCTTGAAGATGTTATGGAAGAAAAGGGCTACGGCGACATCATTCATCGTCAGATACAAAAGAGCCGGATAGAGGAAGGTAAAATCCTATATGACTTGTTCCGCGATGATAAGTCAGTGCGCTACCTTATAGCGGTTTGCGAGTATCCGCAGGAACAGTTGCAAAAGGTAATTCGTAACTTTTTTGAAACGTTGAAAAAAATTATTTTTTAAGGAGTTTTAATATGAAGCAGTTTGAAACCAAGTTGACCGTAAGGATCTACGACACGAAGCTCATCGAGAGCCTGAACACGATTTTTAAGATAAATAAAAATCGCTATCAGACAAAGAATCAGTTGATCGTCGAGCTTTTGGAACGCGGTATCAAGGACAAGATGAAAGACTTTCCCACGCCGCCCGATTCGCCCGCTGGCGCAAGCGCAATCCCGCCTTCGTTCAATAACAAGGACGAAATGGCGGCGACGCTCAAACAACTCAAAGATATGATTGCCGATATGCACGAATACAACAAGAAGCACGTTGAGGGGCTGTTGGCACACCTGAAAATGTCGGAACGTATGTCATCGTCGATATACAACATTCTCTTGGCGATTGCTACGGACGAGCCGATAACCAAGACTCAGGTGGAAATCGGATACATGGACGACGTGCCGAAAAGGTTTATCGAGTTTTTGAACGGATTGCTCGGCGCGCTGTTTGACGAGGACGATGATGACGACGGCGATTCGGAAGATATACCGGGCGTACTGAACTGATAACCTATGGGCGTTCCCAATGTGCTTGTGAGTATCGGCTATGCCCCCAATAGTGATGCTATGAGCCGCTTTCCAATGAAGCCGAAATACATTGCGGAACGAAAGTTTTACTCTTGCCGTCAGCACAACGACATAATCAGATATGTAAACCGCGGCATAGACGAAGGCGACTTTCTTGGTTATGCGGGCAATAGAGAAAAGAGTAGCGGTCTATTCGGGGCAAACGGGCTACTCACAAAAAGAGCCATACGAGATTTACGATCTATGCTACGGACAACGGACAGCAACATATGGCACGCAGTCATCAGCTTTACGGAAGATTTTGGCGGGAAATATATGACATCTTATCAAGATGCTATGGAATTGTTGAAAGCAGAATTACCCGCATTTTTCAAAAGTGTAGGCATTGCAACTGACAACGTTGTGTGGTATGCGGGGTTGCACGAAAACACAGACAACCAACACATACACTTGGGATTCTTTGAGAAAGAGCCGAGGTTCACAACCGAAAACAGCAAAGAGAAGCGATACCGTTTCGGAACGATAGGACAGGAAGCCCTCAATTCTTTCCGCATAAAAATCGAGGAACGTTTGACAGATGCGAGCTTTGACTTAAAGCGTAGCCGCCGTAACTTGACAGATTCGGCACAAGATACGCTGTTCCATTTGCAAGGCGTGAACGATTACGAAAGAGAGCTGAAAAAGCGTTTGCTTGCCTTATATCGAGCGTTGCCGTTAGACGGACGAGTGAGTTACGGAAGCAAGAATATGGACGCGCTTCGTCCGCAAGTGAACGATATAGTTAATTTCATTATCAAAAACAATCCAAACTTGAAAATGGACTTTGACACGTTCTGTTCTGACTTGGCAAGATTTGATGCTAACCGCAAACGTATTTGCGAAGATCAGAAAATCGATGACTTAGGAAAGTATCTTGTAAGCGAAAAATACATAACGGACATATACAGGCGGCTTGGCGACAAGGTAATAAAAGCCGCTTTGCATATAAAGCAAAAGGGCGACAGGGAGGTAAAAAAATGTAAGACAGACTTGGCAAAGAAGCGGGCAGACAAAGCGCACAGAGGTTATCTGTTGAGCAAAGCATTACGGATTGGCGCAGACGTTGACGACGAAGCGATAAATTGCTTTGAGGAATACAGGCGGCGATTGGCGAGAGCAAATTACGAAAGATTGATAGACGAAGGAGTTATCGAAGCGGAGTAAGACATGAAAAAGAAAATAATTAAATGGGCGATTATCTTGGGGGTAACGGTACTCTGCTGTTATTTCTTCGGCTATTCCCTTAACTGTTTTATAAAAGGTGGCTACCACCTGAAATACTCGGCGCGTTGGTTATTTGACGGTCAAACTTTTATGTTTACGGGCGTGATTTTGCTTGTGGCGGTTTTCATAGCGGCAAGCTACTACTACACCCATTATTGGTTGTTCAACTCAAAGAACATAATAAAGGGCAAGGAACGCGACAAACATATCGCGGCAAATCTTGAACAGGCAAGGTTTGAATCGGAAAAGGAAATAGCGAAGAACTTTCAGACCGTTTACTATGACGAGCTTGCTGAGACAGAAGTAAAGGGCATACCGATTATCGCGCATGAGGAAAAGAAAAGGTTAAGGATTACGTTTTCGCCGCCCACACACGCATTAGCAATCGGAACTACGGGCAGCGGTAAGACTACGACTTTCGTGAATCCGACTGTTCAGATACTTGCGACTAGCAAAACAAAGCCGTCAATGATAATTTCCGATCCCAAAGGCGAACTGTATCAAATGCACGCAAAGAAGCTGAAAGACGAAGGGTACACCGTTAAGATTTTGGACTTGCGCAACCCATACAATTCGGTGCGGTGGAATCCAATGGAAAGTGCGTATGTGAACTACACCCGAATGTTGAACTTGGAAAAGGAAGTCATCATTCACGAGGATAGGGGAACGTATGAGTTTGACGGCAAAGAGTATTACGATCCCAAAGATAAAGATGCGGCGATACAAGTAAAGAAACAGCAGCTCAATGACATAGTGTACGAAGATTTGCACGACATAACAACGGTGCTATGCCCTGTAACGAACAAGAACGAGCCTATGTGGGAAAGCGGTGCGAGAAACTTTGTACTTGCGATTGCACTTGCTATGCTCGAAGATTGCGCTAACCCCGAACTGAATATGACGAAGGAAAAATACAACTTCTATTCGTTAATGAAAGTCGCAACCAATACGGACGATGATTGTGCGGAAATGCTCAATTATTTCCGAGGACGAAGCCCGCTTTCAAAGGCAGTATCGCTTTCAAAGCAGGTGTTGGACAGTTCGGAAAAGACGAGGGGCAGTTATCTTTCAAGCACGTTTGACAAGCTGTCTATGTTCGCCGATCTTTCGCTCTGCGCACTCACGAGCCAAAACGAAATTGAGTTTGCGGAAATGGGGGAAAAGCCTATCGCGCTGTTCTTGCAGATACCCGATGAAAAGGAAACAAGGCACATGTTGGCGGCAATGGTTATTTTGCAGGCGTACAAGGAACTTGTGCGTAAGGCAAACGATTATCCTACGTTATCATTGCCGCGCCCTGTCTATTTCATTTTGGACGAGTTTGGACAGTTGCCGCAGATACACAAGTTGGAACAGATGATAACCGTTGGGCGTAGCCGCAATATTTGGCTCAACCTTGTCGTTCAGAGCTATGCGCAGCTTGCAAAAGTGTACGACGATAAATCGGCGGATATTATCAAATCGAACTGTAACACGCAGATATTCATAGGCACGACGGACTACAAGACGATTGAGGAGTTTTCCAAGCGTTGCGGCAATTACAGTATCATGCAACGTTCGGTAGGGTTTAATACAGTCCGTGCCGACGATGTGAACTCAAACACAAGCGTAAAAGAACGACCGCTTATTTATCCGTCGGAATTGCAACAGCTCAACAGCAAAGGTAATATGGGCAACGCCATTGTAACGGTGTTCGGGTATCAGCCGATTAAAGCAAAGTTCACACCAAGTTATCAAAGTCATTTCTATGATTTGCAGATGAGCGAACAGGAACTTCTGACGGGCAGGTATTTCGACGAAGCGGCGGCGTTCTACGATATGAAAGCACGAAACGCTATTGTGAACACTTCGCGCCGCAGGAATATCGGAGGTGGCGGTGGAACTGTCAGAGAGCAGATTGCGGAACGCCGCAGGCAGGCAAGTATGACGGAAAAATTACAAATGATTGTTGCCCGCAGTTTACAAGGCTTTGCTACTGAGCAGGAAACAGCGGATATATTTGTGCAAGTCAAATCCGCTGAATACGACAAAGCAATCAAGCAGTTAAAGCAAATTAAAGAACGCGCTAACGGCGATGTTGAGCGAATAGGTGCAATACAAGAAGCAATCGCACGGCTCGAAGAAGCGCAACACGGAGAAATCCGTTTGGAAAGGAAATAAGAGGAGGAAACATTTGAAAATAAAAGCAAAAAAGAAAATCGGTCTTTTGATGCTGTTCTTGACAATTCTCTTTTCCTGTGGAATCGCATTGATTTTTACGGGATCGGGAACGACTGCACACGCCGCAAGCAATACGAATATTTATTCGTTTGCAAGTTCGGAAAGCATAAATCATACATTGACAACTAACACAAGCGGATTGTCAAGTTACAGTGAAAACCCATATACAAATACGGGAATTAAAATTTACGGTACAACCAATACGGGCATAAATAGTGTGAATAGCTATATGCTTTCAGACTGTTCTACAATTTGCATTGATTTTGCAAACGCCTATTCGTTATATGTTCCGAGCGCACCGTCAGGAAGTATGGGAAATCGTGCTTACTACGATAGATCCTACAAATTCCAAATTTTAAGCGGCAGTACGGTTAAATGGCAAGCTACTTATACCGGTTCAAGTTACAGCGAAGTAACGGGCAAGGACTCGAACGGTAACGATGTAAGCACGACTTATTACAAAAAGGTGATAAACATCAACGGGCGTTCGACTACGACCACAAGTACGGATAGCTCGTTACGCCATTTCTCGCCCAAAGATTTCGGTACGAACTTTATCAGTTTGAGCGACGGAACATATACTGTAAAAATCGTTCGTGATTACCATTGGCAATATTGGAAGTCATTATTTTCTATCCCTAAATATGAGAGTACTTCTACTATGACGGGAACGCTTATTGTCGATACGACTTCGCCTACGGTCGCTATGCGTGGATATACAAGCGGAAGCACAATTTCCAACGGCGCATATACGAAAGAGCGTGTTACGATTACGGCATCCGACAGCAACCATTACAGGCTTTACTACAAGACGCCTACAAATGGCGGTTATTCCTACACGACGGGCAATTCTTACACTTGTGGCACGACTAACGGTTGGTATTACGTCTATGCGGAAGACACTACGGGACACCGTAGCCCCGAATACTCGTTCTATTACGATAACACCGCGCCTACGGGCAAAGTTTACTCTAACGGAACGAGCGTAAACAGCGGCGCATATATCTCGAAAGCGTTTTCCTATTCGGCAACCGACAGCGGCAGCGGCGTAGCGAATATCTACTACAAAACGCCCGTCAGCGGCACTTATCAGCCGTATTCTTCTGGTACGGTTATTTCCGCAAATTCGGGCGACGGTTGGTACTATTTCTACTCGGTTGACCGCTGCGGCAATCAATCGGCAACGACAAGTGTGTATCTCGAAACGCAAGCCCCGCTCGTTGAGATTTACCGTAACGACGAGCTTGCATACAGTAAGACGGTTACAGGTGCGGGAACATTCGATACTGACATCTATCTTAACCCCAACGACAAGTTGAGAATATCCTGCGACACATCTTCGGGCAAGGTAACGAGCAATTATGCGCTCGACACGAATATCACGATAGGCAGCGCATATTCGGGCAGCAATTACACGATTACGCTTACAAGCGCAACGGGAATTACGAGCAACTTTGTCTATCACATCGTTCGCAGTAAGCCCACGATAACGATTGACGGAAGAACATATTCTTCGGGAAGCACGCTGCATTTCAATTCGGATAAGACCGTTACGTTTAACGACGATTCCGTCATTACGAACAGCGGAGAAACAGGTGCAACGGTTAGTTCGGAAGGCAATGTTAATATTAACGAGCTTATTACTTATGCAAGCGGCAACGGAAAAACTTTAACTACGGCAAGCGGAACGGAAACGAAGTATATTCTCACGCTCAACGACAGAGCGGGCAACGAGAGCCGTTTTACCGTGTTTATCGACAAGCTCGCACCCGTTGGCGTATGGAAAACGGACGGCAAAGTTTTAGCGAACAACGGCTACACTAACAAGCCTTTATCGTTCGTCATATCCGAAGCGGGCGTTACGGCAACCTACTCGCATAACGGCGGCGAATATGCTACATACACGAGTGGAAAGACCTTAACTGCGGACGGAACTTACAACATTGTATTAACCGACCTTGCGGGCAATAAAAGCACGTTTACCGCTTATATCGACACGGTTGCGCCTACGGGACAAATCTATGCGAACAACAAGCCTGTACAGAGCGGAACTATCACGAACAAAAGCGTGTTCTTCTCTTGGGACGGAGACATTACCGCAACCGTGAACGGCGCACCCTATACGAAGAACAGCATACTTGCGGAAGATGCCGTTTACAATTTTGTGCTTACCGATTTTGCGGGTAATCAGACCGAATATAAGGTAACTATCGACACTGTTGCCCCGACCTACAACGCCGATAAATTGAACGGATCGCAACAGCTTATATCTAAATGGTACATTGCGAATATCGACGGAAAGGACTTTTCGTTTGCAACCTATGACGAAGCTCTTGCTTTCGCCTGCGATAAGGAATTCGGAAAGAGCGTTACGATTCTCTTTCTCGACGACGTTGCGAACTTCAATCAGCATCACCTTGTAGCCGACGGCGGAGAGGTAAGAGTAGGGGAATATTGGCTCTACAAATCCAAAGCGAACGCAGACAGTCTTTTGTACTATTTTGACCGCGCTACATTGGACGAAGTGGTTGCCCATTACGCAAAAGAAAACGTATCAACCGTGAACTATTTTGACCTTGACGGCGATAACGTTTACGGCGAACCTGCGGACAGCATGACCGACAACGTATTTACCGCCCCTGACGGAACGCAAGCACCCGTTCTCAACGGCTTTATTTTCGACAGAGCGGACGGCTCGGAACTGTTTGCGGAACTCGTTGGCGGTAACGGCGATAAGGTAAAAATCGAATACGGGATTGCGTTTGACAAGCAAGTTACCGTAGGCGGTCTTTACAAACTTACCGAACTTGACGAAGCGGGCAACGAAACCGTGTTCTACGGATTTACGGACGTACTCGCCCCCGAACTCAAAGTAACGGCAACCGTTATCGGAAGCGACAGCCCTGCCGAACTCGTTATCTCGAAAAATAATCTTACGGGTGGCGCAGCGTTCTATTACGAGAGTTTTTCCGTGAACGAAATCGTTGATGCCGATAAATGGTCGGTTCTTACCGTTGTGAACGGCGGCAAAAAGAGTTGTTACACCTACGGCGACGCATTGCCCGTACTGAACGTCGGCGGCGAATACTTGCTTACCGTTTACGACAGGCTCGGCAATGGTTATTCGTTTACCGTTTACATTATCGGCAACCCCGCAACGATTGACTTTAAGAACAATGCGGACGACACCGAATTCAGACTTACGATTACGTTGGAACAGAAATTCGATACGCTCGTTTCGCTTGAAATCTACAAGGACGGGAAACTTATTGACGGCGTTTCTACCGATACGCTTTCCTATACGTTTGACCGTGCGGGAACATATACCGTTCTCTTGCGCGATAACTTCGGGCGTATTATCTCGAAAGAATACACGTTCAACAAGGCTAAACCGAACGGCGAATTTTCGGGAGTGGATAACGGCGGCAAGACAAAATCCGACGTTACATTTACCTACGACAGCGAGAAATATTACGCCGTTGTTACCAAAGACGGACAAGCATTTGCGACCGATTACGACGGCGAAATAACTTTCACGGCAAGCGACGAAAAAAGCGGAATCTACTCTATCCGCCTTATCCGTCTGACCGACGAAGAAAACTTTACCGATTACGAATTTACCGTAAATACGCTTGCGCCCGAATTTGAATTGAGCATTGAAAACAATACTACCACGAATAAGAATGTAACCGTTTCTTGGACGGCAAACGACGTTGTAAGCGTTGTCTATTCGTTGAACGGCGGCGAACCCGTAGAACTGAACAACGGCGATACTCTTTCCGCCGAAGGCGTTTACACCGTTACGGCAACGAACGACTTGGGAACGCAGAGAGTGAAAATTTTTACCATTGACAAGACGGTTGACTATGACGTGTACATAAACAACATGGAAATGGTTGGCATTGATACAACGAATAAAGATATAACGGTTGTCAACAACGAGCCATTGTCTGTTTCGGTAACGAGAAACGGAAACTCTTTTGAGTTTGAGTTCGGACAAGTTATTTCGGACGAAGGGCATTATGCTTTCCGTATCTTTGACGAATACGGCAATACCGCAACCTTTTCCGTTGTTATCGACAAATCGGTTGACTTGAATGTAACGACAGGCAACGGCGTAATTTCAAACGAAGGCGTTATCGTTTCATCTTTGGAAAAAGTCAATCTCATTGTAACGAAGAACGGTGCAGAGTATGTGTACGAAATTGGAACACCGCTGACGGAAGAAGGGCTTTACAGACTTACGGCATACGACCTTTACGGCAATGAGAAAACCATATCGTTCCAAATTGTAAAGGGTACGAAAACGAAGCTCGATTATACACTTGGAACAAACGTTGAAATTAAATCCATAGACCACGACGGCGAAGCAGTTTCGGCGGCTTCCGGCAACAGACTCAACTTTACCGAGGACGGAACGTACACCGTAGTTTGCAAGGCAGACGGCAAGGAATACACCTTTACGCTTTCGCTCGATACCACCGCGCCGACAATTCAACTCAACGGTATATCGGACGGCGGCAAGGGAAACGTAACCGTAACGATTACGGATTTATCCGAAGTGGGAACGGTTGAAGTTTACAAAGACGGACAGCTAATCGAATACAACTTGGGCGACGAACTCAAAGAGTATGGCAACTATGAAGTCAAGGTGCGAGACGAACTCGGCAACGAAAGGACTTACCGTTTTACACTCGAATACCAAATGAACGGCGGCGCAATCGCCCTGATCATAATCGGGATTTTACTTGCGGTCGGCGTTGTGATTGCAATAATCTTCGGCAAGAAAGCGGTGTACAAAAGGAAGTTCAAAAATGCACCCAAACTTACGGACGAGGAGTTAATGCAAGCGGAAGCGCAGGACGACCAAAACGATGACGAGACGGACGAGGATTCAAGTGCGGAATAACCGCAAACAAGGGGACAAACTACCCAAAAGGTGAGCAGGTTAAGGTGTAGGCGCATTTTGCCGTCAGAGACGGTTGCGCCTACACAAAAAACAACGGAAGCGGGATACCCGCCTTCGTTCTGAAAGAACTTAAAAAGATTAAAAAATGGAGGAAAATAAATGGCAAATTTATTGGCAGCGGTGGATTTCGCACCCGTAATCGCACCCATTCTCGAAGTGCTGAACGCAATTTTGTGGCCCGCTATCGCAATCGTTGGGGCGGTTGGCACAATCTACTGTATTGTACTCGGCGTAAAGCTCGCAAAGAGTGATGAGCAGAACAGCAGAGAGAAAGCGAAGAAAGACCTAATCGGCGCAATCATAGGCTTTGTCGCAATCTTCGTATTGATTGTTGCATTGAAAGTTTCGTTACCGATTTTGCAGGATTGGGTACAGTCTCAAATTTAATTGAGACGGGAGGTGTAAAATTTTTGATTGGATATTTGAACCTGTCGTAAGCGCAATTAAAGATTGGTTTTACAGCGTTCTTTATAAGTTTCAGGCAGGAATTTGTTACATCATAGATTTCATCAAAAAAATCTTTTACAAGCTCTGCGGACTTGATACGGTAATTGTGGACGGCGAAAATGTTGACCTTGTATCAAGCCTTGTACAGTCGAACACGATACACAGAGTGTTCTTAACGATTATGCTAATCGGCGTGATCTTGCTGACGATTTTCTTAATCATCGCGCTTATCCGAGCGAACTATCAATCGAATGAGAGAAAAACGAGAGGTGCGATTATAGCGAAAGCGGGGCAGAGCCTATTGATATTTTTGCTGATTCCGTTCTTGCTTCTTGCAGGTATGACACTTGTAAACACAATAATGGCGTCTATCAATTCTTCGATGCAGATTTACATAACGGAAGGGCAATCGTCGATAGGCGGGCAGATGCTGATAACGACAGGCAACAACGCTTTTATCGGTTCGTCGGGAGAGCGGGAAGCGATTGAGCGAATGTTCCTGTCGGGCGAATTGGACTATAACAAACTGTCGGTAGTAAAGCAATATTATGACATTTCGGAAATGAACTACGTCGTAGGCATATTGGGTGGACTTGTAATGCTCGTTATGTTCGTAATTTCAAGCATCACGTTCATTCAGAGAATTTTCGATGTTATTTTGCTCTATATTGTTTCGCCGATAACCACAAGCACAATACCGCTTGACGAAGGCAACCGTTTCCGTGTTTGGAAAGATATGCTCATTTCCAAAATACTCGGCGCATACGGCATCATATTGGTAATGAATTTGTTTTTCCTGATAATGCCGCAAATCAACCGAATGACTTTCTTCGATAACGGATTCCAAAACGGGTTAGTGTATTTCCTGTTTATGATCGGCGGTGCGTTTGCAATCACGAAAGCAAATCTTGTTATTTCGCAGTTATGTGGAAGTCAGGCAGGCGGCAGAGAGTTCGCACAGATGATTTACAACTTCCGTTCGGGACTTGCGTTCGCAAGGGCTACAACGGGGGCTGTCGGTGCAGTAGTCGGCGGTGCAGTAGGCGGCTCGGATTATTTGAAGCATAGAAAGCAAGGACACACGAAAGGCGAGAGCTTGAATATGAGCGTACACAGTAACCGAAATCAGAGAGTTATGCAACAAGAGAGCAAACACCCGAAAGCAGATAAAGCAAAGCAGATAGCAGGTGCGCCGTTACGTTTGGCGACGCTGCCTGTCGGGGTTGTCAAAGACTTATTGCAGGGCGGTGTGATTACGGCAGGCAAAAACTTTGTTCCGAGATTGAAGAATGTGGCGGTAGGTAAGACATTGACTAACCGTGCCGACATTAAACCGAAAAAGCCGAAAGCTGAAACAACGGCGCAGGCAAATCAGGCGGCAAAGAAAGCGGAAGAAGTAGTGAACAAGACGAACGACGCTCAAAGAAATAATGACACGAGCGGAGGAAATATTCCGCCCAATACACCGCCCTCAGGTAACGATAATTCGGGCGGTGGCGATATGAGTTCTACGAGAGAGACGGGCAAGGCTGACGTTGATACAAGCGCGGTAAATACAACAGGTAAGAATACGGAAGCTGATATAGGCTCAATGAGAGAAACGAGCGGCAGAACAACTTTAACGCCGATAGATAACGGGGAGGACGGTAACAATGAGGATAATTCCGAAGAAAACAAAGATTAAAATGACCTTTTATAAGGGCGTTACACTTTCCGATGTTATAGTCGGGTTTATAGGCTTGGTGCTTGTCGCAATAGCACTTTCAAGCAATCTGTCGTTCCGTTTCCTGATTGCAGGCGGCATAATGATTTCATTTTTTCCGCTGTTCATTTCAATAAACGGCGACAGGCTCTACAAGATTGTCGGTTACTTTTTCAAGCACTTGGTAAGTCGTAAGAAATTCAAAAAGGCGAAGAAAGGCGAACAGTTAAAGAACGACGTAGAAAGCATTATCGCTTATGACCGAGTATGCGGCAACGGCATCATAGCGTTGAAAGATTCGCGCTATATCGGTGTTATGGAAATCCACCCTGTGGATTTCCGTATGCTCGGCGAGTTCGACCAAAACGAGCTTATAGACGGTGCTTTTTCGCGTGTGCTGAATAACGTTACAGTCGGGAACGAAGCGGACATTGTGAAGTTGGAACGACCTTTAATCTTGGATAACTTTGTTTCGGACGAAATGGATCGTATCGTAAAAATCGCAGAGAGCAAAGAGAAAGGCGAATTGAGCGACGACGAGTACATGACGAGAGTGGACGTAATCCAAGACCGCATCACGACCATTGACGAGATGAACAGCAGTAACCCGATTTTGTATGCAAGATACTACCTTGTGTTGCAGAGCGGAAGCGAGAGAGACTTGAAAACGCAGTTGCAGGTTGCAATCGTAACGTTGCAATCGTCGGGCATCAATGCGAGAACGCTTAACAGCAGAGAGCTTGCGGCGTTCATCAGATATTCGATAGACAGCGAGTTCGACGAACGCAAAATAGGCGACAAGAAGTACGAAGAATATTTCACGCCTGAAAACGTATTTTTCGGACTAACGACCACGCAGCAGAACGGCAAGACCTTATCGCATTTTGTAATCAACAATTATCCGTTGAGGGTGTGTAACGGTTGGGGCGAGGGCTTATTCGATATTCCGAATACGAAAGTCGTAATGAAGATGAAGCCCGTCGAAAAGTTCAAGGCAATACGCCGCATCGACAATGCGATTTTGGAAGTACAAACGCAGAATATGAAAAACCGCGCAAGCGACGTCATTGAGAAAGACACGCATTTGGAAAGTTTGCAAAGACTTTTGTTGGACTTGCAGAACGAGAACGACGTGCTTTTCGATACGACGATTATTCTGACCGCTTATGACGAAAAGGGCAAGAACACGGTAAAGAAACAGGTACGTCGCAGGCTTCGTGAAATGGGCTTTGGCTTTAACGAAATGATAGGCAGACAAATGGACGCATATCTCACGAGCCAAATTTGTATGACGGACAAGTTGGGCGTTACACGCGGTATTCAGACGAGCAGTATTGCGGCGGTATTCCCGTTCATAAGCAATGCCATAGTAGACGATAAGGGCTTGCTTATCGGCGAGAACAAGTTGCCTGTATTTGTGGACTTTACTAAAAGAGACGAAGCGCATTTGTCGTCGAACATGATAGTTCTCGGTAAGCCGGGCAGCGGTAAGAGTTACGCTTGCAAGAGCATTATTGCGAATATCGCAAGTTGCAATACCCGTGTTTTCGTACTTGATCCTGAAAGTGAATACGGCAAACTGTGTCAGAGCTTCGGCGGTAAGGTGTTGGATGTATCGAGCGGGAAATTCGGCAAGCTCAATCCGTTCCATATCATCAGAACGGAAGATGACGAGAACAGCGACGGCACGGGCAACGACTACTTTGCGCATCTGCAATTCTTGGAGGAGTTTTACCGCGTTGTGTTGCCGGGCATAAATTCCGATTCGTTGGAACTTCTGAACAAGTTGACGCAGGAGTTATACGAAAAAAGCGGCATCACGGCATATTCCGATTTGTCGGAAATAACAGCGAAGCAGTATCCGACATTTGACGATCTCGGCAAACTCATTGACGAGCGCGAGAAGAAAGAGAAAGACGAGTACAATCGCGGTTGTCTGAAAGTGCTTATGAACTATGTGGCAAAGTTCCGTAAGGGCGGCAGATACAGCAACCTTTGGAACGGCGCAACTTCGTTTAACCCGCAGGCAAACTTTGTCGTATTCGATTTCCAAAAACTACTTGCAAACAAGAACAATATCGTTGCCAATGCGCAGATGCTTTTGATTGTAAAGTGGCTTGAAAACGAAGTCGTAAAGAACAAGGACTACAACACGAAGCACGGTACGGCGAGAAAGTTGGTTGTAACGGTGGACGAAGCGCACTTGTTTATTGACGAAAAATACCCGATTGCGCTTGACTTTATGGCGAGCCTTGCGAAGCGTATTCGTAAGTACGAAGGTATGCTCATCACGATTACGCAGAGCGTCAAGGACGTAGCGGGTACGCCTGAAATTGCGAGAAAAAGTCAGGCACTTATAGACGTATGTCAGTATTCGCTGATATTCAGTCTGTCGCCCAACGATATGAGCGACCTGTGCGATTTGTACGCCCACGCAGGACAGATTAACGAAGCAGAGCAGAACTACATCATGCACAACAAACGCGGTACGGCTTTCTTTATTTCGTCGTCGCAGAACAGGACGAATATTGACATTGTAACAAGCAACTTTATTGAGAGCTTGTTTTAACGACGGGTAAGCAAAATGGACAAAAAGATATTACAAGCAACATTCGACAAAATGGAAAGAATGGGTTGGACACTTGACGATTTCAAAGACACCTACGACTATCATAAGAATTATTTAGGCGAAGTACTTGAAAAGTTTGAGAATGGCGAAATCGAAGAAAACGAGTCGGTATGGTGCGCCCAATTCTTGTACGACTTTCTTGATTGCTTGGAAGAACTTGATAACGACAGGGAAAAAGATGACAGCAAGCTATATATGTAAAGAGTTAGCAGACGGCAGCTATTACGGTATTTATTGCCATAGTTCGGGCGAGGTTGGACGGAACGGAAAAATGTTGTGTGAGCATTATACCAACGAAGCCAAGATAGACAAACTACTTGCGCTTGGAGATATAAGCAACCTTGCCCCGAATTTAGAGCCTGATACCCCCGACGATTTTTCTAATGCTTGCTATGCGTATTGCCGAGATAACGGCGAGAGCTACGAACACAATAAACCGAAAATTGTTCGGTTAAGAAGTGCGCGGAAGTCGGGGATCAAGTTTATGTATGTATTCGGGTTGGACGGTAAATGGCGGTATTGCAACCTATGGCAAGCGAGATCAAAATTTCAAGACGTGCAGGAAGCGTTGCAGAAAGAAAAGGTAGCAGAAATGTAAAGGGGGACAATGTTTACAGACATCTATAACACAGACAAAAAGTACAACGTGATTTACGCAGATCCGCCGTGGCAGTACAACAAGCGCAACAATCCTAATACGAAGTTCGGCAAGGGCGCATACGGACATTACAGTTTAATGACGATGCAAGACATCACAAATTTGCCGGTGCCTGAAATTGCGGCAGAAAACTGTGTGCTGTTCCTGTGGGTAACATTCCCATATCTGAAAGAGCAAATAAAACTGTTTGAATATTGGGGATTCCGCTATACAACGTTGGGTTTCAGTTGGGTAAAGACAAACCCGAAAAACAATAAGCCTTTTTTCGGTATCGGATATTATGCGAAAAGCAACTGTGAAATTTGCCTTATGGGTGTTAAAGGGAAAATGAAGCCTATAAGCAATAGCGTATCAAGTTGTATTCTATCGCCGAGACAGGAACACAGCAAGAAGCCCGACGAAGTAAGAGTGCGCATTGTTGAACTGTTTGGTAACGTACCGAGGATTGAGCTGTTTGCAAGACAATGGGCAGCGGGGTGGGATTGTTGGGGGAACGAGTGTCAGGAGGAAAAGAGTGAGCAAGATAATTTGCGCAGATGCGCTTGACGGATTGAAAACAATTTCGAGCGAGAGCGTAGATATGTGCGTAACAAGCCCACCGTACTACGGCTTGCGTGATTATGGTGTAAGCGGACAAGTCGGCATTGAGCAAACGCCCGAAGCGTACATAGCGAGATTGACGGACATTTTTTCGGAAGTTCGCCGAGTGCTTAAAAAGGACGGAACACTTTGGGTAAACATAGGCGACAGTTATGCAGGCAGCGGAAAAGGCCCGATGACGATTTCCGCAAACGGCAAGAACAAAGATGTGTTCGATATGCAAAACCGAATATACGAAGTGCCGAAAACATGGGAAGGCATAAAGCCGAAAGACCTTATCGGCATACCGTGGATGCTTGCGTTTTCGTTGCGCAGTAGCGGTTGGTATTTGCGCTCGGACATAATATGGCACAAGCTGAACTGTTTGCCCGAAAGCGTAAAGGACAGACCGACAAAGACATACGAGCATATTTTCTTGCTATCGAAATCGCCTAAATATTATTACGATTACAAAGCGATACAAGAGCCGTTAAAACAGGTAAGTAAAGAGCGGTATAAGCGTGGTAGGTCGGACAAATCAAAGTATTACGGCGAGAATATGCGGCAGGGAATAAATAAGCAGCACGAAGATTTCTCGGAGTTCGATCAGGAATACAGGCGTAAGCGAGACGTATGGGAAATCAGTACGAACACCTACAAAATGGACGAGCATTTTGCAATGTATCCCGAAAAACTTGTAGAGCCTTGTATTTTGGCGGGCAGTCGCGTGGGCGGCACGGTATTAGATCCGTTCTTCGGAAGTGGCACGACAGGTGCGGTAGCCAAGCGGTTGGGCAGGGAATATATCGGCATTGACATCAATTCACGCTATTGCGGTAAGGCGCAAATGCGTATTGAAAAGGTTGCAGTTGCATAAGGGAGGAAAATGAGCGAAAAGAAAAAACAGGATTACATAGTTGTATCATTCAGCGGCGGTAAAGACAGTACGGCAATGCTTTTGAGATTGATTGAGTTGGGTGAACACATAGACGAGGTTATATCGTGCGACACATATAAAGAGTTTCCCGCTATGTATCGGCATCTCGACAAAATCAGAGCGGTGGTAGAAAAGGCAGGCATAAAGTTCACGGCATTAAAAAACGAAAAGTCGTTTGACTACTATATGTTTGAGTTTCGCCCCGAACAGCCGACAGGATTTTTCGGAAAGTATCAGAACGTTAAAGGCAGATCATGGGCGACGTCGAAAGTGCGTTGGTGTACCAAAGAAATGAAGATACGGATAATCAACGCACATCTTCGGGAATTGTCGAAGCAATACGACATCATACAATGTGTAGGTATTGCTGCCGACGAAACACATCGGCTTGAACGGAAAAGCAATAAGGAAAAGAATAAAAGGCTACCGTTGGTTGAGTGGGGTTGGAGTGAAGCGGACTGTCTGAAATACTGTTACGAAAAAGGTTACGATTGGGAGGGCTTATACGAAATATATGACAGAGCTTCGTGTTGGTGCTGTCCGTTGCAATCGTTGAAAAGTCTGCGCAGCTTGCGTATCAACTTTCCCGAACTGTGGGAAGAACTGAAAGATATGGACTCAAGAACTTGGCGAAAGTTTCAAGTAAACTATTCCGTAAAGGACTTGGAAAAGAGATTTCAGTTTGAAGAAGAAAGGACAAAACACAATTTGCCCATCAAGGGCAGGGATTTTTATTCCCAACTAAAAGAACGCCTGAGCGCGTAAAAAATCATCTTTAAGGAGTTAAAAATGGAACAGAACAAAGAAGCGGTAACGGTGGTAGCGGATTACACGGTAGAAGAACGCGATGCGATTAACGAGAGAATCGACGAGCAGTACAAGAAGATTATCGCCGAGGGCAAGTATAAAGACTTGCTTTTGAAATGCGGCGCAAACAGCAAGTATTCGGTAAGCAACATTATGCTTATGCTCGAACAAAATCCCGATATGACGGTTGCCAAAGGCATGAACGAGTGGGCGCGTGAGGGCAGACACATCAAAGAGGGTGCGGCGAATATGGAAATTATTGCGCCTACCAAAGAGGAATATCAGGTAACGGTAAAGGACGAAAACGACCAGCCGAAGCTCGACGAGAGCGGCAACGAAATCGTGCGCACCCGCGAAAGAACGGTAGGTTTTCATCCCGTCTTTGTATTCGATATTTCGGCAACGGAAGGAACGGACTATAAGCCTTATGCAATCGGCAAAAAAGTATCCGACTTGGAAAAGAAAAACATTCTCGACGGCGTGTTCGCCGCTCTCTCGGCAAAGCATTGGAAGTACAAATTCACGGACGAATCGGAGTTTGCCGCCGACGAAAATTACAAAATCGACAAAGAGAAAAAGACCATTAAAATCTGCAAGGGCATGGACAATGCAACGACGGCTCTGACGGCAATCGAAGCGGCAAGCAAGGCAATCAACGACAACTACAAGGGCAGAAGTTTTGAAGGCATGACGGGCGAGAACGCCGAGAAGATTGAAGCCGACAGCAGAGGTTGTATTCTTGCGGCGCACTTCGGTCTCGATACGAGCGGTTATAAATTCGACTATATGCAGAATATGACCGAAGAACAGACGGGACTTTTCCGCGACAATCTCAACCTTATCTGCGCAAGTACCAAACTTGTAATGGACAAAGTTGCCCGCGCTTTCTACAAAGACCAACAGCAGAGAGCGCAGGCTGCGCCCAACCCTACCGCCGACGGCGGCGGGGTTGAGGTAGCCCCCGATTCTTTTCGTGAAGGGAACGCCAAGCATTCGGAAATGGAAGCAGCTTGAAAGCGTACCCGATGAATTAAAAAAGTTACGGCAATGGGTGTGTTTTAAGGCTAAACCGCAGGAAGGGCATTGGGGCAAAGCAATGATTTCGCCGATCACAGGCGATTATGCGAAAAGCAATGAGCCGACAACGTGGGGCGATTTTGATACGGCATTAAGATATGCACAGACACACGAACAGGACGGTTTGAGCTTTGTGCTTACAAGCGGTATCGTTTTCGTTGACATTGACGAGGTTGACGAAAAGCCTGCCGAAGTCAGAGAAAAGATGCTCGAACTTGCATCAAGTCTTGATACCTATTGCGAAACATCGGTAAGCGGTAAAGGGCTGCACTTTTTGTGTTACGGCAGTCTGCCCGAAAACGCAAGAAAGAAAAATGACACGCTCGGTCTTGAAATGTACGACAACAGACGGTTTGTTTGTATGACGGGCAACGTTGTGGGCGATAGCACCGAAATAAGAGACTTGTCGGACAGAATCGGGGAACTGAATAAACAGTATCTCGGACAGCCTGTCGAATATAAGCCCATAGTCCGCAAGCAAGCTACAAAGACGGATAGAGAACTCATAGATAAAATACGCAACAGTCGGCAGGGCGCAAAGTTTGAACGGCTTTACCGTGGCGATTGGCAAGGCAGTTATGAAACGCAAAGCTCGGCAGATTTCGCGCTTGCGAGAATATTAGCGTATTGGACTAAGGACGAAGGGCAGATAGACAGTATATTCCGTTCAAGCGGACTGTACAGACCAAAGTGGGATCACAGCGGCGGCTACTATGCAAGACGAACAATCAATATGGCTTTGAGCTTGGCACATAACACAGCAGAAATGTAAAGGAGGGAATTATGGAAGATTCAATGACAGTATCGGACGGCGGTTATAAGTTGCAAGTATTCCGCGACGAAGATGCGGAAAGCCCCCGCGAGTGGGACAATCTCGGCAAAATGGTTTGTTGGCACAGACGATATAATCTCGGCGATAAACACGAGTACGAAGATCCGCAGGCGTTTAAGGAAAGCGACGAATATAAAAACGCATTTGTCATTCTGCCGCTTTACCTGTACGACCATTCCGGCATTACTATGTCAAACACGGATTTCGGAGACCGCTTTGACAGCGGACAGGTGGGATATATATTCGTTACGAAAGAGCAGGCGCAGAAAGAGTATCATTGCGAGTTGGACGAAAAGTTGGCAGACCGTATCCGCGAGATGCTCATAGCAGAGACCAAAATGTACGACCAATATCTTCAAGGCGATTGCTATGCTTTTAAGATTATGGACGGACAGGGGGAAGAAGTAGATACTTGTTCCGGCTTTTTCGGCGACGATTTAACGGACGTATTGAGTGAGATGCGCGAGTCGTGCAATGACGAGTTCGGCGGCTTGTTCGAGAAAATGGAAAAGCATTCGTCGGCGTATGCAGCGATGATGTAAAAATAACTCAAAAGGAAATGGAACAGGAATGAAACAAGATATAGAAGAAGTGCGCAGAGCTTTCTTTGCGCAGGTGCAAAATGAATACGACGATTTTCGTCGTATTCAAGTGCGCGGCGGTATCGAAAAGGTATACGATAATTCGCTTAAAATTACGTTCTACAAAGAAGTGCATAAGTACCTTATGGACGACGTATTGCACGACGAAGAATATGTCGAGTTCTTGGGCGAAAAAATTATCGAGAAACTTTGGGACGTATTCGTTGTAAGTGAGCTGCCGCGACAGACGAGAGACTACCTTCGTCAGCTTATCAAGTTGCATCGTGAGAATAACGAGCGGCAAAGGCAGGCGGCGTAATGAGTACATACGCAAATGGCTGTATGGTAGTAGTGCTTCCTGAAGAACATATTGGAGAGTTTGAACGATATTTCGACCAAGACTATGAATACAGTTTTCCAAATACCGAAATAACGCTGACGGAAAGCGAGAGCGCAGAGAAATCAGGGTATCAAAAACGCATTTACGATATTTCGTGTAATACGAGTTTGGAAGCGTGTCTAATTGAAAGCCAAGATAATGACATAAGAGATGTTTGTTACAATCTCAGTCTTGCGTCTTTGGATATTGATGCGCGAAATGATGAAGAAGATTTTAACGAAAGTATCACGTTCGATGAAAAATACAAAGTTTGTAGATACGATTCGGATGCGTGGATAGATGGGAATACATCATACGAATTAAAGGCGAAATCGGAAGCGGAGGCGGAATAATGTTCGATAGCAGTATGTCGGTTGTGTTGCTGTTAGAGAAAGCCGACGAGTTTATGGACTTGTTTTACCCGAACAATATGGACGGGTTTAACATCGAGGACAGAGATGAAATTGAAAGCTATGACAACAAGCATGGTTTGTCTTTCCGCTGTATAAGTTTTCAACCACGCATAGGTTTAATGGACGACATTGTGATGGGTTTGGGAACTTGTGAAAAGTCGTTGGAAACCGTTTGCCGAGAGTACGGGGTTAAACGACTTACAATGTACAGAGTAGACGGACATTATGAGGAGTCCGTTACCTTCGATAAAAAGAACGGTCTTAAATATCAAGACAGAGACGGTTTTCCTATGCCCGAAGATGATGCTTTGGGCGATGATGAAACTTTGGAAGAAAGTGAAGCGGAGGCGGGATAGTGCTTAAAGTAGCGACGGTATGTAGTGGAATCGGTGCGCCTGAAAAGGCTTTAACAAGGCTCGGAATACCGTATGAACTTGCGTGTTTCAGCGAAATCGATGAAGCGGCAATAAAGTCATACTGTGCAATTCACGAAGTGGACAGAGGTAAGAATTTCGGAAGCCTTACGGAAGTCAACGAAAAGCCGGTGCCGCTTGATATTGATTTGCTTGTCGGTGGAACACCGTGTCAGAGCTTTTCAACGGCAGGCAAAGGCGAGGGCGGCGATGAAGGTAGCGGAACGAAATCAAGTCTTATGTGGAGTTACTTACAATTTATTGCCATATCGAAGCCAAACGTTGTCGTTTGGGAAAACGTGCCGGGGGTACTCACGCAAAACCACTTACATAATTTCCGCAGGTTTTATTTTATGTTGTTGGCTTACGGTTACAACGTATATTCCAAAGTCGTAAACGCAAAGTATTTCAATGTTCCGCAGAACAGGGAAAGACTGTTTGTGGTTGCTATTCGGAAAGACGTCGATTGCGGGTTTGAGTTTCCGATAGGGTACGATTCGGGTGTGCGCTTAAAACACGTTTTAGATAAAGACGTGCCGCAACTTACGGAAGAAATCATAAAAAATGCGGTTATCGAAAAGCCGACATTATACGGCAATACGCACTACATTATTCGTTGCGGCGAACTGAATTGGACGAATTACAGACAAGACAATATCATCATTTCGATTGACGGTATTGCGGCTTGTTTGTTGTGTTCAAACGATGCAACGCACGGAGTAAAAATCTATGATGACCGAGATAAAGACAATCCGATCATTAGGCGCGTAACGCCATTAGAAAGTTTCAGGCTTATGGGTTTTACAGACGACGACTACGGCAAGTGCCGTTATAAGGTCGTAGATGGAAGTAGGACTGACAATGTAAAGGAAGCCGACTTGTATGCGCAGGCAGGGAATAGCATTGTTGTAACGGCTTTAATGGCGATATTCGGTGTGCTGTACGGCGTTAAGAATTGGGAAGAAAAAGTGTACCAAGAACGAAAGAAAACGCCTAAGCAGTTAATATACGAATTACCGTTATTTGACTTTATGAGAGGGCAAGAAAGTGATGCAAGTTAAGAATAAAATCATTGAGCAGTTGGACGATACGGCAAAGGAATATTTCTATGAGTTGCTTAACGACGATGTTCTTATCTGCAAGGCAAAAGAAGGCATACCCGATAAGGGCAACGTAGTAGAGTGCGGTAACGGTCTTATTGTGTCTGCCCCTACGACAGAGCAAGAACCGTTTTGCGACGGGCGAGTAATGCCGCTGTATGCTTATCTGCCCGATATGAAAGACGATGCCGCATACATAGCGCATTTAACCGAAGACAATGCTTTGCATTTCCTTGACTGTATGAAAGAGCAGTATGAGCCGAAAGAGGTTTACGACTATCTAATGCAAGGGCATACTAACGGAACGCTTTGGAACATTCTGGAAGCCGTTACTATCAATGAGTTTTCGGACGAAGAAAACGACAGAAAAATCGAGATCGGTGAAGTGTATTACAAGGGCGAGTGGAAAAGCTATGCGTGTACGGCAATGGGAATAAATGAGCAGCACATCTGCGGTGTATCTTATGAAGAACACAATCTCAAAGCGGCGTTAAAGAACTTTTCCCAATACCTTAAAGGCGCAGATAAACGTGCTTTCGATAAGTTTATGCAGAGCGAAGCGGAGATGTAAATGGCAAGATATAAGGACGAAAATCGTGGCAGAAAAGAAAAGAGTAAAGACGGACAATATCTGTATTCAAGCGAATATTGTGCGAACGGCGGCAGCGACGGTTTTATCTATAAGAACAGCGTAGCGTTTCACGAGCCGTGGCGGTATAAGGACAAAAACGAAATAGTCTATATTCCCGAATATGGCTTTCCCGACGGCAAATCCGAGCGAGTACCTACGGACGAATTGCAAGCACATTTTACCCGACAGGACTTAATCAATCTTACAAATAGCGAGAGCTTGGCGGCAGAGCTATTTGACGAGCTGACATGGCAACACCCTGATACGTTATGGAACGAGTGGTGTAATGATTCGGACGAAAACGGCTATTGGATTGAAGCACGGTGGGCGTATGAAAAAGTGTACTTGCCCGAATTTGCGGACGGCGTGGATCGTGAAGGACAAGAGCCTGTTTGTGGCGATGAGTTTTACCGCGTTGAATGGCAGGACGAAGAATATAGAAACTATTGTCTGAAACGCTTAATGGAAATAGGTTGCATATCGAAAGACGATGCGCAGTCTATAAAGAGCGCTTTGACAGAGGGGGGGGGAAATGGAATGACGGAAGAAATAGATTATCGTGCGGCGGTAGCGGAAAATGTTACGCAGGAATATAACGATTTCTATGCCGCCGAAATGCAAAAGCCAAAAGAAGAAATCTTTAACGATGCTTATCAAATTCATTTCTATAACGAGTTAAAGGAATTTCTTACGGCAGACAGTGAAACGCATTATCTTGATGCAGACGGTTTCCGTTGTCTGTATGAGAACGGAAAAAGCGTGTTAGCGTGTTTGTATGATTATTACTTGAAAGACGAATATGCAAGCACGGTTAATTGGGAAGAAATAAACGACTTCATCAAACGATACAACAAAAAATATCACAGCGACATTTTAGAGGAGGAAAGCGAACTTGGGTAAGGTAATTTATTCGACGGACGATAACGCATTGGAAGCGTTGAAAGAGAGATTGGCACAACAACAATCCAATCACGAGGAAATGAAGAAGCGAAACGAGTATTTTCGCAAAAAAGGCACTATGGTCGGTTATCCCGATATGCCCGAAGAAAAAGCGAAAAGGTTGGACGAGGAAATTGCGGGCGGCTATTCATGGGAAAAGCAGCCGCACCCCGTATGGCAGTTGCAGAACTCAAATCAGGAAATCAGAAGAACGAAACAGCGCATCAAGCAGTTGGAAGCGGAAAAGAGCCGTGAGAAAGCTACATACAATACGGACGGCTTGGGCTTCGATGTCGTGGAAAATCAGGACATTAAAAGATTGCAGATTATTTTTGAGGGCGGCGGCAGGGTAGACAATGCGACTTATCAGAAGTTGAGGCATCTTGGCTTTGTTTTCTCTAAAACCAATCAAGCGTTCCAAAGACAGTTGAACGAAAACGCAAGGTGGGCGGCTAACCGTTTTATCGACGATCAGCGGGCGTTGCAGAGCAAACCCGAAGCGGAAATGTAAGGGACGGCTATGAGTTTAGATAACAAGCAGCCGGAACAACTTTCGCCCGAACAAGTCAAGATAAAAGAAATTGCAGATGCGATTATAAAAGAAGGCACAAGCCATTCTACATACGGTAATTGGATTTCGCAATATGAAAACTTTGGCGAGGACGAACAGTTTGCGCGTGAGCATACTGATGAGATAATCACCGAACTTGTAAGCCGCGAAGAAGTCTCTGATGTTTTGGAAGATGAAAGCGGTTTTGATGTCAACTATTATACGAACTACGTTGAGAACTATGAGCCGCTTGACGAAGATTTGGAACGCGAGGAAGAAGAGCGTATTAGAATGAGCGGCGAACAAACTTCCAAAGCGGAAATGTAAGGGGGAAATATGATTTTCATAAATAAGCAGTTAGACAATCTCAAAGACGAAAACGGCATTGTACAAGTCAACAAAATGCAGAACGCTTATCCGCATCTGTACGATGAAAAAGGCAAGGAACTTTGCGATTTCTATGTCGGTTATGACGATGCGAATGAAAACTTACTTGTTGAAACAACCTTAAATGATGCAAAAGCCATTGATCAAAAAGTCAGCGAGTTTATAAGAGATCAAAAAAAGTATCTCAAAGACTGTAAACAGGAATTGCAAAAAGACCTTATTGTATGCGATAAACGCATTAAAGCTATAAATGCGGTATTGGCAGACAAAGGATTAAGTGAGTTTACGAAAGCGGACTGTTGCAGAACAATGTATGAAGCACCTGCCGACGGTGCGTTAGACAATTCGGGCAAAGTTTGTATTATTCCGCTTGATAAATTAAGCGAGAAATACCGCAAGCCCGAATATCAGTTGTTTCGTGTACAGTCGGGATTCGGTGTAACACCAAGTGCTTCGGGTAATGCTTGTTATGGTTACTTTTGCGCTGACGGCGAACGTTGCCGTTGGGAAAGATACAATTTTCTCGGTGTAGCAAATGCCGAAGCAGAGAAGATCGCCGAGGAACTTGAAGCAGGTTGGACGGGCGGCGCAAGCGGCTGTGCGGAAAAAGAGCGTGAGCCTGACGAGCCTGAGATGTAAGGAGGAATAATGCTAACAAGAAAGGAAGTTGAAGAAAAGAAGTTAGTTGAAGGTAAAGACTTTGTATATATGGGCAGAGTGCGTTACCAAGTCGGAGACAGTTTTTTCAGGGGAAACAAGAAAATCGGTATTAGGCAAATAATTGATCCCGTTCATTTTCTTTCGGACGATTGCAGTTGTTGGCATACATATATGTTCCATGACTTTAAGTGCCGACACGGTAAAAATATGATTCCTTTGGAATATAACAGTAACCATTATGACGATGCGGAAGAACGTTTGCAGGCAAATCAAGTGTTTACTACTGATGTTTTTGTACTCAATAAGAATAAAAAAATAGAGCATAAAGGTATCTGTTTGGTTAGGTTTTCGCCTGAAACGTATAACTACATCTTGGAAGTCGGCGAGAACGAAACGTATAAAAGCAATGCGTTATGCGGCGTATTAAGCGAAGCGTTTGGCGATCAACAAAACGAAATGCTTTATGTTTTACAGGATTGGGGCGTAAGCGGGGAAAAGCCGCAAGAAGTATTGCTTGACGATAATTGCAAGACAATCAAATATGCAGGCATAGAAAATACAACTATGTGTTCGGCGCGGCTAAAAACCGATTCTTCGGTTAATGTAACGCTTATGAAAAAGCATTGTTCACCCGCGCAGACCTTTATTCTTGTCGGAAACATACACCCCGAAGCTGACGGAACGCACGAAGGTAACGAGTTGTGGGAATCGCTCGGCTTTTACGATGCAAAAGAAGCGTTCGCAGAATTTACAGGCAAAACGGTAGAACAGGCAATAAAACATGAAAGCGAAGCTGAACTTTAAGTGGAAGAAAGGTTGGGAAACGGTAGACATTGCCAAAGGCGGTTATGCCGAAACAAGTTACGAATACTTTGAGTACGTTTTGGACGTGCCGCTTCTGAAATCGAAAGTTGCAAATGTTTGGTATATCGGCAATTTGCAAAAGAGCGAGATGCCGAAAGCAGAACGGCTTTTCTACGATGAGACCACCGCCAAGAAAGAGTTTGAGGGCGTAAAGAGTTTTATTAAAAGCGAGCTTGCATCACGGCATAGATTCAAGTATATGAGCAAGACAGAATTGCGGAATTGGCTTGACGAGTTCGGACAAAATCCGTATGTCGGCGAAAGTCTGTATACCTACGATGCAAACCAAGCGTTGCAACAGGCAAACAAAAAAGAATTGGAGATGTGATATGTCAAAATTTTTAATTGACGGAAAATTATACGATCCGATTAAAGTCGGCGATGTCGGCGATTGGGACGAGTGCAATCCCGATGCCGTTTGCGACGACTGCGGCGCACAATTCGGCGAACAACATCACGAAGGTTGCGATATAGAACGTTGCCCTGTATGTGGCTTGCAGCTTATATCGTGCGGTCATGAGGTTTACGATGTTGCGGATGATTATCAGGTTGAAGAAAAATCGGAGATGAACTAACGTTATGAACGATACAATGGGCAATTTGCTGTGTATTACAGGCGACTACAATGCGCAAATAAAAGAGTATATTGAGAGCATATTAAAGCCCGACCCCGAAAGCGACGGCGATAGGGTAATAGATTTCGCAAAAATCATTCCTGTCAATGATGAACACAACGAGCAAGAGTGTTTTGAAAAGTGGGGAACAATACGCGGTGCATCGAATACGCAAGTTTACTTTGAGGGCGAGGGCAACCCGCCCACGCTTGGTAATCTGATTTACTTTGATTCGCACGATACGGTTGAGAAGATTGCACGGGCAATATCAGAAGCGCAACCCGATTTCAGCGTGAGATATGAGTATTGCGACAATTCGGCGACGGCGGCAGGTTATAAAGTGTTTTACGGCGGCTATGAAGTTGAGAGCGAAGAATACGAGCAGTTAAGTCAAGATGCGATTACGCTCTATCGTGAACTGTGGGGCGACGGCGGCTTTGTCTATGACGAGAAACAAAAAAAGTATGTGAGTGCAGAAGCCGAGTAAGAAAAGACAGAGGGGATAATGAGAGCAGAACAAGCAAGTGAGAGAATAAACAGCATCTTTCAGAGCGGTGCAAGATTGGCGGGGTTTTACGCTTTTCTCACAAACAATCCGCATATATCGTTTTGGAACGGCGTTCAGATTTATGCGGCGAGACCAAGTGTAATGGTATGTAAAACTTTTGACGATTGGCACGACCAAGACAACCGCAGAATAAAACGCGGCGAACACGGTATTGTTTATTATGATGAAAACAGACCTAACCGCAAAGTGTATGTGTTCGATATTTCGCAGACCTATGGCAGCGAACGCTATCACGGCGTACAGCACAAAATGCGTGAAAGTCAGTTACGGGACTGTATCAATCGGCAAAACGTTCTATTCGGCGTTCCGAAAAATGGTGAGAGCGAAGTGCAAGCGGCGGTATATCGATATTGTCAGGAACACGTTGCAGAGGGCGACACCGACGAATACACCGAAGAATATCTTGCTTGTCTAACCGAGGGCGTAACGCAATGCTTGGCAACCTACACAGGCAATAAGGGCGTAGATATAGCCCCGTTACCGTTTGATGACGATACGAATTTCCGGCTTTGTATGGAAGTTTTGGAAATATCGGAAGGCTTGCGCGAAGCGATAATCGAAGAAGAACAGGCACGGGAAGAAAAGAAGAAAGAGAAAGAACGGCAGAAAACGGCAAAGCAAAGTTTTCGTTTGGAGGAAGATAACAATGAAACAAGAAACTATTCGCAACTTTCGTTATGGGAACTTGCGTCGGGAATATCTGAAATCGGAGTATCCGAGAGAGTATCAGATATTGTTGATGACAGGGCAACTCTCACAGCACTTGACAGCGATACAGAAGCAGGCGATGAGCTTGCGGGCGCAGTTGGAAAAGACGTCGGAAGTGAACAACTCAACTTCGAGCTTCCTGACGAAATTGCAGAGCCTTCGTCAAGCCGAGCATACAATCGAGGAAACGGTGTTGGCGGAAGTAGTGTATCAGCCGTACACAACTACCGTTTAACAGACGAGAACTTTGAATATGCCACAGGCGCAAAAACACGTTTCCGTCAGAACGTAGAAGCAATAAAGCTGATGCACGAAATCCGTGCAGCGGGCAGAACGGCAACGGACGAAGAAAAGCGCGTTCTTTCCAAGTACGTTGGTTGGGGCGGTCTTGCTTATGCGTTTGATCCCGATAAGCCTGAATGGAACAAAGAGTATCACGAGCTTTTGGAACTGCTTGATTCGGACGAATACCGTTTGGCAAGAGAGTCGGTATTATCTGCGCATTACACGCCCAAGACGGTAATTGACGGAATATATGCGGGCTTGAAACGCATAGGCTTTGAGCGCGGTAAAATACTTGAACCTGCAATGGGTATCGGAAACTTTATCGGACTGTTGCCCGACACGTTCAACGCAAAGGAAACATACGGTGTAGAGATTGACGAGATAACAGGAAATATCGCAAATCTTCTGTACCCCGAAACGAAAGTCAAAGTACAGGGTTTTGAGAAAACAAACTTTGCCGACAACTCTTTCGACGGTGTAATTACAAACGTGCCATTCGGCGCATTCAAAGTACACGATCCAAGATATAACCGATTTGGCTTTTACATACACAATTACTTCTTTGCGAAGTCGTTGGATAAGGTCAGACCGGGCGGAATTATTGCGGCGATTACAACCAAAGGAACGTTGGATAAAAAGGACAGCGATGTAAGACAGTATATCGCTAACCGTGCGAAGTTGTTGGGCGCAATTCGTTTACCGAACAATGCGTTTAAGACGAGCGCGGGAACGGAAGTAACGGCAGATATTTTGTTCTTTCAGAAGCGAGATAAAATCGTTGAAAAGGCAAAGGACAGTTGGATCAACGTAGGCGTTGACGATAACGGCGTTCCCGTCAACCAATACTTTATCGAACATCCCAAAATGTTGCTCGGCACAATGGTACAGCATAAGTCAATGTACGGCGGCGATGACGAGACTGAACTTTTACCCGACGATAGGGAACTTGGCAAAGCGATTGCAGATGCGGTTGCAATGCTGCCCGAAAGCGTGTATGACGAAAAGAAAGCCGTGCCTGTCGGACAAGCGGTTGCAGAAGCGGAATTGCCGATTGACGAAGAACACAAGAACTTAAAGAATTATTGCTATACTTTTATCGGAAATACACTGTATCAGAGAGAGCAGGACACGCTGTTTGCAAGGGACATTTCGAGAACGAATATAGACCGTATGCGTGCGCTTATCAGTTTGCGCGAACAGGTACGAAAGGTATTGAGCGTTCAGCTTGAAAACTGTACGGACGAGGTTTTGAGAAACGAGCAAAGAACGCTTAACCGTGAGTATGATAAGTTCGTTAAGACATACGGCATAGTCAATTCCAAACTCAACCGCAGTCTGTTCCGTGAAGATGCTGATTATGCTTTGTTGATTTCCATAGAGAAAGTAGATGAGAAAACAGGCACAGCGGAAAAGACGGACATTTTTTCTAAACGCACAATAAAGCCGTATCAGAGAGTTACGCATTGTAACAGTGTAATGGATGCGCTTAACGTTTGTAAGAGCGAACGCGGCGTGGTTGATTTGCGCGTTATTGAACAGTTGACGGGAAAGACCTATGACGAGGTTGTAGAAGAACTTGGCGATAAGGTTTACCGTAATCCGTCGAAGTGTGTAATGGATGAGAACGATCCATACTTGGGTTGGGAGGACGCATCTGAATACTTGTCGGGAAATGTCCGTAAGAAGTTAGAGCAAGCGGAATGGATTGCCGAACATAACGATGCGTTGAAAAGGAATGTGGAAGCCTTGCGGCTTGCACAGCCCGCGCCGTTGGAAGCAAATGATATTTCTGTCAAAATCGGCGTAAATTGGGTTGATACAAAATACTATAAGCAGTTCATTTGCGAACTGCTTGATGTTAATCCGGCTTATACCAACTACGTTGAAGTCGTGTTTAACGCTATAACGGGCGAATGGCGAGTTGACAGACCTGCATGGATGCGCCAAAGCGTAAAAGCACGTTCTGTATTCGGAACGGAAAGAATGGACGCATTTCAGGTGTTCGAGCGTTGCCTTAATCAGCAAACACCGACAATAACGGACGAAGTTGAGGAGGACGGCAAGAAGAAGCGCGTAACGAACAAGAAAGAAACTATCGCAGTTCGTGAAAGGCAAAGAAAGATATACGACGAGTTCAAGCGGTGGATATTCGACGAACCGCAAAGACGAGAACACCTTGTAAATAAATACAACGAAATATACAACACAACGGTTGTACCGCAGTTCGACGGAAGCTATTTAGAGTTTCCGGGCATGAATCCCGAAATTACATTGAAGCCGTATCAGAAAGATGCAGTTGCGAGAATGTTGCAAGGCAACAACGTATTGCTGCATCATTCGGTAGGCGCAGGAAAGACATTCGAGATTGCGGCAGCCTGTATGAAGCTCAAAGAGTGCGGTACGGCAAAGAAGCCTATAATCGTTGTGCCTAATCACTTGGTCGTTCAATGGGCTAACGAGTTCAGAACTCTCTATCCAAACGCCAACGTGCTTATGGCAACAAAGAAAGACTTTGAAAAGACGAGCCGTAAAAGGTTTGTCGCAAAGGTGGCAACGGGAGATTGGGACGCGGTAGTTATCGCTATGTCGAGTTTTGAGAAGATACCCATTTCACGGCAAAGACAGGAAGAAAGACTGAACAGAGAAATAGCCGAAATCGAGATAGGTATTCGTCAGACAAAAGATGAAAGGGGCGAAAGATTGCGTATTAAAGACTTGGAACGCACCTTGAAAAATAAAAGAGCGCAGCTTGAAAAATTGACGAGTGCAGAAAAGAAAGACGATTTGTTGCAGTTCGAGGATTTGGGCGTAGATTATATTTTCGTAGACGAAGCGCATAAGTACAAGAACAAGTTTATCTTTACGAAAATGAACAATGTTTCAGGCATAAGCAGAGCTATGTCGCAACGTTCATCGGATATGGACTTGAAGTGCGAATACATAGGCGAAGTACGCGGCGGCGACAGAGGTGTAGTCTTTGCGACGGGTACGCCTATAAGCAACTCACTTGTCGAGATGTACACGTTGCAGACCTATTTGCAGAGAAACGGTTTAAGGGAAGTCGGGTTACAATTTTTCGATTCGTGGGCGGCGTTATACACCGAAACAATAACGGCGTTGGAACTTGCGCCGAGCGGTCAGGGTTACAGAACGAGAACAAGGGTTGCGAAGTTTACGAACTTGCCCGAACTCTTGAAAATGTATCGCAGTTTCGCAGACGTTAAAACGGCGGATATGCTGAACTTGCCTGTGCCGGAAGCAAAAAAGATTGTTGAGCAGTTAGAGCCGACGGACACGATATTGGAATTGAACGATCAGATAGTTGAACGTTCAGAGAAAATATCTGCGGGCGCGGTTGAGCCGTGGGAAGATAATATGCTATGCGTTACCCATGACGGCAAAATGATTGCGCTTGATCCGAGATGCTTTGATTCGACGATACCCGACGATAGCAACAGTAAGATTAACCGTTGTGTAGATAATATCTATAAAATTTGGTCGGATACGGCAGAACAGCGTTGTACGCAGGTTGTATTCTGTGATATGTCAACCCCAAAGAAAATGTACGGCGATTATAACCCCGAACAGGACTTCGATGTGTACAACGATATTAAGCGCAAACTAATCGAGTGCGGAATACCCGAAGAAGAAATCGCCTACGTTCACGAAGCCAAAACCGATCAGCAGAAGCAAGATATTTTCGACAGGGTAAGGAACGGCGAAGTTCGAGTGTTTCTCGGCTCTACCGAAAAGTGTGGTGCGGGTACAAACTTTCAGAACAAGTTAATAGCGTTGCATCACTTGGACACACCGTTCAGACCAAGCGACTTGGAACAGCGTGAGGGGCGCATAGTAAGACAGGGTAACGAGAACAAAGAAGTATATCTGTTTACCTATGTTACGAAGCGTACATTCGATGCGTACTCATATCAGATTTTGGAAACGAAGCAGCGGTTTATATCACAAATCAACCGTGGCGATTTATCGGTACGAGTTGCGGAAGATATTGACGATGCAACATTATCGTTTGCCGAAATAAAAGCCATAACTTCGGATAACCCGAAAATCAAGAGAAAAATGGAAATCGAGATGCGGTTAGGACAGTTGAGTGATTTGGAAAAAGTTTACCGTGATAACCGATATGCTTTACAGGCGCAGATTTATCACGCACCTGAAAGAATAAACGCTCGTGAAGTAAAAATAAAGAACTTGCAGGACGATATTCAACTTCGTAACGAACATGATAAGGATTTAATTCGTATCGGCAAAAACAGTTACGAAGAAAGAAAAGATGCAGGTGCGTTGTTGATTCGAGTTGTAAAGTCTGGCGAGTATGTTGGTAAAAATGTCGGATTTATAAAAGGATTCAAGATTGTTCCGCAGGCAAAAAAGGGCGACACATATTCAGTCAAACTTATAGGCGCAGGCGAGTATGATATTGCAATATCTGATAGCGATGTGGGAACAATCATGCGATTGGAAAACGGTTTGGATGATTTTGATCTTCAAATGCGCCGTTCACAATCGGAAAAGGCAAGTATCGAAGAAGATTTGGCGGCGGCAAAAGAGCAAGTAGATAAACCGTTTGAGCAGGCAGAAGAAGCAGAGCAGTTGCGTAACGAGCTTGCGGCGATAGATGCGGAACTTGACTTGGGCAAGCAGGAAACACCAATAGTCTTGGACGAAGATACGGAAGCAAAACCTATTGTAGAAATACTCAATGAAGATGACGACGAGGACGAAGCGGAAGTTGCTTAATTTTTGAAGAAAATGCTTCGGGTCCCTTTACAAACCAGAATAAAAATGTTATAATGATTGCAGTTAAATAGGAAATCATTTAATCCGTTGGGTAACAGAGAGGGTTTGATTTGCAAAAGCAATCAAACCCTCTTTTATTTTATAGGAGGTCAGCGTATATGAACAATCAAGCGGTAAGTAAAGGGACAGCGAAGAAGGCAATATTATATTGTCGTTCGGTAGCAGGGGATCGTGCGGAATTGCAAAGCCAAAGCGAAGTATTGACCGAATATACAAAAGCAAATGGGCTATCGGCGATGCGTACGATATTGGAAAGCGGTAAAATGGACGCGCTTACATACAGCAATTTAAGGTTGCAGGCAAAGTACCGTGAATTTGAGGTATTGCTTGTTCCTGAACTTGATGTGCTTGGCAATTCCCCGATAGAGATAACGCACGAAGTTAATTTTCTTACGGAGAACGGCGTGAAAGTAATATCGTTGAAAGACGGAGAGCTAAATGTCGAAACTCTGCCGATTATTTTCAGAAAAGGCTTTCGGCTTGTTAAAAAGAGTTTTGTGCGTGCTTATTAGTCTTGACTATTCAGTGCAAAATGAGTATAATATAAAGCAAAGGAGAGCAGGGCTATGTCTAAAAAAATGGAAGAACAGCAAAAGTACATAGACATCATAAATGAGATAGACGAGTGCTATGCTCTTATGAAAAAGGTACGTCCGCTGTCGGCGAGTGAACTTAAATATTTCAATAATGAGTTTTCAATCAGCGCAACGCACAATTCAAACGCCATAGAGGGCAATACATTTACGTTTGACGAAACGAAGTTGCTTATCGAAAAGGGAATTGTAACAGGTGCGCACTCTCTGCGCGAAAGCGAAGATATTATTGGGTACAAGCAAGCGTTTGATTTTCTGTATGAATCGCTTAAAGAGAAAAAGCCGATAACAGAGGACTTTATAAAGAAAATTCACAGCTTTGTATTGCGTGGCGATGACGAAGCGGGTAAATACAGAAAGATACAAAACTATGTGGGAAGTCTGTCGCGTATAGTGTACACACCTTGTCCGCCTACGCAAGTGCCTGAAAAGATGAAAGCGTATTCAGAAGAATTGCAGGTGGATTGTAGGCATCACGCCGAACTTGCGGAAAAAGGACAGTTTAATTGGGTTGACTTGTTCCATAACCTTGCAAAGCATCATATAGAGTTTGAGAACATACACCCGTTTATAGACGGTAACGGAAGAACGGGCAGATTGCTTTTAATCTATGAAATGATTTCGTTGGGACTTTTACCTGTCGATATTCGTTATGAAGAAAGAGATAGGTACTATGCCGCAATAAGCTCTTATAGGGACAAAGAAAAATACAGTACGCGCCCTGAAAGCAAGACAGAAGGTATGGCAAAACTGCTTGCTGAAAGCGAGCTTTCAAGTATGAAACTATGGCTGTCTATATACGCAGGCGGAGGTTTATCACAGAGTGAAACTGACGATGACGGCGGTGGGGGAAGCAGTGGCGGCTCTGATTTAGAGATGTAACAACTAAATAAGAAATCATTTAATCCGTTGGGTAACAGAGAGGGTTTGATTTGCACAAAGCATTTCAAATCCTTTTCTTATTTTTAAGTGTAGAGGTGGTAATGTAAATTATCATTAAAAGCAAGAAAGTAAAATCATTTAATCCGTTGGGCAACAGAGAGGGTTTGGTTTGCGAAAAAGCAATTCAAACCCTCTCTATTTTTTTGAGAGGGGAATTAGTGAAGAAGATATTGGATAGTAAGTATATTGGCTATTTGCTTTTAGAAGCAATGTACCATAAAGGGCAGTTGAATTTGGGGACATACGAGCGTGTTCTAAAAAGCAAGGACAGATATATACGAAGTCAAAAAAGTAATACTAAATTAAGCCGAAATAAACAAGCGGCATAAGGAGAATATTATGGATTTTTACGGAACAAATCGAATGGTGATGCCTACAAATGTAAATGTTTTAGACAGGAACAGACCGCGTAAAATTGTATATTACGGGCGTGTTTCCACTGAACATGAAGCGCAGTTGTCTGCGTTGCAAAATCAGTTGCAATGGTATGACGATCAAACGAAGTATCATTCTAATTGGACGGTTTTGCGGAAATATATTGATGAGGGTATTACCGGTACGCAAGCAAAGAAAAGACCTGCGTTTTTGGAAATGCTTGCCGATGCCAAAGAGCGAAAGTTTGATTTAATTGTTACACGCGAAGTCTGCCGATTTGCGCGAAACACCGTTGACACGTTGATCACTACCCGTGAGCTGAAGAATTACGGAATTGAAGTCTATTTTGTTGAAGATAATATTTGGACTATGGACAACGACGGGGAATTGCGTTTAACAATTATGGCAACTTTGGCACAAGAGGAAAGCCGTAAAACTTCCGAGCGTGTGAGAGCAGGACAAAAAATAAGCCGAGATAAAGGTGTGCTGTATGGAAACGGAAATATTCTCGGCTATGATAGAGTTGGAGACACTTACGTTATAAATGAGGAACAAGCGGAAACGGTGCGATTGATATATAATCTTTATGCACAAGGATTAGGTTTCAAAAAGATAGTTAGCGAACTTGTACAAAGACAGAGAAAAGACGGTTCGGGACTTGTTCGTTGGGAATGTACTAAAATATCTCGCATTTTACATAATGCAACTTATAAAGGGTACAAATGTTATCTAAAATCTTGCCGTAATAACTTCTTGGATCAAAAATCTATCATAAACAGAGATGAAAGTACACATCTTTATATCAAGGGTGATTTTGAGCCTATTATTTCCGAAGAACTTTGGGAGAAGTGTAAAGAGATCAGGGAATCAAAGCACGCAGAGGTTCATAGACGTTTTGGTAGTAATGTAACAGGCTATCACAGTAGTGAAGATGTATGGGTGCATAAATTAAAGTGTCGTTGTGGCTCTGCAATGAGAAAGAATAAATGGCGAGTTAATTTGAACGGCGAAATTATTTATGGGTACAAGTGCTATAATCAGTTGAACAATGGCTCAAAACGTTTACGCGATGATTCGGGGGTGGCATCAGAGGGATATTGCGATTTAAGTGAGATATGTGATTGGAAATTTGAATTATTGGCACGGAAGATTTTTAGTTCCTTGTGGGGTGATAACAGAGAAGCAATTATCGAAGCATACCATATATATAATAGTTGCTATGTCAATGAGAGAGAGCAAAAGTTGGATAGACGTAAAGAGTTGCTTTCAAAGTTAGATAAGGCAAAGAAGAAATTAGACAACTTAACCAATATGCGAATGGAGGGCGAAATCAGCAAGGAAGAATTTCAAGTACATAGGCAAAAAGTAAATGTTGAAATTGAAGCAATAGAAAAATCTATTTTGCAATATGAGAATCAGAACTCAAACGATCAAAGCGGCAAAATGGATTTTGGACAGTTAAGTGAATTGCTTACTACGCAAGTTGATTTTTCGCAACAGAAATTAGATAGACAATTTTTGGAACAGGCAATATTCCGTATTATACCTTATACACAAGATGAGTTTGCATGGTATTTGAACTTGTTGCCGCATCAGAAAGAACAGGTAGATAACTACCGAGAGATATGTACTATTACGGTAGAATTTGATGAAGCAAGAGCATATCGTAAAGAACGTAAAGGTATGTTACGGCGCAATCAATGGCGTGATATTACGGCTCATATTTTTGTATAACGACTAAAAAAAGACCGAATAATCGGTCTTTTTGCTATTAAAATATTTGACATAAATACTCGTTTTGTGCTAATATACAGGGACATAGTTAATAAATTTTTGCTATGTAGTTTCAAATAGGAGAAACAAGAAAATGATTCACTATCTGTTGAAAGATTCAGTTGCCCCTGTCAGTAACACGTCCCCACAGGCTAATATTCTCAATCCGAGAATTAAACCGCAACCCGCAGCGACAAGATATCTCGAAGAAAACTAATTTATAATCAAGCAAAACAAAAAGCGTCTATTCAATCGGATAGGCGCTTTCTTTTTTATAATATCAATAATAATATATATTTTGTAAAACTTTTCGGAAAACTCTTGAATTCCTGTCGGTAATGATATATAATAACATTAGTAATAAAAATTTTTTCAATAATTAAATTGATAAGGGGGATAATTATGAAAAAGAAACTATTTTTCGTTATTGCAGTTGTTCTTTGCGCAGTAATCGGCGTATGTTCGTTTGCCGGTTGCGGAAAACCTACTGCAGCAGAGGAATTCGACGCTTTTAGGGAAAAGATTATCACGGTAATGAAAGACAACGGATTAAACACCGATAATTTCAAAGCCAATCAATCGGCAGAGGCTGTCAATAATCTTACAAAGTTAGCGGCAGATTACGATTCTAAAAACTACGTTGAAAAAATCAAAGAAATCGTATTGAAAGACAGCGCGGTTAAGAGCGATATTGAAGACGTAGAAAGCGCTCGTCAAGAGATGTACGATCAGGCGCTTTCTATGGCTATCGTAGTAGGCGACGGAATGGTAAACAATCACAACGCCGATACTATTTACAATTCGTCGGTACTTATTGACAGTTGGTGGAAGACCTATATGGAGTTTAAGAGTTCCGGCACTTTAACGACTATAAATACATATACTCCGGCGACGGAAGACGATTGCGCTTACGCGGGAGTAGTATATTTGGATTTTAAGTCTAAAGATGATTATAATTTCGTAATGCTTGTTATTTGGGAAGACGGCAGAGTAGGTTATAGATACGGCAACAATAAAAAGCAATTCGTTTATTTTGATTATGAACCGGTAAATGAATACGCTCATGTATATATATCTTCAAAAGCAGGAGAGGGGTATATTTCCAGAGACGCTCAAATCGTAAAGGATTGTTATGAAGTTGTACAAAGTCAATTCGACGGACTTAACGTTGAGGATTATGAATATTTGACGGAGCAGAAATATACTATTGACGAGGAAGAATGGCTATCTCTTTGCGCAAAATACTTTCCAAACGAAGTTGAATAAGTATTAAAATAGTAATAATTACATTAGAATAAAAGTCGCTCGAATCCGAGCGACTTTTTCGTTATCATATTTTTGCTTGTCTTGGCAATAATTTTTAAGTTCAAAAAATTACTTTTTGAAAGGAACAAAATCGCTGTCTACAAGTCCGTCCGTGATAAAAGGATATTCCATAAGCGACGCCGATTTTAATGCATCGTAGCCATATTTTTTTCGTATTTCGTCCAAAGACTTGTCAAGTCGGCAAAGTTTGTCGCTTTTTTCTATATCGTCCAAAAGAGAAAGTTGGATATTCTCGCTTCCGGAACTTAAATCAAACGTCGACACGCTTAGCGCTCTGATTGGCAGAATCAGTCTGAAAGAATCGTAAATCTGCATTGCGCAGTCGCAAAGAGAATTTGCCGAGTTGATTTTCAAAGGAAGTTTTATCTGTTTCCCTATATACGAAAGGTCGTTGTATTTTATCCCCAAATGCATTCCTCCCGCTACAAAATCATGTCGGCGAAGTCTTATCGCTACCATTTCGCTTAAAGCCATAATTACCGCTTTGGCTTCCGCGCGGTTGGTTATGTCTTTGGGAAGAGTAGTCGAGTTGCCGATACTTTTTGGTACATGCGCGTCATAGTAAAGGCGGACTTCTTCATCGTTGGCTCCATTTGCGTTGTCATACATTTTGCGCCCGTTGATTCCGAATTTGCGCTCTAAAATATCGGGATTTGCTTTTGCGAGATCCCCAATTGTATTTATTCCGATTTCATTTAATTTTTTCGCAGTACGCCGTCCTATCATAAGCATATCGGTTACGTCCAACTGCCAAACTTTAGTCTTGAAATTATCTTCGTCTATTATAGTCGTAGCGTCCGGTTTTTTCATGTCGGAACCAAGTTTGGCAAAGACTTTGTTGAAAGATACTCCGACGGAAATAGTTATACCGATTTCTTTTTTAATTCGCGCTCTGAGTTCGTCCGCTATATTTTCCGCGCTGTGAAAAAGTCGCATGGATCCGCTGACGTCCAACCAACATTCGTCTATCCCGAAAGGTTCCACTCTATCGGTGTATTGACAGTATATATCGAATATTTTATTTGAATATTCGACGTATTTATCGTATTGCGGGGGAACAAGCACGAGTTGAGGGCATTTGCGTTTTGCCTCCCAAATAACTTCGCCCGTCTTTATTCCGCATTCCTTTGCTTTTTGATTTTTTGCCAAAATAATTCCATGCCGTTTGTCGGGATTACCCGAAACGGCTACGAATTTATCTTTCAACGTCGGATCAAGCATACATTCTACCGAAGCGTAAAAATTGTTGGCGTCGCAGTGTAATATTCTTTTCATAGTCATATAATAGCATAGTTTTACAATAAAATACAAACGTTTGTTCGTATTTTATTATGTAAAATTTTTACAGTGATATTATTTTAATAGAAACAGTTTTATAAAAAGAATATTGAACTTTATACTTGAATTCTTGTCTTGCAGAGAGTAAAATTATTTGTAAGAGGTGAGTAATATGTCTTTAATGAGAGCGAAAGAGTATTTGAAAAAATACTGTATGGAAGAAAGAATTTTGGAATTTGACGTTTCGTCGGCAACGGTCAAAGACGCCGCTATTGCCGTCGGATGTAGAGAAGAAGAGATAGCGAAGACACTGTCTTTTATTGTCGACGGGCGTTCCGTATTGATTGTTGCGGCGGGCGATTGTAAGATAGACAACTCAAAATATAAGGCGGAATTTTCCGCAAAAGCCAAGATGATTCCTTTTGACCAGGTGGAGAGCAGAATAGGACACGCAGTCGGCGGGGTTTGTCCTTTTGGAATAAACGAAGGGGTAGAGGTATATCTCGATGTTTCTTTGAAAAGATTTTCGCATATCTATCCCGCTTGCGGAAGTTCTAACAGCGCGATAAAAATGACTTTATCGGAATTAGAATTGACGTCAAACTATCAAAAATGGATAGACGTCTGTAAAATAATAGAATAAAAATATTTACAAATATAGAAAAACAAAAAGCGTTGTTCAAAGAGCAGAGCATTTTATTTTATTACAGATTTTTAATATTATCGCAAATCATAAAACATGCAATATAGTCAAATTTTTTCTATTTTAATCAAAATCTAACATAATTCCAAAAAAAGTGTACATTTCCTGACCAATAAATTTTACGCTGTAATACTCAAAAAAACGAGCATTTTTTCACTATAAGTATACAATAATGAATTTCATTTGGCAATATCTCGCGGTCAGTAAAAGTACACTTTTACTGACCCGTAAAAAATGGGGTAAAAATGAATAGAATAAAGAAAAAAGCCAAGTTGGTATTTACATTATTAGCGGTACTTTTAACGCTGTATATTTTCAGCGCTTTGTTTGTTTCGGATTTTTATAAATTAAACATTAGGGAAGATATTAAAATTCAAACGGTATCGGATACCGTAATGTCGGAATTGATGCTCTCTTCTTCCGACGCGGAAATGACCAAAAAGGTTTTTGACGGAAGGGAAATGACCAAGTTTTATTCCAAATTGACCGGGCAGGAAGGCGCGGATTATGAAGCGGTAAAAATCGTAGCGTCTGAAAAATCGTCGGATACCACAGGTTTAGGTTTGAAAACGGGAAAGACCGCCACGGAAATTTACGCGTTAAACGACTCTGAAAGTTTTACAAGCGTAATTCTAGGCAATATGGAATGGTACGTTACGTCGTTGACTTTGGACGATAACGGCAACGTTATAGCAACTCTGATGTTAAAAAATCCGATAGATACTTCGCTGTGGCATACTTGGAAAGATGCGTCTTTATCAATTGATTATCCGACGAGCGTTTACAGCACAAGTTATATAAGATCCAAATTGCTCAACGGCAAAGGAGAAGATCGGGATGGAAACACCGTCGATATATACTACAATTCTACCGCTCTGCAATCAGGATTGAAAGTAATAGATCCCGATCCCGATTACAATTATTCTCTGTTCACTGATAAAAATTATAAAGGCAATATTACGAAATTTATCGTAAAGCCTACGAACGTGGGTTATCAGAAGACGGAGTCGTGGAACCTATTTAGCGGAGGCAGCGCAAAAAATGCTTTGAATGACGCGTGCGCTAAAGTGGAAAATAATTGGGGCGTTACGACAACGTACGAGGTGCAGGACAGAGTCGCTCAATATTACGACTGGCAATACGACTATCTTTGGATTCCCGGACTTTGCGAAACGGGTTACGGAAATACCGCGACCGGTATTTGGGGTATGCCCGGTCAATTAAGAATAAACGATTCGGGAATATGGTCAAGAACAGGCGCAACCTCTACCGGCATACATGCGTGGATTTTGACTGAAAACGGAGAATCGTATTGGGACACAGTAACGAGCGATACGCATTTAGTAAGACCTGCATTCCATTTTAATTTGACGGAAGCGGATAAGTATTCTACAAAGGGCTTGTCTGCTCCGCAAGACGTTGTCAAAAGTTACGCGGGCAAGGAACTTGATTTGCAGGGAGAGAAATGGTATACGCAAGAATATTCGCAATCGGTAACGGTAAAGTTTTACGACAAATCATTGAATCCTCTCTCGACAAATCCCAAAGACGTAGGCGAATACTATGTAGGGGTAACGCCAAAGTCGGAGTATTATTGGCAAGTAGGCGAGGATAGCGATGAGAAAAAGGTAAAGTTTACCGTCGTTCAGAAAGAAGTAGATTATCCTTCGTTTTACAACGCAATTTCGCAAAAGACTTATAATGGCGGGGATAACGTAACTTTCAGACTTGTCTATGACGCGGAATACGTGAAGATAAGTTATAAAGGCGCGGAAATCAGTTCGTCTACAAAGCAAGTAAGCGAAAAAAACGTAGGCAAGTACGCTTTGACGGTGGAATTAAAAGATACTAAAAACTGTATGTGGAAAAACGCAAAAGACAAGTTGGAATTTGAGATTACCAAAGCGCAAGTCTATATATCTTTAAGCGACCTAAACGGAGAAGGCGGAGGTCTCACGGCGATTAAAGGAAGCAGCAAAAAGTTTAATTTGGAATTAAACGCCCAAAGCGACAAAAGACCGAGAAACGACGACGAAGTTGCTATAAAGATTGTCGCGACGGCTAAAGATTTGCCAGATACGGAGATAACAGGCGAAATCAAGTTAATAAACAACGAAGACGCAAGCGCGGATATTCAGACGGTTACGTTTGATACCGCATTGTTGGAAACGACTAAATATAATTTGAAAGCGACGACGACAAACGGAAATTACGAGATAAAAATAGATCCGACCGCTACTTTGGACGTCAAAGACGAAGGAAGCGAGTCGACGTTGAGATGGAAATTAAACGCTAACGGAAAACCAAGCGGTCAGATAAAAGACGCTGAGATAGGACAGTATGAAGTAAAACTGGATAAAGCGTTAGTATATAGCAAAGATAAAGCGTATACGTTTACGGTCAGCGCGCCTACCGGATACGAGATAGACGAAGAGTATGGAATAAGAACGGTACTCATGACTGATTCCGGCGAAGAAGCGTTAGAAACGGTAAAGAATGCGGGAAAGTATAAGACAACAATAAAACTTAAAGAAACGGCTAATCCTACGAACGTAAAAGAGTACTCAATCGAGTGGACGATAGACAAGGCTAAGTTCGACTTGTCCGGTGTTAAGTGGGAATATGACGGTAAGATACCGTTTAGTACCAACGTATCTGAAATGAAAGCGAAGATAGACGAGAAGACTTTGCCCGAAGGATTGAGCGTAGAAAGATATACTGGAGTAAGAGAGGGAGCGCACGCAGGAGATAGCGGAAACGTAAGCGTAACGTTTATATTGGAAAGCGGATACGAACAGAATTACGAACTGCCGCAAGTAGGAGGAAAAGGAAACAACTATACCTATAACGGAAGCGAAGACTTCTCATGGGAGATGAATTGGACAATAGAGAAGTTGGTAATAAAGGTAGAATGGGAAAGCGAGAATTACGAAGGGAAGTATGACAGACAGAAACTGAAAGAGGATAAGAACGTAGTAGAGTACGAGTATTACTTATGGGATAATGCAAAGAAAGAGATAGTAGGAGAAGCGTTAAGCGAAAGCGAGATAGAGATAGTAGAGAACGAAGTAAGATACTACGTAACGAAAGCGGTAATAAAGAGTATGTACGCAAACGACGTAGAGTTTGATAAAGAGAACGTACTGTCGTCGCCGTTTAGCGTAGGAGAGAACGCGACGGGAATAGGAGTAACGCTAAGCAAGACGGAACTAACGTACAACGGAAAGAGTCAAGATGTTAAATTGAAGATAGAAGGAGCGTTAAGCGAAAGCGACTTTGAAATAGAGTATTACGACAAAGACGGAACAACGGCATTGGCAGAAGCGCCGACGAAGGTAGGAAAGTACAGAGTAGAGATAAGGATAAAGGAAGGAGTAGAAGGATACTACCTAAGCGGAGAGAACGTAGTAGACGGAGTCGCGATAATAGAGTATGAGATAAAGCGGATGGAGATAAAGAACGACGTATGGAATACAAAACACAATCCACCGTCGTTGAGCGTAAGCGCAAGCGAGATAAAGGGGATAAAGCACGAATACAGAGATATAGACGGAAACATATTGGAGTTCAAGGACTTGAAACCCGGAAACAAGTATGAAGTGCGAGCAGTGATAACGGATAAGACCAACTATATATTTGCAGACGGAAGTACGGAGACGGAGTGGGTAGAGTTTGAAGTAAAAGAGAACGAAGAGATATTTGACCCGGACGATCCGAACAATCCGTATTATCCGAGCGAGGATAACAACAATTCTACAAACGACCCGAAAGAGCCGACGCAAACAGTTGATTTCGATAAAGTGTTGGATATATTGAAAGAATGGTGGCAGGTAATAGCGAGCGGAGTAAGCATAGTCTTAATCTTGATGTTTACGGCGAAGGGAATAAGTTTTGCGAATAAGTGTAAGAAGTCAAAGCAGTTAATAGAGAAGAGATACCGGACTTTTTACGCTATGAGCGGAATAGGTTTGTTTGGCTGGAGTATGACCAACTGGACGATAATAGCGGGCGTGTTGATGGGCGTAGCGGTATTGTCGCTAATCTTTATGCTAGTAGAGAAAAAACGTTATGGAAAAATAGAAGAAGAAGTAGACGAGGCAAAAGAGGAATACAACAAGATGATGTTAATGCGTATGATTGGAGGTAACAATAATATGCAAGGACAGAATTACGGATATAGCGGACAGCCGGCGGTTGGAATGGAAGATATGCGCTGTATGATAAACGACGCGGTATCTGCAATGTTGCCGAACGTGCAGCAGTACTTGCCGCAACAGGCGCAATACAGTGAAAATGAAGAAAAACTCGACCGACTAATGCAAGCGAATGAAATAATGATGCAAAAAATTTCTGAACAATCGAAAGAGAAGGAAGGAGTAAGCGAAGAGGTAATAGAAAAATTAGTAGAGAAATTAAGCAAGCAACAGCAAGTAGAAAGAGTGATAGAGAAAGAAGTAGCGGCGACGGTAACAAACGACGAAACAATAAAGCAACTGTTGAAGAATCAAGAGATGCTGATAAAACAGATACAGGAATTGACGGCAAATCAACAAACGGAGAAATTAGTAGAGAAGATAGTAGAAAAGCCGATTGAAAAAATAGTGGAAGTACCTGTGGAAAAGATAATAGAAAAAGAGGTAGTAAAAGAAGTCAAGGTCGAAGTGCCGGAAGAGGTAGAGAAGATTGTAGAAAAGACGGTACCGTTGCCTGTGGAAAAGCCGACGACAAAAGCCAAGACAGTTGCTCCAAGACTGACTCTTGACGAAGCGTACGCAAAACTATCCGCAAAACAAAAGAAGTTCTTTGATACGTTGAAAGAATACGCAATGAGTAAAGATAAGTGTAAGGAGAAGAAATCCACGTACTATATCTTACTGGGACAGTCATCTGTAAATCCGTTGGTAAAACTGACGATAAAGAAAGATTGTACAGTAGCGTTATTTAAGATGGAAGACGAGTATATGAAGGACATCAGAAGGAACGCGGGAAGCGAAGGAACGAAAGTAAAGGTAAAGGAAACGGAATTGATAGTAGGAGACAGTCAAGCGTTGGCGACGGCGAAGGAGATGATAGACCTACGTGAAGACCAAATTGAACGTTACAGCGATTATATCAAAGAGCAACGCTCCATGAGGAAGAGTTAGTCCGTTATCCGGCGTTATAGAATTCCGACCGAAATCCAAGCCATACAAAAACCGACGAATTTCTTCGCCGGCTTTTTTGTTTGAGGAGAAATATGATTACTATGGCTTAGAATTATATTTCTCCGATTTGCGTTAGTTCGTGAAGCGTGAGTAATTAGTTATTTTTACTTCCGCAACCGCAACAGTTTCCGCAATTTTTTGTTTGAGACTTAGAAGCAGAAGAAGTCTTGCTTTTCTGAGAATTAGACTGACTGCTTTGCGACTTGTTGTTTCTTGTCATAAAATCTCCTCCTGTTTTTCGCAACCTTTCGGTTACAGTTTTAGTATGCGTTGCGAAATTCGTTTTATTCAGAAATATCAAAAGTTTTTTGAATAAATCAGCGTAAAAATTTTTGAGGTTGTATTTTAATCAATAATATGATAGACTAAATAAGGTAGTATAAAATTTAGGAGATATTTATGTTGAAAGTTATACCGCTAAGTTCGCTAGTAAAAGTGTTTTCCGACGAAGAACCAAAGTCGAAGCCTTTTAAGGGAATGAGTCTGTTCAAAAACGAAAGAGCGTCCGTTCAGGTTGCAATTTGCGCCGAAAGCGATTGCGAAGTTTCGATAATGATAGAATCGACTCTTGAGAATAATATAAAGATGTATATCGTAGAAGAAATATATTCCGGCATGGCAACGGGCAGAGCGCAGGACGACTATACTCTGAGAAGAGAATCGGGGAATTTTCCCGAACTTTTAAGACCTACCGACGGTAATATAAAACTAAAGGCGGGGAAATGGACGTCGTTGTGGTTGGAACTTTTTAGCGAGAATAATCTTCCCGTAGGAAAATCTAACGTAAACGTAGTTTTGAAAACGGCGGACGCTCAACAGAACGCTGAGTTTGAATTCGACGTGCTTGACGCTTTGCTGCCTAATCAAGATTTGATTTATACCAACTGGTTCCATACTGACTGTCTTGCCACTTATTATTCTACGGAGATTTTTTCCGAGGAGTATTGGAGAATTGTTGAAAATTATCTTAAAGTCGCTTGCGAACACGGAATGAACATGGTCTTGACTCCTATATTCACCCCGCCTCTCGATACGAAGAGGGGTAAGGAACGCCCTACGGTTCAACTTATAGGCGTGGAATATAGCGACAGTAAATACAAGTTCGATTTTTCAAAACTGGATAGATGGATTGATATGTGCGAAAGAACGGGTATAAAATATTTTGAGATGTCCCATTTATTTACTCAATGGGGCGCTAAAAGATGTCCTAAGATAATCGCAAAAGTCAACGGCGCAGAAAAGAGAATTTTCGGATGGAATACTCGCGCCTCGGGTAAAAAGTACCGCGCTTTTCTTTCGGTGTTGGCGCCCGAGTTGAAAGCGTACTTAAAAAATAAAGGCATTGACAAGAGAACGTATTTCCACATTTCCGACGAGCCTATGAAGATTGTCCAGAAAAGTTATCGCAAAGCGAGCGATATCGTAAAGGAACTGTTTTCCGAGTTTGAAATAATAGACGCGTTGAGCAGTTTTGATTTCTACGAAAAAGGAATGGTCAAATTGCCTATACCGGCTACCGACCATATAAAACCGTTTATAGACAAGGTTCCCCAACTTTGGACTTATTATTGCGGCGCGCAATTCAAAGACGTGTCCAATAGGTTTTTCTCTATGCCGTCCCAACGCAATCGCGTAATAGGTTATCAATTATATAAATTCGACGTCAAAGGTTTTTTGCATTGGGGATATAATTTTTGGTACAAACGCCTTTCGGTGGGCGAGGTAGATCCTTTTGAAGAAACCGACGCGGGAGGATTTTTCCCTTCCGGCGATTCCTTTGTCGTATATCCGGGCAAGAACGGCGAACCGCTTTTGTCTTTGAGATTGAAGGTTTTTTACGACGGTTTGCAGGATATGAGAGCGCTTAAATTGGCGGAAAGTCTTGTCGGTAGAGAAAAAACTTTGGAAGTATTGGAAAAAGGAATAGAGAAGATTCAATTTGATAAATACCCCCACAGCGACGAGTGGCATTTGGAATGCAGAGAGCGGATAAATTCGCTTTGTATGTCGGCAAAGACCGATGTTAAATAACAAAATATATATTAGGAAAGGAGAAGGATATGACGGCGGATTCGTTATCTTTTGAAATTAAATATAAAGCCAACGGAAAGACTTACTTTTGCAACGCGAATAAATGCGAGCATTTTACATTGAAATACGGGATTGAAAACAACGTATTGAATATGTCAGTGTGTCCAAACGAAAAGATTGAGTTTATCTCTTTCGACGTTAAAACGCCTTATAAATACGACAGCGACGACAGAATGTTTGTAAACGGTTATCAAAGTTGGACGGACAGTATGGAATACGCTTCTCAAGAAAAGATGAGCGAATTGACTAGATTTACGGAAATTTCAATCAAAAGTCCCGGCGGAAGAAAAATCGGGGTATCTAAATCGGGAGATTATCTGTTTTGGAAATATCCCAGAAAAACTGGCGTGTTTTACGGCTGGTCTTACGGATATATTCGAAAAGGCGATAACGTGGAAATTTTCGGTTCTCTCAGCGAAAGAACTGGATATACCGTAATCACTTTCGATTGCAACGAAGGAGTGGTCAAGATTTCCAAAGAATTGGAAGGCGTAGTATTCGAGAGTGAGAAAAAAGTTATGGAAGTCGCGTTTGTAAGCGGAGAGTACGACGAAGCGTTTGACGAATATTTCAAGATGATGAACGTTGTTTCCCGCGAAAATAAAAAACGCGTGGGATATACTTCTTGGTACAATTACTATTCGAGTATTAGCGAGGATATAATAAAAAGAGATTTGGCAAGCATTACCGCTCAGAATATAAAATTCGACTGTTTCCAGATAGACGACGGTTATCAGCAGGCTATCGGCGATTGGTTGAAAACTGATAAGGTAAAATTCCCAAACGGGATGAAAGTCATTGCCGACAGTATTCATGAAAACGGAATGTTGGCGGGACTGTGGCTTGCTCCGTTTGCGGCTACGGCGCGTTCGGAAATATTCCGCGACCACAAAGATTGGTTTATAAAAGATAAAAACGGCAAACCGTATAATACGGGCGCCAACTGGGGCGGATTCTATTCGTTGGATATTTACAATCCGCAGGTAAGAGAGCATCTCAAACACGTTTTTGATACGGTACTCAACGATTGGGGATACGATCTCGTAAAACTTGATTTTCTTTACGGCGCTTGCGTTTTGCCTCTACACGGAAAGTCGCGCGGAGAAGTTATGTGCGACGCTATGGACCTTATAAGAGAATGCTGTCAGGATAAGTTGGTATTGGGATGCGGAGTTCCGCTTATGCCCGCTTTCGGAAAAGTAGATTACTGCCGTATCGGCGCGGATATTCATTTGCAATGGAAAAACAGAAAATATTGCATGAGAGAGGACGTATCCACTCCGCATGCAGTATGCAATTCGATATTCAGAAGACACCTCGACGGCAGAGCGTGGATGAACGATCCCGACGTATTCTTGCTTCGCGACAATAATATCGGTATGACGTTTGAGCAAAGAAAAATGCTTGCAAAAATAAATTCTACGTTCGGAAGTCTACTGTTTATATCCGACGACGTAAGCAGATATAACGACGCGCAGATAGCCGCATTGAAAGAGACTTTCCAAAGCAAAGACATTAAAATACTGTCCGCGCAATTCTGCCAAAAGGATATAATGGACGCGCAGTACGTGGAAAACGGCGAGCGTAAGAGTATGCGATTCAACGTTCGTACCGGAGAAAATAAAAGTCTTTCATAAACATTGAAATAAATTTAACGGGCAGGCTGCGGCTTGCCCGTTTTTCCATGCAATGTCGCCTAAATCAAAAAAACGTTAAAAAAAATCGACAAATAGCGAAAAATTACAAGAAAAGTGTACATTTCCTGACTTAAATATCTTGAATTCGACAAGTCTTTATTGTATACTTATTATGTAGAAATATAGTAAAAAATAGTAAAATATGGGAAAATTATTACGGTCAAGAAATGTACACCTTTACTGACCTAGCGTAATTTTAATGCTTGAATTGATATGATATAGGAAGACGCGATATTGATTTTATGCGATATATGTTAATTATAGCACAATTGAAATATACTATTGATATAAATAGTTACGAGCGCGCATAAATAAAGTATAATAAAATTTATATTCACGATTTGGGAGCGAAAAGCAACAAAGGAGAGGGAATGAGAGCGTTGATAATAGAGGACGACAAGCCGTTGTCCGACGCGCTGCGCCGTATGCTCGGGAGTATCGCCGAAACGGAAGCGGTATACGACGGGGAGAGCGGATTAAACAAGATTCTTACCGAAGAATACGACATAGTGATTTTGGATATTATGTTGCCTAAAATGAACGGCGAAGAGGTTTTGCGCGGCGCGCGCAGACATAAACTTACTCCGATAATCATTTTGTCCGCTATCGGCATGCTTGAAAGAAAAGTAGAATTTCTCAATCTCGGCGCGGACGATTATATGGTCAAGCCCTTTTCGAGAGAGGAATTATTGGCGAGAGTTCAGGCTACAATGCGCAGGTATCACAGAGATTTCGGCGCGTTGAGATACAAACTCGGCGATTTGAGTATAGATTATAAAAGCAAAATGGTCAAGTTCAAAGAAAAGACTTTGCCTATTAACGGTAAAATGTACGACGTATTGGAAACGCTTGTCAAGAATAAAGAAATCACGGTTACCAAACAGCAGTTGTTTGACAGCGTATGCGGATTTTACAGCGAAACTATTCAATCGGTAATAGAAGTATACGTTTACAGACTCCGCAAGATTTTGACAGAGATAGGCATGAACGATTGTTTACAGACTATAAAAACGGTAGGTTACCGTTGGACGGAAAATTATCTCAATTCGGAGCCGTCGGAGGAGAAGTAATGAGCAAGCAAATAATTACCACAAAAAGTTGGCAACAAAGAGCGTGGATAGCGGGACTCGTTACTTTTGCTGTGTTGCTCGTTTTAGGCATAGGTATTGTGTATCAGGCTATGAACAGCGGAACGGTAAGCGCGCAAAAGGAAATGAAGAAATACGCCGAATTGCTCAAAGACACTCCGATTTCTTCGGTTGAAGAACTGGTAGAGGACGGCGGAGAAAACAACGCTATCTTATACAGAGAAAATATAGACGTTATTATATACCGTCGTCGCGCGGACAGCACGGCGGGGTATTATACAGCCAATTCTTATCTTGCCGAACATAAGACGGAATTGCCCGATACGTTCGATAAGACTATTACCGAAAAAATAGGAGATTATTCTTACAAAACTTATACTTTCGTATACAGCGAAGGCGTATATATCAAACTTCTTATGAATGCCGACTTGCTGAGAGTTTATGATTCTTTGGGGAATTTTATATGGTTTTTCCCCGTGGCGTTCATATTGATTATGGGCATATATACGGCTTTTGCGTTTCTTATGGGACGTCCTGTAGTGCGAGCGATAAAACAGCAAAAAGATTTCATTCATGAAATGACTCACGAGATACGCACTCCGCTTACGGTAATTCGCGGCAATATGGAAAATATTTTAGCGTCGCCCGATTGCTCGGTCAGTCAGGTAAGCGATCTTCTTGAAAATACGATACAGGAAGCCGAACATATAAACGCGCTGTCGCAGGATCTTATGAGAAGCGTATCCACGCCTTCCGTTAAAAAGGAAAAGGACAACTCCGATGCGGGCGAGATAGTGTCCGACGTATTGGAAATTTACAGCGAAATAATCGGAGAATCCAACCGTACTCTGTTGGCGAACGTTCGCTCCGCTTCGGTAAATATGGATGGGGAAAAATTAAAGCAGTTGTTGATAATTCTTCTTGAAAACGCCGTCAAGTATACTCGCGACGGAGATAAAATAAAAGTATCTTTGAAGAAGATTGACAACGCTTACGCGCTCAGCGTAGCGGATACGGGTATAGGTATCGCCGACGGAGAAGAGGAAAAGATTTTCGACAGGTTTTACAGAAGTGAAAACGCCAAGAATCAGCAGGGCAGCGGATTGGGACTTGCTATTGCCAAAACTATTGTAGAAGAAGTAGGCGGAAAGATTTACGCCACTCACAATATACCGCAAGGCATAGTGGTTACGGCTATTTTACCAGAGCGGAGGTAATTTATGCGAAGCAGACGATTTCTTATTTTTATTGCGCTGCTTGTTTTGCTTACTTGCGCCGTTTTTGGCGCTTGCGACGGCTCGTATAAAAATAAAGAGGAATTGCCGCTGAAGCCGTGGCAGGATTATATCGGCGAAATATCATCGGCGATTGACAGACATTATATAAATATTTCCACTAAAAGACAAATTGCGTTTGAATTAGATTTAGAGGCGGTCGAAGAAAGTTCGGGCGATAAGTACGAATGTTCTCTCGCTTTGAATTTGAATGTCGGACAAAGAACCGGACAGGCGGGGGCGTTGCGAATAACGCGAATACGGGGCGAGGAGAAAAAGATACTTCTCGACGTTTATAATTCGGACGAGATGCTATATTGGTGTTTATGGAACGAGGACGCAGGCGAATATGAAAGAGTATCGTTTGAGCATGCGCCGTTGATTTACACTGTAATCCAGGCGGTAGGACTGCTCGGCGACGGCGTAGATTATACCACTCCCGGCGCGCTGTTTGAGGCTATGGCGGAAGTGTTTTTTACCGACGCAACCGTTAACGATAAAGAGGGAACGAAGTTTACATTTGATTTTGATTTGAAAAAAGGATTGGACTCTACGTTTTCAAGAGACGCGTTCTTCGGTCTGCCCGAAGTATTGCAAAAGTTATTCTTTACCGTATCAAAAGTCGAGAACTATGAAGATATGCTCTCGGAAACTCCTTCTCTTAAAGGTAAGATTAACATAGATCTCAAAGACGGTTTAATAGATAGGATATATTGCGAGCAATTAAAATATTTCGATTCAAGAAACGGCGCGGAGCGTACGCTTAACGTAAACGTCCCAAAGTTCAGAGTGGAAAACGATTCTTTGGATTTATCGCGTTTTCAACCCGACGATTCGCTTTATATCAACGGAAGACTTACCGACGTAACTTGCGGCGGAACTGTTAAATTGAAAAACAGCGCAGACGGCAAGAGCGTAATGCAGTTCGAATACGAATTCAAAGCGAAGGTAGACATTTTAGATTTGCTTGCGGCGCAAGGCGATTTCAACGCGCTTGCAAGCGACAACTTTTTCCATTTCAGACTATCTCATAAATGCGACGCCGATTGCGGAGCATTTTGCGCCGATAAGTATGACAAAGCCAAAGGCGCAATATTGGATATAGCGTTTTCTCCGCAAGATTTCGGTAGTTATAATATTTATATCAGCGTCGGAGCGCGAGCATTTTTGGGTAGCAGAATTGTTTCACAGTGGACGGGGCTGGAAAGGATTTTAAGAAATCAGATTCCCGAATATCTTCTTGCGGTAATTTCCGCAGATACTTTGTCAAGACAGACTTTCGCTTATTCGGGCGGACGCGACGGCGAGGAAGATTCGGGCGGAAGAACGTTTTTGGAAGAAATACTGATGTCGTTGATATACGACGGTTCGTCGCTCTCTTTCCCGATAGATAGGATGCTTGAAATAGCAGGACTCGACGAAAACACCGTCGGCAAAATCATGAGTATTTTCAAAGGCGACGGTTACTTTGCGGATACCGCGGAATTAGAGCAGACTCATTTGAGATGGAGCGTACAGAGATATGACGTCAAACGAAGCGCAATACATCTTTACGGTTACGACGTAGAGGGTACTAAACAGTATACTATGGGTTTGATGAACAAAACTCCCGCGCTCAACTATGATTACAAAGGAGAAAAGATAATCGCGGACGACGGAGAAAAAACAGTAGTAGGCATTTACAACGATTTGTATCAAAACGGAGTACTGTTTGACGCTCAAACGCCAATATGCGCGACGGAAACGCAAGACATAATCGGTTCTTATGTAAAAGCGCAGGCTGAGGATATTTACGGAGATAAGTTTGATTGCGAACTTTATATAACTGGTTATTCGGAAATTGACGTTTTGCAATCGGGATGGCAAGAGATAGAACTTTACTGCATACCTGTCGGAAGAGGGAATATAGAAAATATGCTTTGGGAAGCGATAAGAGCGCAAGAGTGGGGTAAGTGGCTGAGTATGACCGTCAAGACTTACGTAAGGATTGACGAACTCGATTCCGTTAAGTTCATACGTCCTGAAAACGTGGCATTTATGCAAGGCGAAAAAATATCGGCGTCGGACACAAGGTCGATTGACAGAATAAGGGCGGAGATTTCATATAAAAACGGAAAAGTAAAGAATAGGAGCGTAGCGGCGACAAACGCAGACGAGATGTTTGTCTACGATTATATCGGTAATAAATACGTAGGAAGCGAAGAAGATATCGTAATGAATTTCTATTTGTTCGGAAGATATTGCGGAGTGAAAGCGTCGATTACGCCGGCAAGAGAGAAAAGCCTGAATATTAGTTTGGACGAACTGAATTTGGAATTAAACGAAAACGGCTATAATTCGGAATTGCGCGTAGCGACTATGAAGTGGATAATGGCGGACGGAAGCGTCAGCGAAGCGCGCCTGCCGTTGAGTAACGCCAAGATTAACGGCTATACATTGTCGCAATCCAACGAATATTTTTATATAAATCCTACGCTTTCTTCAACGAGTGTGGTATTTAGACGTGAAGGGAAGTATATTCTTTCGTATGAGTGCGACGGACTCTATGCGGAAACAATTCTGTTTATATCGCCAAAATCGCAAGAGGTAAGCAAAAGCGAATACGCTTTGGTTAATAAGACAGTTCCGTCGGCAGATTACTTTGTAGGATACGTGTATAATTTCGACGCGGAGATTGTCAACACGTACCACGGCGAAGAAGGGCGCGATTTGCAATTGAATATGCAGATAAGGGTAGGGTATATCAATTCTTTGGGTTCAATTTCGTACAAACTCGTAGACGACCCTCAAAATTATTATCAAGTACAAAGCGTATTGTTGGATAATAAAAATATTGAGTTGCCGTACACCGTGTCGCTTCCGCCTACAATATATAAAAGTATATCGTTAAGATTAAAAGTCAGTTTTATCCAAAGCGGATATTATGAAATGAGAATTACGCTTGGAAGTTCAACTTGTTCGATAAAGGTGCAAGCGCGGAACGCGCTACGATGATTCTAAAATTTTCAGAGCAAATGTAAATTCTGCGCTGCTCTTTTATTTTAGTCGGACTAAATAAAATATTTATTTTGATTAGAGTCTTCGACTAGGCTCAGATGACGGTATGGAATACAAACTTTCGCTTATTTATCCGTCATATTGAGCGTAGCGAAAGCGAAGTCGAAATATCTGAAATTTCCCAATCAATAAAAAATATTTGTAAAATTTTTTTGAAAATAAACAAAAATTCAGTTAGAATTCAGTATGCCTCCACAAAATGATAGTGAGATAAAATAAAAACTCACAAGGAGGCAAATTATGAAACGTAACAAACTGGCGTGGTTGTGCGCGTTGTTGGTGTTGGTCGTTTTGTCGACGAGTATCTTTATGGTAAGTTGTAAAGATCCCGAACCTGAAAAAAGCGACGCTTATATCATAGCGCAAACCGAGCAGACATACATTTACGACGGTCAAGTACATAATGTAGTCGCTTCGCTCAATCACGATGAAACTCAATTAAAATACGATCCCGCTCAGGGATATGCCGACAAGGGCGAATACGAGATAACGGTTTCTGCAGACGAAACGGAAAATTATAAAGCGACGTCTAAGAAAATTACTCTCAAAATAGTTGACGCGCCCGCAAAATCTACTTTTGAACTATGGGAGGACTTTACCGACGGCATGAGCAAAGCGTTCGCGCTCGAAGGTAAGGAGAAATTCAAAGTCAATATTCAAGCGGCGGCAAGCGTCAAGAACAGCGGAAAAACCACTTCTTACGCAATCGACGTAATGGGTAACATTGATTTGAGCCAAACTCAAAACAATTCTACGCTTTTCCACGCTATAGTTTCGGCTGACGGCAATAACATCGGATTGTACTATCAAGATAATACTATGTATTTGGAAGTAGGAGATCAAATCTTTAAGATTAAAAACAGCGATTTGACTTCTATCTTGACAAGCGTCAACGCTCCGCAGGCTACCGCAGGCGCGGATTTGAGCGGTTTAATCGATCTTTTGCCGGTAATACTTTTCCGCGACGCAGACGATATCGTATGCAACGACGGAGTATATGAAATAACTATCGATATTTCTCATATATGGGAAATCGTAAATTCCGATATGGTTAAGAATTTCCTTACGATGATTTCTGACGAAAATCTCGAAATACTCGGCGAATTCTTTGAACAGAATGAAATGCAATTCAAGTTTGCCGTCGATCTTTCCGATTCCGACAATGCTTTTGCCAACATTACCGTTAACGACGGCAACGCTTCTCTCGGCGCTTTCGAAATAGCGGGCGGTTCTTACGATTACGTAAGCGGAAAACTCGACGAGGATAAAATCCAATCTGCAAGCGAAATCAATCTTGCTAATATTTCCGTAACGGGAAATATCGACCTTTTGGATAGAACGGGTAAAGATTACGAGCATTTGACTTATAAGTTGGTAGCGGATATCGATCCGTTTGCGCTTGTAAACGCTATTAAGTCTAACCCCAACAACTGGATGAACGACGAAGCCGTAAAGAAGATGAAATTGTATTTCTCTATTTACCATGAACATACTCCGGGAGAGCAAGGTGTAATCTGTACGGACGCAATGTGTCCGACTAGAAAAGGCGGTCAAACTGATACGTCAATTCTCGATATTGCTTTCGATCCCGCAAACTTCGGCAACGGCAGACTCTACGTTGCGTTGAATTTGAGCAGAATTGTTTCTGAAACATCGCTTAAGAAAACAGTTGCGGAAGCCGCTTCTGTTTCAGAGATAATTGCCGGCATAGCGCTTAATCTTTTGGGCGGACCAGCAAATATAGCAAGTCAAAACTTTATGACGTCAATAGACTTAGGCTTGTTGATTGACGGTTTTGCCGGCGACGGTTCGGATGAACCTAGCGCGCCTGAAGATCCGTTTGAGTTCGATATAAACACAATGTTGGATCCGATACTTTCTATTATTACGAAATGTCTAAGCGTAGGGGATTCAGGCATTACGCTTAATCTCAATGAAACATACGCTTTGTTGAACTCCGCGTTTGATTTAGACCAATATTTGAATATAAACTTGGCGGAATTAACCGGAATGTCCGCGCTCAGTTCATTCAAAAACATAACTACGTCTACCGTGGCGAAAGGTATATTTGACGGTCTTTTAAGTCCCGATAAAGTAAGCGACGAGAAGAATTTATTCGGTTCTATGAGAATAGGAGTAAATAGCGTTGAACTAGGTACGGCGAGCGATTTCAATTGCGCGGAAGCGATTATGAATCTTCCTACCGACAGTAACGTAGCGCGCGATTTCGGCGGACATAAGCCGTTATCTATTGAAGACGCTAACAAGCAGGTAGTAGGAGATATAACAAATCTTAAAGGCGATGAGATTATTTATTCGGGAAGCAGTGAATTGAGACTTACCGAAGGAGAACTCAACAAACTTATAGGTAAGCGTATACAGTATTCTTACACTGCTTTCGATAATAACGTTTACACGGCACATACTCAAATTGTCGATATAATTGACTACGACCCGACCAAGATAGGAGAGATGCAGACCATTAAGGTAGCAGTTTTACCGCTTGACGGACAGGGCGGATTGTTCAGCGGTTTCTTATTTGACAAAGTCTTTACGGGAACAGTTGGCGGCGCTTTAGCCAATACTGTTATACCTTTGGCTGCAGATGTATTGGAGTTGGACGTTAAGTTGATGAAAGTCGTCAGCATTGAGGAACTAATAGTTGATAACGAATGCCCCGAGACATTTGAACTTGCTCCTATTGAATTGAATTCTGATGCAAAGATCGATATGAGCCAATATATGAGCGGAAAGATTAAAGTAACTTATCAAGACGACTCAAAAGGAGAAATTAGCATTGTAGCAACTAGCGATAACTTGATAGACGGAGTATATCTTGTCAATGACGGAAACGAATATTCATTTGTATTCAAGTATTTGGATTTCGAAGTCATGAAAACGGTTAACGTGAAAACGGTTTCTCCAAGTAAACCGGCGTTAGTTGACGGCGGAGACGGCGCTATAAAAGTTGAGATATACGGCGCAGAACAAAAAGCAAAATTGAAATTATTGTTGCAAAACTCCTCGGGTTCCACTACGTACATTCAAGAAAATCAATACAGAGCGACTGTAAACGGTCAATTGATTAGCGATATAGATCTTTCTTCTGACGGAGCAAAGAGTTTTGAGATTTCTAAATCGTTTGAAGATTATAAAATCGAATTTGACCGCACTACCTTTACAAAAGATTCGTCTGCCTCTTATTTGTGGCTGTATCTGTACGGAGAAAACGACGAAGTATTATCTAAGGTAAAACTCTCTAACTCTACTAAAGATACTGTAAAATTTTTAATGGAACACGGCGAGTTTGGCGATTTGGGAAAAACATCGAACGTTTGCGCAAATCTCGACGGCAAGTTGACGTACTACTATTGGAATGCAGACGACGATAAGTATGCTGACGCCCGTACTCTTGTACTGACGTTTATAGACGGAAAGTATTATATGGTCGACAGCGTAGAGAATCCGACTGTTAAGATTCAAGCGACGGTTACAGCGTCAAAGAAAGGCGACTCGACAAAGACAAATATTTTGTCGGACGATTACACGATTGCGTGGGACGTTCTAAAAGCAATGTCTTACGACTCCGCTAAGAAAGGCACGCAGGTTCCTAGTATAGACGTTACGGTTAAGTTCACTTTGAACGAAGAAGAAAAATCTATTTCTAAAACAAACGTGTCGTTGAGCGCAGCGAAACCTTACGAACTCGGTTCTGTGTCTGCTGACGTGATAGTAGGAAAGACGTTTGACGGTATGGCTAAATATACGATTACTACGCAAAGCGGAGAAAAACACGTTATGGAACTCGCTTATAAAGACGGAAAATACGTTCTTACAGATACGTTTGCAGGACAAAAATTCGAAGATATAGAAGTAAGCGTTGTCGCTAAGAGTACGGCTACCGGAAATCCTGAAATAGCGCTGACAGACGGCGCATTTACTAGCGAACAAGTAGGCGAGAAAGTCAATCTTATCGTAAACTTCATTTACGATGGATTTGAATACTCGTATAAATTCGGTTCGAGTAAAACCGTAAAGGCTGCAAATTAAGTCAATTTCCTTCATCAAATGCAATTAGGAATTATCCCTCTCCTGATTGCAAACATTCCCAAAATGCAGGGTCGGTTTCGACCCTGCATATATTTAATTGATTTATCTATTTTAATTCAATAATGTCTATGAAAGCGCCGCATTTTGCCGCTTAATAAGAGCGATATTAAAGCGTTGAGAAAATCTATATAGAAAAGCATAATCGCGACGTTTGTAAAATCGTAATTCGTCGCCCTTTTGCGAAAAAGAATCTTGCCTTTTTAATTGTGTTGTGATATACTTACAATAGGTTACTGTTAAGCAATTTGCAACAAGGGGAATTATGAAAAAAGAAAGAGCAAACGACACTTTAAGGCTTGATTTTAAGCGAACAATTCTCGTAGGCTTTGCATTTTTCGGAATAATGTGTTTTTGGGAAGTGTACGACTACGCGATGCCATTGATTCTCAACAGGCGTTTCGGTCTGAACGAGTGGCAGTACGGACTTATCATGGGACTGGATAATCTGCTTGCTATCTTCCTGCTACCGTTTTTCGGAGGACTGTCGGATAAATCCGTCAAAGCAAAAATGGGAAGAAGAACAAAGTTTATCTTTTGGGGTTCGATAGCCGCCGCCGTGTCGTTGATTATAATGGCGCTCTTTGAGTTTTTCCAATTCCAAAGAATAATGGACGCGGGTTATAACAACTACGAAACTTTGGTATCCTACAACTCCGAATTGCAGGATTTGGTAAATCAACTCGCTATATCCGACGTGAGTTACGACTCGCTTATGAGTCTTGGAAATACCGATATAAACGCGGCGATAAAGACGGCGCAGATTGCAATGGCTGGAGCAATAGCAAAAGACAACGTGTGGATACTCGTTATGTTTATAGTCGCGTTGCTTATGCTTTTGGTTTCGATGGCGTCTTACCGTTCTCCTGCGGTTTCGCTAATGCCGGACATCACGCCTAAGCCGTTGCGTTCGCAAGCAAACGCGTTGATTACGTTTATGGGCGGAGCAGGCGGACTTGTCGCAATCGTTTTGTACAAGATTTTCGCCAACAAACCGACGCAGAATTACTTCTGGCTGTTCTTTGTTACGGCGATAGTTCTTTTGATACTTTTGCTTATCTATATGCTGACGGTAAAGGAGAAAAAATTCGTTCAACTCCGCGCCGAGGAAGAGGAAAAGTATAACGTAGTAGACGAAGAGGAGGTAGAAGGCAATGAGAAGTTGCCGAAAGCCAAAGTCGTATCGCTCTTCCTTATCCTTATGACGGTATTTCTATGGTTTATGGGATACAACGCAGTCAAGTCGCACCTGTCGACTTACGCCACCGGACCTCTTGCTTTTACGCAAGGTTACGTAGGCACGATATCCATACTCAACGGAGCGGGCGGAGCAATAGCGTTGTTGCCGGTATCGCTTATGGCTAGTAAGTTGGGAAGAAAGAAAACCGTAATTATCGGCGTTATCATAGCGGCGCTCGCGTTTATACCGTGTTTCTTCATGACGGCGAAGACGCCGGGCGTCAAATATCTCTTCCCGCTTTGCTTCCTGCTTGCAGGTTTCGGCATGGTATGCGTAAACGTAAACACTCTTCCTATGGTTACGGAACTTTCCAAAGGAAGTACGGTAGGAAAGTACACGGGTTATTATTACGCGTTCTCAATGTCAGCGCAAGCGATAACGCCTGCGTTTGCCGGTATATTTATGACAAATATATCGCCCAACAGCATATTTATATACGCGTCGATATTTATAGGTTTGGCGCTCGTTACGACCGCGTTTATCAAACACGGCGACAACAAACCCGAAAAGAAAAAGAAAATACTTGAATATTTCTCGGACGAAGACTAAGTCCAAAGGAGTAAACATGGCGGCTAAATCCGGTAAAGGCGGAAAAGGCAAAGGAAAATCAAACAGCAGAAGAAAGGCGGCGGCGCAATCATCCGCCGTCAAAAAACTTATTACGCTTTTGACTGTAATACTTATAATAGTACTTATCGTAGCGATAATAGTGATAAGCGTAAAGGGGTTGTGGGGAGATATAATTGACTATATCAAGAGTTTTATCAATTCGGACGGAACCCCTAGCGGAGATAAAACTCCGGTGCCTTCCGGTACAGCGAAACTGGAGGGAGATATTTTGGAAATGCGCGTATTGGACATAGGTCAAGGCGATTGCATTTTGTTTATATTCCCGGACGGTCAAGTAATGATAATGGATATAGGAAGCGAATTCGGCACGCCTTCTCCGTGGGGCGTATTGGAGAGCAATCTTAAAGAGTTGGAGATTACGACGATAGACTATCTTTTTATTACTCATGCCGATTTCGACCATATAAGAGAAGCCAAAAAGTTGATAGACAACTATCAAATAAAGAATTTTTATTTCCCGAGAGTGAATATCGAAAAGTCCACTTGGCTGAACGCGTACAATGCGGCACAGTCGGAAACTTACGTTGAAAACGGCATAACCAAGAAATCCTTATATTATGAAAATATAGGTCAATTTGAGATTTCGGGAGAAAACTGGCTTATGAAATGCTATTCTTTCGACGAAAAGGATTATCCTGTAATTAAGGACAATTCATCAGCGGAGTTGAAGAATGCGATTTCGCCGACCTGTCTTTTGGAATATTCGGACAAAACTATTGTGCTTACCGGCGATTCCAACGAAATGTCGGAAGAATATCTTATAGACAAAGGATATTTCGACAACGTCGACGCCGATGTATTGAAAGTAGGTCATCACGGTTCAAAGACTTCCACGACGCAAGAGTTTCTCAATAAGGTTGATTGCGAATACGCGATTATTTCCACAAACGGAGAAAGTTACGGACATCCTACTCCCGAATTGTTGGATAGACTCGACAAATACGTCGACCTTGTTCCCGACGACGATTACAACGGATTTGCGCAAGTTTACCGCACCGACCAAGACGGAACAATAACCGTTCAAATCGACGAAAACGGAGTGATGAATCTTATCGCCGACGAAAATGAGGAAAAGAACACGACCACGGGCGTACCTTACGAGGTGGAAGGCGAAGAAATAAAAGAGTCGGGCGCAATAGCGACGGTGATTTACAAAAAGGAATATTTGTACTTATAATATAGAAAGTCAGAGGATGAAGCAATGAAATTTGATGTGGAATTAGTAGGAAAAGTAGGTTCTATGGCGCTTGTCAATAAAGCGTGGGGGGATATAGATTACAACGCTATATCGAGAATAAGCAGGGAACTCAAACCGGGTTACATTTGGGTGTCAAGCGGAGCGACGGAAATAGGCAGATTGGATTATATGCGTCGCAACGGCAAGGAAATCGAGGGAGATTACAACGAAGTCAAGATGGACTACGCCGCGCAAGGTCAGACGATACTTATGAAAAATTACCGTCAGTTTGTCGACCCCAAATACAGCGTAAGGCAGATACTTGTCGAGCATAGACATTTCAACGATCCCGCGAAGAAAGAGATTCTCAAAAGTCTTTTACTAAGATGTCCCGCTCAAAACGCTATTCCTATCGTCAATTACAACGATCCGCTTTCCTCTGAAGAAATAGACAAACTCGAATTGCAGGAGTTGGCAAAAAAACGCGACGATATAGTACATTGCATGGACAACGACGAAACCGCGTCGCAAATCGCTTGTCTTGTAAAATGCAAGACCTTGCTTATATATACGTCTACTCTTGGAATATACGCAGATCCCAGCGATGAAAAGACGCTTATCAGCGATATTACGGGTAAAGATATATACGAACTTTTAGACGCCGTAAAAGAGGCTCAGAATCTGTGTAAAGGCGCGTCGAGAGTTGGCGCGAACGGAGCAAACGCCAAGTTGGAGTTTATAAAAGCGCCTCTTAAAAACGGGACGCAGGTTTATATAGCAAATCCTAGGTTTACTATAAGCGAGGTTTTGAACGGACAGGCGCCTTGTACTAAAATTTCCGTAAGCAAATAGTATGATATATTCTTTTGAACCTATTTTCGACGAAAACAGCAAAGCGCTTATATTGGGAAGTATGGCTTCCGTAAAGTCTTTGGAAGAGGGATTTTATTATATGCATCCGCGAAATAGGTTTTGGAAGACGATAGGCGAGGTCGCAGGCAGCGAAGTTCCCGGGAGTATCGAAGGAAAGAAAGCGTGGCTGAAAGCCAATAATATCGCTTTGATGGATATAATCTATTCTTGCGAGCGAAACGGTTCTTTGGACAGCGATATTAAAAAAGTCGTTCCCAACGATATTACAAAAGTATTGAAAACCGCCAATATCAAAGGCATATTCTGTAACGGAAAGAAATCCTTTGAAATTGCAAAAAAGACTTATCCCGACTTGCAATTTATATGTCTTCCGTCCACTTCTCCTGCAAACGCGGGCGGGTGGAATAAAGACGAGTGGATGAAAGTGAGAGAGTGTTTGACGGATTAGGGAAAAAGGCAAAAGTAAAGCGGCATCCTTTCCGCCGATACAGTGTAACAAAAAGGTCCCAACGTACGGTAAGTACGAGGGACTTTTTCTTACACTATCTCGACAAAAAAATCTACCGCTTTCTTTTTTTGCCTTTTTCCCTAATCCGTCAAATTATATTTATTTTGTTTAGTTTTTTATATTGTCTTAACAAAAAATTCGCTATTTTACTAATTGCAAATTACTCTAATCCGTCAAACTATTTTGAGTGTTTTTATATTAACGCAAGTTCGATAGGGGCAATAAATACAAGGCGTTCACTACGACTTATTTGGGCGCAATCACATTTAATAAATGTAATTTCTAATCTAGCCGACCGAAATCGTAATGCAATGCAGATTTCGCGTTTGGTCGGAAAAAGCGCAGTCAAAATATATAAGTTAAATAAAATCAATTAAATTTACGATTAAATAGGTAGTAAGTAAAACCTTTTAATTTTCAATGCCCAATAAATAGTCAGTTGAAACGTCCAAAAAACGAGCGATTTCTACTATATACTTCATGCTAGGCTCATTTTTACCGTTTAGCCATTCTGAAAGTGTTGATTTTTTTACGTTCAAATGATCGCAAAGATCTTTTTGTAGTTTTCCTTGTTCATTTAGTTCTTTTTTTACTCTTTCTCCAAATTCTTTCATATATTTACTCCTACATTACTATTATATAAAGTTTTTTGTTAAAATAGTTGGCAGTTCATAAATTATGAACTAAAATATATACGGTTCATAAAAAATGAACAATAGGCGTTCAAAAAAGAAATAATTGTAGTAAAATAGTGATAATCATATTTAAGGAAGAACAAAATGATAACGAAAGAACAAATAAAAAATAAAATACATGAGGCGATAGAAGAAAGCGAGTTAACGCAAAGAGAGATAGGCGAGAGGATAGGAGTACATCAGGGTACGGTAAGTCAGTATAAGAAAGGATACCGAATGCCGTCGATAGAAGTATTTGTCAAATTATGCGAGGTATTGGAATTGGATGCAAATGAGATATTATTTATATTTGATGAGGTAAATTACGTTCGAAAAACGTAGATTTTACGACTGGTCTGAAATACGTTTAGTCGAAATAGAAAAACGCTCCTCGCGGATTGCGGAGGAGCGTTTTATGTTTTATAGATTTGGCGGGAAAGTCTGATTATTATTTATTCAGAATTCCTTTTCGCCGTATGCTTATTACTCAGAAAGTTTCTTGTAGCCTGCGTATCTTTCTTTCGCTTCTTTTTCGTTGATAGCGAAGAGTTTTTCCGCTACTTGCGGTTTGGATTTAGCAAGTTGAGCGTATCTGTTTTCGCCGAGCAAGAATTCTTTGTAATCTGCAGTCGCTTCTTTACTGTCGAGAGTAAACGGATTTTTGCCTTCTTCAGCAAGAGCGGGGTTGAATCTGTACAACTGCCAGTATCCTGCCTCTACCGCTCTCTTTTCTTCGAGTTGCGAGTTGGACATATTGATACCGTGGTTAATACAAGGCGCATAGCAGATGATGAGCGACGGTCCGTCGTACGCTTCCGCTTCTTTCAACGCCTTTACGTATTGATTCATATTTGCGCCCATAGCGACTTGAGCAACGTAAACGTATCCGTAACTCATAGCCATTTTACCGAGGTCTTTCTTCTTGGTAACTTTTCCGCCTGCCGCGAATTTAGCAACCGCGCCCGTCGGAGAAGACTTAGACGCCTGACCGCCTGTGTTGGAGTATACTTCCGTGTCGAGAACGACTACGTTGATGTTTTGACCCATTGCGAGAACGTGGTCAAGTCCGCCGTAACCGATGTCGTAAGCCCAACCGTCGCCGCCGAACGCCCATACGGATTTCTTTACAAGACAATCTGCGTTTTTGGAGATGTTTTCAAGCAACTCTTTCTTTTGCGCGTCGCTTTCTTTGTTTGCAGCGTCGGCAATTACCGCTTTGATAGCGTCGCAAGCCGGTTTGTTGGCGATAGCGTCGTTGTAAGTTTCCATCCAAGCGTTGAACTTAGAAGACAAATCCTCGCTTACGCCGAGCGCCATAACCGCTTCCATATCTTCCATGAGTTTGATTCTGCGTTGATTTGTTGCGGTAAGCATACCGAAACCGAATTCAGCATTATCTTCGAAAAGGCTGTTTGCCCAAGCCGGACCTTCGCCTTTCTTATTCTTGCTGTAAGGACAAGTCGGAGCGGAACCGCCGTAGATAGAAGAACATCCGGTTGCGTTTGCTACTATCATTCTGTCGCCGTAGAGTTGGGTAACTACTTTGAGATAAGGAGTTTCGCCGCAACCTGCGCAAGCGCCGGAGAATTCAAAGAGAGAACGGTTGAACTGGCTTCCGATTACCGTATCGCGAGCGATAGGTACGTCGCTGTTGTCCAAAGAATCGGCAAAGTTCCAGTTGTCGCTTTCGCCTTTTGCCAATACTTCTTCAAGCGGAGTCATTACCAAAGCCTTTTCCTTAGCAGGGCAGATGTTCGCGCAGTTTCCGCAACCCGAACAGTCGAGCGGAGATACTTGAACTCTGAATTGATATTCTTTGGCTTTGGGGTTCTTCATATTTACCGTGTCAAAAGTCTTGGGCGCGTTTGCGAGCGCGTCGGCTTTTTGAGCGACGGGGATTATACAAGCGTGAGGACATACGAAAGAACACTGGTTGCATTGCAGACAGTTTTCTTTTATCCATACCGGTACTTTTACCGCGATACCGCGTTTTTCAAACTTGGTCGTAGCGGTAGGTACTGCGCCGTCCGCGTAATCCACGAATTTGGAAACGGGGAGTTTATCGCCTTCCTGCGCAAGTATCGGAGCGATTATTTCGTTGAAATACTTGTCGTCGGTTACGGGTTTTACTACCGCGCCATCGGTTGTCGTCGCCCAAGATTCGGGGTAGTGAACTTCCTGCAAGTTTGCGATAGCGTTGTCGATAGCGGCAAAGTTCATGTTTACGACCTTTTCGCCTTTCTTGGAGAAGGACTTAACTACGAATTCCTTCATGTGTTTATCCGCTTCGGCGTAGTCTATTACGTTTGCGAGTTTGAAGAAACAAGCCTGCATAGTAGTAGATATACGGTTGCCGAGTCCTATTTCGCTTACTACTTTGATAGCGTCGATATTATAGAATTTGATTTTCTTCTTAGCGATCATGTTTTTCATTTTCGCGGGAAGGTGTTTATCCATATCTTCCAAACTCCAAGGCGAGTTAAGCAAGAATACTCCGCCGTCCTTGAGGTCGGAAATCATATCGTATTTGGTAACGTAAGAAGGATTGTGGCAAGCGACGAAGTCAGCCTGATCTATAAGATAGGAACTTCTTATCGGGGTGTCGCCGAATCTAAGGTGAGATACGGTTATGCCGCCCGACTTTTTGGAGTCGTAAGCAAAATACGCCTGAGCGAATTTTTCGCTGTAATCGCCGATTATCTTTATAGAGTTTTTATTGCTTCCTACCGTTCCGTCGGAACCTAGTCCGAAGAACTTGCAAGAAATTGCGCCCTTAGCCGAAGCGTCGATTTTTTCGCTTACTTCGATAGAAGTATTGGTAACGTCGTCTACAATACCTACCGTAAAGTGGTTTTTAGCGTTTGCGCTTTCCATGTTTTTATAGATAGCGTTGATCATGGACGGGGTAAATTCTTTGCTACCCAATCCGTATCTTCCGCCGGTAACTACAATGTCTTTTCTTCCCGTTTCGTTGAGCGCGGTTACTACGTCGAGATAGAGAGGTTCGCCTGCGCTACCGCATTCTTTTACTCTGTCGAGAACTGCTACTCTCTTGACGCTCTTAGGAAGCGCGTTTGCAAACATATTGCAAGCGAACGGACGGTAAAGTCTTACTTTGAGTACGCCGTACTTTCCGCCTTTTGCGTTGAGATAGTCTACGGTTTCGCTTACCGCTTCCGCGCCGCTACCCATTATTACTATTACGGATTCAGCGTCCGCCGCGCCGTAATACTGATAAGGTTTGTATTCGCGACCGGTAATATTCTTGACGTCTTCCATTGCTTCCGCAACGATTTCGGGAACAGCCTGATAGTACTTGTTGCACGCTTCGCGGTTTTGGAAGTATATATCCGGGTTCTGAGCGGTGCCTTTCTGAACGGGATGCTCGGGATTGAGCGAACGCTTTTTGAATTCGTCTATGTAGCAAGCGTATTTCTTATCTACGATATTTTTCATGTCGGCGTAATCGATAACTTCGATTTTGGATACTTCGTGCGAAGTTCTGAATCCGTCGAAGAAATGCATGAACGGAACTTTCGCTTTGAGCGTGGAAAGATGAGATACCAACGCCATATCCATAACTTCCTGTACGGAGTTGGAGCAGAGCATTGCAAATCCCGTCTGACGGCAAGCCATTACGTCGGAATGATCGCCGAAAATGTTGAGCGCGTGATAAGCCAAAGCGCGCGCGCTTACGTGAAATACGCAAGGCGTAAGTTCGCCCGCGATTTTGTACATATTAGGAATCATCAAAAGCAATCCTTGGCTTGCGGTGAACGTCGTGGTCAAAGCGCCAGCCATAAGAGAGCCGTGTACCGCGCCCGCAGCGCCCGCTTCGGATTGCATCTCCGCAAGTTTAAGTACCTGTCCGAAAATATTCTTTCTTCCCGCCGTAGCCCATTCGTCGCAGTTTTCTGCCATGGGAGAGGAAGGTGTGATTGGGTAAATAGCGGCTACTTCACTGAACGCGTACGCGACGTGAGCGGCTGCGGTATTACCGTCGATAGTCATTTTCTTACTCATTATATTTTACCTCCGTTTAGGAATGTTATCTTTTTAATTATTATAATATAGTATATTTATATAGTCAATCGATTTTACCGCAAGTTTTTGCTATCGCGGCATATAGCGTACGCGCTTAAATAAATTGGACAGAATAATTGTCTTTTGTTAATTTATATGGTATAATACAAAAAAATTATCATGGGTATTTTCGCATTATGGCAGTTTTGTTGGACCGTGTAACGTATTCGTACAACGTAAGCGACGCTTATCGCGTCGACGCGATAAAAGATATATCTCTTCATATTGAAGAGGGGACGTTTGTCGCGTTGGTCGGACACAACGGAAGCGGTAAAAGCACGCTTGCAAAACTGCTCAACGGATTGCTTTTGCCAACAAGCGGGGACGTAAAGATTTTCGGAAATTCCACACTCGATCCCGATAAAATTTACGATATACGTAAAAGCGTGGGAATGGTTTTTCAAAATCCCGACAATCAGATGATAGCCTCGATAGTTGAAGACGATATTGCTTTCGGACCGGAAAATCTGGGAATAGAAAGACAGGAGATTATAAGGCGAGTGGAATGGGCGCTGTCCAAAGTAGGCATGCTCGAATACAGAAAGCGTACTCCCTTCAAAATGAGCGGAGGACAGAAACAGCGTCTTGCCATTGCGGGAGTGCTTGCCATACTTCCCAAGATACTGGTACTCGACGAGTCTACGGCTATGCTTGACCCCAAAGGCAGAAGCGAAGTGCTTAAAGTAGCGCACGAATTAAACCGCCAAGAAGGGATAACGGTAATACATATCACGCATTTTATGGATGAAGCGCTGAATGCGGACAGGCTTGTGGTTATGGATTCGGGCAAGATAGTTTTTGACGACGAACCCGAAGAAGTGTTTAAGCATTACGAGGAACTCAAAGCCGTCAAACTTGCCGTGCCGTGGGAAACTCAACTTGCGATTTCTCTCAAAAGAGCGGGGATAGATATAGGCGAAGGAATAGTAAAAGACGAGGAGTTGACTGACAGATTATGCCGATTGTTGTAAAAAAACTCTCTTTTACTTACAGCGCGAAGACGCCTTATGAAAAGAAAGCGCTTAACAATATAAATTTACAGATAAACGAGGGAGATTTTCTCGGTATTATCGGACATACCGGAAGCGGAAAATCCACGTTTATTCAGCATATAAACGGTCTTATCAAACCTCAGGAAGGCGAGATAGAGATTTTCGATATAAAACTTACTCCGCAAAAGCGTCCCAAAGTCAATCTTCGCGCTTTAAGGAGCCAAGTAGGCATGGTCTTCCAATATCCCGAGTATCAACTTTTCGCCGATACCGTGGAAAAGGACGTGGCTTTCGGACCGAAAAATCTCGGGCTAAGCGCAGAAGAAGTGTCCGCGAGGGTAAAAGAAGCGATTGAGATGGTAGGACTGGATTACGAAGCGGTAAAGGACAGAGCGCCTTTCGAACTTTCGGGAGGTCAAAAGAGAAGAGTGGCGATTGCGGGAATTATCGCTATGCGTCCCAAGATGCTTATATTGGACGAGCCGACGGCAGGTCTGGATCCGTTTGGCAAGGAGCAGATACTCAATCTCATAAAGTATTTGAAAACGCACTGTTCGCCTACTATAGTGGTCATTTCTCACGATATAGACGAAATTACAAGATTTGCCAACAGAATAGTAGTTTTCAACGATTCGCGTATTGTCTACGACGAACCTATGCAACAGTTGTTCAAGCACTCTATACAGTTGCAGAATATGGGATTGGATATTCCCAAAGCCGTCAAGATAGCGAACGCAATGAGGGATAGAGGAATAGACCTTGGAGAAGGGATTGTAACCGCCGAGGATCTTATGGCGGCGATAGTAGAAAGATATAATGAAAAACACGCTACGCAGATAGATAAAAACGCCTGCGTATTCGATATGTACGATTTTTCGCAAAAATGGCTTACCTCGGAAGAAAGAGCGGCTTTGGAAGGCAATTCCGCTGTCTCGGAAGACGAGGAAATTACCGTTAAATCTTCGAAGTCGAAGATTAAGTCGAAAGCGAACGATAAAAAACAGAAAAGGAGTAAGAAGGGCAAAGAATGAGAGATATTTCTTTCGGTCAGTATTATCCGGTGAGTTCTTTTATTCACAGCATTGACGCCAGAATAAAAATTCTGGTTACGTTGCTCTTTATGGTTACGGTATTTTTTATCGTGTCGTATACGGCTTTTGTTTTTATGTTTTTCTTGCTTGCGCTTGTAATCGCCATTTCTCACGTGCCGTATAAAATAGTGTTGAAGACGATAAAAGGCATACTTTTCCTTTTGATTTTCACCGCGCTGATAAATATCTTTTTTACTTCGTCCGGCAACGTTCTTATTCCCATAAAAATGGGACAACTCGTTATTAACATAACCGATCAGGGAATAAATTTTGCAATAAAAATGGCGCTTAGATTTACGCTGTTGGTATTGGGTTCTTCCGTACTGACGCTGACTACTACGCCTACGGAACTTACCGACGCGCTCGAGTATTTGCTCAAACCGCTCAAACTCATTAAAATACCCGTACACGATCTTGCGATAATAATGTCTATTGCATTAAGGTTTATTCCGGGACTTGTCGAAGAAACGGATAAGATAATGATGGCGCAAAAGGCAAGAGGAGCAAATCTTGACAGCGGAAATCTTTTCAAAAAAATTAAGGCGATGTTGCCCGTGCTTATACCTTTGGTTGTCAGCGCTTTCAGAAGAGCGGACGAACTTGCCGACGCTTTGGACGCTAGATGTTACAACGCATCAACTACGCGTACAAAAATGAAAGTGTTCAAAATCAAAGCGAGCGATATAGTAATGTTCGTAGGTTTTGCCGCGGTTATGACGGCGATTTTGCTTGATAAATATTATGTGGGTACTTTCGTTACGCCGCCTGATTTGAACGGTTTCGAAGTTCAAGGTCTGGATATTTTCATTTATAATATTTTCAATAAAATAGGTAGATAATGGCAAGATATAAGTTGACGGTTTGCTATGACGGGGAAGCGTATTACGGATTCCAAAGACAGAAAGGCTTGTCTACTGTTCAAAGTAAACTCGAAGAAGCGCTTTCTATGCGTTTTCAGCAAGAAATAACAATTCATGCAAGCGGACGTACAGACGCGGGCGTTCACGCAATAGCGCAGGTAATACATTTCGATACCGACAAAACTTTTGATACGTCTTCTTTCGGTTACAGTATGAATCCCTTGCTTCCAAAAGACATAGCAATTACTTCCTGCGAAAAGGTAGACGATAATTTTCACGCTAGGTTTGACGCTAAGAAAAAGACTTATATGTACAAAATCTGCCTTTGCAAAATTCACTCTCCGTTGAAGAGGAAATACTGCCATATTTGTTTTTACGATCTCGATATCGATAAGATGAAGCGCGCTTGCAAATATTTTATCGGAGAACACGATTTCAGAGCGTTTATGCTTGCAGACGAAGAAAAACAAAATACAGTCCGAGAGATTTATTCTTTGGAAATAGAACAGGATAACGACGAACTCAAAATCATTATCAGCGGAAACGGCTTTCTGCACAATATGGTGCGTATTATAGCGGGAACGCTTATTGACGTTGGAAGAGGAAGAATAGACGCGGATTCCATACCGCAGTTAATAAATTCTAAAAAACACGTAGGAACGGGAAAAACTTTGGAACCGTGCGGACTTTATCTTTATAAAGTCGAATATTGAGAGGGTAGAATGTATAAAATAATGTTTGTGTGCCACGGCAATATATGCCGTTCGCCTATGGCGGAATTCGTATTAAAAGATATTGTCAAAAGGCAAGGCAGAGAAAAAGAATTTTTTATCGCATCCAGCGCCACAAGCGCGGAAGAGATAGGCAATCCCGTTCATAGAGGCACGCGTGAAAAACTTGCTCAAGTCGGTATAAGTTGCGAAGGAAAAAGGTCAATCAAACTTCGCGCGGACGATTACGGCAATTACGATATGTTTATAGGAATGGATTCTTACAATATAGTGAATATGCTAAGAATTTTCGGCGGCGACGAACAAAAGAAAATTCATACTATGCTTGAATTTGCAGGGTCGAAAAGAGACGTTGCCGACCCGTGGTATACGGGCGATTTCGACAAGACTTACGAAGATATTAAAGTTGGTTGCGACGCTTTGATAAAGTTTTTGAATTAGCGATTACAACATAATACAAATATTTGACTATTGAATTGGAAAGACTGCGGACGAAGTAGATATTACCCGTTTGAAAGTAGATGATTTTATGATATAGCGGATATAGATACAGGTACGTATCGCTATCAAGGCGGAGAAAAACAAACAAACGCCGAAGGATGGTACGCTACCTTAATAGATAATTTCGACGTGAAATATCAAAGCGAAAGCGGACTTGACCCCGAAATATGGACGACGTCAAGACACGATTTAAGATGGGAAAGTCAGTCCAAAAGCCACCCCGAATATGCAAATTACTGGTGCAGTAAAGCGGTAAGCGTCGAGGAGGAAAAAGTTAGAGTCAGAGCGTATTACGACGAAGACCACGATTGCGAAACGTGTCGCAAATACGGACATACTAGCGGACGTTTTACCGGAGGATTCGAAACCCGCGCCGAAGTCGTCAGCGGAGAAAAAGACGGTAAAAGGGAATACGCCAGCAACATTTTATGGGCGCAAGCGTTCGGCTATTATGAAACTAGCATCAAATTCCCCGACAAAGACGGTATGTGGTCTGCTTTTTGGTTGCAAGGTAATGAAATGAGAGAAATAGGTTTTGACGGCGAAGACGGCACGGATATAGACGTGTACGAATCGGCGTTTAGACTTAACTCCCGAATTTTTGCGATTTACCAACGAAATCGACGCGGGCGACGGTTACGGACCGCACGGTCAGAAAATAGGACAGTTTACTCACGATAGCGAAGCGTCTATGTACGTCGATTATATTCGCGTATATCAAAATATCGGATACGAAAATTCTATCGCTCCGAGTATTGACGGCTATTTACTCCCACCCATACCCACCCTAAATGGTACAACAAGGCATAAATGGAATTTTGTCATTTTTTATTGAATAATAGCCGATTTTACATTAAATGCCTTAAATTATGTTACACGTTACGGGGTGGCGTAAAGGTAATACTATACGCCACAGTGCGGGCGGCTGTCGCCACCCGCACTCATTGCCGTTTATGTTCCGTGCGACGCAGTGCCAATAAGGTAATAGCCGTCTTTTACGGCGATTAGCATTTTGCCCTTGCATTTCGGGCAATATATTTCTATTGTTGAGCCGTCGCCCGCTTTTAGTAATTTATACCCGCATTCGGGGCATACAACATAATAAGTCATTTTATCAATTTGTCTTTTTCGGTAATTTTTCTTATAACTTTACACGGGTTTCCTACTGCGACTACACCCGACGGAATACTTCTTGTAACAACGCTTCCCGCGCCGATAACTGTATCGTCGCCAATAGTAACGCCTTGAATAATCTTTACGTCCGCACCAAGCCAAACGCGCTTACCGATATGGATGGGTTTCGATATACAAATATTTTTAACGCGTTCTTCCGCGTCGAGAGCGTGATTTGTCGTGTAAATTCCCGCTCTCGGTCCGAACATGGTGTTATCGCCTATCGTTACTTCGCCGCAATCAAAGATTATGCAGCCGAAATTTATAAATACGTCGTTCCCGATTTTAATATTATTGCCGAACTCACATATAAAGTCGGGTTCGATAAATACGTTTTCGCCAACGCTACGAAAAAGTTTTTGCATAATCTCTTTTCGTTTAGGCATATCTTCTTCGGTGGTGCGATTATACTCACGAAAAAGTTTTTTTGCAATAAGTCTGCGTTGTTCGAGTTGCCGATCTCTGTCGTCGCAAGGAATACCCGCGAGCATTTTTTCCCATTCTGTCATAATCTTTTTCCTTATTTACCTGCGCGAATATTTTTGACCGTCTTGCTTTCAATCGTCAAATCTTCATAAATTCTTATACCGCCGTTACCCGTAGGCGATTGCGCAACAAGCCCCACTTTGACCGTATTTCCAAAGTCGAGAATGAAAAATCTCGTCATATAGAAGTTTACACCGTCCACCGAATAATGGAACGCAAAAGCGTTGTCGCGTCTGCAAATCTGCAACCAAACTTTATCGGTTTCGATATTACAGCCGTTTGCGTCGTCGGAAATATTGTCGCGCGTTACTACGCTGACAACGGCGTGCGTTCCGAAATCCGTTTGCTCAAAACAAAATTTTGCCCAATTCTTAATATCTTGCATGACCATAACGGAAGAAGAATCGTAAGTGCTTAAAAATTTGAGCGATACTCTTACGCGCATGACAAAATCTCCGCTGACTTCCGTGTAGTAATACGGCGCGTTGCAGATATTAGCGGGCAAAGTGCCTTCGTCGCTTGTTACGTTGCCGCCGCAAAAGAAGTCGCTTTTAGCGGGTGCGTAGATTTCGATTGCGTTTCCTTTCTTTTCAACCTTACTTTCGTTCAACCAATTAAATTGCATATATAAATCTCCTAATGAAATTGATAAATATATTATATCACATATATAGCCGATAATGATTGCAATATTTCACTCATTTATGGTACAATATCACAAAGGCAAGGCGCATTATGGAAAAACAACAATTAAAAACGATAACCGACGAGTCGTACCGTGAAAAACTGCCGAATGACAACCCCGATTTCCCGTTTCACTACTATTTGGAAAACGTATGGGAATTTGATTTTCATTGTATTGCTTGGCATTGGCACCCCGAATTTGAATTTATTTATGTTCGGGAAGGCTCGGTTACTTGTTATGTCGGAACTGAAAAGTTAGATTTATCGAAGGGTTACGGCTTATTTGTCAATAGCGGCGTTTTACACCGTTATGAGGCAACAGATAACAATATATTTCCTAACATCGTATTTTCGCCCAATTTATTTGGCGAAACGCAAGGACGCATATTTACAAAGTACATAAAACCGATTATTGATTTTGGCATATCATTTCAAATCTTAAATCCGAATATCAAGTGGCAAAGCATTGTCTTAAATATATTATTAAGCATATTTGAGTTGCAAAGTCAAAACAATTTTAATGAATTTGAAACCGTTAAGAAACTGTTTGAACTATGGAATATATTTTACGATAACATTGAAATAACATCAAAAACACAAGCGAAAAGCCGAGAAATGCAACACTGCTCTCGACTTCAAATTATGATGCAATATATTCATACGCATTACAGCGAAAATATTAAATTAGACGATATTGCCGCCGCCGTTTACATCAGTAAAAACAGCGCATTACAAATCTTCCGAAAAGGCATAAATATGTCGCCTTTTTCTTATCTAATTCAATACAGACTTGCCCGCGCCGCCGAATTACTTTTATCAACTGATAGAACTATTGCAAGCATAGCAACGGAAACGGGCTTTGATAACGTCGGCTATTTCTGCCGTAAATTCAAAGAACAATATTGTATTTCCGCAAAAGAATATCGTAATAGTAAAAAATAATTACTAAATTGTTTATAAACTAAATTCCGACAAAAAAATATAATTTGCAGTATTCTATTCGTAACAAAATTTTTAAGCCGCCGTCCGCACACCAAGCAGACGGCGCAAAGGAGCGCGGTATCGCTATGTCGGCGGCAAAGTGTAAGTATTTCGGCGGCGTTATTCCGCTCGGCTACAAAGTAAACGGCGAGAAAAGTTTTGTGCTTGACGAGGAGATTGCGCCCATTGTAAAGACCGTTTTTGAAATGTTTGTCGCAGGGAGCAATTATGCCGATTTAATTCGCTATCTGAACGGGCGGGGCGTTAAAACGACCAAAGGCGGCGAGTTCAACAAAAACAGATTTCAGCGCATTTTGAGTAACCGCCGCTATTTGGGTAAGCGCAACAAAAACTTGCGTTATATGCCACCGCGCCCGCAAGAGGCAAGGCAAAAGTCGAGTACATTTTATCAGAAAAATTGATATGCGGGAAATGCGGCAATAAAATGACGGGCGTGAGCGCAATGAGCAAAAACAAAACGCTACACAACTATTACAAGTGTGTAGGCGTTACAAAGCGGACTTGCGACAAAAGGACAGTGCGCAAGCAGTTTATCGAAGACGAAATTATAACCGCCATTACGGGCGACGGCACGGAACGGAACAAGTACGGCGTTTTAACGGACGAATTTATTGATATGGTAGCCGCCGAAACCTACACGCTCATACAAGCGGCGCGCAACGACAGCGAGATAAAGCGGCTTGAAACTATCATAGAGGACAACAAAAAGGCTATTGACAACCTAATGCAAGCCCTAATGCACGGCAAGGCAACGGACATTATATTGTCGCAAGTGGAGCGGTTAGAGAACAAAAACAAGGAGATTGCGGACACCGTTGCAATGGAAAAGGCAATGCAAATGAAATACAGATATTCGGACATTCGCAAATGGCTGTTACATTTCCGCACGCTCGATTATACCAAGACCAAGCACCGCAAGGAGATAATCAATATCTTTATTTATCGCGTTGTGCTTTACGACGACAAAATGAAAGTGTTATTCCACTTGAAAGGCGGGCAGAAAGAGGATCTGTTATTGAATTTGATTTTCCCCGACTACCCCGACGGCAACGGCGAAAACGAGAGCGAAACCGAACAAAGCGCAAAAGAAAAAGAAGCCGATAAATCGACTTCTCTTTCGGGGTGTTCTTATACCCCTCGTCTGGTGACTCCATCGGGAATCGAACCCGAGTTACCGCCGTGAAAGGGCGATGTCTTGACCGCTTGACCATGGAGCCTTATTGATAATAATGCTAGTTAAATATAATATAAATATTTTATGTTGTCAACTAAATTCGTCGAATTTAATAAAATTTATCTAAAATATTATTGTTGAGGATATTTTATTTTATTCGCTTGCCGATTGTAAGGCGTTCGGATATAATTTATAGTATGAAATACGGTATAATAGACATCGGTTCAAATTCCGTAAGACTGCTTGTAAGCGACGGTACGGATAGAGTTTATAAGAAAATAAATACCACGGGACTTGGACGCGGTTTGGCGTTAACGGGCAGGTTGAGCGACGAGAATATGATTGTTACGGCGGACGCCGTCGGCGTTTTTGTAGATGAAGCGAGATGCGTCGGTTGCGAAGAGGTTTATGTTTTTGCCACTGAAGCCGTCAGGAGCGCGCAGAACCGCGAAGATTTTGTTAAAATGCTGTCCGATAGGAAAATATGCGTTGACGTCGTTGCGAGCGAAGACGAGGCGAAATTGGGCTTTTCGGGAGCGTATACAAGCGGTATGTGTTGCGTTATGGATATAGGCGGAGCAAGTAGCGAACTTGCCGTAGGCGATGAAAACGGTTTGATTTACGCAAAGAGTCTGCCTATAGGTTTGGTACGAATTTACGATAATTGCAAAGAGGATTGCAAGGCGATAGATAAATATATATCGCAAGTAATTAAAGGATACGGTAAATTGCCGAAATTCGACAACCTATTATCTATCGGAGGAACGGCTTCCACTTTTGTCGCTATAAACGAGAATTTGAAAGTTTACGATTCCAAAATCGTAGACAACTATACGCTGACTTTGAAGACCGTCGAGAGCATTACGCAAAGAATTCATTCGCTTGATATGGAAGAGAGATTGAAAATCAACGGACTTGAACCAAAACGCAGAAACGTTATTGTCGGCGGAGGAATGCTGTTGGCGGCGTTAATGCGTATGCTTGGAAAAGACAGCGTAACCGTACGCGAAAGCGATAATCAGGAAGGATATTTGAAATATATACTTGATAAAAAGAAAAGTAAATAGGTATAAAATAAATTTGCGGGCATATTATATTTATAGTTTTGTTATTTTGTATTGATATATAAAATATTATAAGTGAAAAATCAAGAAGATAATTATTGCTTTGTAAAAGGAATATCGGTAAATCGTCGCTAAATAATTAAAATTTGACGAAATCGAGCAAAAACTCTTGACAAAAGTTAAAAATTCAATTATTATTGTAAAGCATTGTGAATATCGCGGGTTGGAGCAGTGGTAGCTCGTCGGGCTCATAACCCGAAGGTCGTTGGTTCGAATCCTTCACCCGCAACCATTATTCCGCCGGTGTAGCTTAGTTGGTTAGAGCGGTCGGTTCATACCCGACAGGTCATTGGTTCGACTCCGATCACCGGTACCAAAAATACCGAATCTCAAAAGAGATTCGGTATTTTTTGCGTTTTAGTATTAAATTTTAGTGTAAATTCAGTTGGATAATTTAGATTTGAATATATTAGGCAATAAAATCGAGGTTGACACTGCCGGATTTGCCATATATAATGTTTTTAAGTTAAGAGGGATTTTATGAAAAGAGAATGGAATTTATTTACGGTAGCCGCGCTTATAATGGCAATTACGGTATTCGTTACTTTTGCGGCGTGCAGTAAAAACAGTTTGAATATTGCGGAATATAAAGCGACTCCAAAAGAGTTTGAACATCAACTCGACGAGAGTATTGCTTTTACGATCCGAGTATTTGACGGAAAATACGCTTAAAGAAAACGGATTTCCTTATAATCCATCTCTTTTGGAGAATGGAAAAATAAGCGCGTTTGATTATCTTAAATACCATTTTGGGTATCAGTTGGTAGCGTCGAATTTGAAAATAGAGAACGGAAAAGTTTCGTTTATGATAACCAACTACGGATTTGCGAGTCCGTACGGATATGAGATGCGAGTTTATATCGACGGTAAAAGAGTAATGCCTGACAAAGATTACGTTTATACCGATTTGTTGCAGTTTTCTCAAATAGTCTATACTTGTTCCTATACGGGGGGAAATATAGGTATTGAGTTTGTAAATTTGCGAGATGAGAAGGATAAAATAAGACTATTTAACGACGTTCCTTTTATTGACGGTAAGAATATTATTTATCAGCCAAACGTGAAATAGTAAATAGTTTGATTTTAAGATATTTGCAATCTTAATAAGACATTCTATGGAACATTAACAAGATTATAAAATATATTTAACATAATACCATCCGCCAAACGGGTGGTATTTCACAATATAGGGCAAACATTTTTCCCTTAATTACAGAAATAGCGTACGTTTGGAATATAAACAATCTACCAATCTTGCTTTCAAACGGGCATACGTTTCGTATAGTTTAACACTATTAAATACTTTTATTTTTTATATATTCATCCTACTGTTTTACTGGCGTTTAACTAGCGGCTCTCTAAATAATATAAAAAAACGAGGGTACATTTCTGTACCCTCGAGTTTTTCTCAAATGAGTGATTACTCAATCATTATTTGCCGGCATTGCCGTATTTGATGTCGCTGAACTTAATTTGAATTCCAACGCCGATATCCTCAGGCAAACCGATGGATTCCCATTCTTTTACAGTTATCATCTGTCCGGGATTTTCAGGATCTTCTACCTGTTTCTCTACTTCTGTCTTGACGTTTTCAAGTCCCTTTACATTAGCGTCAACAGTGATGCCGGTCTTGTCAAGGGTAAGAGTTGCGGAAAGGAATACGTTGTTCTTTTCGAGTTCCTTGTCGAGTTTGAATCCCATGCCGCTGAGCGAAATTTTCAATTGTCCGTCTTTTGCGACGATTGCAAGATTGTCAAGAAGATCTCTTACTTCCGTAGGAATAGCAGGCGCTTCTTCTTTCGGAGGATTCTTTTCTTCTTCAGACAATGCGTCCCATTCTGCCTTTGTAATCAATTTGCCGTTATAGTTTTTGTAATTTCTGTTACAACTAAATTCGCCGTTGGCTTCTCTGTCTACCATGCCGTCGTCGTTATTATCTTGATAACCGTGTTCGGTATCTACAACCCACTTGCCATCTTTTTGGACATATCCGGTGAGGGTTGATTTATGAACAGGATGCCATGTCCAGTTGTCGTATTCTTCAGTCGTTGCAAATCTTCCGTCTTCTTGTTTATCGGGATTACCGTCATTATCTTCGTCTACATAACCGTGTTCGGTATCAACAGCGTATACGTACTTTCCGTTTGTAGAAGAAACGAGTTTGTAACCGGGATCAACGTTCAAAGGAATTTGGAACAAGTTAAGTCCGGCAACAAGGTTCCAAGCGTCTTTAAGTCCCATGCCTTTAAACATTGGTAGCGCAGTGCCGAGACCGGAAGTAGGATCAATACCGAGCGCAGAAAGATTTATATTTCCTACTACCAAGTTTCCGGTTCCGCCTGCGTTCTTTTCAAGTTCGATTTGCAAGAAATCTTTGCCGTCCTTTGTAGTAATCTTTACGTTAAGGTAATTCAAAGCAGCGTTAACAGCGTCAATAGCGGTGTCGATTGCATGCGGCAAGCAGTGGATGCCGGTGAAGTCCAAATCAACGAGTTTTGAAGGATCTGCGTGAATTGCAAATTCAAGATTGTAAGTGTCTTTAGGCATGTTGATGTTCAACAAGTTGAAAAGACTGATATCTTTAATATCGGTTTTGAGTTCAAAAGTACCTTTTGCAGAGAGATTTATCGCGCCGATAAACGTTTGGTATCCATCGTAATTTTGAAGTTTAATTACGTTAACATCGTCGCCGAATTTAAGATCAATACTTGCTTTCGCAGAGAAATCATTAGCGATTTTAAGATCGAGCAATGCGCCGCGTTTATCAGTTTTATTGATAACGATATCTTTCGCAGGACAGAAAAGATCTGCGGATATACCGGTGATGGTTGCTTTTTCTGCTTTTTTGCTGCTTACGTTGACGTTGATGCCAAGTACGATGTTAGGAAGAATCGCGCTCAAATTCTGGAGATCGATTTCGAGTCCTGTCGCTTGGATTATGTTGTCGACAGCGCCGCCGAGGTCGTTCAAAAGGTTTGAAATAGTTTCGCCTTGCAATACGTCGCCAAGATTTATTTCAAGACGGTAAGCGGTGCCTTTTTTGTAAACCTGAGTTTTGAAAATGTCAAACTCAGTAGCCGCGCCAAGCGTATCGAAGAGGGAAGCAATTCCTCCGCTAACAGCATCGCCGATCTCTCCGGCATTTGTATCGGACATGTAAGCATTGTTCTTGCTCAAAACGTCTTTGATATTTACGCCGTTCAAAATGAATTTCTTTGCTGTGTCTCCGTCGCCCATCTGCATGTAAACGGCAGCGGGAGTAGATTCGCTTGCTGTCGCTTCGTCATAATAAAGAGAGATAACGTTTTTATTAGCGGTTTCATCTCTGATTATCAAACTTGCGGAGTTCTTGTCGCTGTTTTCTTTAAGCGAGACGTCGGCTGCAATGTCAATCGTATACTTCTTTTTCGAATCGCCGTAAGACGTATCGACAGTCAAAAGAGCGCCGAGTTTCAAGTCGTTGATGTTTTTGTCGGCAACGGTGTTTTCTACGGCAGCGTTGAGGAAGTCAACCATTTCTTCATAAGAAACTTCCTTCCAATCCTTACAGCCTACGAGGGCGGTAAGAGTGAAGCCGAGAACCATAATTGCTATCAAAAGACAAACAACAATTTTCTTGTTCTTCATAATTTAATAACCTCCTAAGTTATTCATATATTTTAATACCTATATTATAAATAAAAAAAAACGCCGTGTCAATATCTTTTTTATCATACAGAAAAATTTAGTATAATTTATGTAAAATATCAAGCGGGAAAATAAAGATTATAACTTACGTTTGAAGATATCGCAAATAAAAAAACAAAACCCGAACGTATTACGTCGGGTCTGAGATATATTGTATCGAATTTTTTATAAAAATTTAATCTGCGCAGACGATTACGTCTTCGAGAGTCAATTCGCACAAATCGCAATAGACGTAGAGGTCTTCTATCGATATGATAGAACGGGCGTCTTCCCAATTGGCGACTTGCGAGTCCGACCAACCCGCGACGGCGCTTGCAAGTTCGTTTCTGGAAATATGATTGTCCATTTCAAAAGTACAGGTCTTGCACCTTTCTCCTCCGATGCAGTAATTTTTACTGTCTTCCTTGCTTCGACAGTAAGCGCAGACTTTTTTTATAAGATTTATATTATGTCTTCTGAGATATTCGAGATTTTTTCCCGTCTTTACCCAGTCGATGTTTTTTGCGGTATATTTTTCCATGAAATTCTCCGTAATAATATATAATATTGTATTTCAAAACAAATTATATCATATATCAAACAATTTTATCAATATTTTTGAGTTATTTAAGGTTGAATATCTCCGTTCAATTTATTTTCAAGCATTTGAGAATGATCGCTTTTTTTCAGTTTGCTGATCGCAAGCGAAGCGACGATATACATAACTGCGAAAACAATTGCTGCGGCTAGTCCTCCTCGAAGCCCGAATTCGGAAGCGTCGGAGACGTAACCAACAATGCTAGGTCCTAAAGTGCAGCCGATATCGCCGCCCAAAGCAAGCATGGCGAACATAGCGGTTCCGCCTTTGGAAATATTTCTCGAAGCGAGATCCAAAGCCGCCGGCCACATTATGCTGACCGCAAGACCGCACAGCGCGCAGATAATCAAAGATAGCATGGGTATCTCGCTTATCGCTACTGTTATATAGCAGGCGAGAGTGGCTATTCCGAGTATCGGAAGTATCTTTGCCAGTTTTATTTTTCTGCCGAAAAGTCCATAGAAAAGTCTTCCTAATCCCATGAGCAGGGCGAATGAAAACGGACCGACGAGATCTCCCAGCGTTTTGGAAAGATTAAGACCTTTTTCCGCGAAATACGATACCCATTGACTCATTGCCTGTTCGCAGGCGCCTGCGCAAAGTATCAATATAAAAAACAGATAAAAGCGTTTGCATTTGAATAGATTTTTCAAAGGCATACTTTCTCCTCGCTGTTCGTCGAGAGTGGAACAGGGAACGAAGAAAAAGTAAATTGCGTTTATTATAGGTATTACGGCAAACGCCAAAACGAGATATTGCCAATTGTCTTTATCGAAAATAAGGAAGTAGCCTACGGTTATCAGCACGACTGCCAAATAACCGAAACAATAACAAGAGTGCAGAAGCGACATGTTTCCCACGTTTTTTTCAGGTATCGCTTCGACTACCGGCGATATTATAACTTCGGCAATACCTCCGCCTATGGAACATATTATTGTTCCTATCATAAGACCTACGTACGAATTCGACATTGCAAAAGGCAGAGCAGCCATAAGTATAAGTCCCGAAGAAGCAAAAACGTGAGATAAAATAACTGCTGTTCTGTAACCTATTTTATCCATAATTTTTGCGCTGCCCGCGTCCATTAAAAGTTGGACTAAAAACGTAACGGTAATCAATGCGGTAAGTTTGCTTAAAGATATATCGAAACTTTCTTGGAAACTCACAAAAAGAAGCGGCGCGAGATTGACGGTAAGCGCCTGTATTCCCGAAGCGACGCAACATGAGGCGAAAGTGTGTCTGTAACTTTTCAGTCTTTTCATTTTGAGTGTTTTTCCGTATGTAATTTATTTTCGATATATTATATGAATAGCGTTGAGTTTAAGTTGAATCAAATTATCAATCCGCCGTTGACGGCTATTATCTGACCCGTAACGTAGGAAGATTTGTCGCTTGCGAGCCATACGGCGGCGTCGGCGACGTCCCTTGCAAGTCCCGCTCTTGCAAGGGGAATTTCATCTACAAGCGAAAGTTTGTCGCTTAGCGAGATGTTGTTGTTCATATCGGTATCTATAAATCCGGGAGATATGCAGTTGACGCGTATTCCGCTGAGGGAAAACTCTTTGGCTATCGCCTTAGTAAAAGAGATAACTCCGCCTTTTGCCGCAGAGTATACGCTTTCGCAACTTCCGCCTACCTGTCCCCACATTGAAGAGATAGTTATTATATTTCCGCTTTTTTGAGAAAGCATGACTTTTGCCGCCTCTTTGCAAAGGGTAATGACGCCTACAAGATTTATATCTATTATTTTTTTGATTATTTCGTCAGAATGGTCGGTAAGAAGAGCGGAGTAACCAATTCCCGCGTTTGCTACAAGCAAGTCAACCGTCGAAAAATTTTTAACGGTAAAATCCACCATTTCTTTTATTTGACGGGGATTCGCCATATCCGCTTTGAAAGCGACGGCATGACCGCCTTGGGAATTTATTTGCTCGCATAAAGATATAGCGGACTCTTGCGAGTTCAGAAAGTTTACGATTACTCTGTAACCTTCCTTTGATAGAGAAAGCGCTATCTCTTTGCCTATTCCGCGCGAAGCGCCTGAAATAATTGCGGTTTTCATACAACTATTATATCTAATCGTTTGGAAAAAATCAACTTTTGTCGTATAATTAAAATATGAATAATACATTTGAAGAATTGGGCGTTGCGCCCGAATTTATAAGAAGTCTCGGCGAGCAAAATTTATCGTCGCCCACAGATATACAAAAAAAAGTCATACCTTTAGCGTTGGGAAACGGCGATATAGTCGCGCAAGCGCCTACCGGTACGGGAAAAACTCTCGCGTTTGCGCTCCCTATGTTGAGCAAAATAGATAGGGACGACAGTTCCGTTCAGGCGGTCGTCGTCTGTCCGACGAGAGAACTTGTTATACAGATTTGCGAAGTTTTGCAGTCGGTGTTAAAATATAGCGAAAGGATAAGAGTAGCAGGACTTTACGGCGGACAGAATATACAGAAACAACTTTTTTGTTTGAGGAAAAAACCTCAGATAATCGTCGGTACTCCCGGAAGGATGTTGGACCATATAGAGAGAAAAACGCTTAAACTTGCCAACGTAAGGTATTTCGTACTTGACGAAGGCGACGAAATGTTGGATATGGGATTTCGCGGCGATATAGAAAAGATAGGCGCGAGCGTCGGCAAATGTCAAAAACTTTGTTTCTCCGCCACGATTCCGCAAAATATCCGTCAACTTATAGAAAGCCTTTTTCATTCGCCGACTTATGTCAAGACGGATATAGACGGAGAAGAAATTCCCAAAATAGAACAGTATTACAGCATTGTTAAAGACGCTCAGCGTGTGGGCGCGATGTTGAAAATCATAGACGATGGCAATTACTCTCTTGTCATTGCATTTTGCAATACTAAAATAAGAGCGGATAAACTCAATCGCGCTTTGATTGCAAAAGGAAGACTTTCCGAAGCGATACACGGCGATTTAAGACAGAGCGAAAGAACGCAAATCATCAAAAGATTCAAATCGGGGCAACTAAATATTTTAGTCGCGACGGACGTTGCGGCAAGAGGACTTGATATTGACGGCGTAGACGCGATTATCAATTTCGATCCTCCTACCGACGGAGATTTTTATATACATAGAATAGGCAGGACGGCGCGAGCGAAAAAAGAAGGAGTTGCGTATACTCTTATCGACAGTTCGCAAGTAGGGTATATCCCTAGTTTTGAAAAAACGCGAAACAACAAATTAACTTATCTCGATTTGGGGACTATTTCCGACGCGTTTACTTTGCCCAAAGACTCTTCAAACAAAATCAAAGATTTATACGACAATCAAAGCAGATTTTTTCTCAACGTGGGAAAAAGGGATATGCTGGATAAAGAGAGCCTGTCCAAACTTCTTGTCGCTTACACTCCTTTGAAGATATTCGAAATCTCGGATATAAAGATACGGGATACATACAGTTTCGTATCCGTAGTCAAGGGCAACGAAAGCAAGATATTCAAACTCAAAGGCATAGTGTTGGGAAAACGCGAAGTTAACGTTCAGCAAGCCGTAGACGGAGACAAGCCGGTCGGCAAAACAGACGGAGAGAAATTTAAGTCTAAAGAAAAAACAGGTTCTAAGACAAAGCCCGATTCCCGTTCGAAAGGAAATAAAAAAGATGGCGGTTTTAAGGACGGAAAATCCAAACGCGGCAATTATAGCGCTAAAAGTTCAAAGCCGACGGGAAAATCCTCAAAAGGTAAAAACAACAAACCCGTTTCTAGAAAAAGTAAGTTCTATTCGAACGACGAATTATAATTTTTTAGCGAAGTCGTTTTTGTAAAATAATCATATCTCGTAATAACACGCCGTCTTCGATTATGGGACGGCTGTAATTATTCGTAAAGAAGTTTTCTATTACGCCGACGCGCGTAAAACCGCAATTTTCATAAAAGGGCAACGTTAACGGACTTTCGCCTGTGCCGACTTGCAGGGCGGAATATTCGTCCTTGAATTTTTCGCATACGAATCGGATAAGTTTTTTCCCGTATCCGCGTCGTTGGAAAGACTTTTTTACCGCAATGTTTTTTATTTCCAATATACCGCGTTCTTTTTCAACCACGGTTATTTCAGCGACAACGCCGCCGTCGTCTAAAACAAACATTTTCGCGTCGCTGATATATTTATCTATCATTTTTCTTTCTTCGTCGGCGAGCAGCGGAAGATCGATAAATTCCGGTTTGTCGTCGACTTGGCAAATTTTCATTTAGTTCGTTACCTCTTACGCATTTAATTGAATACAGGCGACTTTGTAAAGCCGCCTGTCATAATCGAATAATATCGTTTTACGCTTTTACGTTTCGCCACATTCGATTCATGGCGGAACTTCTCGAGCCGAAGTCGCGCATTACCGCGCACCTTTCTATAATTTCGGGGGAGAAGAATTGCGCTTCGAAAGCATTGACGCTTTCTTCGTCTACGTATACTATAACTCTTCCGTTTTCGTCGGCGAAGTCGCGGTTCTCTCCGAAGTAATAGGTTAGGTCATAGCGATATTCGGTTTCTTCCTCTTCGCTTGCCCAGTTTTCGAGAATATAGTCGTAGACTTCTTCCGTCGCCATTCCGGCTGTATAACCTATGTAGTCCATGTTGTCGATGGCAATATCGGGACGGCACATAAAGTTTATCCAAAGGTTTGCCGCGCTCGGATTGCCAGAATATTTGGGAATACACCATGCGTCGCTGAAAATATTGGAACCTTCGTAAGGAACGAAGTAGGCAAGTTCGCGTTCCAAGCCGAGTTCCTCTTGCAGAGAATCCATAGCGTAAACGGCGTCGCCCGCCCATTGCAAGGTCATATCTATATCGCCTTCGATGATTATTTCCTTTCCTTCGTCGTTTTCATACCCGCTCAACAACTTCTTCTGTTGAATAAGTAAGTCTTGTATTTTTTTGACGCTTTCCGCGTCCGTAGCGTTGAGCGCCATATCGGGCGTAAGCGACGGCGTAAAATAATCGGATCTTTCGTTGAGAAGAGTGTAAATTGCGCCTATAGCGTACGAATCTCTCAATGAGTTTTTCATCATGATTTTTTGGTTGAACGCTTTATCCCAAAGCACCGCCCAACCGTTGCTTTCAACATACTCTTGCATTGAAGAATACGTTCCGTATTCACTGTTCATATACGCAGTGGAATCTTTCGCGTAAAGAATTCCCAAAGTACCCGTCATGTAAGTACGGCTGTAAAGATTGTACTCGCCGCTTTCTTTGTCGTAATCGTACTTGAAGTAGGAGTCTTCTCCCGATTGGAAAAGCGGGGAAGTGTTGTTGCGGTAATCCTCTATTTCGCCGTATCCCAACTCGTTGAGGTCGGGAATGAGTTTCAACAGCAGGTTTTCGTTGATCATTTTTTCTACCATATAATCAGAAGGACAAATTACGTCGAAATCGGCTTTGGTAGTTTTGATTTGCGCGTACATCAATTCATTTTCGTCAAACATCTCGTATTTTACCGTTATGTTTTTACCGGTAACTTCATGATAGTATTCCTCAAATCTCTCTATAATGTCTTCGCCGATATACTCAGACCAGTTGTATACTTTCAATACTTCTTCGCGCGCCTGGCATCCCGCTAGGACAGTGGGTAGAACGAGCGCGCTCATCATAACCGCCAATAAAATAAAAACCGTAAATTTCTTTTTCATTTTTTATCTCCGCTAAAAGTTATCTGTCTTTTTCCGTTTTTTTGCGCGGGCTGTAAAGTATCATCATCAACGCGAAAACGATAAAGAAGATTATTGTAAACAACGCTCTTATATCAGCCGGAAGGGGGTGCTTGCCGTTTTTAAGACCGTAGAGCATAGTTGAGAGAGTATCGAAAGACGTTACGTTTATTTTTGTGATTACAAAGTCGTCTATCGATAAAGTAAAGGAAAGCAAAGCGCCGACTATTATTCCCGGAAGAATATCGGGCAGCACGACTTTGAACATCGCTTTGGCGGGAGTGCATCCCAAATCCAACGCCGCTTCGTAAATTTTATTGTCAGACTTTTGCAATCTCGGCAGTACGTTAAGCAAAACGTACGGAGCGCAGAAAGAAGTTTGCGCCAATATAAGTTTGAACGCAGTCATGCCCCAACTTCCGTCGTTTATTCTAAAAGTCGACGCGAATAGGTTGAATACCAACGCCAATGCGATAGCGGTTACTATTTCGCTGTTTATCATAGGAATTTGATTTACCGTCGAATATGCGGCTTTTATTCTTTTGCTGTGTATCGCGTGCAATCCTATCGCTCCGAGCGTTCCCAAAACGGTGGATAAAAGACTTACGAAAAATCCTACGAAAAGCGTGTTGAATAAAGCGCTTTGAATGAGTTCCGCGTTCTTGCTTTCGCCAGTGAAAAGGTTTATATAGTTGTCCAAAGTAAACCCGTTCCAGTTGCTGAAAGACGGAGTATCGGTAAAGGAGAAAACTATCATCCATACTATCGGCAGATAGAGCATTATCAGTATTATCGCTATAAACGATTTGACAAGTATTTTTCTTACCATAATCTGCCTCCTTTCCCGTCTTTGTCGTATTTATTCGTAATTACCATCGACGCTACCATGAATATGAGCAGTACGAACGAAATCGCCGCCGCCATGTTCAGAGAATCGGCTTTCAGACTGTAAATGAAATCGCCTAGGAGCATCATTTTGCCGTTGCTCATAATCTCCGTTACGGCAAAAGTCGTAATAGAGGGTATCATTACCATTGTAAGTCCGCTCAATACGCCCGGCATGGAGAGAGGTACAGTAACTTTCCAAAACGCTTTTGTTGGCGTCGCTCCCAAATCTCCCGCTCCTTCGATATAACTCTTATCAATTTTAAGAAGCGTATTGTAAAGAGGCATAATCATGAAAGGTAAGAATTCGTAAGTAAGTCCGAATATTACGGTTCCCATGCCGAGTTTGATGTTAAGCACGTTGAATACCGCTTTGGTAGCCATCATTCTCAAAAGAAAGTTGACCCACATAGGCGCGATGAAAAGTCCTATCATAACGCCCTTTTTATTGAATTCTTTTTTGGTAAGAAAATAGGCGATAGGGTAGCCTATCAAAAGACATATAGCGCTTGTGGAAAAGCCTGCGATAAAGGAGTTTTTGGCTATTTTTCCCAGAGCGTCTTCTTTTGCCAGTTCCTTAAAATTGGCGAGCATATCGAATGAGCCGTCGCCCGCGTCGATAAACGCGAATACGAGTATCAGCGCCAAAGGAAGAAGCACGAACAAAAGCATGAATACTGCGTAGGGTACAGATAAAAGTTTCTTAAACATTCGTATCCTCCCCGTCGAACAGCGCGTCGCATTCTACAAGACCGAAACTTTTTCCGTCTATTTTAATTCCCACTCTGTCGCCTTTATCCCAAAGGTATTCGGTGTCGGCGTATATGTGCTTATTGCCGTCCGTTTTGATGTCTACTATATAGTTTTTGCCTTTATAAATCATACTTTCCACGTTTCCGGCAAGCGGAGCGGCGTATTCGTCGTCCGTCATGTCGATATCGGTAAACGCGAAGTTTATCGTTGCGTTTTTGCCTTTAAGATTACAATCCTTTCCGTCGACGGTCAAAATATCCTGTTCGCTGTCGTAAGCGCAGTTTTCAAACAGCGAAGTGGGATCGAAATTATATATTCCGCCGTAGAGGTCGAAAGTCGTGTTGGACGTGAAAGTAACGCCTACGGTATTGTCGGAATGCTCTTTGAACATTATCTGTATATTTTCCGGCGCGACGTAAAGTCCTACTTCTTTTCCGACCGGGGATTCTACCGTGCTGTGTATTGTGAATTCATATCCGTTGCATACGCAAACCATTTCGTAGTGAACTCCTCTGAACGTACTGGATTTTATTACGCCTGAGAGTTGACCTTTTCCCGGTTCGCGTACTTCTATATCTTCTGGACGTATGACCGTATCAACCGGCGAATTCTTTCCGAAACCTGCGTCGACGCAGTCGAACATAGCGCCTACTATATTGACTTTATAATCGTCTATCATTATGCCGTCGAGAATATTGGATTCTCCTATAAAGTCGGCGACGTAAGCGGTCCTCGGTTCGTTGTAAATATCTATCGGAGTACCTTCTTGGCATATCGCGCCGTCTTTCATTACTACTACGGTATCGCTCATCGTAAGCGCTTCTTCCTGGTCATGGGTAACGTATATAAAAGTTATGCCCAATTTGCGGTGCATTTCTTTTAATTCTATCTGCATTTCCTGACGCATTTTGAGGTCGAGCGCGCCGAGCGGTTCGTCGAGAAGCAATACTTTGGGTTCGTTGACGATAGCGCGGGCAATCGCGACTCTTTGCTGCTGACCGCCGGAAAGAGAATCCACGTCTCTTGTCTCGTAATCGCTAAGTCCTACGATTTTGAGCGCTCTTCTTACTTTTTCGTCGATATAGTATCTATAGCCGTTGACCGACTTTTTGACTTTGCCTTTTTTCGTCATTTTATCGACGGTTTTTTGGATTTTGCAAAGTTTGACGTAACCTTTTTCAAGATAAGAAAAATAATCGTTGCGCGCAATGGAGAAATCGGGAACGCCCGTCTTCGGATCTACGAGAAAGTTTTTGAGTTTTATCTGCTTGACTCCCGCCTCGCCGTTCTTTTTTACGCAGTCGATTTCTATCTTTTTGAGTTTAAGTCCGAACGCGATGTTGTTGAAAACGTTCAAGTGGGGGAATAGCGCGTATTTTTGAAATACAGTGTTTACTGGTCTTTTGTGCGGCGGAAGTTTTGCTATGTCTTTGCCGTCGAAAAGGACCTTTCCTTCGGTAGGAGTTTCAAATCCCGCAATCATTCTCAAAGTAGTCGTCTTTCCGCAGCCGCTAGGTCCGAGGAAAGTAACGAAATCGCCTCTTTTAATATCGAGGTTAATATTGTCCACGACGGTTTTGTCGTCGAATTTTTTGCATACGCCTTTTAACTGTATTATATAGTCTTTATTGTTTTCCATAGAAAATCTCCCTTGCTATCAGAATGTCGGCGGACTGGATACCCAAAGTATCTTAGCAACGCTTTTTCCGTCGTTTTTTATAAAATGTTTTTTCTTGCTTGTAAAATAAAAAGAATTGCCCGCGCAAATTTCATAAGTCTTTTTTCCTATATTGAGCGTCGCTTTTCCTTCAAGCACGTACCCGAATTCTTCTCCTTCGTGGGGCATATCCTCAGTAGTGCTTACTCCCGGTTGCAAAGTCAGAAGTATAGGTTCCATTTCGTTTTTAAGGCTGTTGGGAACAAGCCATGTAATAAGTTCCCCGTCGTCTTCTTTTTCGAAAAAGTCATTTTCGTCGAATACTATCTTTTGTTCCACTTCTTCGTTGAAAAAAGATTTCAAATCGCTTCCCAATACTTCGAGTATATCCATAAGCGTGGCGATAGAGGGAGAAGTCAGGTTGTTTTCCAGTTGAGAGATATATCCCTTAGTCAGTTCGCACCTATCGGCGAGTTCTTCCTGAGTCAGTCCGCATTGCAATCGCAGTCGTTTAATCTTAATACCCAGATCCATTTTGTTCCTCCTTTTTCAACAAAATAATCGGTTTAGTAATTGTAAACTTAAATCTTATAAGGTTTCGTTAAAATAAACAATAAGTTTAGAATTATTAAACAATACGATTATAGTTCTTTGAAGTTATAATGTCAATTATTTTGTGATAAAAATTTTGCGAAATTACGACATATTTTTTTGAATGGGCAAAACCGTTAAAAGCAAGGCTTGGCTTAGGGAATTGCAATCAGATTTCTTGACTGTGAGGATACAATTTGTTAAAATAAGATTATATTAAAATAAACGCGTAAAATAACAGTGGAAGATTACTGAAAAATACAGAGGAAAATTTATGAAAAAAAGAGTGGCGTTATATACGACGATAGGCTTTTTGGCGGTGATGTTGGTCATAGGAACGACATTGGGAGGCTACGCGCTTTCCGTTTATTTCGGCGTTACCGGTATGAAAATAAGAGCGGATATGAAGTATCAGACCGTCGAAGGATTCGGAGCGTCTTCCGCTTGGACGTATCAGGCGTTGGGACTTATTGAAAACGAGGAGATAAAAGAAGAGGCTATAGAAAAACTGTACGGCGACAGCGGATTGGCTTTGAATATTTTCAGATATAATATCGGCGGAGGCGGAGCGGAGTTGAACGTTTATTCCGATCCTTTGAGAGGAGCGGAAAGTTTTTTCGACGCGGACAAATTCAAAGGCGATTATTCGGTGTTTGCAAATAAGGACAATTACGATTTTACGAGAGATAAAGGCGCGAGAGAACTTTTTGAAAAAGCGCTGTCGAAAGGCAATATAGACGAAGTCGTATTTTTTGTTAATTCTCCTCACTACCTTATGACGAGAAACGGACTTACTCACGGAAGCAAAACAAAAGAAAACAATTTGAAAGAAGAATGTTACGTAGCGTTTTCTGATTATCTATTGGTAATAGTCGATTGGATGTACGACAATATTATTTGCAAGTACAATAAGGATATAAAGATTTATATATCGCCCGTAAATGAACCGCAATGGGATTGGGGCGGATACGGCATCTCGCAAGAAGGCTGTCATTACGATCCGGAAGTCCTCGCTAAATTCTACGACGTATTCTATACAAAATTGCAAGAATACAACCAAAGATACGGTATGTCTTTTGAAATGGATATTTTCGAAAGCGGCAACTACAAACTTACCGAAAGCGGAACAAAGATGCACGCTTATATGAAAGCGCTGTCCAAATACGATTATTTTGACGAAATAGACACGCTTTCCGCTCATTCTTACGGCGCGGATACCAACGTCAGAGTAAGAAACTTGATGTACAGTTTTCTTCAAAGAGATTACCCCGGTAAGAATATAAACGTAAGCGAATACTGCGTTTTGCGCGAAGGCGTGGACAAGAGTATGGATATGGGCATGTATTCCGCAAAAGTAATAATGCGCGATTTGAGTACGCTCAACGCAGTCAAATGGAATTACTGGCTGTCCGTATCGGTATACGACTATGAAGACGGTATTGTATATTGGAACAGAAAAGACGATTCGTTAAGCGTAACCAAAAGATATTACGCCATGGGTCAGTTCAGCAAATTCATAGAGCCGGGTAGCGAAAGAATAGGAATCGAATACGGCGATTCGCTCGGTTGGAACGGAATCGAAAGCGTAGCGTTTATTAAGCCCGACGGAAGATTGGCTTTGATAATCATCAACGATTCTCCGAGAAATCATAAAATCAGTCTGCACGGAGGCTACGGCAACGTAACGGAAATAGTTACCGACGAGCAAAGAGATTGGGCGGTGCGCGATTTCGCATTCGACGGATATATAGACGTTCCCGCCAACTGCGTCGCGACATATATCTTTACAGGCGAAAATCCGTTTGCGGGCGACAATCAAGGGTTGTTGCATAAATAAGGAGAAATTATGAGCGCGAAAAAAATTGTATTGACGGTAGTTTTATCTATAGCGTTGGCTGTGGGAGGAGCATTTGGAATATACGCGTTGAGCGTAAATTTCGCTCCTACGACGATTACGCTTGACGCTACGAAAACTTATCAAACTATGAACGGTTTCGGAGCGTCGTCCGCTTGGATATATCAGGATATAGGCGCGCTTGAAGACGAAGAGTTCAAAGACAGAGCGATAGATATGCTTTACGGCGACGGCGGACTTGCGCTCAATACGTTCAGATACAATATCGGCGCGGGCGGAGCGGTAAGCGATAACTACGAAGACCCGCTCAGAGGCGCGGAAAGTTTCTTTATTGCAGACAGATTCCAAGGCGATTATTCGGTATTTGCAAATAAGGACAATTACGATTTTGGCAAAGATAAAGCGGTAAGGGATATGTTTGAAAGAGCGTTGAGTACGGGCAACGTAAAGCAAATAGTGTTTTTTGCAAATTCCCCTCATTACCTTATGACTAAAAACGGTAAAACGCACGGGGAAAACGAGTACGACAATAATCTTAAAGAAGAATGTTACGAAGCGTTTTGCGATTATCTCTTGGTTATTACGGGATATCTTTACGAAAACGTCGTTTGCAAATACGGCGAGGATATAAAGATATTCATATCTCCCGTCAACGAACCGCAATGGAAATGGGGCGGAGAGGATGCGACTCAGGAAGGCTGTCATTACGACCCCAAACCTCTCGCTAAGTTTTACGACGTTTTTTACAACAAACTCAATTCGTATAATCAAGCGAATTCTACGGATTTCGTAATGGATATTTTCGAAAGCGGAAATTACAAAATGATTCTTTCGGCAAATACCAATTTCAACGAGTATATGACGGAGTTTGAGAAATATCCTTATTTCGACAAACTCGAACATATATCTTTGCATTCTTACGGAGCGGACACTTCCAAGTATTACAGAAAGAATTTCGGCGAGTATATGTCGCGTTTTTATCCGCAGTTGAAGATTACCATGAGCGAATACTGCACGCTGGTAGACGGCGTAGACCCCGGTATCGATATGGGACTGCATTGCGGAAAAGTAATCATGAGAGATCTAGCGATGTTGAACGTTACGGATTGGAATTATTGGCTATCTATCGCGAAAGGAGGCTATGAAGACGCGCTTGTGTATTGGTACGGAAAAGGCGGCGAAGATACTCTCGAAGTCTACAAAAGATACTACGTCATGGGACAGTTCTCCAAATATATAGGCGAGGGAAGTCGCAGAATCAAGGCAAGTTACAGCGATATTTTACAGATAAACGGAGTGGAGTGCGTCGCTTTTGAAAATACCGACGGAAGTATTACGCTAATTGCGCTCAACGACAGCGAGAGCGAGCGCGAAGTCAAAATAAAAGGCGGATACGCAAACGTAAAAGAAATAGTAACGAACGCTAACGAAAACTGGAAGATAAGCGAGTATGCAAACTCGGGAAAAGTCAAATTGAGCGCAAAATCGGTTACTACTTTCGTATTTACAAAATAATTCAAATTCGCGAGTCGATTTGGGGTATATAAACTTAAAATTAAGAAAAACAATATAAGAAAATGCAAGAGGTGAACAGTATGTTGAAAATTGATATTATTTCGGGTTTTTTGGGCGCGGGCAAGACGACTTTGATTAGAAAGTTGTTGTCTTCGGTACTCAAAGGTCAAAAAATAGTTCTTATCGAAAACGAATTCGGCGATATAGGTATCGACGGCGGTTTTCTAAAAGAAGCGGGCGTGCAAATCAATGAAATGAACAGCGGATGTATATGCTGTTCGTTGGTCGGCGATTTCAAAAAAGCGCTGAATAAAGTATACGAGGAATACTCTCCCGACAGAATAGTCATCGAGCCTTCGGGCGTAGGTAAATTGAGCGACGTTTTGCAAGCGGTGCTTTCCGCAGAATTGCCTAATAGCGAAATATCTTCCCTTACCGCTGTGGTAGACGCGAAAAAGTGTAAGATGTATATGAAGAATTTCGGCGAGTTCTACAAAAACCAAATCGAACAGGCAAAATGCGTAATTTTGAGCCATACCAAAGGCATTGACGGGGCAAAACTCGACTACTGTCTTGAAACGGTAAAATCATTGAATCCCACAGCGGTTATTGTAACTACCGATTGGGACGAACTTAGCGGAGAAAAAATATTTGACGCTATGAACAATACCTCCTCTCTCCATTCGCACATTAAAGCGTTGGAAGAAGAGGAGATATGTCCTGTTTGCGGAGGACATCACCATCATCACGAACATGAGCATGGCGAAGACTGCGGCTGCGGACACCACCACGAACATGAACACGGCGAGGATTGCGGCTGCGGACATCACCACGAACATGAGCATGGCGAAGACTGCGGCTGCGGACACCACCACGAACATGAACACGGCGAGGATTGCGGCTGCGGACATCACCATCATCACGGACATCACGCAGACGAAG
>CAJUBA010000002.1 GCA_910584635.1 uncultured Christensenella sp. | reverse complement strand
TAATAGTTAGTTAACCTAATCAAATTATTTGAAATTCAATAAAGTTCATAGACAAAATTCTTCTAATAAAATTGAATTAAAAAACGCGCCGACGGCGCGTTTTGTGCGATACAATTTAATTCAATGGGAATTAAATTTCAAGCATTTTGAGGATGCTTTCTTTTGGGATTACGCCGACGTTGGTGTTGACGATTTTTTTGTCTTTGATAACGACAAGCATAGGTATGCTTGAAACGCGGAAAGCGCCTGCGAGTTCGTTTTGTTTATCTACGTTGACTTTGCAAACTTTTATATCTTCGCGTTCTTCGGCAATTTCGTCCACGGTAGGGGACAACATTCTGCAAGGTGCGCACCAAGACGCCCAAAAGTCTATAAGAACTGGTTTATCGCATTCGATTACTTCTTTATCGAAATTTTCTTTTGTCAATTCGATTACTGCCATATTTGATTCTCCTTTATCGAAATGATTTTCAGTATAGAATTATTATAGCATGACTTGACAAAAAATACACGTTAAATTAAAAACTATTGAGAAAAATTTGTCTAAATTGTATAATATTTAATAAGGAGATTTTTTTATGATAAGAAAATATGCGAGCAACGATAGGCGAAACGTTTTGAAAATGATGGAGGAATTTTATTCATCGCCTGCGGTACTACACAAGATACCTAAAGAAAATTATGCAAAAACTCTTGATGAAGCGGAGAAAGGCAGTCCGTATCTTGACGTTTTTATACTTCAACATGATTTAAGTATAGCGGGTTATGCGCTTACTGCTTACACATACAGCAACGAAGCGGGCGGGAACGTCGCCTGGATAGAAGAAATTTACGTTTGTCCCGAATTTAGAAGCAAGGGACTTGGCAGAGAGTTCATAAACTATATAAAAAAAGAGTACGGCGATTTTGCCAGAATAAGATTGGAAGTAGAGCAGTCTAACGACGGCGCGACAAGACTTTATAAACGCGAGGGATTTGAAGAACTCGCTTATTGTCAGTTTGTTATAGATAAAAAACATTGACCTTAATTTTTCCGATTTTACATTTGGTCAGATAATACCGGATATTAAATGAATGTAATAAAAAGTAAACAGCAAAACACTAACGTTGCAATAATTAAAAACGCTCTTGAAAAAGCATACGTTTAATGGTACAATATTACAAAACGATAGGGAGAGTAGTTATGAATATTATACCTATGCCGAAAAGCGCAACATTGAAAGACGCGAAAATAAGACTCGGCAAAAATACTGTTATAGAAGGGGATTTTTCTAAAACTTCCGAACTGCTTAAAGAATACTTGAATAAATTCGAATGCGGAGAAAACACCAAAATAAACTTTGTAAAAAACACAAATATAGCCGAAGAGGGGTATGAGATAAAGAGCGAAAAAGACGGTATAGTAATCAGCGCGTCTACGGACAAGGGTGCTTTTTACGCTATCGTTACGTTGAAGCAGGCGATAGACGACGGCGACGGCGCGTTTGGCGCGGATATAAAGGACGCTCCTAAGTATGAGTACAGAGGATTTATGCTCGATTGTTCCAGACATTTTTGGCGGAAAGAAAAGATAAAACAGTTGCTCGACGTTATGGCGGATGTGAAAATGAATATATTCCATTGGCATTTAACGGACGATCAGGGTTGGCGAGCGGAAATAAAGAAGTACCCGTTGCTCACGCAGAAAGGAACGACGAGAAGGAGCAGCGCGCTTTATCATCCGTCGGACGATTTGAGCAAGAAAATAACCAAAGACGAAAAGTACGGAGAAGGCTTTTTTTATTCTCAAGACGATATGAAAGAGATTGTCGATTACGCGGCGTCCAAACATATAGAGATAGTTCCCGAAATAGATATGCCCGGACACATGGTAGCGGCAATTTCCTGTTACCCCGAACTTTCTTGCAGAGGTAAAGAAACGGAAGTATCTTGCAGATACGGCGTAACGGAAGATATTTTGTGTTGCGGAAAAGAAAGGGTATTTGAATTTGCAAAAGACATTATAGACGAACTTTGCGAGATTTTCCCCGGCAGATATTTCCATATAGGCGGCGACGAAGCGCCTAAGGCGCGTTGGAAAGAATGCCCCGACTGTCAGAAAAAAATAAAAGAACTCGGACTTAAAGACGAAAACGCTTTGCAAGGATATTTCAATTCGCAGATGGCGAAGTATCTTAAAAGCAAAGGCAAGCGCATGATAGGATGGAATGAGATTCTCGACGCGCGAGATATAATGGACAAAGACATTGTAGCGCAATGGTGGTGGAAATATTCAATCGGCAACAAGAACGAAAAAGAGTGGATGAGAGAGGGAGGACAGTGTTTGCTTTCGCTTTGTCCGTACGTATATATGGATCACGCTTTCAGTATGCGTCCGCTGAAAAAGACCTATTCTTTCTCTTCTAAAAACCTTACCGACGACGATTCGCAGGTATTGGGCATGGAAATACCGCAGTGGTGCGAATTTATTGAAGACGAAGACAAATTGGATATGCTGACCTACGCAAGACTGATTACTTTTTCGGAAGTATGTTGGACGCAAGATAGCAAAAAGGATTATAAGGATTTCGAAACGCGCCTTGAAAATATGCGCAAGCGTTTAAGCGGTTTGGGCGCTAAAATTTGTCCGCAGAAGATTTATCGCGGAAAAGTAAAGCCCTTCTACGTCATCTCGTCCGCTTCGGCTTGGGCATTTTGGAATAAACATCATGATTTCGAGTTTGATCAGATGAAGAAAATGCTTAGCAGCGATTAGATTTTATATTAGTCAAATAGAATATTTTAATTCAAACGTCGCGATTTTAGCGGCGTTTGTTTATGCTTACGATAAAATATGGACGATACGCAAAAATATGGACAATACGGTGTGAATTATTCAATTATTATTACGCTGAAAAGCGATAGAAATCTCAAAAACCTGCGTAAAATCGCGTTTTTTGCAACGAAATCATATAATTTATACTAGGCGACGTCAAATTGATTTTATGTCGGAATCGGTAAAATTTTTATAATTAGATATTGACATAGTACATAGAGAATAGTATAATAACAGTATAATAATGATCTGACACAGGGGAAAATTAAGTATGATCGTTACCGGCGCGGAGTTGCTTATTCAAGCAAAGAAGGGCGGCTATGCCGTTCCCGCTTTCAACGTTGACAATCTCGAAAGCGTTTTGGGCGTGCTTAACGCCGTTGAAAAAACTTGTAAGCCTACAATTATTCAGACAATTCCAAAGACATTGAAATACGGCGGTATATCCGCTTACAGTTCTCTTGTTCGCGCTTTGTATAAAGGCGGCGCGGATATTGCAATCCATCTCGACCACGGCGGAGACGTAAAGATATGCGAAGATTGCATAAACGCGGGATACTCTTCCGTGATGATAGACGGTTCGATGTTGAGTTTTGAAGAAAACATAGCGTTGACAAAATCCGTGGTAGCGCTTGCCCATGCGAAAGGAATCAGCGTAGAGGCGGAACTGGGTACGATAGGCGGAAAAGAGGAAACGGAAGGTCAGATAAAATATACGGAAGTAGAGGAAGCGAAAGAGTTTGTCGAAAGGACGAGGGTAGATTCGCTCGCCATCGGCGTAGGTACCGCGCACGGCGTGTATAAAGGCGAACCGCATATTGCGATAGACAGAATAAAAGAGATAGCGGACGTTGTGGACGTACCGCTTGTTCTGCACGGGGCGAGCGGACTTTCCGACGAAGTTATAAGAGCGTGTATAGACGCGGGCATAAGCAAGATAAACTTTGCCACGCATTTGCGACAGGCTTTTACGGACGGCTTGAAAAAAGGACTTGCGAGCAAGGAAGCGACTTACGACCCCAAGACGTACCTGCCGTACGCTATAAAAGCGGTGGAAGACGTTGCGACGAAAATTATCCGACTTTGTCAGCCAAAATAGGCGGACGGTCGGTTTTTATATACGATGAAAAACAAAATAAGAGGTATATATGCAATACGTTAGTTTTGAAAAAGACAGAAAATACGATTTGATAGCGCTGGGAAGAATAGCGATAGATTTCAATCCGCTCGATTATTTTAAGCCGTTGTCGGAAAGTCAACAGTACAGAAAGTATCTCGGAGGTTCGCCCGCAAACGTTGCGGTTGGACTTGCCAGACTGGGCAAAAAAGTAGGGTTTATAGGCAAAGTGTCCGACGATCAATTCGGAGATTACGTAACCGATTTTTTTGCCAAAGAAAATATTGACGTATCGAGAGTAAAGCGAGCGAAAAACGGCGAGAAACTCGGACTTACATTTACGGAAATTCTTTCTCCTACCGAAAGCAGTATACTTATGTATAGGGACGGCATAGCCGATTTGGCGCTGGAACCTTCGGAGGTGGACGAAGAGTATATCGCGAGCGCAAGAGCGTTGCTGATTTCTGGCACGGCGCTTGCGCAAAGCCCGTCTAGAGAAGCGTGCTTAAAAGCCGTTCAATTGGCGGTAAAGAACAACACGAGAGTTATTTTCGATATAGATTACAGACCTTACAACTGGAAGAATAACGACGAAATCGCCGTTTACTATACGGCTGTCGCCGAACACGCCGATATAATCATGGGATCGAGAGAAGAATACGATTTGACGCAAGCGATTTTCGCTCCCGATATGGACGACGAACAGACGGCGAAACATTGGTTTTCCAAACAGGCGAAAATAGTAATAATAAAACACGGCAAAAAAGGAAGCACTGCGCATACTTTTGACGGCGAAAAATACAATATAAAGTCTTTCCCCGTTACTGCGTTCAAGTCTTTCGGCGGCGGCGACGGTTACGGCTCGGCGTTCCTTTACGGTTTGTTTGAGGGTAAAGAAATCATAGACTGTTTGGAACTCGGCTCGGCTTCCGCGTCGATGTTGGTATCGGCGCACGGCTGTTCGGAGTTCATGCCGACGGTAGAGGAATTGGAAAAATTCATCGCCGACGAAAAGAAAGAATTCGGCGAAATGATAGCGAGAGGATAAAGGAGAAAAACATGGCTTTCAATTATCCTAAATTTAATAAAAAAGGCGTAAAAACAATATCCAAAATAGACGGCAAAAACAAAGATATGATGATGGATATATTTGTCGTTAAACTTGCCGCGGGTCAAAGCGCAGTATATTTCGAAAAAGAAAAAGAGATGTGCGTTTTGCTTACGGAAGGCGCAATCGAAATGCAGTGCGGAGACGTCGTCGGGAAGGGCGAAAGGAGCGGAGTATTCGACGATTTGCCTATATGTATGCACGTTTGCAAAGGCAATACTTTGACTGTAAAAGCGACGAAGGACAGCGAAATTATTTATTTGGCTACCTTCAACGAAAGGACGTTCCCGACGAAATTTTACGACAAAAAAGACGTGATAGTAAGCGTGTCATGCGAAGGATTGTGGGAAAATACGGCAGTACGCGACGTGAATACTATTTTCGATTATTCCAACGCGCCCTATTCCAATTTGGTAGTCGGAGAAGTATTGGCAAGACAGGGAAGATGGTGGAGTTATCTTCCTCATTCGCATCCTCAACCCGAAGTATATTATTACAAGATGCCTACGCCGGAGGCGTTCGGCGCGTGCTTTATAGGAGAAATGGAACCGCATACGATAGTAGACGGAAGCGCGGGTTGTTTCCCCGGCGGTAAAACTCACGTTCAGGTTACCGCGCCGGGTTATCCTATGTACTGCTGTTGGATGATACGTCATCTTGACGGCAATCCGTGGGATAAGACCAGAATATTAGACCCCAGATATGAATACTGGGAAAAATAAGGAGAGATTATGAAGACGGAAAGAATGAGCGTAGGCGAGGCTGTAGTAAGATTTTTGGACAGTCAGTACGTCAGTTTCGACGGAGTGGAGAACAAACTTGTGGAAGGCGCGTTTACTATATTCGGACACGGTTGCGTGTTGGGAATAGGCGAAGCGCTGTCTATGGGCAATCACTCTTTGAAAGTATATCAAGGGAAAAACGAACAAGGCATGGCTCAAGTCGCTATCGCTTACGCCAAACAGAACAATAGGCGTAAGATTATGCCTTGCGTATCTTCGATAGGACCGGGCGCGGCGAATATGGTTACCGCGGCGGGAACGGCTACTGCCAATAATATTCCTCTTTTGCTTTTCGTAGGCGATACGTTCGCGACGCGTCAACCCGATCCCGTCTTGCAACAGATAGAACATCCTTACAGCGCTTTGATTACGACAAACGACGCGTTCAGAGCGGTAACGAGATACTTTGACAGAATAACAAGACCGGAGACGGTAATGAGCGCTTTGCTCAACGCAATAAGAGTTCTGCTCGATCCAGCGCATACCGGAGCGGTGGCTATCGCTATGCCGCAGGACGTTCAGGGCGAGCGCTACGATTTTCCCGTAGACTTTTTCAAAAAGAGAGTCAATAGAATTACTAGACCCACGCCCGTTAAGGAAGAGTTGCAGGATATTGCGGAGGAAATAAAGAAAAGCAAGAAGCCGTTGCTGATAGTAGGCGGCGGAGTAAAATACAGCGAAGCGGGCGAAACAGTCGCAAAGTTTTGTGAAAAACACAATATACCTTTCTGCGAAACGCAAGCGGGAAAAACGGCTATTAAATCATCCCATACGCTAAACGTAGGCGGTTTGGGCGTAACGGGTAATTCTTCCGCCAACGCTCTCGCTAAAGATTGCGATTTGATTATAGCAGTAGGCACAAGATTTACGGATTTTACGACAGCGTCCAAATCTCTTTACGCGGATAAGCAAGTCGTAACTTTGAATATGTCCGATTTCCACGCGTCCAAACTCGACGCGGTGAAGGCGGTAGGCGACGCCAAAGCGGGAATTATCGCGTTGGACGCGCTTTTGGAAGGCTACGTAAGCGGATATAAAGACGAAATCCAAAAAGCGAAAGCCGATTGGGATAAGGAAATGCAAAGGCTTACCCATATAAGCGTCGGCACAGGTTATAAAAGCGAAATAGACTCGTTTGTATCCGACGTAATCGAGGAATTTATAAAAGCGCACGGAGAAGCGATGGCGCAAACGACGGCGATAGGAGTTATTAGAGAATGTATTCCCCAAGACGCTATAATAGTCGGTTCAGCGGGAAGTTTGCCGGGCGATTTGCAAAGAATGTGGACTAGCGACAGTAAAGACAGTTACAACATGGAATACGGCTATTCCTGTATGGGTTATGAGATAGCGGGATGTTTGGGAAGCAAGATAGCGGCGCCGGATAAAGAGGTATACGCAATGGTAGGCGACGGCAGTTATCTAATGTTGCATTCGGAGATGGTTACCGCCGTTCAGGAAGGCGTTAAAATGAACGTGTTGCTTTTTGACAACGCATCTTTCGGATGTATCAATAATCTGCAAATGGAACAGGGTGTAGACGCGCTGTGTACGGAATTGCGTTATCGCGACGGCGACAAGCCTATACGCGAGGGCAAGTTTATGAATATAGATTACGCTATGAGCGCAAAAGGTTACGGCTTTGTAACCTATACCGCCCGCAACGAAAAAGAACTTCGCGAGGCTTTAGCCGATTCTTTGAAACAGACGTCTTCTACTCTTATAGACATCAAGGTGTTGCCAAAATCCATGACGCACGGATACGGCGGTTGGTGGAACGTCGGCTGTACGCAAAATCCGCGTAGCCAAAAGGGAAAAGAGGCGTTGGCAAACAAAGAAAAAATGCTTGAAAAAGCAAGAAAATATTGATTGCATAAAGGTGAGGTATGGATAAGAAAAAAATAAAACTCGGTATCGCTCCGATAGCCTGGACAAACGACGATATGCCCGATTTGGGCGCGGAAAACACGTTTGAGCAATGCGTAAGCGAAATGGCTTTGGCAGGATTTACAGGTTGCGAGGTGGGCAACAAATATCCCAAAGATACAGAGATATTGAAAAAGGCTTTGGACATAAGAGGACTGACTATAGCAAATCAGTGGTTTTCATCTTTCGTATTGACAAAGCCGATGGAAGAAGTGGAAAAAGATTTTATAGCGCAGTGTAACTTTCTCAAAGCAATGGGCGCGAAAGTTATCGGAGCGTCCGAGCAAAGTTACAGTATTCAGGGACAAATGAATACCCCTGTATTTGAGAGCAAATATGTTATGAGCGATAGAGAGTGGGATAAGTTTGCAAAGGGTATGAACAGACTTGGCGAAATCGCAAACGGCATGGGTATAAATCTTGTATTTCATCATCACATGGGTACCGTCGTTCAAAGCGCGGAAGAAGTGGACAAAATGATGGAAACGACCGACCCCGACAAGTTCTCGCTTTTGTTTGACAGCGGGCATTTGGCGTATTGCGGAGCGGATTATATCGAGGTATTGAAGAAGCACGCGGCGAGAGTCAAGCACGTTCATTTGAAAGACATAAGAAAGGACGTCGTAGACAAAGTCAAAAAAGAAAAACTTTCTTTCTTGCAAGGAGTAAGAGAAGGCGCGTTTACCGTTCCCGGAGACGGCTGTATAGATTTTTCTCCGATATTCGATATTCTTGACAAAAACGGATACGAAGGCTGGATGATAGTAGAAGCGGAACAGGATCCCGCGAAAGCCAATCCGTTTGAATACGCGTTGAAAGCGAGAAAGTATATCGCCGATAAAGCGGGACTGTGAAATGATATAGAAAATACAACAAACCTTAAAGATAAAAGGAGATAAAATTATGGCAATAAAGACGTTGGGATATTTTACGAACAATCAATTCGTACAGTCTTCTACGGATAAGTATTATCCCGTATTCAATCCGTCTACGGGAGAGCAAATCGCTCAAATGCCCCGTTGCACGACGGCAGAGGTAAGCAAGGTTATCGACAATGCTCACGAAGCGTACAAAAAATGGTCGAGAGTGCCGGTAATCAAAAGAGTACAGATACTCTATAAAGTGAGAGATCTTCTCGTCGAACACATGGATGAGTTGATACAGATTTGCGCTACCGAACACGGTAAAAACTGGGAGGAAAGCAAAGGCGATATATTAAAAGCAAAGGAAGGAACGGAACTGGCTTGTTCCATGCCCTCGCTTTTGCAAGGCGAAAGTCTTATGGACGCGTCGACCGGCTACGATACCGTGCTTTACCGCGAATCCATGGGCGTATTCGTAGGTATCGCTCCGTTCAATTTCCCCGCAATGATACCAATGGGTTGGATGGCTCCGGTATGTATCGCTTGCGGAAACGCTATAGTATTGAAAGTAGCGGGCGCTACGCCTATGACTTCGCTGAGAATAGCGGAACTTTATAAAGAGGCGGGACTTCCCGACGGCGTAATAAATATCGTAAGTTGCGATAGAAACGACACGCAGGAACTTATATCAAACGACAAGGTAGTAGGCATAACCTTCGTAGGCTCTACTACCGTAGGAAGATATATCTACGAAACGGCGGCGAAATACGGCAAGAGAGTTCAGTGTCTGTGCGAAGCGAAGAACCACGCGCTCGTACTCGAAGACGCCGCTCTTGACAGAACGGCGGCGGGTATCATAAACGCGTCTTACGGCTGCGCGGGCGAAAGATGTATGGCGTTACCCGTAGTAGTAGCGCAAGAAAGCATAGCGGATAAACTGATAGAAAAACTCGTCGCGCTTGCGAAGAATATAAAAGTAGGACCCGCTTACGACAAGACGACCAATCTCGGTCCGGTATACAGCGCGGAGCATAAGAAGAGTGTAGAAGCGTGGATACAGAAAGGTATCGACGAGGGCGCGAAAGTAATACTCGACGGCAGAAACGTCAAGGTCAAAGGTTATGAAAACGGATTCTATCTCGCGCCTACCATTTTGGACGGCGTAACGCCCGAGATGACTGTCGGACAGAGAGAAATTTTCGGACCCGTACTTTGCATTAAGAGAGTAAAGAATTTCGAGGAAGGACTTGAAGTAATGAACGCCAATCCGTTTGCAAACGGTTCGGTAATCTACACTCAAAACGGTTACTACGCGAGAGAATTCGTACGCAACACGCACGGCGGTATGGTCGGCGTAAACGTAGGTATACCCGTGCCTGTAGGCGTATTCTCGTTTACCGGTCATAAGTATTCTTTCTTCGGCGATCTCCACTGTTTGGGACGCGACAGTTTCAAATTCTATACGGACAGCAAGACCGTAACGACGCATTGGTTTGACGAACACGAGGCAAAGTCCACAAAAGTTTCCACGTGGGACGGAACAATTTGACATATAAATTATAAGAGGTAAAGTTTTATGATAAAAATCGGTATAATCGGCGCAGGCCGTATAGGTAAAGTTCATTGCGAATCAATCATGCGTTACGTAAAGGGCGCGACCGTAAAGAGCGTCGCCGATCCTTTTATGAACGAAGAAACGCAAAAATGGTTGGAGGGCATGGGCGTTGAAAAGACAATAAAAGATTATCGCGAAATCCTTTCTGATAAAGAGATAGACGCGGTGCTTATCTGTTCGTCCACCGATACCCACGCGCCTATATCAATAGAAGCGATAAAAGCGGGCAAACACGTGTTCTGCGAAAAACCCGTAGACCATGATATAAGCAAAATCAACGAAGTAAAAGAAGCGCTTGCAAAAAGCGGCGTCAAATATCAAGTTGGTTTTAACCGCCGTTTCGACCACAATTTCAAAGCGGTAAGAGACGCGGTAAAACAAGGCAAGATAGGCGAGTTGAACGTGTTGAAAATCTGTTCGAGAGATCCGGCTGCGCCTCCCGTCTCGTATATTAAAGTCAGCGGAGGAATATTCCTAGATATGACTATCCATGATTTCGATATGGTAAGATACCTTTCGGGAGAAGAAGTCGAAAGCGTATTCGCTATGGGTGGAGTTATGGTAGACAAGGCTATAGGCGAAGCGGGCGATATTGACACGGCTATTATTTCGCTCAGACTCAAGAGCGGCGCTTTGGCTGTAATAGACAACTGTCGCAGAGCGACTTACGGTTACGACCAAAGAGCGGAAGCGTTCGGAGCGCTAGGTCAAGTCGCTATTTCCAACGATTGCTTGTCCAACGCCGTGATTTCCAACGGCGACGGCGTAACGGCGGAAAAGCCTTTGCTGTTCTTCCTTGAAAGATATATGCAGGCTTACGTAGAGGAAATCTCGCAGTTTATCGATTGTATCGTCAACGACAAACCCGTACCCGTAAGCATAGAAGACGGTTTGCAAGCGGTTGTAATCGGCAGAGCGGCAAAGAAGTCTTTGGACGAGGGCAGACCCGTCGCGCTTTCGGAAATACTTTAATTTTAATAAAATTTCAGGCTAAATCCCAAAAAATCATACTGCAAAGCGGTTGAGCGTAAAGCAAAACCGCTTTGTCATTGTATTATATAGAAATTCAAAAACATCTTAACAACCGTTAAAAGACATCGATATAAAAGCGATAGGCGGCTAAAAAGTACAAAAATTGTTAAAAATCTTATTGCAATATCGCCCGCGTTATATTATAATTATACTTGTTATAATGTAATCAATCCGAGAATGGGAGTTTCGATAATGAAAAAATTCTACAAAATTTTAGTTTTTTGCCTTGTGATTTGTATGGCGGTAGGGGTGTTTGCTGCGTGCAATTCCTCCAAATACGGTCCTATAGGCACAACGGAATACAAGGATAGCGAAGTCGTCAACAACGGCGGACTTGTTATCCAACAGGGCGGATACCTCTATTACGTCAACGGTATGGACGCAATCGCCAACATTACTAAGCCGCAGGACAATTATTTCGGCAAGGCTTCCGTAAAAGGAAGTATCATGAAAAGCGAAATTAACGAGGACGGATCTTTGGGCAAAACCGACGTTGTTGTTCCCAAGATGTTCTATACTTCCGCGACCAACGGCGGTTTTTATATTTACGGAGAATGGATTTATTATCTTTCGCCCAGCACAAAGACGGATAATCAAAGCAACGTATTGACTTCTCAACTCGTCGCTTTCCGTACCAAAATCGACGGAACGAAAACGCAGGAAATAGCGTCGCTTTCTTCGAATACCATCCAATATGTGTTTACTGAAAACGCGTTTATTTATTACAATGAAAATACTTTGAATAAAGTCGGTTACGATGATTCGAAAATAGATAAAAAGCCGACTGCGCTTGCCGAAGACGTAAGTTCCGTACTTTTCACTGCAAAATCTACGACTGTATTTTTCGTAAAATCATCAGAGGACAAATCCCGTCGTAACAACAATATTTACGTATGCGAGAACGGGGAAGTAAAGGAAGTAACCACGGATACGACTTATCCGGACAGCGCGAATACTCTCAGACAGCAGTTTACCTACGCGCTTGTTTCTTACGACGTTAAAGAAAACGTTTTGTTCTATACCAAAGCGATGAATGCAAACGACGCGTCCAAGACTACGGCGACTTACGGCTATAAATTCGGCGACGATTTCTCGTTTGACGCTGAAAAAGAAAAGAAATATTCCGTAAGCGCGCTTTCCAACATTGTAAACTTAGGTTTCGATAAGGGCGTTATGGATATGTCCGCCGCTACTTTGACTTTGTACAAACCTTTGGCGGAAACGGCTAACGTAAACGATACGCAAAAGTTGGCTACGCTCTCTGCTACGGGCGCAAAAATCGTTAAAATGGACGACACCGTAATGTACTTCGTATTGAGCAACGCGCTTTATAAAATCAACTATACCGACAAAGACGCGATAGTAGATAAAGTCAGCGAAGAAGCGATAAATACGAGTTGGTTGACGATTTCCGTTATCGGCGATTATCTGTACTATATCGAAAACACTTATAGTTACATGAATAGATTAAACCTTAGCGATTTCGTAAAAGAACCCAACAACTTGAAATACGCTGAAGGCGAAACTGTCAGCGGAACCCGCAAAGCGACGCTTAGCAAAGACGACGAAGATAAAGTAGTTATCAAGTATGTTGACGACGACGCAAACGAAGCAGACGTAGAGTATTTCCAAATACCTAAGTTTATGACCGAAGCGGACGCGCAGACTTACGCAGAAGCGCTGTATGCCGAATGGGAAGCGGAAAATAAAAAGAAATAATTTATATTAAGAGTGAGAAAAGGGAGCGAATTTTATCGCTCCTTTTTGTGTTTTATCGACCAAAATATTTTGACAAAAGTATTCCCGACCAAACGTAAAATAGTAGCCAAGCGTAGATTTTGCGCTTGGTCGGGATAAAGTCCGACCGAAATACAACGCAGCGGAGATTTCGCGTTTGGCAGTGAAAGCGTCTAAATTCTATGCCATAAGTTATCCGTATAAAAATTACCTAATAAAAAATTGCTCCGCGTCTATGACAGCGGAGCATATTTTTTTAATCCTTTCCCGGCAAATCCGCGTTTAACTTCGCGAATTCCTCTTATCGTCAAATACTTACAGAGTAATGGTAACTTTGTTAAGGTTTCTCGGAGTATCAACGTTAAGTCCTTTTGCAAGTCCTATATTGAGAGCGAGCAAACTTACCGCAATTCCGTACAGTACGGGCGCTTCAAACGTGTCTGCATTTGGCATTTCGATTTTGTTGTCCGCGAGTTCGAGAACTTCGGGAATATTGCTGAATACGGTCAAATTTGCGCCGAGTTTTGACGCGCGTTTTGCCATATCGATAAATTCGCCGTTAAATTCGCTTTTGGGAGCGAGCATAATTACGTTCGCGTTTTCGTCAAGCAAAGAAAGCGGACCGTGCATAAAGTTCGCAGAAGAATAAGAGCGGTTGAATAAATAACAACATTCTGTAAGTTTAAGCGCGCATTCGTCGCCTGTGCCGAGCATAGTTCCGCGAGAGAGAACGATAAAGTTGTTGCGTTGATAAAGATTTTTTGCAACGTCCGAAATTTGCGGGTTGAGATACAATATTTCGCTTATTCTGTCCGCAAGCGGATCGAGAGCGCAGTCGAAATTGCCTCTCAAAGCGTTTGTAAGCATGTACAAAGCGAAAAGTTCGCCGATATAGGTCTTGGTTGCGGCAACGCTTTTTTCTTCCTCTACGTCCATAAAAAGATGGAAGTCTGCGTTTTTGGCAATCGGACTGTCTGCGTTATTTGTTACTGCGATAGTCATCGCTCCGTTTGCAATGGCTTTTTCCATTACTGCGATAGTATCTTTGGACATGCCGCTTTGAGAAATAATTACCATACAGGTGTTTTTCATATCTACGTCGGCGTTATATACGGTAGTCAGCGAAGGATGGTATTTTCCCACTTTGATTCCGGTAAGCAAAGGACACGCAAACGAAAATACCGTAGCGGCGTTGTCAGAAGTTCCTCTAGCCATTGTTACGATATTTGTTATACCTTTTTCCTTAAACGCATTATAAATCGGTTCAAGTACCGGACGGCACGCTTTTATAGTACGTTTCATCATAGCGGGTTCGCTGAAAATTTCTTGTTGCATTAAAGTTGTCATATATTAACCTCTCAAATAGTGTATTGTCATAATATTATATTATCGCGGAAAGCCTTTTGATGCTACGGCGTTTCCTACCTTTACAGTATAGCATATTATATATAAATAATCAATATTTGTTTACAGCAGGGTGAGAATAAACTGTTCCGCCATACGTCCTGATTTGACGCCGTTGCGAATTGCCCAGGTAAGAGCCTGCTTATTTAGTTTTTCTTCGTCGATTTCTATAGCGTATCTTTTCGCCAATTCGTGTACGATATTTAGGAATTCTTGCTGGTCGGGAGACGGATAATATACGCTTAAACCAAAGCGCGCGACAAGCGAAAGTTTCTCGTTTTTAGTATCGGACTTGTGCAATTCGTCCATAGAATTTATATCGTTACCGTCGCTGTAATTTTCTTTTATTATATGTCTTCTGTTGGACGTCGCATATATAAGAACGTTATCGGGTTTGACTTCCAAACCGCCGTCTATAATGGCTTTGAAGTATTTGTATTCTACCTCGAAATCGTCGAAAGAAAGGTCGTCCAGATAGAGAATAAATTTATAATTTCTTCCCGAAAGACGGCTGATAATATCACTGATAAAAGAAAATTGATGTTTGTATACTTCTATTACTCTCAAGCCTTTATCATAGTATTCGTTCATAAGCGCTTTTACGGTAGAAGATTTTCCCGTACCCATATCTCCGTAAAGCAACGCGTTGTTGGCAGGTTTTCCGTCAAGAAACGCTTCGGTATTTTGAATTACTTTTTGCTTTTGCAATTCATATCCCACTATATCGGCGAGTCCTTTTTTGTTCATATTTGTGATGGGCAGTAATTGCGACTTATGATGAGTAATTTTCTTGTCGGGAAGGCTTTCTTGCGCTATAATTCTAAATGCTTTGTTGAGTCCTAAATCTCCCACTCCGTATACGCTGTAAAAATCAATTATTTCGCCAAGGAACTGACTTGCCGTGTTGCAGTCTTCGAGTTTATGAGAAAAGTCTGCGATAATATCCGCGTAAGGTTTGACTGAAAAATCTTCCGTCGCCTTAAAATTCGTCAAAAGAGACGCTTTGTCGCCGACAAAGGGAATTGACGCAATATTATAATCGAATAATTGCATAAGAAGTTTGCAATCTTCTCTGGCAAATTCCAACAGCGCGCAGTCTTTGGCTTTTTTACGTTCGAACGCGAGCGAAAACGCATTTACGTCGCTTGCAATAAAATACGCCATATAATAATGCCAACAGTTGCCTTTTACCGCGTGAATATTTGCAAAATCAAGCAGTTCGCCTACCGTTTCGGTAGGTTTTATATCTTTGCCGTCGCAGACTTCGGCGAATTTTTCCAGTAAAGTTCCGCTTGTATCGAAAAGTCTGAGTTGTTTCGTAAATTTTTTCATTGTCCTCGCCTCTTTGTAAAATGCGATAAGTATTTCCATCGGTAATGCAAGCGCGAATATCGCGGTTAGATTACGCTAAAATATCAAGATATTACATAGTATAACACACTATTTACGTTTTTAATACCGATTATATGCAAATTATTCGCGTTATATTTCACTGGAAAATTTTGTGTGTTGAACGGTTTTGCAAAGAATGTTAAAATAATGACGAAGAGAAAAGGAGGTTGTTATGAAAAAAATCATTTCGACATTAACTGCAGTAATTATGATATGCGCGCTTTCCGCATTCGGATTTGCCGCATGTCTAGGCAATGAGTCCGACGACAGAGAACTTTCGTCGCAATGGTCGGCTAACTGGGACGCGTATCGACCGAATTTGAACAATCCTATGCCGAGCGAGCCAGGGGGCGGCGACAACGAGGAGCCTGAGGGAGGAAATGACAACTCGGGAGCGGAAGATACTCCGCAAGTAATCGTTCCGGCTATAAAATATTCTTCTATGATAAAAAGCGATACGCAAGGACTCAATATCCGTTCCGCTCCGTCGACTTCGTCGTCTGTCGTGGGCAGTATGGACAAAGGGGATATGCTGCGATACGAGGGAACCGTTAACGGTTGGTATAAAACAGTGTATAAACAACGCGTAGCGTATATTTATGCAGGAAAGAACTATGCGCATATCGTTCAGATGAAGCAATCTTCCGAGGAAAAGATAGAAAGAATTATTTCCGTAGGAGAGGAACTGATGGGTTATCCGTACGTTTGGGGCAGTCAGCGCTATCACTGGGGTAACGGAAAACTGAATACCAATTTCGTTCAGGGAGAATACGACTGTTCGGCTTTGATGCAGTACATATTCTATAAAGGAGCGGGAATACTTCTCGATTTGAATACCCGCACACAAGTATTGCAAGGCAAGAGCGTAGCGGACGGCGACCTTAAAAGAGGGGACGTAATGTTCTTTACCAATTCCAGCAGATACGACAAAACGGGCGTAGAACGCGTGGGACACGTCGCTCTGTATCTAGGCAATAATTACATCCTGCATACCGCTTCGGATCATGCGGTAATCGAGGAAATCAGCGCTACGAGATGGAGTTATTTCTTAGTCGCTAAACGATTCGTATAAAGCGATTTTATAAAAAATATCGCGTATAAAATATATGGATAAAATTAAAAAAACTCAAAAGACAAATCGGTAGAAAAATTTGCGTTAAGAAAAATATGCGCAAAATAGCCGACAATATGAAAAGCAGGGTTATCCTAGGATAATCCCGCTTTTTCTTGCTTAGCGCATAAGTTTTATAAAAAAGAAACCGAAAAAAATCCAACCCGACAAAGCCTTATTTTTATTATAAAATATATGGATAAATTAGGAGAGGTTCTTTTTTTATCGTCTAATAAAAAATCCTTTTTGACTGCCGCACAAAGGACAGATTTCGGGCGCGCTTTCGCTCTCGTTTCCGCATCCGCATTTGATACATTGCCATCTTGTCGCGGTGTCCGAAGAATATAGTTTGCCTACTTTGAGATCGGACATAATGCACTTGATTTCTTCTTCCGTTCTGCTATCTACTTTCGCAATTTCGTTTATCACGTTGGCAAGATAGGAAAAACCTTCTTCGGAAGCGGTTTTCCCGAATGCGTCGCGAAGTCTATCGGCGCTTCTGTGCAGTTCGCCTGCGCAGTAAATCAAGTTGGCAAGCGTATCTATATCGTTGCCGTCCTCCATGATTCTGTACAGCGAGCGGCAGTGTTCGCGTTCCTGTCTGACAATCGAGTCGAATTTCGCTCCGACGCTGAAATATCCCTGTTCCCTCGCTCTTTCTGCAAAACAGTTGAGAAGAAGCATGTTTTTGCCTCTGTTTTCTATTTCTTTCGCTACGTTTGCGTAAGATTGCGTTCGCTTAATATCTTTCATAAATTTCACCTCGCACAGGATTATGCCCAAAGTGAAAAATTCTAACCGTCAAAAACAAATTTTACCCTTAAAACAATTCCGAAAAGTTCGATTTTCATTTTTGAAAATGGTTTCGTTTTCTCGCGTCTGACGCGATATTTTGATTATTGAACCTGAATTTTACCTGATTTTTGACAGAACAAATGTAAAATTTTTGTAAATTTTCAAAAGCGGATTATTCTTTGAATAGTTCTAAAGTACGAAAAAATACCCAATATCTTGTGGTTTTTTCCGCCAAATCCGCGCAAAAATCGCCGACTTTTCCAGTATTTGCCAGCCTTTTATATATATGCGCCCGAATTTTTGCGTTTTATACTCTTGACGGGCGAGGCAAAAAGTAATATACTTAGAATACAAGAAAGCGTAATTACGCTTACTAGGAGAGGGAAAATGAAAAAATCCAAATTGATTACAACTCTGTTATTGGTCGTCATTTTGCTGGTTGCTTTTTCGTCCGTGCTTGTTGCATGCGACCCTAAGGAAGACGGGCCGGGAAGCGGCGGCGGCAGCGGTGAACTTCCGTCAAAACCACCTGTTAAACCGGGAGGGGACAATACGGGTACTAAAATTTATTATGAGCCGCTTGAATTGCTGGAGAAGATAGTAAATGCTATCGACACTCCGGAAAAGGTCTTGGGGATAGATATTTCCATTGATTGCGACACTCCCGACGGAAAGAAGACGAGAGTGGGTTTCAAGACGAATATTAAAAACAAGTATAATAGTGAAATTTCGCTTATCGTACATCAGCAATCGCCCGGACAGACGAATTTCGAGCGAGTTTTCGGACTTTATATGCTGAACGACAAGATGTTTGTCGACGTAGGCGAAGGCAAGTCGGTTCTTTATCTCGAAGATTTCAACCCGAATTACATAGTCGAATTGGTTCAGCAAGGTATTATCAAACTCCCCGAATTGCTCGGAGATATTGATATAATGGGTTATATAAACAAGTTCCTTCCGGTTGTCACGCAGATTTTGTTCTCTGAACCGGTAGTTACCGTTACGGAAGAGGGCGGTCAGGACATTGTTATGGCGTTTGACATAAAAGGACTTCTTCAAGCAGTTCCGGAAATTTTATCCGCGTTCGTAACGCTTCCGGTCAAACTTGACTTGGGCGTGCTTGTAGGATATCTTGCGGGACTTATGCCCGACGGAACTTATCAATTGCAGTCCAATTTTGACGAAAACGGCGAATTGACATATCTCGGCGTCGATATCGACGATAACATCACGGGCGACCATACTGGTCTGGAAATTAACGTGGAGATTAAAGATTCCGCGGTTGACACCGAAATTCCCGAGATTGACGAAAACGATCTTGTAAACTTCTCCTTTACAAACATACAGTTCTCCATCGACCTCATGGTAGGCACGCAGGACGAACCTGTACTTGACGAAAACGGCGATCCGGTTATTGTAGACGGAAAGCCGGCAATGAAGAAAAAACAACTTGACGTAGGTAAAGTTATCAACGAACTTCTCGGCGGTACCGGAATATTGCCGCAGGACTTCAACTTGCCTAGCAATTTGCTTTTACTTCAAGGCGGAACGGGTCTTAGACTTTCTTTCGCCATCGATTTGGATTTGAATTATAAAAAAGAGCCTGTCGACAACAATAAGATAGCAATCGAATTGTATTTGCTTGACGAAAACGGCAAGCAGATAGGCACTATGCCGCAAGCAGGCATTTATTACACTCAAGGCAGTCTTTATATCAATCTTGATAATTTACTGCCCAACTATTTGCAAAACGTTAATTTAAGAGTAGATACCGATCTTTCTAAATTTGTAAGCGCGCTCGTGAATATGATTACGGAAGCAATCGACAAGGCGCTCGGCACGGATTTTGAAGACATCGTCAACAATTCCGGCGCTAAAATAGAAAGCGACGGTACCGTTACCGTAAATACTTCAAACGATTTGGACAGAATTCTTTCCACTGCCGACGCAGACGTTCTCGCTTGTTCGTTCGACGATAGCGGAAGATACGTAGTATCTCCCGGAGTTAAGAATTTGGTAACCGCTTTGGCGACTGCTCTCGGATTCCAAGAATGTATAACGTTCGAAGGCAGCAGAATCATAATTACGGCAGACAACGAGCATTTCCTCGCGTCTTTGGCATCGTTCTTGCGTAAAGACAACGTGAGCGACTTGGGCTTCAAATTCCCCGACGCTATCCCCGAAGTAAGACTTACGATAAATCTCTTTGAGGGCGGTCTTGAAAGCATCGCGGTAGACGCTACGGTTGATTCCGCGCTTGACGTAGAAGTTAAAATACACGATTTCCTTATCGGCATTGAAGATACCGGTTTGGACGAACGTATAGAACAAGGTATAAATAAAGAAAATACCAGTTATCTTAATTCTTTAAGTAGCGTTATAGATACTATTCTCAGCGGAATAGTTCTTAAAACGCACTTCAATATGACCTTTAACAGGGGCAGATACAATCTCGCTCCGTTAATCGCAAGTTTCGGACTTCCGCAAATTGCAGAGAGCGATATTATTTGGGAATTTACAGACGAGTTCGTATTGGACGCTTCAATAAATATCCAGATAGCGCTAAACAGAGAAAATCCGACGGACAGCACGTTTGTATTTGAACTTAAAACGGAAAAAGGAATTATAATAGGTCAAGGCGAGGAAGGAATCAAGTTCGCGCCCGGTATGGTGTTGTTGGGTATCTATGGATATAGAAACAGCGTATATATCGATTTGTCCGGATTCAAGATTGCAAACATCACTTTGCCCAAACTCAAATTCGATTTGAGATTCTCCGAAGTAATTTACTCGCTTATAGACGACGTTGTTGCGAAATTGCTTACGGCTATGAACATTGAAGGCGGAGATTTGATATTCAACTTCGATCTCGGCGACCTTATAGGATTGCCGACGGCTCCCGCTGCCAACGGCGCTATTGCTACGGCTGCAGATGATTCCGCTCCTTCTTTGAAGCAGGAACTTGCCGCTATCATACTCGGAGTAAGCACTGACGCTATCACGCCTATTATATCGATGGCTTCGATATTGGCGGTAATTAAGCAGATAGATTCCGGTCTTATCGACGAATCGCTCAATGAAGCGTTGGAACTCATGGAAGTCAACCTTGGAATAACCATGGGAAGAGAAGACGGTTTCACGTTTGATTTTACAGGCAATCTCATACCGATAATGATAGATTACGAAGAAGATGCAAACGGCGTGAAGAAAGACAGTATTTGCGTATTCTATTACGATAAAGACGGCAATCAACTTCCTACGCACGACGCAAACGGAAAGAAAATCGTCTATAAGAATACTACTGATAAAAAACAATACGAATATAAGAGATATAATTATACTAATAAAGACGGCAACGACAGCGGATTCCACCTGTTGTTTGAAGCGGGTACAAATGACTATCCGATTAAGATAGGCGAAATACCTGCCGATCATAAGTTCAATTTTGCGGATAAAGCAAAAGAATTCGACCAGTATAAGTCTGATTTGGTTCAAGCGATTATGGATACCGTAGGTACCGGAGAACTTGACCTTACTCTCAGATTGCTGACGAAAGACAACAAGATGAACCTTACGCAAATGATCAACACGATTCTTGCGAGCGTAGGCAAGAGATTGGAGATACCTATCAATCTTAACCTCGACGAATGGGAAACCGACGTCAAATTGCTCTTGCAATGGGATATCGACCTCACTTCTTCCGCTCGTAGCGCAATCAAGTTGGAATTGCAATACAGAGGCAAAATAGTAATGGGCGTTTACGTTTATCGTAACAACTTTATTATCAACCTCGAAGGTCTCGGTTTGTTCAGCGCGGAACTTGTTAACACAACTATTATTAACAGGATATTCGAGATGCTCAGCGGCTATATAAATCAAATCGAGAATCTTGATTTGAACAAGATAATCGCAGACTTACTCGAAAATGCCGGACTTCCGACTTTGCCGGGCGCGGATGGCGAGAACGATGACGTTGCCACCGACGACAATATGCCGACTATAGGCGAAAATCTGCCGGTAATGGACCTTGTAAAATATCTCCTCCAAGCGGTAAGTTTGGAAGATACGTCCATCGCGCTCAACTTCACGTCTACGCTTATCAATACGTTGCTCAACGAACTTTTGGGAATCAACTTGGGTATTGACTTTACCGTAAGCGGAAACCTCGATTTGTTCGGCAACGAATTCGGTATAGATATAGGCGTAGAGGATATAGAAGTAAAAGCGACGCTCGCTTTGAATATCGGCGGGGAAGTAGATATCCGCGTGGATTACGAAAATATCCCCGACTGGGACGCTACCAACGGCAGAACGCTTGCAAAGACGATGCTCGACAATATCGACCTCGGTCTTACCTTGGACCTTGCCAACAATACAAGCGACGCAAGAGCGGTTCAGGGCGGTAACGCAGGTTATACCAGAATCAGAATTTGGAAAGCGGGCAACAACGACAGACTTACGGGTACTGCGGATAACATGCGTGTTCCGAAAGGAAATATTATTGTAGGCGTTTATCAAATAGATAAAGTTCTGTTTGACGACAATACCGCGACAAACGGCTATTCCAAACCTATTGCTTACTTAGTCCTCGATTATAATGCAGGTAAATTGTATCTTACACTAGCAAATAATGTGGTCAATTTCGTTATTGACTTCGGTACAGTTATAAAAAATATGGCGATAGATCTTGATTTGTTGGGAATGTTGGAAGGCGTGTTTGACGGTTTGCTCAAACAGATTGACGGAATATTCGACAATCTTAATACCCAACTTACATCTCCGCAGCAACTTGCTACTGCTGACGGCGATGGGGAGCAAGATGGATTTGCAGCGTTGTTTGCTGATTTGGATATTACAAAATTGCTTAGCGCAGGTATCGAAGTAAGCCTTAGATCAAACGGCAACTTCAATGTTGACATCGCTTTTGATCCTTATCTCATCAACAAAATGATTGACGATGTGCTTGGCGCTATATTCTCTAAAGGAACCGGTAAACCTTCGCTTCTTAATCTTCAAAAACTCGCTCCGAATATGTTCTCTCAAGACTATCTGTCTAACGTAGCATGGACGAGAATGATACCGGGATCCGATAACAATACGGATTCGTTCTGGGGTTCGCTGAGATCTCAATTGTCTCCGTTGCTTCAAGATGTTGTAAAGGGTGTTGGTTACGGATGGGCGAGCGGCGCAATTTCCGATGCTCTATTGAGTAGCGTTTATACGCAAGTTGGTAATCTTTTGCGTCCGTTGGTTCCGTTTGCTGTTTTCAATGAGTTCCACGTAGGACTTAATATTATCGACGCGACGATTGCAAACGTATCGATAGTAGGACGTGACCACAATCAAAACATTTATGACGAGAATGGCGGAATCGCTTACGGTGAGAGCGATGCGAGAGGCGCGGAGAACTTTACTCAGATATGGGTATACAATATGTTCAAGTCGGTCGGCGACCCGTCCAACGCAATACCGGGAGTTACCGGAAGCGACGCGCAAGGCGTCGTAACCTGGACGGATATTCCGTCGCGTATCGACTATGCTCCGTATACTTACGAGTCTGACGAAGAGGGTGTTAAAGAGATAATAGCAAAACACTTCACGGGTAAGACGGCTCGTTATCAAGACGGCGCAACCGGCAGCATAATCAAAAAGGATGTAAACTTCTATTTGAAGAAGTATCGTTACAACGACAACGATCCTTGGATTAACTGCCCCGAGAATACTCCGGTAACGGATTTGAATCTGTCTTTGAAGGGAACGTATATCGTCGAAGCGAGAGCGACTTTCGGTCAGGTTAACAGAAAGATGGAAATTACCATCAACGCTCTTGGCGACGGAGGCGGCGGCATAGAGAAAGTAGATTCCTTCTCAATGCACGTTTACGATCCTCTCCCCGACTTTATTTCGGTAAGAATGAAGGACGGTACGACAAGAAAAATCAGAATCAACGAGGGCGGAGTACAAGTGCTTAACAAAGACGGCACAGGTCCCGTAATGCCCGAGAAATACGGCGAGAATCACACTGTAGACGCGTGGGTACGCTTCCCGAGAGTGGGTCAGGCAGACTTGCCCGTTAAGGTAGAGTATCTTGATTCGAGCGTAAGCGAAGTTATCGTCAACGGCGAGGCAATAAGCGCTAAAGACGGAAAAGTAGCGAGTGTAATAATCGATTTGTACAACTACACGCTCAGTAAAGAATCCAGTATTACCGATTATATCTCCGACGTCTTCTACTTCAAGTATAAAGACGGAAAAGCGGTAGGTATGGACGTTAATGGAGAGTGGCAGTACGATCCGGAAGAAGTAGCGAAGTTCTATGAGAGATTGGTCAACGAGGAAACAGGCTTCTCCGAAGACGTGAGCGGAACTGCGTTTGCAGTAAGAAATACCATAGGCAACGGCGCTACCGAGCAGGAAGTTGTCCTAATGATATGGGTAAAGACGAAGAAAGTCAACAAGTTGACGATAGGCGGATTGGAAAATACGCTTAGAGTAGATCCGTATCAGTACTATATGTACCTTATTACGGGAGACGAAAGCATCAATCCGTTCCCGACTACGGCGACTGCGACCTATTACGATACTTATAAGTCGCCTATCAACGAAGGCGAAATGATTATCGACAACGACGTTGAGGATGTTTCCATCGTTTGGAACGAAGAGGACTACAGAGGAGTAGATTTCTCGTGGGATAACAACAACAGCGGCGGTAAAGACGACGTTTGGGTATATCTCGACAACAGCAAATACGACGGCAACTTTACTTGGAAGTTCAAGACGAGAATCGTCGTATTGAGAAATGAAATTCAGGCTGTATATTTCGACGACGAACTTACTCAGTCGACTTATTTCATCGACCCGTTTGAGTATCTGCTCAAAAAATCGCATGGAATGACGGACGAAGAAATTTATCCGAGCGAAGCAAATATACTCTTTACCAACGGAAGCGTGCGCAAAATGCCGATTCAGTGGGTAGGTCTGGATAAGTTTAACATAATAGACTATTCTAGTAGAGTAACCCAGTTGCAGGTTAAGATAGGTTACGATATCGACAATAAACTTGCGAACGTAATCGGCGATTTAGAGCAGACTGCTTACGTCAACGTGAAAGTAGACAATCTTATGCCTGACGGACTTGACGTAGCGGGAAGCGAATACAGCATAAAAAATAAAGGCGAAGCGACGTTCTATATCGATCCTATTCAGGTATTGTACTATGGAATGAATCCGTTCCCCGAAACCGTTAAGATGGTTTATAAGGACGGCAAGACTTCCGACCTCAACGCGGATTGGATTTTCAACGAAACAATCGCGATGCAGGGAAGAAAAGGTTTGAAAGCGACGGTATATATTTCCGAAGAATATCAATATCCGATAAACGTAGAGATAATCGACCGTACAAACCTTAAAGCGGCAAACGTAAATATCAAGATTGATCCGTATAAGTACAAGACGGATGAAAACGGAAGCAGAATATATTCCGACTTTACTCCGAAGTCTTACATCTATAAACTTATCGGAAACATAGACTATAAAGATCTTGCAAACATCAAAGTTGAGGGACTTAATAAAGTATCCGGAAACGTATCCGATCAGTTTAATACTTACGTTCAGTACGAAGTAGAGTATATCAAAAACGGAAAGAACGAAGTATACACTGCAAGAGACATCGATTTGATTGCGGACTTCTTCGAAAGAGAAGGAAACGCAGTAACGATTTTGTCGGCGGTTGCGAAAGAATACTTTGAAGTAAACGTCGAATGGGATCTTACCGAAATCAACTACGCTATCAGCGATACCTATACGGTAAAAATGATTTCCAAGGCTTTGGAAAGTCAGTATGACAGAACGTTCAGAATAAGCGTAGAAGTCGTCGCTAAGAAAGTAGAGTATGTCGGAAGAACCGATTACTCCATCACTATCGACCTCAACGGAACAAACCTTACCGAGGAAGAAAATCTGACGAAAACGCTGTTGCGTAACCTCTACGTTGCGTTCGACGACGAAACGTACGGCAACTATGACTGTACAATTGATTTGAGCGACGTAAACTTCGGTTACTACGACGTAATGTTGGTAAACGAATTCGAAGTAGACGGAGTCAAGTACAGATACAGAGACAGATCGGGTAACCCGGTTGCTGAAACCGATATTGCAAGCAAAGGTACCGACGTTACTGTAACGGTTTGTAGCGGCGATATAGCGCAACGCGTTACAATCAAAGCGGTTGTCATATTCGAAAATATTCAAACGGCTTAATTGTGGGGGAAGAGAAAATTTATGAATGAAAAAATTAACAAAAAAACTATAACGGCAATTATCGCGGTACTACTGATTGTAGTACTTGCGATAACGTTGGCAAGTTTTTTGAACAAACCTATGATTGCCGACGCAGCCGAAAACGTGCTTAAAGCGACTTACGCAGGCACGCACGGTCAATTGACCGACGTAGAGGGCGGACACAGAACTGACGAGCAAGCCAAGCAAAATCTTGTTGCTAATTACGGCGCGTCGGAAAGTATGATACTTAAAATCACGACCGGTCAGCAACTCTATGAATTTATCAACGGAGAAAGTCTTTTAGCCGGATATACTCACGCTTATCTCGCAAATGACGTCGGTATTGCTTATTCCGGCGGCAATGGCGCAGGCTTGGGATACGACTATACAACGAATAAGAACAGTTCGGGCGCGATATTCGATAAAGTGCTTGACGGTAACGGCTATACTTTGAATCTCTGGGGCGGCGTAGGCTATATCGAGTATACTGAATATACAGATAATTATTTCTCCGCAGGAAATACGCTTTACAGATATTCCGGTCTTTTTGCCGCTATCAACAGAGGCACGATTGCCAATCTCGTGATAGATTATAAATCCAATCACGGCGGTATTACCGCAACGACAGGTAATTCAAGCGGAATAAACATTCAACCCGGCTTCTTGGGAGCCGACGCTGATTTGGCGACGGGTCTATTCAACGAGAACGGCTTATTCGGCGTATCTGCGGGAATTGTAGTAGGTATGAACGGCGAAGGCGGAAATATAGACAACGTTCGTCTTAACGTGAACGGTAATTTCAAAGTTATCGATTTTCAAGGCGGAGAAAGCGACATGTATTACAACTGCGCTTTTGTCGGCGGATTCGCAGGAAGAGCGGGAAAGAACAGTAATATCAAAAATTCGCAAATAAATATCGCCGATAACGCCGGAGTTTACAGCGGAGTAGAAGGTCCTAGACTTGACAATGGACTTTGGGACGGCTGGGGACTTGCCGTAGCGGGCGGTCTTGTCGGAAAGATGGACAAAGGTATGGCTGAAACGGAGGGAGGAGAAATCAAAAATTCCCGTATGGAATACTGCGCTGTAACAGGTGGCGGTACCGTAAAGGCTTATGTGTCAAGAGCGTCTGGTAAAAATGGCTCTGCAAGCGCTTTCAGAGCGTATTCGGGCGGAGCGATAGGCGCGTGTCTTAACATTGTATCCAACGGTTCTCTTGCCGACGGCGGTAAAGATACAAGCGAAGAAGGAAAACATATACTTAATATCGGACAGGTAAACGGTATTATTTCCGACTGGACTGGTCTTTCGCAGAACAACTACGACAACGTCGACAACGTATCTTACTCTCAAATGTTCGGTTCGGTAGGTCAAAACGTAGGAAGTTGCGCTTTGCTTTTCGATTTGATTTCATACAGACAAGGTAAAGGCGTCGATATAAACAACGAAGAGAATATATCGCTTGACTCGCACCGTTCAAACGTAGTCGACAGTTGGTTGGGTATGTATCCTAAGACTGAAGGCGGAGAAGTTATCGTAAGACTCGTGGGCGACGAAACGTCCAAATACGATTTCAGAATCCACGCTATTGCCAACAATTCACCTATTACCGATCAGCAGTTGCTTGATGAAAATTTGGGAACGACAGACGGTAAAATGTATACTTTGCAAAACGGACAGACGGGCAATATAATTTGGAAAGCGACGTTTGGTACGACCGAACGTATAAGCCTTATGAAGAGTATGCCGACCTACGCGGAAAGCAAACTCGTTACGTCCAAAACATCTGCAAACTATGAATATTCGTTTGGCAACATAACGACTATTTCTTATGAAAATACCAACGGAACTACTTTAAGTAAGCGTTACGAGGGTAAAAAAGCCGTTTTGAACAAGCCGGGCGTAGTGGCTGCGTCGGGAGTGGCTTTGGAAAATTATAGCGACAATGAATGGACGATATTGAGAAACGGCGTCGCGACTAATTCGGACATGTCCGGTACCGCGTTGCCGGGAGCGTACGTAATGTCCGTACAGGCTGAGGAACAAACATATATACCTTTGGGATATTACAGCGACAGTCAAAGAATGGCTGCTTGGAAACCTTCCGACAACTATAAATTTAATATTATCGAAGGCGTGCTTTCTTACGGAAACGGCACGGTAGTAACGGAAGATTGGAGCAAGTCCGCCGATTTCGAACTTATGATGAACAGCGAAGAAGACTTCGATTTTATCAGATACGTTCGCAACGGTACAATAGTTATGGATAGCGCGGAGAAGTTTGTCAAGAACGGCAATATCGCTACAATCAAGATTGAAGAGTCTACCGGTAAAAACGGTATGGCGTATTCGTTTATTGCTTACGCAAAAGACGGAGATAAAGACGTTATCGTTGCAAGAACCAATCCGTCGGAAGACAAAAACGTTAAGATTGACAACGAAACGCCCGAGATAAGCGAAGTTCTGTACTATACAAGAAACGCGAAGGGCGAGGAAACTCCTATTTTGGAAAGCGACCTTTCTACTTGGCGTACCGACAGAGTAGTAGCAAGATACAACGTTATAGATACGAAGAGCGGTATCAAATTCGCTCCTTCTTCGATAGGCGAATCGGGTATCAAGATTAACAACACAAAACTCGACGACGGAAGTTACGACGTAGAAGTAATTGTCAGCAAAAACGCTAAATACGTAATTACTTATACCGACAATAACGGCAATACCTATCCTTTTGAAATACAGGCTAACGTAGACTATATGACGGCTTTGCCATCGTTGGCTTACTATACTCAGACGTATCCTGTCAGCGACTACGGTTATTCTACTCGCGGAGCGAGAATAAGATTTAATCCGACCGTAGGATGTTCCGATTGGCAGTTGCAATACAGTTGGAAAAAGAATACCGACGGAAGCGACGTTTGGGAAGACGCTATGGCTCAGGATTCCAACGGCAACAATCTCGACCAACCGTATATTCTCAAAGGTTCCGCTCAGCAGTCCTTCCTTATCAACTGGAACATGGGCGACCCTGTCAGCAAAGAGGGCGCGGAATTCAAAATGAGAATCGTCAACTTGCAAGGACTTTACGAAGACGTATACCTTTCCAAGGGCGGAATTGTTACGGACAACGGTTACGTAGGTAAATACTGTATCAACTATAAGAGAGCAAGCATCTACGTCGACAACGCGTTTAGCGGAGTCAAGGTAAAGAGCGACGACGGGTTTAACGGCAGAACGGTAGCGGATATTATTAAAACCTGCACCGACGCGGAATTCGAAAAGATTTTCAATAAGGTCTACGACGCTACCGATAAATATGTCGGACGTTATGAATTCTACATCGACATCGCTTACGGCACCGACGAAAGAATGGACCCGGCAGGATATGCGGAGCAGAACGGTATAGGTATACTTTATACTCCCGCTTATATCGCTTACCCTGACGATATTTATACTCAAATAAAGGTAGAACTTAGATACGAGCAGGAAAACGCGTCAAACAGCGTAAAACTTTACGCGACGTTTGCGCCGGAAAGTTTGGACGGGGAAAAATACGATTTATACTTTGCGGACAACAGTAAGATTGATTTTGACAACGCTTATATCAAAGTAGACGAAAGTATTACTTCCGTTCAACGCGAAGTTCCCGCTACCACTAAAATTAAAGTATACGAAAAGACGGTTGATCTCGAACTTGACGTAGACGGATTCAAAAACGTCTATTATTACGGCGAAACGGTTCCGCAAACGGTAGAGGCAAACATCGGAATCAAAGATTATCCGATTACCGTTAAACTGACCAGCCAAGCGCTGCAAATTGTAGGCGTAGGCGATTACGACGTTAGCGGAGAGGTAATTACTCCGTTGGGCGGCAACATGAAAATCAACGTAAAAAGCCAGAAAGTCAAGGTTGCGCCGCTGCCCGTGCCGATAGATATAACAATGGACGGCGATAAGAATATTCCGGTATCCGTTCCCGCAGGTAAATCGCATTTATTTAAGGCTACGTATCAGGATATTAACGGCGTAACGCAAGAGGCGGACGTAAAACTCGATATGGGCGACGAAACCCATGTTAACGAGGCTATATTCAAAAAAGGTCAGTATACGATAACTGTATCTATAGATAAAGATAAAAATTATATTGTCAAGGACGGCTATATCGAAGACGGATCTATGGTCAACGACGGAACTTACAAATTCTTCTTCTCGATAAGACAAGGTAAACTGGAATTGGCAATGGGCGTAAACGTTGTTGAATACAACGACGGTAATCCTATTCATTACAACCCGGGTATACCTGCGGATTTGAGCGAGGGACTGTTTAGCAGAGATGACCTTTCCTATGTATACTACCCGTATCTTCCGGGCGCCGAATACGACGCTATCAACAAGACGGTGAAGGGCGAATGGGACAGAGAAAATCCGATGGGAGTCGGTGAGTTCCCTATAGAGATAGGTTTTTACCACGTTGAAGTATCGTATAAAGGCAACGAGGCATTCTTCGCCGAAGAATATTCGGGCGATATGAATGTCGTAAAGGCAAAGACGCAATTCGAAGTCGAGGATAGAGTTAAGTATGCTTACGCGCTTGACGACAATAAGCAACCGATATACAGAACGTACGATTACGTTCAATCGCTTGCAAGATTGAGAACTGTAGGTACGAATTTCGAAATATGGAATTACGCCGCTGCAGACAGCAGTTTGATAGTAGTGAAATATTATGACAGTAAAACGGGCAAGTTCGAGCCTATCGGAAACACCGCGGCAACGGCAGGTTGGCACTTCAAGCAAGGCGACTACACCTATTTGTTGGAGTTTATAGGCGACGAGCATTACGAGGGGTGTACATTGAACGTTGTAATGACTATTACTCCCGCGGAATTCCAAAACATAATCTTCGAAGGGGTAGAAGGCGTGTATAACGGAGAAAACTTCGTCAAGAAACTCGACCCGAAAGTTCCGTACTCGGAAGCGCGTGTACAATTTAGATTCCAAAACGTTACGTACGACAGCCTTTCCGAAATAGATATAAGAAACGCGGGAGAGCATATCGTTTCCATTATTGTATCGCATGAAGGTTACACGACTTATACCGCTTCGGCAAAAGTAATTATCAATAAAGCGAAAATAACCGGTATTACCGCGGTTCCCGTTGTCGCTACGTACGACGGATATCCGCACGTAGTTACTTTCAACGGTTTCGATACTGTTGGCGGAGCATATCAGTACAGCGGTTTTCCCGTTAAGATTTCCGCGATAGACATGTCTGAAGGTAATGACAGAGCAGTCAACGCGGGCAATTATCACGGTCAGGTAAGAATATCCGTTGCGAATCACGAAGACCTTATATTGGATACCATTATCCAAATTGACAAGGCAGAAATCGTAGCGAGCGAAACGTTGGTAAATCTGCCTAGGAAATTGCCTAGCGGTATGTCGGTAAGTAATTACTACGGCGCATACAGCGTGGACGGCGGAGAACGCGTATACGTTAACGTAACATATAAAGACGAAGCGGGCAACGTTGTTCTTCCAAACGGAGAAGGAATACTCCCTGACGGTAAATATACCGTAACGCTCGACGTAGGCAACAACCACTTTATCAATAAGTCCTGGACATTTATCGTAGGCGAGATAAACGAATCAAAACTTACCGCTCCGGCGATAGTTGCGGTAGTGGCAGTCGCTTTGGTAATGGTTGCGGCAATAATTACTTCCGTAGTGGTTGTCAACAAGAGAAATAAACAAGACGTTATTGAATAACGCAATTTCTTTCGGAGAGAGAGGAACTTTCTCCGAAAGACAAATCGGAATTTAGTCCTATCAATCCGCGCGATTGATGAAGAGATATAATAATGGAGGAAATTTTATGTCTAATGCTAAGAGGAAAACGCTTTTAATAATACAGGCGGCTATTGTGGCTTTGTTTGTATTGGCAATACTGTTGGGTATGGGCGCGACAAGCGTACAGGCAGACGACGTTCAAATCGACAGCGTTGCAGAGCCTGATGCGGCAACGCAGGTAAAAAATTTGTTCGTAAACGGCAACGTTTCGGAAGATTACGACGCTAGGGAAAAGTATGCTAATCAGAATTCCACTCCCTTGGATAGCCAGTCGGATATTCAGAGTTTTCTGAAAGGCGAAAAGAAAGTTGAGAAGTGGGAAAACAACGCTTGGGTTGAGTATGATACTCTTGCTACCATCGGTTATCTTACTCAAAACGTGATGTTTAGTTGGGACTTGACGTTTACAAGCCAACCTATGAAGGACGGATTGACTTTTGACGGCAACGGCAAGGAAATCAGCCTTACCGCAAATACTTGGAATACCAAGACGTCTTCCAAAACATTTTCCGAATTGGGAAATATCGGAGCAAATACTTTCTTTAAGGCGAATGACGCCAGCGATAAACTTGATATAAACGGCGCCTTTATAGGTTTCGTTCCTGCTACTTCCAAAATCATAAATACAAAATTTTTATATAATTACGCTGTAAGCGGTAGGAATGAGGACGAAGGAGCGCAAGGCACGCCAAACAGCGGAACAGGCGGATTGATTGCCGGTTACTGCAGAGGAGTTATAGACAACTGTAAAATTACTTTGTCTGGAAATAGCAATATTCAGATTACAAAATGGTCTATTACCACTACTTCAGCGTCGATAGCCAGACATTCTTACGCATTCGGCGGTATGGTGGGAGTTTTGGCGGGAAACGTCGGCGTTGTTTCCAACTGCGCCGTAGATATGCAGGAAGGAAGTTTGATTAAAGTTCATTGCGACCCTTCAAAAGCAAAGAGCAACACTTTCGATAGTAATAAAGGTAACGGACGAGTATATTTGGGCGGTCTTATCGGATGGATGGGCGCAGGTTCAAACGCGTTTAACTTGACCGTAAACGGATCGGGAACTTTGGAATCGACTTTCAGCGGTAATATAAACAACGCTTTGGGTCAGGTAGGCGGAGCCGTTGGAAGTTGTACTGTGTCTCAAGACGCATCCGGAACATCCTCCATATCCGGAACGTCTACTATCGGTCATATAAACGGCATTATAAATCAATGGACGGGTTTTGCCAAATATCAATTTGAAGGCGGCGGCGAAGGTCAATACGCGCCTTCCGGTTCAACCGGCGCGGGAAGCACCAGATCCATGTTGGTTGGAATGTCGGGAGATCAGACGAACAGTACTGAATCTGTAAGCAATATTTACTGTGTCGGCAATATGTATGAATCGGGCAATAATAATTACTCTATAGGTTTCTCTTATGACGGAAATACAAAAAAGAAAGTTGCCAATGTGGTAGATATGAAGTACCGTAAAGACGACGACAACAGTTTGTCTCAGGCGTCTTCCGATAAAGCCTATCTTATTTGGGGCGGTATTGAATCGGATAGCAAAGTTTGGGCGGTATACGATATATCGGCGGATCAAGAACATATTCTTTGGTCTACTTTGGTTAATAAGTACGATGCAAACGGAACTTTGGGCGAACACTTAGAAGAGTCTTACTATTGGAGAAACGAAACCGTTGCGGATTCCGATAAATACGACGTTACTTATACTCCGCTTATCAGAGGCAACTTCCCTCTCGTAAATATAGAATATGAGTTTGGACGCGCGGTTTATATCCGTAAATATTTCGTTAACGCGGACGGACACACATACAGCGCCGAAATAACGGGTACGGAAACGGTCGAAGATATACAGTACGGTTCTGAATTGCAGGTGCCGGAAGTAAGGCTTTTCACTCATCCGAACGTAACCGATAGAAATCAAGCGGCGAAGATTATTTCTCACAATGACCGCACGTATTGGAAGACGCTTAAAGGCAGCGCAAAGAATCCAAACCCCGCTGCGGGCGTAAAAGAAGTAGGGGAGTATACCACGTTCTTGTATTTGGATAATCCCGCAACAGGCTTGAATTACGCTAATATTCATTTGCTTGATACCGATTCGCGCCTTGTGGCTTACGTTCAAGACGATCCGAACTATAAAAAATTTGCAGAAGATTATGAGAAACTAACCGGCAATAAGTATAGCCATGTGGATGAATCGGGCGCAAAGAATTTCGATTGGCAGCCGAGAATAAAGCAGACTGTGATTCAAAGAAGCGTTACTCTTGATATTAAAGAGCCGAATATACCGTTTCAAAACTTGCCTAACGGAGCCAGATCTGCCGAATACGAAGGAAAAGCAATCATATATTCTGCGGCGGTAAAGCAAAGCGATTTGGTATCGGGAGATACTTCGGTTACCGCGACTATAGAGTATTACAACGCGGACGACGATTTTAATAAATTGACAAAAGTCTCCGGCGCTACGGACGTGGGCAACTATTTAGTTCATCCCGTTTCGCTGAGCAATCCCAACTACCGTATAGACGAGAGCGTTGAGGATAAAAAACTGAATATCAGAAAAAGAAATACGATTCTTCAACTTAACGAAGATTTCGATATAGTCGAAGGTCAGACTCAACATACTATAAATTTGACTTACAACGCTCTTGAACAGATAATCAAGTTCGGAAGCGGCGTAAATCCGCTTAGCGCAGAAAAGTTGAAAGAAAACGGTTGGGCGTTCTATTTCTACAACGTTGTCGGCGACGACGTCGCTATGATTCAGATAGAAATAATGAGCATGACGGGCGAGGGAGATTACGACGCAATCAACGTGCCGGAAGAAGGCGCGGGCGGTTCTTACAAAGTCGTTATAAGTTTCGCGGACGGCGACGCTAGCGAAAACTATAATTTGCCGAGCGTTACGACTTTTGTCGTAAATATAGTTCCCGCAGACCTTGATTTCGAAAGACCGACTCAAACCGACTTTATTTACGGCGGCAAGACTCCCGAATCTGACGGCTTCTACGCTTACGGTATCGCGAAAGACGGCGTAACTAAAATCGAACCGACTTCTGCCGAATACTGGCATTGGGAAAACGATACTTGGGTATCTTGCGGAAATAATCCCAAAAACGTCGGCAGATATAAAATCGTATATCATATTAAAAGCGAAAGCGAACGCAACTACAACGATTCCGATTCGCCTGAATATATTGTCAATATCGAGCAAAGATCGGTTACGTTCAAAGTTACGGAAGAACAGGAAACAGAACTTAGATTCGGTTCCGTACACAAGCCCGGTAGCGGCGCGTTCGGATTGTTCAACTCCACGACGAATACAGGTCTTTCGACAGAACACGGATATTATCATGGAGTAACTTACAGATATCAACGCATAGGCGAACCTTTTGACGGCATCGAAGGAGATATGCCTCCGTATACCGAATATACGGATATGAACAAAATAGTAGAGGATTTGCCCGATCATGTTTGGGACGTAGGCTGTTATATTGTTTATCCGGTATTGACGTTGCCTTGCAGTGATCCCAGCCACAATCACGAGGGCGAGAAGCCGCAAATTTGGGATGCAGAGCAGGCTGCCAACTACGATTTCCATCTTGAAACGACTTACGTAAACGTATGGCCGTTGGACGTAACCATATCTCTCAAAGACGCGCGCAAAGAATACTCTAAGAGCGTTACCCCGTTTGTCGGCGAAGCGAACGCAGACGAAGAGGACAGAGCGTGGTCGTACGTGGGTACCAATACTTTCAAGGTTAGAGATAACATTGTAGTAAATCTGACGACGGAGGCTAATGAATCGAGCGAAGTAGGCGGCAAGTACGCGATTACCGTATCGAGCATTACCGGAAAGAGCGCTCCGGATTCAGACGTGCCGGCGGGAGATCCTGAATTCGATAAAGCGAAAAACTATAATATACGCGTAGTCAATGAAAACGAAACAAGTTATCTTTACGTTGACCCGTTGACTATAAATATAAGAACTTATGTCGACAAAGGAACGGCGGTTTACGGAGATATGCCTCCTCAACCGACTTATCAGGTAGAAGGCGAAAACAACTTCATGCCGGGCGACGTAATGGACAATCGTTGGGTTTACTATCTCGGAGATACGCAAATCGACGGAGAACCCAAAGATGCGGGCATGTACGAAGTAGGTATTGATTTCAGCCGTAACGAAAAGGCGAAGAACTATAAGATAGTAGTCAACGGCGCGGCATTCTTTGAAATAACGCCGAGAGAAATCAAAATTGATACTTTCGAAGTAGAAAACGCTTCTCGTCCTTACAACGGTCAGGTTCAGTACCCGAACGCGAAAGTTACGTTCAAAAATATGATTGAAGAAGATAAGGATAAAGTTACCGTTGCCTACAACTTCTTCAACAGCGCGGGCGAAATCGTAAACAATCCTATCAACGTAGGCACGTATACTGCGAGAGTAGACGAAAACCGTATTATGAACTTGGACGCCGAGGGCAATCCTACCACTCTCAACAACAACTATAGATTGGTTAAAAACGAGGGCAACGTAGAATTCATGTCGGCTACCGTAGAAATCACTCCGGTTGAAGTTCACGTTAACGTCAACAACGCGGTCAGAGTATACCGCATACCCGGTTCGCTCAAAGCGGTTAAGAACGATATAGAAGGCAACTGGTGGGAACATCCCGTATATATCGAAGAAGGCGAATTGCCTTATACGTTCGGCAAGGGCAAATTCATGTCTACGGATAAGATAGAATACGAACTTTATATCGACGAATACTTTGAGGAACTTAAAGTTCATACCGGAGTAGTCAAAATAAGATTTGCGGGCGAAGCAATCGACGCGGGCAACTATATTATCACTTATACCGAAGGCGATTTGCTTGTTAAAGACGCAGACTTTGGCGAACTCGAAGAGTACCTTTTCGTAACCTACGACGGCGAACGTTACGTTGACGTTGAAGATTCGGTTGTGTATACGGGTGAAAACCTGTACGGCAAGTTCGATCTCTACACCTCTACGGACGCAGTTAAGAACGCGCTTTCCATCTCAATCGCGACTGATTCGGAAGGTAAAAATATCACGACAAGCGTAGTCAACGCCGGCACGTACTATATGGTAATAAGACCGAGCGGAGCAGATTCTCCGTTCAAGGGAGAAAAGATTCTTCCGTTTACTGTTCAGCAGGCTGTCCGTAATATCACGGCGGACGATATTATTATGAGAGTGCATTACAACAAACTCGTATTCTCAAGCGATATCCCCGGATTGCAGTACAGCATCAACGGAGAGGCGTTCCTCTCTGCCGAGGCTGACAACACTTACGAATATCTCAACGTAAGTCCGCTGAGCAACTATCATATCAGAGTAAAAGTAGAAGAGGGTATCGACCCCAACTATAAAGACTCCAACGTACTCGATATATATGCGAGAACAGGTTTCAACGCGGGAGATCTCGCAAGAAGACTTAACGCTATCTCTACGATTACGTTCAGCAACATTTCGACTTACAGAGCGTTGAAAGCGCAACTCAACGACGTTCACGAAGACGATATGTATTTGATTGACGCAAACAAGATTGCCGCTTTGGACGCGTCCTATGCAAAATTGCTTTCCGACGCAAGCGCTGTAATATCGGGCGCTCAGGACGTTGCCGCTAAAACCGTAGGCAAGAGCAATACTTCCGCAAGAACCGCGGCTATGGCTCTCTCCGGAACGGGACTGGGTATCGGCGCGGTAGGACTTGCAATGGGATTCATTGTAAGAAAGAAAAAAGAAGATAAAGAAACCGAAACTATGACTAAGAAGAAAAATGCGAGAAGACACGTAAGCGTATTGACTTTGATTATCGCAATCGTACTTGTCGCTGCGACTGTGTTTGCAGGTTGTAGCGATACCGGTATGACGCAGGACGAACTTTTCGACCTTGCGTCCTACAAGGTTGCGAGCAACGAAAAGTCCAGAGATTACGAAATTACCGTATCTCACGGTTCGACGATCGTATACCGCAATGAAAACGGCGTAGAAACGTCCGACGTAAACGTAACCGCTCCGAGTTTCAGTTTGGGCGAAAACGGTTCGGGATTGGATTTCAACTCCGATTATTTCGAAAACATTTCTTTTGTAACTTCGCGTACTACGGCAAGTTTCACCGCCGATATTAAAAACGTCGCAAGTTTCTTAGGAAGAGCCAACGCAACGGACGCGAAAGTATCCGTAGTAGCCAACATTGAAAACAAAAGACTCGAATCTATCGAGATAAGTTACAATGAAGGCGAATTCAAAACCAAAATTAAAACGACTCTTAATTATTAAGAATCGCCGGCGCTGTCGCGGATGATAAATCCGCGACAGTGTTTCTTTATCTAAAACCCAACTCCGCGAATAAAACCGGCGGAGTTTTTCTTATTTTTCATATCCAATCCTCGCAAATATCTTTTTGAAAATGTTGCGCAAAACACTTTACAACTTTATCGAAATAAAGTATAATGTCGATACCGAATAAAAACGTCCGCTAAATTCGCGGGTAAAAGGAGTATAAAATGAAAAAGAAAGTAATCGTTGCGGTATTGCTGTGTTCGATAGTTCTTACAAGCGTATTTGCGTTTGCGGGATGTCAGAAATACTTTGACTACGAATCTATACAAGGCTATGATATAGATCTTGCAAAAGCAGTCGCTGAGGAACTCGGAGTAGAAGTCAAATTTATGAGAATCGATTGGGATAATAAAGTAATCGAATTAAAGTCGGGCGGCATTGATTTCGCATGGAACGGCATGACGATACTCGAAGAACTTAAAAAAGAAATGGAAATTACCGATCCGTATATGAACAACGCGCAAGTATGCGTAGTCAAAAAAGAAAATGCGGAAAAATATAATTCGCTCGACGCGATAAAAGACGCTAAGTTTGTCTATGAAAGCGGTAGCGCCGGACAGGAGATAGCGAAAGAAAAGGGGTATAACGGAACTACGGCAAAGACGCAAATGATGGCTATGACCGAAGTGCTGTCGGGAACCAGCGATATTGCTATAGTAGACTGGCTTCTTGCCGATTTTTACAGCACGTCCGATTCGTCTTTCTCTAATCTTACTTATACCGTAACGCTTACCGAAGAATTTTACGGAATAGGCGCTAAGAAAGGCAACGTCGGCGCAATGGATAAGTTGTGTACTGCTATCATGAAATTGCAAGAAGACGGCACCTTAGATAAAATCGCCGAAAAGTACGGTCTTGAAGATAGAATAATAAAATTGGATTACGTTTCCAAATGGGACAGCCTTAGCGAGGAAGAAAAAGCGGGTTGGAACAAAATAGAAGAGAGAGGATACTTTGTCGTAGGATGTACGCTATTTGCGCCTATGGCGTTCATGGAAGAATAGTATGGAACAGTTTATTCAAGTAAACAAGTTGTTTCTTCAAGCAAGTCAATATACTTTAGGGTTGTTTTTCGCAACTCTTATAATTGCCATACCTTTGGGTATGGTAATTTGCGCTTGCGCTATGAGCAGATTCAAACCGTTGAAAGTCGTAACCGGCGTGTTCATTTGGGTGATAAGAGGAACTCCGCTGATGTTGCAGGTCATAGTCGTAATGTACGCTCCGGGGCTACTCTTCAATATGCCTTTCCATGAGAGATTTTTAGCGGCGCTTATTGCGTTTGTTATCAACTACGCGGTATATTTCGCGGAGATTTACAGGGGCGGAATCATGGCGATGCCGACAGGTCAGTACGAAGCGGCAAAGGTGCTTGGAATGAGTAAAGCGCAGACCAACCGTTTGATAATCTTTCCGCAAGTCGCCAAAAAGATAACTCCCGCTATGAGCAATGAAGTTATCACTCTTGTCAAAGACACTTCGCTTGCAAACATCATCGGAATCGGCGAATTGATATTAACGTCAAGAGAGATTGTTTCGACAAAAGGCATACTTTGGCCTTTATTCTATACCGGCGTTTTCTATCTTATTATGATAGGCGCGTTGACGCTCTTCTTTAAGTGGCTTGAAAAGAAGATGAACTATTACAGGGCGTGAGGTGGCGAGATGGCATTTTATGAAGTAAAAAACGTATATAAAAGTTTCGGCGACAACAAGGTATTAAAGGGCATTGATTTTGTTTTGGAAGAAGGTCAGGTACTCGCGATAATAGGCTCGTCGGGAAGCGGTAAGACTACGTTGCTTCGCTGTCTTAATTTTTTGGAAATCCCCGATAAAGCGGAGATTTTTCTAAACGGAGAAGAAGTATTTGTTGCCGACAACCGTGTTGAAGAAACCGTCGGAGAATCAAGCGACGGACTTTCTGCCGATTCGTTATCCAATTCGCAGGAAAACAGTATAGACATGAGCGACGGCGAATTGAAGAGCGAGAAGAAAAAGAAAAAAGTCAAACCGCCCAAAATAAGCAAACAACAGCAAAAACAGATTGACGCGCAAAGACTGAAGTTTGGGATGGTATTTCAATCGTTCAATCTTTTTCCGCATTACAGCGTATTGAAAAATCTTACGTTGCCGGCAAAACTCAAATATGAAAAGGATTTGAAAGAACGGAAGAAGTCGGGAGAAGAACCGTCAATCGGCGGCGTAGCGGATATAACTCAACGCGCGGAACAATTATTGACGAGAGTAGGATTGGGAGATAAGTTTTCCGCTTACCCGTGCGAACTTTCGGGCGGTCAGCAACAAAGAGTTGCAATCGCCAGAGCGTTGATGTTGCAACCTCAAATTCTTTGTTTTGACGAACCTACATCCGCGCTTGATCCCGAACTTACCAGAGAAGTTCTTAAAGTCATCAAAGACTTGAAGAAGGATAATCATACTATGATAGTCGTAACCCACGAAATGGAGTTTGCGAGAAAAGTCGCCGACAAAGTGATTTTTATGGCGGACGGCGTAATAGAGGAACAGGGAACTCCCGAGGAAGTGTTCGGCAATCCGAAGAGCGAAAAGACCAAGTCTTTCTTGCGCGAATCGGAAAAGACGGGCGAGGAGGATTGATATGAATTCCGACCACAATCACGTATTTATAAAACAACTCTACGAAACGATTGCGAGTATCACCGACGAAGAGGATTGCAGACTGTTTTTCAACGATCTTTGCACCAACAAAGAAATAGAAAACATGGCTCAAAGATGGCAAGCCGCAAAGTTATTGAAACAAGGTTTGACTTACAATCAAGTTATCGAACAAACGGATATATCCTCCGCTACGCTTTCAAGAGTATCGAGAGCCTTGCAGTACGGCGAGGGTTACAGAAGAATATTCGAAGATAAGACGGACAAACTCAATTAACGTTATGCAAAGATATTCAACGTCCGACGAACGGCGCTATTCGCTTGCGTTTTGTTCGTCGGATAATTTATTATATAATAAATAAACACTGTAGGACGCAAACCATGTCAAAGAAAATAATAATCATAGGCGGAGGAGCGTCGGGAATGCTTTGCGCAATAAAATGCGCGGATAAAGGAGCCGACGTAACCGTATTGGAGAGAAACGAGCGTTTGGGCAAAAAACTGCTCGCTACCGGCAACGGCAAATGCAATCTTTCCAATCTCGGAGCGACTCTCGACGCTTACAACGACGTTTTTACAAAAGATATTCTGCAAAGATTCACTCCCGAAAAAATCAAAGAGGAATTCGCTTCGTTGGGACTGCTTTGCAAGAGCGATAGCGAGGGCAGAATATATCCGTACAGCGAAAGCGCGACGACCGTACTCAACGTTCTGTTACAAAGGCTTTCGGAACGCGGAGTAAAGGCAGTATGCGATTGCTTTTGCAATGAAATACGCAAAGCGGGGCAAGGCTTTAACGTAATTACGTCAAAAGGAGAATTTTACGCGGACGCTGTAGTTGTCGCGACGGGAAGCGACGCGACGGCGGGACATAACTCCCATTCGCTTTTGAGCGCGTTCGGACACAAAATCAAATCTTTGAATTACGCTATCGCGCCGCTTATTTGTAAAGATATTAAGGGAGCGAACGGAGTGCGCGCGAAAGCGTACGCGCGTATGGAAATTAACGGCGATACCGTTATGGGCGAGAGAGGAGAACTTCTATTCAAAGACGGCGCGCTGTCGGGGATATTGGCGTTTAGGCTTTCTTCGGCTTTGGCAAGACGGGGAGGAAAGTTTGATAGTTGTAAAGTCGTAATAGATTTTGTCCCGGATCTGTCTGAGAATCAACTAGCCGATTATATCTATGAAAATTGCAGCGTCTTCGCGCCTTTGGAAGGTATTCTTCACAAAGCGTTGGCTTACAACGTTATCGCTACTATTCCTATGGACAGGTCGTTGATAATGTCGCGTAAAAAAGCGACGGACATAGCGCGCGCTTGCAAAAACTATAAAGTCGACGTTTCGGGCGTCGCGGGAAAAAACTTCGCGCAAGTAGCGTGCGGCGGAATAGAATTGGACGGCATAGATTCTTCGACTATGCAGTCGCGACTTTGCAAGGGAATTTACGCGATAGGAGAAGTCGTCGACGTCGACGGACTTTGCGGAGGTTTCAATTTGCATTGGGCATGGGCAAGCGCGCTTGCTTGCAGCGAGGCTATAGTATGATAAAGGTTCAGTTCAAACTTCCTCCGAATTATTCTCAGACGGATTTCGACAGACAAATGTCGCTTGCGTTGAGAGTTGCTCCCGACGAAGTAACGGAGTATAAGATAATCAAAAAATCTTTGGATTGCAGAGATAAATCCAAGATACATTATCTTATGACGGTCGGCGTAGGATTGCGCGCAGAAAATAAATACCTTTCGAGAAATAAAAAAGCCTTGCCGTATTCTACTCCGATAAATTCTTTGGACAAGATAGTCCCCAAAGTTAAAGCGTCGGATAAAAGTCCGATAATAATCGGCGCGGGACCCGCGGGACTGTTTGCCGCGCTTACTCTCGCCAAAGCGGGATTAAAACCTATTATCTTCGAGCGCGGAAAGTGTGTTGAAGAGAGAAAAAAGAGCGTTGATAGATTTATAGCCGAGGGAGTTTTGGACACGCAAAGCAACGTGCAGTTCGGCGAAGGCGGAGCGGGAACTTTTTCCGACGGAAAACTTAATACGGGAATAAATTCCGAAAAAATCAATATTGCGCTCGGCGAGTTGATAAAATACGGAGCGCCCGAACAAATCGCTTACGACTCAAAACCGCATATTGGCACAGACAAACTTACGCAAGTAGTGGCAAATATGCGTCGCGATATAATCGCGTTGGGCGGGGAAGTTTATTTTAATTCCCGACTTACGGATTTAATTATCAAAGACGGCAGATTGACGGGAGTATATATCGAGAATGCCGATAGAGGACTTTGGAGCGTGGATTGCGATTATTGCATACTCGCGATAGGACATAGCGCGAGAGATACTTTCGAAATGCTTTCTTCAAAAGTCCTTATGCAGGCGAAACCATTTTCCGTAGGCGTCAGAATAGAACATCTGCAAAAGAATACCGACAGAGCGCAATACGGCGACACTTGCGGACTTCCGCCGGCGACTTATTCGCTCGCCGCTCATCTCGACAACGGAAGATCGTGCTATACTTTTTGTATGTGTCCGGGCGGTTACGTTATGCCCGCGACTTCGGAAGAAAATGCCGTCGTAACAAACGGCATGAGTTATTTTGCTCGCGACGGGGTAAATTCGAACAGCGCGTTGCTAGTAGGCGTAACTCCGCAAGATTTCGGCGCGGATAATCCTTTGGCGGGAGTGGAGTTCCAACGCAAATACGAAAGGGCGGCTTTCTCGATTTCCAATTCGTACAAAGCGCCCTGTCAGAGATACGAAGATTTGATTTCAGGAAAACCCTCATCGAAAGCGGGAGAGGTCAAGCCTACTTATCCGTTCGGCGTAGAGTATGCCGATCTTAGAGAATGTCTGCCAGATTACGTGATAAACAGCATAGGCAAAGCGGTAGGTATTTTCGATAAAAAACTTCGCGGGTTTGCTCATCCCGACGCGTTGCTTACAGGAGTGGAGAGCAGGTCTTCGTCTCCCGTAAGAATACTTCGCGACGAGAAGGGAGATAGTTCCGTCGTCGGTCTTATGCCTTGCGGCGAAGGAGCGGGTTACGCGGGCGGAATAACTTCCGCGGCTGTGGACGGTATCAACATCGCGTTGAAACTGATTGAAAATTCGGGCAAGGGCGGAAATTGATTAAAGCATATTATTTATAATATAAAAATTATTTATTGTAATTTATTTGTCGGTATGCTATAATATAAAAACGAGAGGTGGCAATAATGTAATTATATATATGTCCGCCGCTTTTCAGACTGACAGAATATAATTGCATAAGTACTTTTACGAGGTAGATATGAACAACAAGACAAAACAGATAATTGTCGTAGTAGCGGTATTCGCATTGGCTTTGGCGTCATTGGGTACAGTGATAGGACTGATTGTCAATACGGGAAGACTGTCCGAATATTCGGGTGGATTTTCTTATACGCTCAACGGTTCGAGAGCGACGATAACGGGTTATGACGGAGATGATAAAGAAGTCGTGGTTCCGGACAGAGTGAGAGGCAATAGAGTTGTCGCTATTTCAAAGGGCGCTTTTTCTTCAAAGGCAACCGTTATCGAAAAGATTACCATAAATACGACGTCTTCGGCGTTTAGTCTTGACAAGGAAGCGTTCAAGGACATGACGGCTTTGAAAAGCGTCGTTTTGCCGAACGGACTTAAAGAAATATCGGAAGGCGCTTTCAGCGGCTGTAAGGCGCTTAGAAGCGTTATAATACCCGACAGCGTTACAAGCATAGGCGACAGCGCTTTTTACAACTGTTCTTCGCTTGTATTCGCTTACAATAGCGAAGAGTATTCTACCGAAGGCGACGACGCTATCGACGAAGAAATATTCTATATGCCCAGCGGACTTTTGGAAATAGGCGCGAACGCTTTTGAAAACTGTACGACTATGATTGGCGCGCATTTCAACAAAGCGTTGGAAAAGATAGGCAACGAAGCGTTCTATAAAGCCACCGCTTTCACGGAAGTTACTCTTGAAGAAGATTGCGATTTGGCGACTATCGGAAACAGCGCTTTCCAAAATACGAAATTGAGATCCAACTCAAGCAATCCGCTTGAATTCAAACACCTTGTAAATATCGGAGATAAGGCTTTCGCCAATATCACGACCAACTTTACTCAGTTCAAATTTCCTGCGACGGTCAAGACGGTGGGCGCCAACGCGTTTATGAGTACGACTTCGCTTTCGACCGTTGAATTTGAAGAGGGTTCTACTCTTGAAACTTTGGGAGAGGGAGTGTTCCAAGACTGCACGTACCTTTCTTCTATCGTGTTGCCCGATTCAATCAAGGAAATCCCGGCAAAAGCGTTTATGGGTTGTACAAGACTTCTTTACAGCAAGACGTTTACCATAGGCAAGAACGTTGAAAAGATAGGCGACGGCGCGTTTGCGGTTTATACAAACAACGCGACCTATTCGAGATATTCTATCGAAGTACATTCCGACAACGAATACTTCTCTACGATAGAATTGCAGGAATACAAAAAATCCACGTCAAGCAACACCTACGACCACGGTTTGCTTACCAACGCCGAAGGCACTGTAGTTTACGCTTATTTCGGCATGTACGATAAGACGTCGTCCAATCTTAACGGCACGGATTATTTTGATTTTTATGACGTTAACGGAAACAGAATACGCGAAATAACAGAACTTAAATCTTATGCCTTCGCAGGCGTCGCATTTGAGAGTATTCGTTTGCCTAAATCGGTTAAGAACGTTGACGAATTTATTTTCTATGAAAGCGACGTAAAGGACGCTTATATAGAATCGATAAGTTGGGAATGGAAGAAAACTTCATTCAATAAAAAGTCTGAGGGAAAACCCAAAGATGACACTGACGAAGAAATTTCACAATATTTTGTAAGAGTAATGATATTGAACACAGCGGCAAGTCCCGAAGAAATAGGCGCATTTAGAGAATTGCTATCGGCAGACGATATTCATAACGGTCTTGCGACGTCGGACGAGATTTAATATTATTGAATAAGAGATAATTGTTGACGCTCCCTTACTTATCAGTAAGAGAGCGTTAATTTTTTTCGACCGAGCGCGAAATTATACTTAGTTCCGATTTTAGTCGGACTAATGGTTCAGACCAAGCGCGAAATCTACATTACATTACGATTTCGATCGGACTTAAACGGATAGCCTTCGGCATAGAATTTAGATATTTCGACTTCGCTACGCTACGCTCAATATGACGGAAGAGGAAACATTATTTGTTAATTCTATTGTCATATAAAAGAAGAAATATAACGTTTTTACTTATTTTATTCAGGGGACGGACAAACACTTATTCATCCGTCATCCCGAGCAAGGTCGAGGGATCTAATGGAATTAAAAATCAGTATAGAGAAAAAGTCCGACTAAAATCAAAACGCAGTAAAGAATCGCGTTTGAAGATTAGTATTTATATTTTATCTTATTATTTATGTGTTATCTGCGTTACTTTTCAATATTACAGATGCAGTCTTTTTTTCAATTCCGAGAAATAAGATTCTTTTGCGAAGAACGAAAGCGCAAGAATATCCACGAATCCTCTTGCTGCGCAAACTATCCATCCCCAATCGCAGGTTTTGAGCCATATAAACGATATGCCTATACAGATAGCGGAGAGGACAAAAAGTTTTGTCAATGCGATTTGGTAGTTGTTTCTTCCGCCTTTATGCGCAAACATAAGTATTTCCAAAACCGTCGCCCAAGTCAACACTACTATAGGCGCGCCTAGCGTAAATGCCCACGGATTGGCGAGTTTTGACGTCCAGATGTTTATATAGAACAACAGCGCTATTACGGCGGAGAAGTCCCAGGTAAGATGTTTTCTTACGTTAAATCGTTTTTTAATCGATCTTCCTACTGCAAGCCATAACAACGCAAAGCCGAATATGACGTGTAGCGACCATGAAATAGTATGGTTTACGACAAGATTTATTGCGCATACCAACGCTACGGTAAACACCGTTATAAACATACTTATCTTGAAGAAAAGTTGTCGTCTTGTTTTGAAATCTATCTGCGGATAATCATATATAGATTGAGAAGTTTCTTCGCTTACGAAAGCGCCGCAAAGAGGGCAGTTGCCCAAACTTTCGTCCACGCGGACGCCGCATCTGCGACAGTTGTTCATAATTACCTCCTGTTGCTGTTCACGCAGACGTCAATGCCGTGTTTTTCGAGTACGGCGAAGAAGTCGCGTTCGAGTATAGGATCTTTCGCCGTGCGGGAGAAAGAAACTACGCTTGTGCCGTTGTAAGACGCGCACGTCATAACGTGATTCATATATTTTTGAGGTCCGATTACGAATTCGAATCTATCGATATAATCGTAAAGTTCCTTAGGCGTAACCACGTTGCCTATATTGCTGAAAGTACACGACATAAGATTTTCGCCTACCATATAGAAAGACATATTCATAAACAGAGTTTTCAAAAATCTCGGCGCTACTCGTATAATCGGATTTTTTTCCAAAGACACGTTTGAGTTGATAAATTTTTGACAGTACTCCGGAGTTATCTTCTCTTTGAGTTGAGTATCCAATTCTTTTACTATCTCTTCAAAAGTCTGTTCGACCGGTTGAATCGTTGTATTGTAATAACCCGCGAAATTTCTCAGCGTTACGGAGGGGAATATCCTGCGCAGATTTATCGGCACCTGAATTCTTACCGGACGTTTTTTTGCTCTTTTTTCGTAGAGTTGTCTGTTGAGTACGGCGTAGGCGAGTACTGCGGACAGATATGTATTTACCGTGCAGCCAAAAGATTTTGCCGCTTTGTGGAGTTGCTCGAACGGCATACTTCCTTGAGTAACGTTAAGTACTCCGCGTTTTTCTCTTTGACATTTGATTTGGTAGGCTTTTGCTTCGGCTCTGGGCAAAGTACCTTTGCTCTTGTCCATATATCTTGCAAACGAATCTTCGACTTCTTCCGGAGTAGGGTCGTCTTCAAAATGCAGAATATCTCCGTAATCTTCAATTTTTGCGCCGCAAAGTTCGCAATATCTCGTTACCAAAGTTTTGAGGAAAGTTATATTGCCCGTGCCGTCTGTTATCGAGTGGAAGACTTCTACGGAAATTCTGTGCGAATGATAAAGCACTCTAAATACGTAACCTCTTCCCGAAAGCGGCATCATTGAACAGGGGTAATTTTTTTCCTCCTGTATCTTCGGCTTTTCATTTATAAATTGAAAGTAGTACCAAAAAAATCCTTTTTTCAAAGTAACTCTGAAAGTGGGGAATCTGTCAATAACGTCGTCAAGCGCTTGTTGAAGAATGTCCGGACGGACTTCTTCTTTCATTACGACCGCCATGCGGAATACCGCGTTCCATCTCGAACTTCTCGCCGCCGGATAAATCTTTGCGGCGTTGTCGAGTTTGAACCATTCCTTATCGAACATTGCGTTTTTCATAAAAATCTCCTAGTACATTCATTATATAGTAAAACTGTACAAATATCAAGTTATTTTCAACAGGTGTTCATTTGGCGTATTTCCGATAGGGCGTTCACTACGATTTTTAGGGAGCAATCGCATTTAATGAAATGTAATTGCTAAACAAACAGTCGATTGACTCCTAATCCGACCAAGCGTAAAATAGACGCTCGCGCAAGACGCAATATGCTTGCTCGCTAGACTGTCGCGTTGCTCCTTACGGCTACACTCAATTTTAGTCGGACTTAAAGCGGATTATTTATTTAACTTAGATATTGTCGGGAGAGCGGTAGCGCAGTCAAAGAATCCGGTCTTATTATTATTCGTATTCAGTCGGACGAAGTTCGCCGATAGGCGACTTATTTTAACTGTTGCAAAAAACGAATACTTAATTTTAATCCAAACTTATAAATCTCGAATATTGCTGAAAAAATATTAAAAAAATCGACAAATAGCAAAAAATTCCAAGAAAAGTGTACTTTTCCTGACCGCTCGTTTTTTTACATTATCGCAAATAAATCGACATTCTTCTACAAAATAAGTATACATTACAGCCGTGTCGAATTCAAGATTTTTTAGTCAGGAAAAGTACACTTTTTTTGGAAGACGAAATTTGTCTTGAAAATATTGGACACTCCAAATAGAAATCGAATATTTTTTTATGATATATGTCGATTAAATATTTCCGATTATTGCATACCGGAAATATATTGCCGAGGGCGGAATCCATAGAGAGGATTTAATGCAAAGAAAGAGGATATTAGGGTTAATAATAGTTTTATTGCTTGCGTTGTCAGCGGGTATTTTTTGCGCTTGCAAAGATTCGGGAGAAGAAAATTACTATACTGTTATGTTGCCCGACGGAGAAGGATATACCGTCGTAGGAGAAAGTATTAAAAACGTTAAGCCAAACGAAACCGTAGAGTTTGAAATAATTTTAAGCAACGGATATGAATTTATAGGTTCAAATATCGGTGAATTCAAAAATGGCAAATTGACAATAGATAAAGTCGAGTTTTCGCTGACGGTGGATTTCAAAGTCAGACTGTGGAAACAAATCGCTTACGTAGAGAACGGCAACGTAGAAGTTAAATCTTTGGACGGGGAATTGCCTAAATACGGCGACGAAGTCGATTTTTGTATAGTACCTTACGATAATTACGTAGTAGAAGAAGTCTATTTGGACGGCGAAGAGCATTCGTTTATACGCGAAGCCAACGGAAGTGTAAAAGTAAGGGCGATATTTAATGAATATGTCCGCTTAAAAGCCGTTTGCTTGGGCAGAGAATGCAATCTGACCGTAGATCCCGCGATAAACGGAAAGGTCATGATTTCCGACACGTCGGACGGCGTAAGATACGGCGACGTAATACAAGTTGTATGCTCGCCCGATAACGGGTATCAGTTCGCATATATCGAAAGAGAAAACGGCGATAGAATATACGAGTCCGATTATACTTTTACCGTAAAGGGCGATACAAAGATAAACGCCAAGTTTTTCGGTATTGACGCATTGCAAATAAATTACGATTTCAACGGCGCCGAAACAAACAAAACTCTAAAGGACTATGTATATGCCGGAGAAAACGTTTATTTGGATAACGCTTACGGCAAATGGACTAAGAGCGGTTATACGTTGATCAGTTGGAATACCAAAGCGGACGGAAGCGGTAAAAGACATGCTTTGGGCGCTATGATAAATATGCCCGACGAGAGCATTACTCTGTACGCTCAATATGAAAAGCAGACGGAGGCAGATTTATTTGAATATAGAGAGTATATAGGCAATGACGGCGAGCAAGGATATGAGATAACAGCGTATAACTCTAACGCAGAAAAGCAAGTTATCGCGCCGGATGTTTATAACGGTAAAAAAGTATTGTCTATCGGCAGGTACGCTTTTTATGAAAACAAAAATATCGAAAGTATTATTTTGAATACAAACATCGAAACCGTGGGAGAGTACGCGTTTGCCAAAATGCCTAATCTCAAAGAAGTTTGTATCTTTGACAGCATGCGAGATTTGAGCAGTACCGCGTTCGACGGTTCAGACGCTTTGAGTTCGCTGCATATCAACTCTGCAAGCCGTCGCGTATATGAGCAAGTCATTGAAACCTCGCTTGTGGATAAACAGATGAGAGTACAGACAATCAAAGGTAAGAAAATCGTTACGATTTCAGGCTGTTCCATTGCAAGAGGCATGAAATCGGAAATGTTTTTGCAAGACGACGTGTTGGGCGAATACGACGTAGTACACATGGGAGTACACGCGCGTTACGGAGCGGGACTTTTGATGGATCTTGTTGATAATTATCTCAACGAAGGGGATATATTGATATTCGCTTTGGAAAATTACCATGAGATGTGGATGGACGAACAGGGAATGAACAGTACGAATTCCAATATTGTTCAAAAACTCAGCGCTTTGGAAAGCAATTACGATTTGTATGAAGAGTTTGATTTGGTCGAATCAAAGAACAGAAATCAAATTATACCTTATTTATCTCAATGGTTTGAACTTCGTACGGACGATTTGGACAACGAAAGATATTACAACCCGTGGATGAGCAGAAGCAAAGTCAATAAATACGGAGATTATATTTATTTCAGGGAAAATGCCGAAGAAGATTCGCTTAGCGAAACCTACGAGCCTCTTTTTACCGATTTGAAATTCTTGGACGATATTTATAAAATTAACGATTGGGCGCAAAAGCATATTTCAAACGGAGTTAAAGTCGCGTTTATATATCCGCCTATTTACAGATATAAAGCGTATGACGATCCTAAAAACAAATCTGAAAGAGAAGCGTTTGAAGCGAAATTAAAAGAAGTATTGGCATTTCCGGTGCTTGGCGGAATTGACGATATATGTCAGCCGTATTACAATATGGCCGATCTTATAAATCACATGTCGACGGCAGGTACGGAAGTTTATACCGCGACTTTTATAAATCTTTTGAAGACGGCTTTGGCGGAAGGAGTGATTTAGGTATGGAAATAAATTTTTTAGCCGTATTCTTTTTAATCTTTTCGCTCGGATTCGCGTTTTTAAGTAAAAAGTACGCTTTGAAGAAATTGAATTTCATTTGGCTTTTTGCGTCGGCGGTATGCGCGGGTTTTTATATTCTGTTGATGTTTATGGACGGCAGTTCGCTGTTTGACGCAGCGTTGGGAATAATGGTTTTGTGCGGCGGAGTTTATATTGTAAACAGTCAAAAGGGGGACGGTCATGCTCTTTAATTCGTTTGCGTTTTTGATCTTCTTCCCGATAGTAACTTTGCTTTATTACTTAATACCGCACAAGTATAGATGGATAATGTTGCTTATCGCAAGTTATTATTTCTATATGTCTTGGAACCCAAGCCTGGTATTTCTTATTATGGGTACTACGCTTTTATCTTACGGGGCGGGATTGATAATAGAAAAATCTTCTAAAAAGCCGTTGAGGCTGGCGGCGGCTATCGTAGCGGTGGCGGGAAGTTTAATAGTTTTATTCTTCTTCAAATACTTCAATTTCCTTTCGACGGGAATAAGCCAACTGTTGAGAAAGATAGGTTTGCCCGCAAGCGACTTTTCTCTCAACGTGCTTTTGCCGGTAGGTATTTCATTTTATACTTTTCAGACGCTTTCGTACGTCATCGACGTGTATAAAGGAAGAATAAAGGCGGAAAGACACTTCGGTTATTACGCGTTGTTCGTTTCCTTTTTCCCGCAGTTGGTTGCAGGTCCTATAGAGCGTCCCGAAAACCTTTTACCGCAACTTAAAGAGAAAAAATCTTTCCAATCGGAAAATATCCGTATCGGACTCAAATTCATGATAGTAGGCTTCTTCAAAAAAGTCGTTATAGCCGACACGGTCGCGATAGCAGTCAACTCCGTTTACAACGACCCCGCGCAAGCGAGCGGTTTGGGAGTAGCGATAGCGACTGCGCTTTTTGCCGTTCAGATACTGTGCGATTTTGACGGATATACGAATATAGCGATAGGCGTTGCCAAACTTATGGGCATAGATTTGATGCAAAATTTCGACAATCCTTATTCTGCGCGCAGTATAAAGGAATTTTGGGGAAGATGGCATATATCTCTTTCGACGTGGTTTAGGGATTATTTGTACATACCTTTGGGAGGAAACAGATGTAAAAAACCAAGACATCTTTTCAACCTTTTCGTTACGTTCTTGCTTAGCGGACTTTGGCACGGCGCAAACTGGACGTTTGTAATTTGGGGAGCGTTGCACGGAGTTTATCAGATTGTCGGACTGCTTACGTCCGGCGTACGAAAAAAAGCGCGCGAAAAGACAGGGCTTGAAAATTCTTCTTTCTTAGCGATATGGCAAAGAGCGATAACGTTCGTTTTGGTTTGTTTCGCATGGTTGTTTTTCAGAGCCAACAGCGTATCCGACAGCGGTATTTTGCTTAAAAAACTGTTTAGCGACTGGTCGTTTAATTTCACTTATATCCAACAGACGATGCAATCTATGCAGATAGACGGCGCGTTGTTTATCTTTATACTTTTCGGTATAGGAATTTTGTACGCTGTGTCCAAGGATATTGCGAAGTTGGAACTTTCGAGAAAAGATTTAAGTCTGTACGTTTCCGAATCGGAAACGGGGATATTGAAGTATGCGTTGCTAACGGTTACGGTAGTCATGATTTGGGTGTATCTGACGTCGCAGAGCGGTTATGAAAATAACTTTATATATTTTCAATTTTAGGGGGCGTAAATGAAAAAAGTAATTATCGCGATAATATGCTTAATAATTGTTTTGGCAATACCCGTAATAGGCTTGCCCGTTTACGCGAAAGCAATTCCCGATGTTTACGGCGATACCTATCTTGCGGCAATGGCGGATAAACACGACAGACTTCATTCTATCGACGGGGAAAAGATTATACTCGTCGGCGGTTCGAGTATGGCGTTCGGCGCGGACAGCCGAGCGATAGAACGGGAAACGGGTATGTCCGTAGTAAATATGGGACTGTACGCGGCGCTAGGAAGCAAGACTACTTTGGATCTTACGGAGTCGGGTATTAAGAAAGGGGATATAGTTATTTTTGCGCCGGAGATGGATAGGCAAGCGTATTCGCTGTATACCGACGCTCAAATTACGTTGCAGACGTTGGAAGCAAAGAGGTCTATGATTCGCGATATTCCAGTTAAGGAATGGGCGGGACTGTTCAACGCTTTGCCCCAGTACGTAGAGGAAAGCAAGAAACTTTCCGCGTCAGGCGTCCCTCATCCTACAAACGCTTATTCGCGCTCGGCGTTTAACGAGTACGGGGACAACGTTTATCAGCGTCCGTACAATATAATGCCCGATTTATATCTTACTTCCAATACGATAGAAATAGACAACTCGCTTATCGACGAAGCGTTTATCGATTATCTCAACGATTATATAAAGAGAGTAAGAAAAAAAGGCGCGCAGTTCTACTTTACGTTCCCCCCGATGAACAGACTTGCTTTGACTCAAGACAGTTATGAAAACAGAATCGCGGTATACAACGCGCTTGTGGAAAAATTGGATTGCGAAATTATCGGAAACATTGAAGACCATATCATGGACGAGGGATATTTTTATGACAGCAATTATCATCTCAACGACAGCGGAGTAACCTACAATACAAAGGTTTTGGTCGGAGATATAAAAAGACAGTTGAAAGATACTTCGCAAATTAACATAGAGGTTTTACCTCCGGCAGGGGCAGAGGATTCCCATTCGTCCGGCTCGAATGACGAAACTTACAGCGAAGACTTCGAGTATATCCAAGAAAGCGCGGGATGGGCGATAACGGGCGTCAAAGAAAGCGCTAAATCAAAAGATACTTTGAGTTTGCCTCAGTATTACGAGGGCAGAGCGGTTTATAAGATAAAGGAAGGCGCGTTTGTCGGATGCGCGGTAAAGACGCTGAATATAGGCGAAAACATCACGGTTTTAGAAGACGGCGCGTTCAAGGGATGCGACAGTCTAAAAAGCGTCAATCTCGCCGTGAAATTGGGCGTAGACGATTCGTTGCCGTCGGTGGGCGACAATCTGATGGCAGGCGCGAACGCGGATATAAAACTGTACGTTCCCGCGTCAAAATACGGCGTGATGGTAATAGATTATTTTTGGATGAGATACGCGCAATATCTTTCGGTTGCGCAATAAAATAAATTATTTATACTTGTCTTGAATGGGAATGTATCTACAAAACTTTTTGAATTCGTCGGCATAATCGGCGAGCGCTCCGCATCTGTTAAAGGAAAAGCAGCCGTTTCTAGATACGATGATATGGTCGACTAACTCTGTTTCCAAAGATTTCGATAAAGATACCAACCATTTGGTAAATTCAAAATCTGTCAAAGAGGGATTCGGATTGCCGGACGGATGATTATGCGCAAGAAAGTAATGCGACGCTTGAGTACTTGCCGTTTTCAATATAAATCTTTTTATATCCAACTTGCATTGATTGGAATCTCCGTAACTGCTTATTTTGCAAGTATCGACGAGTCTGCCGTCGGGAGCGATCAAAGCCATGTAAAAGTATTCTTCCAATTCTTCGGCAAACAGCGCTTTGAAATATTTTATAGCGTCTTCGGTATTTCTTAAGTAAACTTTGTCGCTTAATTTTTGCATATTGCATCTATTTATCAGTTGAGAAAGATTGGCAAGAAACAAACTTGCGGAATAAGTCATGTTCGGCACGTTCATAAGCATCTCGACGGGAGAGTTGAAAACGCCTTCCAAAGTACCGCCCGCTATGTCGAGCAAAGTATGAGCGATAGGATTTGTATCTTTACGCGGAATAAAAGGGTAGAGCAGATACTCCAAAACTTCATGATCTTGAAGACTGTCCAGACCGTTTTTCGCTATACGCTTACGCATGCGTTCGCGATGATGCGCGTGAATATTATCGCTTTTGTTTGACATCTTTCGTAAAACTCCTCAACCTTTACTCGCCGTCGGCTGCTCCGCCGTCCGTTGGCGGCGTGTAGGTATCGTAATCTATATTTTGAGCGTCCAAAAAATCCGTTACTATTTTTGCAGGAATAGCGCATCCTAAGCCGTAAGTCTTTGAATCGCTATCTACCGGAAGATTGGTTGCCTTACCTTCTATGCGACCGAAAATCAAACCCACGACGCTGCTGCGGTTGTTTATAAGCGGTCCTCCGCTGTTGCCGTGATTGATATTGCCGTCGAGAACTATCGAAGCGTGAGAGTCGTTGCCCGAAAGTTTAACGGACGGGGAAGCAACCATAAGTTCGGAAAAAATAAAACCTATGTCTTCGGGATTTCCGAACGTGTAAAGACGTTCGCCGTAGTAAGGCTCGGATTCGGTGTCGAAAACGACGGGTTGGAAATCGTTCGTTATGCCTACAACGGTATCTAATATCTTCGGTACGATCTTAAGAAGCGCTATATCCGCGCTCTTGCTGTAAGCGACCAAACGCGCGTTGTACGATTCGCCGTTTATGTCGGAAACGACGTAATCAGCATGAATCGGCAATTCGTTTGAGTTGCTTTGAGAAGGCAAATCTTCGCCGTTTGTAAATCTGACAACGCAGTGTCTGTTCGTGATTACGTATCCGTCGGAAGTAACGAAGAATCCCGCGCTTTTGCTTACGCGTCCTATGCTTTTGTATTCTGCGCTAATTCTTACGCAAGACGCTACGGTATTGTTGGCGACAATACTTGCGACTCTCGAATCTTCTACCTGTCCTATATCTATATAGTATTTATCGCGAGCGCTGTCTCTGATAAAACAGCCCGCGCTTGCGAAAATCAATGCGCAGACAATCAAAATTATCGCCGTAGTATAAATCTTTTTTTTCATTACTGTCTTTCCAATCTCCATTTTTCGGTATGTACTGCGCTTTCGCCTTTTTGCAAAGTTCTGACAGGCGAGAGCGTTTCGATTTCCAGCATTATATCGTTTGTATAAGTTTCTACGTTACAGCAGTAATCCGCGTAGTCGCCTTCGGGAGTATCAAACGCAATAGAAAATTTCAAGCCTTTTATATCCACGCAGACTTCGTCTTTTATAAACGCGCCGAGTTTGATAGCCTGGGCGATATTTTTTTGAGTAAGAACAAGGCTGTCGTTTTTCAACGTCAAGCGTTCGTCCTTCAAATCCGTATAACTCCACAGTACGAGATTTCTGTTTGGAAGAAGCCCCTTATCTTCCGTACTCAACGGAATTTTCGCGACTGCGCCTTTATCCATTACGGACAATGCCCAAAGCGCTATCGGGGGAGTAGCCGACTGAGAACAGTTGGCGAATTTGTGTTCCAATACCGCGTTTCCCTCTTCGTCCATAGTGATTTTGATGCTTTTCTTTATTCCCGTAGTCGCTTCCGTTTCGCTGATGAAAGTTACGCTGTCGCCTTCTTCCAAGATATTGACGGGGGAATTGTCTGGATAATACGTGTCGATATATTCGGGACTTTTCCAAAGTCTGTGTCCGCCGTATATATGCCATATACCTTTTCCCGCAAGATTTTTATCAAAGAACTCGCCGCCTTTGTTTATCAAATCCTTTTCGTCTTCGTAGAATATGTTTTCTCCGCCATCCATGCCGTAGAAGATAACTCTCGGTCCGAGGTCGACGGTAACGAGCATAGTCTTACCGCCCTTTGATAATTTTGCGCATTTTCCATAAGTTTTATAGTTGATGAATTCCATAATAATTTACTCCTGAATAATTAAATTCTAACATAATAATCAAATAATATCAAGATAAAAATATTTATATGCGCGCGAAAATATGTATTATAGGAGGGAAACTGTTTCGATTACGTTAAAACGCCGCATATTTTTATCTCAATATGCGACGTTATTTCGGTTTTAATTCAATAGATTGATTTTTAGTTTTCTTTGGCTTCTTTTTTCGCTTGCGCTTTTTTACTCTTTTTGATTTGTTTTCTTATCGCTCTGTACACCGAGAAAAGCACGAGCAGCAATGAGATCACCGCTACTATCACTGCGACTACGTCGGCAAACGATACTTTTTCGACGTTGACTATCATAAGTACGGAAGTAATGAAAGTGGTAAGTTTGAGCGTAAGTTTCTTTGCCTTTTTTACCCATTTGAGGGTAGTTTTCTGCATTTTTGCATCTTCTTTGGATTTAGCGCCCAAAGCGGTAAATACTATGAACAGCAGTATTTGCAATCCGAGAAATACCGTAACGATTATATTGACAGGCGTCCAACCGTTTTTGTAAATCTTGTTTACGTCTAAAGCGATATAAATGCAAAATGACAGGAGAGTCCAGATTATCGAAAGAACTTTGAGTTTGGATATCTTCTTTTTGCCGTCGTCTTTTTCTGCGACTTCGTTGTTTTCCTTCGTCTTTTTCATTTTGCGCTCTTTATTTATTCAACCCGTCAAAATCGAGAGTAGCGAAGTAGTCTTCGGGAGTTTCCGCGCGTCTTATAAGTTTCACGTTGCCGTCTTCTTGAAGAAGAAGTTCGGCAGAACGCAGTTTTCCGTTGTAATTGTATCCCATAGCAAATCCGTGCGCGCCCGCGTCGTGGATATTTACGTAATCTCCGATTTCTATTTGCGGCAACATTCTGTCGACGGCAAATTTATCGTTGTTTTCGCACAGTCCGCCCGTTACGTCGCATTTATAAGTAGCCGGTTCGTTTTCTTTGCCTAGTACCGTTATATGATGATACGCGCCGTAGATTGCCGGTCGCATAAGATTTGCCGCGCAAGCGTCAAGTCCTACGTATTCTTTCCAAATATGTTTTTTATGAATTACTTTGGCTATAAGCGCGCCGTACGGAGCGAGCATAAATCTGCCGAGTTCGGTAAATATAGCCACGTCTCCCAAGCCGTTGGGAACGAGCGTTTCTTCAAACGCCTTTTTCACACCTTCGCCAATCGCGAGAATATCGTTGCCCTCTTTATCGGGACGGTACTGAACGCCCACGCCGCCCGAAAGGTTTATGAAAGAAATGGAAATTCCCAGTTCGTTTTTGATTTCCACCGCAAGTTCGAAAAGTATCTTAGCCAAAGTAGGGTAATATCCCACGCCTACGGTATTGCTTGCCAAAAACGCGTGTATGCCGAATCTCTTTACGCCGTAATCTCTTAGTTTTGCGTAAGCGATTTTTATCTGTTCTTTGGTCATGCCGTATTTAGCGTCTTTCGGCGTGTCCATTATTTCGTTGTTGAGAGTGAAATCTCCGCCCGGATTGTATCTGCAACACATGGTTTCTTGGAAAGGAGCGATTTCTTTGTAGTAGTCAATATGCGTGAGATCGTCGAAATTTATTATAGCGCCCAACTTTGCCGCGAGAGCGAAATCCTCTTTTGGAGTAACGTTTGACGAAAACATTATTTCATTGCCTTTGAAGCCGACTTTGTCGCTCATCATGAGTTCTGTCAGCGAAGAACAGTCCGCGCCCGCGCCCTCTTCTTTGAGAATCTGTAAAATATACGGGTTGGGAGTTGCTTTTACCGCAAAGTATTCCTTAAATCCTTTATTCCAAGCAAAAGCCTTTTTGAGCAGTCTTGCATTTTCTCTTATGCCTTTTTCGTCGTAGATGTGGAAGGGAGTGGGGTATTTTTTTGTGATTTCTTCAATCTTTTCTTTTGTTACAAACGGTACTTTTTTCATTGATTTTGTTCTCCGAACGTATTGATATTAAAAGTATATAACTTATAAAAGACCTTGTCAAATATTTAAGCGGGCGGAATTCGCCATATAAGTAATATAGCGTAAAGCATTTATAGGTATATTGAGAGTACGGGGAAAGGCTTTCTCTCCCGTCATATTGAGAGTACAGAGAAATGCTTTCTTACCCGTCATATTGAGCGTAGCGAAGCGAAGTCGAAATATCTAGTCTAATATAAAACAGTATAAAATTAAGTCCGACCGAAATCGGAGCGTAGTATAGATTTCGCGTTTGGTCGGGTAAAGCGTAAGCGAAGTGGAGAAATCTAAACATTATAAAAAATAAGTAAGTTAGTGTTGGTTTAGCGCAAGCGGATTTGCTTTCTTAGCGCCATATTTTTTAACAAAAACTATGAGCGTAATAAAGCAAAATCCGCTTATGCTTATTTAAGTCCGAAAAATAGCTAAATTTTGTCTAAACAATACTATTTTAGAACATATTTGTCTATTTATATATAATTCCGCGTATTTTTCGCTACAACGCATATCAAGCATTTATCTTATCTAGTAATTATATGGAATATATTTATTATAAGCAACCTATAAATAATAGACAAAATACTTCTAATAATTTTAATAGAAAATGTACATAGATCATACGGCTTAAGGAGTATAGTATGAATAGAAAGTATTTATTTGCATTAACAGTCATATTGATTTTAGCGGTAATTTTGTGCGTAGGCGTTGCTTGCGCGCCGACTCAAAATCAAGGAAGTCCTAGCGGAGATAATGGGCAAAACGGCAATCAAATCTTTAGCGGAGATAATCAAATGGGAGATAGCGATGACCAAACGCAAAATCCTTCATTTCCGAGCGGCGATACAGGCTCAGGAAATATAGGTAGCGGAGATTCTGATACGGACGAAATAGAAAACGGCGGCAATAACTCGGATATCGGAGAAGAAAAGCCTGAAGTAAAATATCCTTCCACAATCGCCGAAATGACCGACAAACAAAAGAAAATCCTGACCGATTATCTTGATGAGACTTATAAAGAAGAGATTGTTATAGGAATAGGTATTAAAGCAACCGCAGAAAATACTGAAACTATTGGTTATACATTAGAGGGGAATCGCATGACCGCACTTTACAACACTTCACGAAATGGTGAAAATAAAATCTATACTGTTTCAACTGATGCGGTTATTAACATCTCGAAATTCTTTGAATTTATCGAAAAAAATGAAGATCCTTCTGAATATGCTAAACTAACTTACCAAAACACAGCAATTTCTGAAATATTTGTGATTCCTCAAACAGAAAACGAATACTCAGCAAATGCAGAAAATGCTTATAAATTCCTAAACAACACTCTAGAAGATCATAAGTTAACAAACAATAGTTCTCAGTATTACACACAAAAACTTCAACCTACCCCTTATTTTGGTATAGCTCTTTGTCCTGTCTCAAATGCAATTAGAGTTTCTGTAAACGAGAAAGAAATTTCTTTACATAGTATCATGGTTGTAACACCATATTACAATAAACTTGGAATAGAAAGCGTGGACTTTGAGATTAGAGACGAAAATTATCTAAAATTTGGTAGCGAAAACACAATTTGGAATTTGAAAATCCAAACGGATGATAATTATAATTATGTTGTACAAAATGATAAAGTATATTTGATGAATTATAAAGGAAATAGCGTAGACGTAGTAATACCTAATGCAATAGACGGCAAAGAAGTGGTATCCATAGGAAACGTATTTACCGGAGATAAAGATATTAAGAGTATCGTTTTGCCTAACGGCGTGACTAGCATAGGAAAATATCAATTTTCAGGTTGCAGCAGTTTGACACGCATAGAGATCCAGAGCGGAGTAACGAGCATAGGCGAAGGGGCATTCTCAGGATGTAGTAGTTTGATAAGCATAACCGTAGACGCTAATAATGCATGTTATAAGAGTGACGGTAATTGTATCATTGAAAAAGAAACAAACACTTTGATATTAGGTTGTAAAAATAGTGTAATACCTAATTACGTAACAAGCATAGACTCCTATGCATTCTATAACTGTAACAGTTTAACACGCATAGAGATACCGAGCGGCGTAACGAGTATCGGAGACTATGCATTTAGATATTGTAGCGGTTTGACACGCATAGAGATACCGAGCAGTGTAACTAGCATAGGCTCTAATGCATTCTCAAGTTGTAGCAGTTTAACAATATATTGTGAAGCGGCAAGTCTGCCGAGCGGATGGAGTAATTATTGGAACTCTAGCAATAGACCCGTGGTATGGGGATATAATAAATAACCGACCAAACGCGAAATCTACACTCCGCTCCGATTTCGTTCGGACTTTATTTATACGGATTTTTTATTTAGACTAGATTCTTCGACTACGCTCAGAATGACGGGAGAGAAGACGGACTTTGTTAACTCTCCCGTCATATTGAGAGTAGTGAGAAATGCCTTTTTATCCGTCATATTGAGCGAAGCGTAAGCGTAGTCGAAATATCTAATGTAATAAATAATCCGTAACAATAAGTACGAATATATTCGCAAATAAAAACGAGCGGGCATTGCGCCCGCTCGAAAGTTTAACTTTATAATCAGTTTTCTTTTTTGTCGACGTACTTTTCGTCGATAAGCCTTATGAGTTCTTTTACCACTTCGTATCCTTTTTCGAGCGTGTCGATTCTGAGGTTGTCAAGACCGTCTTTGGTCGTGTGGTAGTAATCCGTCGGACGGGGGTCTTGAGCGTTTATGGTAACGGTTTTGAATCCCGCTCTCGCAAACGCGGTGGAATCGCTTCCGCCTACCGGATTTTCAATTAGATGCGATTGGATATTGCAATTGTCTATCGCTTGTTTGGAAAGCGCGATAAGTTCCTTGTCGAAAGGTACGAATTGCAAGGTATCTTTGCATACTACGTTGAAGTTATCCATATCTCTGAACGAATCGAGGTTCAAAACGTAAGTATCGTCGTTGAGCAAAGTTTTATCGTTCTTATGCTGTTTTACAAAGTCGAGCGCTCCTATAAGACCGCTTTCTTCCGCGCCCGTTCCGACTACGATAAACTGCGCGTCTTTCGCTACGTCGCCGTCGCTTTCCGCGTAATACTTCGCGACTTCTATCGCAGTAGCGACGCCGCTAAGGTTATCCATTGCGCCGGGAGCGGCTTTTTCTTTGCTATACGACATATACTGCGTGAGGAAATAGAATCCCGGCAAGCAGAGAAGGGGCAGACAGTAGAACGTCAACACCGCGATATTTATTCCGCTTTTGTCGGCGCCGGAAAGATTTGCGAATACGTCTTTGAGCGACATAAACGAAACGGAAAGTCCCGCTTTTGCTTGCAATATCAAAGTTATGATTGAAATGCCCATAAGTATGATAACGCTGACTACGCCAATCGCCGTCTTTATTATCATAGTGTTGGGATTGTTGAGCGAGTGCAACCAGCACCAACTGCTGTCAATATGCGCGCTCAGCATAATATTGTATTTGGCGTTGCCCGATTTGGGCGGTATTACCGCGTATACGTTTTGCGATTCGTCTTTTTTGAAAAGAGGATCGAGAAGATGACTGTAATAGAAGATGTGAGTCAGCGCAAAGAAGAGTAAAAACAAAGTGCCTACAAGACTTGCTATCGGAGAAAGATAGAATAGGCAGAAGCAAGCGAAACTTGCCCATCCCAGCCACGGTATAGCGCTGATGCAGGCGTGGCGCGGAGTCTTGAACTTTTCGGTTTTGGGGGCGACGTTCAGTTCTCTTTGCATTTGATCGGCGATGATTTTTGCGCCCGTCTTTTCTTCTTCGCTACCCGGTAATCTCGGACCGGTAACGTCTATGACTTCTTTTACGAGGTCGTAGATTTTCTTGCCGTTTTTGTATTCGGTATTTTCCATGAATAAACCCCTTTTCGTATATTGTGTCCATTATAACATATATTCGGGAGCAATTACAACAAAAACCTTTTAATTCACAAAAAAACTGAGTTTGTAAATTATTGTATTTTTTCTTGACCAGTGTCAATTAAAATAATAGATTGTTTGGTAAATTCTATATAAAATATGAGGCGTATGCGAAAAAAGATTATTGACAATAATCAATTAAGTATGGTAAAATTTAGATGTTAAACTTTACGACGTTAAAGTTAGAGTATTAAGGAGGCAAAATATGAAAGTAACTTACAAAGAACTGCCCGGCAAGGCGGAAGCAGGCTACGGTATTACACGTTGGCCAAGCGCAAAAGAAATTAACGAAAGTCTTAAACAACTTACGGACGAAAATATTTATTCCGTTCCGAAAGAAACATACAAAAGCATCTGCGAAGATTATTACGACGTAAAATGCGCTAAATCAAAAGAAATTACCACCGAAGCGAAGAAGTATATACCGGGCGGCGTTCAGCACAACCTGGCGTTTAACAAGCCCTTCCCGATGTGTATGGTAAAGGCGGAAGGCGCTTATCTCGAAGACCTCGACGGCAACAAGTACATCGACTTCTTGCAAGCGGGCGGTCCGACTATTTTGGGAAGCAACTATCAGGACGTACAGGACGAAGCAATCAAACTTATCAAGGAATGCGGACCTGTAACGGGACTTTTCCACGAAGCGGAACTTCTTATCGCAAAAGAAATCAACAAACACATGCCCAACGTGGAAATGTTCAGAATGTTGGGTTCGGGTACGGAATCCGTAATGGCGGCTTTGCGTATCGCGAGATGTCAAACTAAAAACAAGAGAATCATAAAGATCGGCGGCGCTTATCACGGCTGGTCGGATCAGATGGTATACGGACTTAAAGTTCCGGGAACAAGGCAGTATCTCGAATCTTTCGGTATACCCAACACGATATTCAGCGTTGTTGACGAAGTTATGCCCAACAATCTCCAAATGCTCGAAGATTACCTCAAAGCAAATAAGAGAAAGGGCGGCACGGCTGCGGTTATCGTAGAGCCGGTAGGACCCGAATCGGGTACCCGTCCGGTATCGCTCAATTATAATGAAGAGGCGTTGAAACTTGCTCATAAATACGGCGCGCTGTTCATATTCGACGAAGTAGTTACGGGATTCAGAGTAGGTCTCGGCGGAGCGCAGGGATTCTTTAACGTAAAACCCGACCTTACGATATTCGGTAAGATAGTAGCGGGCGGTTATCCCGCGGCAGGCGGCGTAGGCGGTAAGAGAGAATACGTTTCCCTTCTTGCGGCAGGCGTTGCGGGCGGCGCTAAGAAAGCGTACTGCGGCGGTACTTTGGCGGCAAATCCGCTTTCTTCCATGGCAGGATACGTCGCAATCAAGAAGATTGAAGAAACCAACGCTTGCGTAAAAGCGGGTCTTGCGGGCAACAGACTTACGGACGGTCTCGTATCTTTGATTGACACTTACAAGTTGCCTTACGTTGCGTACAACCAAGGTTCTATCGTTCACCTTGAATGTACAGGCGCGATGAGTTACGACTTCTCGTCCAAACACCTTCTCAGTTCGCTTTTGAGAGTTCTTAAAAAGAAAGATATGATTATGGTAAGAAAAGAGGCTATGGAACACATGGGAGCCGCTTATATGGCTAACGGTATCGTTACTCTCGCAGGTTCGCGTCTTTACACTTCTATGGCTGATACGGACGAAATCATCGACGAAGCGCTCAACAGATTCGAAGACGTGTTCAAACTTGTTCAGAAGAGAGACAGAAGCATGGACGTTCAGGTAGCGGAATACAAAATCAACAAGGCTAAGTCCACCAACAACGACAAGAAACTCAAAAAGGCTGAAAAGATGCTTGCTAAGGCAGAAGCCGAAGAGGCTAAGAGCAAGAAGTAATATAAATTGCGAGTTTAACCTGATTTGCCGATTGCGACTCAACGTCGCAACCGGCAATAAACGCGTTTTAAGACTCATGGAATATGTGGCCCTAAGACGCGTTTTTTCGAAAATAAAACAAGCCGATACTTTCGGCGAAGATAAAGAGGATTATTATGAAATACATAATGGCGCACGACATGGGTACCAGTTCCGATAAAGCGGTTTTGATAGACTTTACCGGCAATATCGTCGCATCGAAAGCGGTTCCGTATCCCACGTACTATCCGTCTCCCGCTTTTGTCGAACAGGACCCGGGTGAATATTGGGACGCTGTTTGTCTTGCTTCCAAGACAATAATCGAGGAAACGGGCATTGATCCGAAGGACGTCGAAGGCGTGGTTTTTTCTACTCAGGCGATGGGTATAATTCCGGTAGACGCCAACGGCAGAGTTCTGCACCCCAACATTACCTGGGTAGACGGCAGAGCGGAAAAGCAGGCTCAAACGCTTATGAAAAAAGTGGGCGGAAAGAGAATTTTCACTTTGGTATCGGGTACGCCTATTATGGGAAAGGACGTCGTCGCGAAAATTCAGTGGTTGAAAGAGGAACGCCCTGACGTATACAACAATACCAAGTATTTTTTGGACGTAAACGGATTTTTGAAATTCAAATGTACGGGCGAAATGGTAGCCGAGCGTTCGGGCGCTTCGAGTTACGGACTCGATTTGAAGAAAAAGACGTGGATGAGCGCTTTGAAACTTATCGGTATCGATATGTCAAAACTTCCTCCTCTCGTCAACAGCACGGATAAAATAGGCGAAGGACTTACCAAGGAAGCGGCGGAGAAAATGGGACTTTGTCCCGGCACCGCGGTATTCGGCGGTTGCGACGATACGCAGGCGGCGGCTATAGGAAGCGGTATGAACGGCGACGGAGAGATACATATCTATCTCGGCACGTCGGCGTGGGTAGCGGCTTCTAGCAGAACTAAAACCAAGTTTAAGCACGGCGCGGCGGCAATACAGTCCGCAGATCCCGAGATGAATCTTATATGCGGAATCACAGAAGCGGCGGGAAGCAATATACAGTGGATATGCGACCAGTTTTTCGCTGCCGAGCAAAAGGAACTGGGCGACGGCATTTACGCGTACATGGACAAGGTAATCGAATCCATACCGGCAGGTTCCGACCATTTGATTTGCACTCCGTGGATGCTCGGAGAAAGATGTCCCGTATCGTCGACGACGACCAGAGCAACGCTTTGGAACGTTACTCCCAATCACACGAGAGAACATATTATGAGAGCGTTGTACGAGGGAATAGGTTACAACCTCAGATGGATACTCGAGAATTTCAGAAGAGATTATAAATTCCACAGCAGACAGTTCAGAATAATAGGCGGCGGAGCGTTGGACGACGCTTGGATGCAGATTATAGCCGATATTACGGGAAGCGAATTCGCAATAGTTCAAAATCCCCGAAACGCGGGCGCTTTGGGCGCGGCTATAATCGCGCTTATAGGACTTGGCGAATTGAAGAGTTTTGCCGACGCCAAGACTTTTGTAGTCGAGAGCAAAAAATACAGACCTAATCCCAAAAACAAGTATATTTACGACGAACTTTTCAAAAGTTATAAGCAAATATATTACAGTCTTGAAAAGACTTACAGAAAAGCAAATTCCAAGAGATTTGAAGGAGAAGAATAATGAACGCAACAGTCCAAACGATTTTAGAGTACGCTCAAAAACTCGTAAGCGAGAAAGTTGTCGGCGATAGCGATATGATAAGTATGAGGGTAGAACTCAATTTTATGTATATCACCAAAGCGGGCGTAAAACTTTGCGACCTTACCGAAGAAGACATAGTAAAAATGAATATCTTCAAAGTAGAAAACGAATACAAATATCACGCCGAAATTTATAAGTCGAGAGAAGATATAAACGCAATATGTCAATGCTATCCCAAATGGGTAATGCCTATTGCGAAGGCGGGCGTAACTATTCCTGCGGTGATGGACGATATGGCGCAGATAGTAGGTCCGACTTGCAAGACGTCTGCAGACGATATAACTACTATAATCAAGACGTTGAAAGGAAGAAATTCCTGTCTTGTCAAAGATAAAGGATGCATCACTTCCGGACGTACGCTCGACGAAGCGTATACGTGCGTACTGGTTCTCGACAAAGCGGCGCATTGCTTTGTTTCAAGCAGCGTAATAGGCGAAAATAAGATTATCAACGGCTTTGAAGCAAGATTGATGAGATTTATTTACAAGACGAAGTACAGCAAGAAAAATCAAGAAAATCTCTCCGCTAAAGAAGAGGGAGAAATCGTAAGCGAAGATACTTCCGTAAAGGAAGAGGGCGAGGTGTAATATGGCATGGGATAAAGAAACCGAACTTAGATTAAGACAGGTAATAAAAGACAGCGGAGTCGCACTTTTGAAGGAAAACCTTGTGCAAGGAACCTGGGGTAATACAGCGGTAAGACTTGACGAGGATCACATGTTGGTTACGCCCACGGGATTGGATTACATCGCGCTTACTCCCGAAGATATGCCCGTCGTGCAGATAAGCGATCCGTCCGTTTGGAGCGACGGTAAGAAACCTACGAGCGAAAGAAAGATTCACGCGGCTATTATGCAAGCGAGAGCGGATATAAACGCGACGATACACTCGCATCCGATTTACTGTTCGATACTTGCGTCGGCAAGAATTGAATTGCCCGTTATGAGCGACGAAATGCAAAAACTCGTCGGCGGAACGTGCAGAGTAGGCGCTTACGGACTTCCCGGTACTAAAAAACTCAAAAACGGTACGGTCGAGGCTATGCAGGGCAGAAACGCTTGCTTTATGGCAAACCACGGCGTGTTCTGCGCAGGAAAGGATATGGACGAAGCGTTTGAGATAATCAGAGTAATGGAGAAGAGTTGCTATCAGTATATTCAGGAATGTACTTTGAAAGCGACGGGTCAGCAAACTTACAGCGACGAACTGCTTTTCGATTACTTTGTAGCGCAAAAGACCGCGCCTAAGGCTAAGAAAAAATAATGGGCGATATACCTATAATCAAAGAAAGTATAAGCGTAAAACAAGCGCGAGAGTTGAATCCTCTCGTGCTTGCCTATATCGGGGACGGCGCGCATACTCTTTACGTCAGAACCAAGGAATTGGAAAAGACGACGGGTAAGGCGGATAAACTTCACGTCGCCGTTACTTCGCAGGTCAACGCGGCGGCTCAGGCTAGGAGCATGGAGGCGATACGCCCGCTTTTGAACGAAGAGGAAGAAGGAATATTTTTAAGAGCGCGCAACAGCCGTCAGCACTCCGTAGCAAAAAACGCAAGTATCGCGGACTATAAAACAGCGACGGGCTTTGAAGCGTTGATAGGTTTTCTTTATCTTACGGGTCAAAACGAAAGACTGGAATATTTGCTTAAATCGGGGGAACCGTCGGACGGACTCTCTTAAATATACATACGAATGTTAAATCATTGCTTTGGAAAAGGCGGGGGAGTAAAAGATTGACAAAGATAATCTTTTACATTAAACTAAATATAATCGGAAGATTAAGACGGAGGAAGAAATATGCCACAGGTTAAGCCGAAAGTTACGTTACTTGAATATACGCCCAATCCCGAAAGGACCGTTGCATTGGCGGCGAAGTTGTGTTACAGCGACGCGACTATAGAGAATTTGCAGGAAGGGTTGGACAAAAGCGATATAAACAAATTTATAGAGAGATTGAGATCTTTCGGTCATGCTTCTCCTTTCGAACACGCAAGTTTTACGTTCGGTATCGAAGGCGTATCGAGAAGTTTGCTTGCTCAAATTACAAGACACAGAATAGCGTCGTTCAGCGTTAAATCTCAAAGATACGTTGCGGCAAACAAAGGCGAAGATACGTTTAATTACGTTATACCGGAGGCTATCGAGGCTTTGGGAGAGGAGCAGGTTGAAAAGTTCAAAAACCAAATGGCGCAAATGCACGAATGGTATACGGAGTGGCAAACGCTGCTTGGCGGAGCGTGCGAAAAATCCAATGAAGACGCCAGATTCGTATTGCCAAACGCTGCGGAAACCAAAATGGTCGTTACCATGAACGCTAGGTCGCTTATGAACTTTTTCCATCTCAGATGTTGCAACAGAGCGCAGTGGGAAATCCGAGACGTCGCGTGGCAGATGTTGGCGCTTGTGCTTGAAGTAGCGCCGAGTATATTCGGAAACTGCGGAGCGTCCTGCGTGTCGGGTCCGTGTACGGAAGGCAAAATGACTTGCGGAAAAGCGCAGGAAGTTAGAGCCAGACAAAAGGCGCTTGTCGACGGAATCACGCAATGATGTCGGACGATATAATACTTATCGAAAAATTTCGCGGGGGGGATAAACGCGCGGCGGAAATCCTTATGGAAAATTACAAAGGCGCCGTAAATAAAATCGCCCGCGCTTTCTATATTAAAGGAGCGGATAGGGACGACGTCGTACAGGAAGGAATGATAGCGCTTTACAACGCAGTCGTAACTTACAATACGCAGTCTAAAATCGCTTTTTCTACTTACGCCAACGAATGTATCAAAAATAGGATTCTCGATTGTATACGAAGCGGAAACAGGCTTAAAAACAAAGCGCTTTCCGATAGCGTGCCGATAACGTCGCTAGACGAAGGCAAAATGGCGATGCAATCGCCCGAAGAGTTGGCGATAAGCGCAGAAGAAGTGGATGCTCTCAAAAACATTATAAATAAAAAACTTTCCGAAGAGGAAAATAAAATTCTGGATTTGTATTTCGAAGGAAGCAGTTACGCGCAGATAGCCGACGCAGTCGGGAAAAATACTAAATACGTGGACAACGCTATCCAAAAAATCAGAAAGAAAATCAAAGCCGATTTAACGAATAAGGATTTATAATAACAACGCGTCTTTAAGCGACGCGTTGTTTTTATATTCGATTAGATATTATTGTTTCTATTAAAGTCAAATAATGTATACTTTTACCGACCCGATTTGATTGACAAAAATCAATACTTTAAGGTATAATTATAGAGGAAATTTTTACAAAATTAAACAATTTCCGACAAGAATTATCAGTCAGGAAACGTATAGGTTTACTGACCCGGTGTTTTGTGCTAAGATAATAATTTTATAAATTCTAAACATATTAAAATTGAGAAAGCGGATAAAAAGGAGATAAACATGAAGAAGACTACAAAAGTTTTTATTGTCGTAATGATATTGATAACAGTATGCTTGTTTACAGTTGCATGTAAAGACGGTAAATCTGCGTATGACATTGCGGTGGAAAACGGTTTTTCAGGAACATATCAGGAATGGCTTGACAGTCTTAAAGGCGAAGTCGGAGATACAGGTTCAGAAGGCGACAAAGGAGAAACGGGAAATCCCGGAGAAGACGGAGAAGATGGAGAAAACGGAACCGACGGCATGTCCGCGTATCAAATATATTGCAAGTATCATCCTCAATATAAGGGTAGCGAAGAAGATTGGATAAATGCGTATTGCGACGGCTCTCTTCAAAATTCGTATAATACCAAATACAATATGATATATACAAAGGCGACAATTCCGCCTGTACTTTCGGCGCTTTACAGTATCGGAAACGGCTACGATACTTACGCTCTTATAGAAAGGGGAAAAACTTACAGTGGAATAGCGGATTCCGACGCGGGATTTGTAAACGTCGGATTTGATCCGAATAAAAGCGAAACAAGTTTTACCAGAGATAACTACGCGGATATGCTCAATAAGATAAAAGAACTAAACGTATTCGGAAATGAAAAATTTATTATATATCTCCGCGACGCCGATTTGTATTATGGATATCTTTTTGTTAGAGACGCCGGACTTACGGAGAATCAGTACGAGATAGTTATGTGCGAAGACGGAACGCAGTTATATAACTGGTTTAGAGCGACGTTTATAAACGGCAAAACCGCATCACAAGACAGCGATCAACCTTACGACGCTTTTGTCGAACAGGCGACTTGGGCGAATGAATACCGTCAAACGGTATTAGACAATAAAGAACTCGAGATGTACGACCTAAACTGCGAATGGGATTTTGTAATACCGGCAACTACTTTAGAAAACGTAAAACTTTGTATGCAGGATAAAGAACAACTTATCGGCATGTTGGATTCTATTAGCGTGGACGGATACAAGTCAAAACTAATTAATTTACTCAAAGGAGAGGAAGTAGACGGATATAAGTTAAACGTTCAAAGCGAGAATATTTCTCAACTCGTAAGTTCTCTCGATAGCACCAAAAAACAAAATTATATCGAACTTATGTACGGCGATTATTACGAAGACACTTACAATACGTTGACGAGGACGAAACTTTCTGACGGTGTAACAACAGTTCCGCAAAAGAAACTTGTATTTATCGGTTCAAAGTTTAATAATTATCCCAAATGGGCGTCTTCCGACGCTTACGGAATAGGCGGGGCAAAGACCGTAGAGGACGTGCCGGATAATTATGCTCAACTCGATCAAAAATATAAACATCCGTTGCTGTTTGCTACGCAAGCCGATTACGATTCCTTTATATCTACTTTCAATAGCGCGGACAGTTGGGCGACAGAGCCTAGTCAAACGCAGAAAGACGCGATTAAAGTTGCCGCATTTAACGATTATATCAACTATATGTTTGCGTTCAAATACGTATACGCAATGAACAGAAATAAATTTGATATAATTATAAAGGGACATCCGGCGGAATCCATAGGCGGATACGACGGTTGGAATAATAAGTATCCGTTGGAAGGTTATTATTATGCCAAACTTGTAAATGCTTTGCTTGTCAACTTCCACAGCAATGATAGCGTAGGTAAATTCGTAAGTATGATTCCTTACGGTACTTCGGCTGAAAATTTAGCATATTTGGCACTCGGCGACAATTTGTCGATTGGCGGCTTGTCTTCGTCGACATACAACGGTTATGACCGTAGCGTTGACGTAAGATTTATACTTGCAAGCATAGACACGGATATAACTACAAGCAGTTTGAATCTTTACGGAAGATATAACGACGGCAGTTTGGTTTTTCACGAGAACGGCGAGAAGAAGATTACGGAATTGATTAACAACGGTAATTTATACAAAAATCTTTTCGAGTATTACACTGCGCAATCGCAGACATCTTATGCGAATATGTATAAAGACCTTTACGAAAACTGGTTGAGAGTGCAATGTAAACTCGAAGGCAGCGATTCTCTTGAGGGATACGGAGTTGATAAACAGGGTTTTATTATAAGACCTAATTAAATAACGAAGTTTAGAAAAGTCGCGTCGGACGATTTGCCGACGCGACTTTTGTTTTATATTTTGAATATCAAGTTTTGGTTTTATTTTTTATCTAAAAATTTATATTTCGTCAATTCGCAAGGCTTTCTTTTTGCTGACGTTTTTGAAGCGCGCCCCAACTGATAAAACCGTATATATCGCTTACGACGTACAAAGCGACGGCGGTCAGCATGGCTATATTTTTGACGTCTTGAAGGGTAGCGAAAAGCCAAAGTACGCAAAGTACCGCGTCGTTTACCAAAAACGCAAGAAAACCGTATTTACTGCGTCTTGACTGAAAGTATGTGGCAAGTACGCTGGTTACGATGGAAATCGTACTGAAAATAAGTTGGGAAGTTCCCAAAGCGCGAAGTATGAAATAAAAGGCGACGAAAGCAACTCCGGCAACAACAAACACTATCGCTATTTCCGATTTCTTTATCGTGTTGACTTTGACTACGTAATCTTTCCCGAGATTTTTAATCCAGGCGATAAGAGATACTATCGTCATAGGGAACATCATAAACGCGTTTATAAACACTTCTCCGTAATATTTGTTTTTGTATGAAAGTATGCTGTAAAACACTATCATTACCCAAGTAAAAAGTATGCCCACTACTTTACCTTTGGCGGCAAAAAGCACGCAACTCAAACCGAACAGTCCGGTTATCGCCGACATCCAAGACGCGCCGAAACATACCGACATAATTACTATCAGCGCAAGTCCCGATAAATACAAAATCAGTTCGGCAATATGCCATTTTCCAAATATCTTTTCAATCATCAGACGTTATCCTTATTTAGAGTCGACCTATATATTTTATTAGATACTCAACGTTATGTCAAGGCAAACGAAGAGAGTATTTACAATATTTCAAGACAATAAAAATCCGACTTGTCAAGTCGGAAAAACTTTTCAATATTAAAACGTTTTTTGATATTATAAATTCCTCTGTCTTGTAATTTCATAACATATTATACCGCAAGCCACCGAAGCGTTGAGCGAATTGACTTTGCCGTATTGGGGAATTGAAATTACGCCCGAGCAGAGTTTTTCTGTAAGCGATTTGACCCCGCTACCTTCATTGCCTATGACAATCGCTATATCTTCGTCCAGACGGCACTCGCTAAGCGGAGTACCTTGCATATCCGCGGCGTATACGTTTACGAACTTATCCGTAAGTTGTCTTATCGCGTCGTTGATATTGCCGACCATTGCCACTCGTATATGATTTGCCGAGCCTGCCGAAGAGCGGAGTACCGTAGCGTTTACGCAAGCGCTTCTTCTTGACGGAATAACTACGCCGTGCGCGCCCATACATTCCGCGACGCGGAGTATACTGCCCAAATTATGCGGATCTTCTATACTGTCGAGCAGAATTATAAAAAGACGCTCGTTTTTGCTTTTTGCAAACGCAATAATATCGTCGACGTCGGTATATCGGAAATCTTTGGCTATCGCTATCGCTCCCTGATGTCTTCCGCTTTCGCTTATCCTGTCGAGAAAGGCTTTGTCAACGAATTCAAGGCGAACGCCTTTGGCTTTTGCCGTGTCTATAACGGCTTGCAAATCGCGGGCGTTTTTAGAAATATACACCTTGGAAATTTCTTGACTCGAAACAAGCGCTTCTTTAACGGGATTTTTGCCTTCTATATTCATAACGTTATCAGTTTTTGTTGCTGTGCAACGGCGCGGGAATTCTTCCTCCGCGGTTTATGAATTTTGCAGGAGAGTATTTGTTTATATTCATTATGGGAGCGCGTCCCAACAGACCGCCGAATTCGGCGTATTCGCCCGCTTTTTTGCCGTAGACGGGAATTACCCTTACCGCGGTGGTTTTCGTGTTTACGACGCCGATAGCAATCTCGTCGGCGATTATTCCGGATATTACTTCCGCCGTTGTATCTCCCGGTATCGCTATCATGTCCAGTCCGACCGAGCATACCGCAGTCATTGCTTCGAGTTTTTCCAAATTAAGCGCGCCCGATTCCGCGGCTTTTATCATTCCTGCGTCTTCGGATACCGGTATAAACGCTCCGGACAGTCCGCCTACGTTGGAACATGCCATAATGCCGCCTTTTTTAACGGCGTCGTTGAGCATAGCAAGACATGCCGTCGTACCGTATGCGCCCACGCTTTCAAGACCTATTTCTTCAAGGATATGCGCGACGGAATCGCCTACTACCGGAGTAGGAGCAAGGGATAAATCGACAATGCCGAAACTGGCGTTGAGTCTTTTGCTCGCTTCCTTTGCGACAAGTTGTCCCACACGGGTTATCTTGAACGCCGTTTGTTTTATACATTCTGCTACTTGCGTGAGATCTCCGTCGACTTTTTCAAGCGCCGTTTTTACCACGCCCGGTCCCGATACGCCTACGTTTACGACGGTATCGTCTTCGCCCGCTCCGAGAAAGGCTCCCGCCATAAACGGGTTGTCCTCGACTGCGTTTGCGAATACCACGAGTTTTGCGCAAGCGAGAGAATCGCTGTCTTTCGTAAGGAAAGCGCACTCTTTGACGATTTTACCCATCAACGCGACCGCGTCCATATTTATGCCCGCTTTGGAAGTCGCGACGTTGACCGACGAACATATCTTATTCGTAGTCGAAAGCGCCTGTGGAATTGAAAGAATAAACTCCTTTTCGTAAGGCGTCATCGCCTTGTGTACGAGAGCGGAGTAGCCTCCCAAAAAGTCAATGCCCGTTTCGTCGGCTATTTTGTCGAGAGTACGTATAATTTCGAGATGTCCTTTGCTTGCCGCCGATATGAGGCTGACGGGCGTAACGGAAATTCTCTTATTGACTATAGGCACGCCCAATTCGCCTGAAATGTCGTTTCCGATTTTTACGAGGTTGCCCGCTTTGGACATTATCTTGTCGTAGATTTTTTCGCACGTGCGTTTTTTGCTGTCGGTAATACAGTCAAACAGCGAAATTCCCAAAGTAATCGTTCTGACGTCGAGATGCTGTTGGGAAATCATATTTATCGTTTCGATAATCTCATTGCTCGAATACATATCAAAGTCCTTTCTTTACTGTGTCGATTTGGTGCATGCTGTCGAATATGCTTTGCAATTGGATATGAATCTCCAATCCCATACGTTCCGCAAGCGTGTTAAGGTTTTGCTTTATAGCGTCGAATTTGATTGAACATTCGCTGGCATCCACCGCCATAATCATTGTGAAATAATCTTGCATGATTGTCTGCGAAATGTTTTCGATATTTATAGACATGTCGAAAAGGCAGGAAGATACCTGCGCGATTATGCCTTTTTTATCTTTGCCTACTACGGAAACTATTGCTTTCATTTTTTCGCTCCTTTCGCGTTAAGGTTTATTTTATAATGTGTATAACTTTTCCAAGCACGTCTTCTTCGGAAAGAGGACCGTACATGTGGCTGTCTTTCGAGACATACGAGCCGGGCATATTGCGGTTGTCGCCCAACACGAATATATGTCCGTCGGGGATAGTTATTCCTTTGCCTTGCAATTCAAAAAGCATCGAAGTAAAATAACTTTCGCTGTATTCGCCCGCAAAATAAGCGCCTTCGTCGACGTACTCGCCGTTGCGCACCCATTTGAGTTGAGCAAGATCGAAAGATATGACGTCGCCGCCTTTTCCTATGACCCTTTTTACCGCCGCGTCTTCGTCCTGTTCTCTGTGGAAAACCACTATATCGCCGTATTCAAGCGAGTAGCCGCGTTTTAGCAAAACAAGTCTGTCGCCGTCGACGACGTTGGGCATCATGCTTTCGCCTCTCACTTTAATGGAGGTGATGGTTGTGGTAAAAACAATCAGGGCAACAAGAAGCGCGATAATGACTATGCTTAGGAAGACATTGAGAGCGCTCAGTCTTCCCGATTTTTTTCTATCGCCTATATAATTATAATTTTCCTGTAAATTTACGCCGTCTTCTTGCATGATTCTCCGCCGTCTATTCGGCGATTACCGCCTTAACTGATTTTTTTACGTTTTCGCTTGACATAACTACTGTATGCGAGCAACCTTCGCACTTTAATTTGAAATCTGCGCCCGTACGCAAAACCACCCATCGATTACTTCCGCACGGGTGATTTTTTTTTGTTATCAGAATATCTCCGACTTTCAGTTCGCTTAATTTCAACACGTCGTTATACCCAAATAATATTGCTTATCAAAGTTCCGTCGATATTGAGGAAGGAGAGTTTTTTTACTTTTTTCCAGTCTTTGAGAGGAACTCTTTCCGCAGTCTTGAAATCGTTGTGCGAAAGGGCGATTTTTTGCCATTCGTCGCCGCTTAGTCGCGCTTCGACTCTGTAATATTCGTATTTGAACATAGCGACTTCCACGCAAACTTCCACGAAAAGCGACCTATTCTTTTCGGAATAACAGTCAAATTGGAATATGCTGTTTTCGCTTTGTTCGTAAAGATTATCGCTTATTTTATAAGTAGCCAGATTACCTTTTTCTGCGGTAACGCCCACTATGTCAAACGCTCCCGCTTTGAGTTCCGGCATAAAATATTCGCCGTTGTTGTTGTCTACAACCCACGCGTCAAGACCGTCTTTGCGTTCGTATACGATATGCGAACGTTTTGAAGCGACTCTCTCTATATCGACTCCGTCCAATCTGAACATTATAGGCAGAGAAGAGTAGAACTGTCCGTCTTTATAATGTACCGACGCGTAAGCGAACACCTGCGTATCTCCCAATCTAACCGGTATTTGCGTTATGGGATTTGCAGAGGAGAGTATGTTTTTGTTCCAATGCCTAAGTTCGCTGTTTATTTCGTTGTAACAGTAATGCACTTCTATTTTTTCTATTTCTATAGAAGCGTCGTAATCCATTTTTACGCAAAGTTGTCCGTCAATGATTTCAAACGCGGCGGTAGGCGCTTTGGGACGCGGCTGATTGTAGTATACCTTATCAAGCCAAATAGTAAGACAGGTTTTTGCACGCGCGTTCATAGTATTGAAAAGATTGGAGCAAAGACACGCGAGATTATCTCCGTTGTTTTTTGTAAGCGAAAAGGTTTTTTCCACTCTGTCTATGCTTGTCAAAGAAGAGTTTGTTCCCGAAACGAAAAGCACGGGACACTCGACGAATTTTGCGTATGATTGCGGGGCGCAAGCGCTCATCCACTTGATTTTTTCTTCTGAAAAATTAAACTCATCGGGACTTTCGGAGAATCTGAAAAGACCTCTGCTTTCCTCCCAACCCGCGTTGTTTGCGGCGATTACGCCTTCGACGCGTTTGTCCATACCCGCGACTTGCCACAGAATATTACCGCCTTCGAGAGAAGATCGCAAATAAATTTTGTTGTCTTCGCCCAAAAGTTTTTTTACAAAGGTAATTACGTTGCGGCACATTTTGCTCCAAATGAATACGCAGGAATCTTTGGGCGATTTGACAAATCCGTCAAGATGTCTTGCGCTGAACGCCAAATTGGCGTAACTGAGCGAATCGGGATAAATCGTATGCTTTGATTTGTCATCGGTTTTACCTTTATAATCAAAACAGACTACGGCGTAACCCTTCGGTAAGAAGTTGTCGAATACTTCGTTGCTTAAATCTGATTTGAAACCGCTTATATAAATCAAAGTAGCGTTTTTATAATTGTCTTTTGGAATTTTGCCGTAACAGTAGGTAAGGCTTGTACTTTTGTCCTCTTCCTCGCAACTCAAATACACTTCAAAATCTACGATTCCGTTTTCGGATGTATCGTATTTTATGAAATTGGATCTGAGTTTGACCGCATCGGCATCGTAATTTGCCCAGAGCGTGCTGGGCGATATCAAATTGGTTTCCATATAGATTATTATAATCGTTATCTCGTCAAATTGCAACTACACAAAGAAAATTATGCAAGAAAATACTTTAATTGTGTCATATACGGTACAGATGCCTAATAAAATTTAATAAAACGGCTGAATATAAAAGGAGAAAGATATGCAAGACGAGTTTGATTTAATCGCGAGCGAAGAGCAGATACGCAAAATGAACGAGGAATTCGATAAATTGGACAGGGAAAGAAAGTCTTCGCAATCTCATTTATTTTCTTATCCTATTCCAGTTTATATGACGGATAAATGCGCGGAATTTTGCAAGCGTTGCACCACGATAGCCAAAATAATTTCGTCTATGGACGCAGTTTTTATATCACGCAACTCCGAAATAATGGATTTTATACTTCAAAGCGCGAATAAAAACAAAACGCTCGTCGCGGGTATGGCAAATATTACCGGAGAAATTTTCGTTTCGGTTGAAAGAATGCCGATAAAGCAATCGATGTACAAGTTGCTTGAACTTCACAATTTTATGAGCATTATTTTATCCGAACTAAGCGTGTACGACAGCAGCGCGCAAATGCAGAATATTATTCAAAGACATCTTCTTTCAAGCAGCATTCTGCACGGTATTTGTATTTGATAGAAGTATAGTAAATTATATCGTAAATTTAATTAAAAATCGCGTTGATTTACCGTAAGATTCAACGTGATTTTATTGTTTTGTCAAACCGCTTGATAGGATAGTTGAAAATAGCGTTTAATGCGCGTTGTTACATTTTTTTAACATAAAAAATTACTAAAATCGACAAAAGTTAACAATTGTTGACATGTTTGTTATGTTTTGTTGACACGATGTTAACTGTTATAAACATAAAAACTATGGAAATCACTTGAAAAATTTGGTATAATATTTACGACAAAAGAATGAATTTTGTCTGGAGCAAAACGCCGTTCAAATTTCAAAGAAAACGTATATTGAAATTATGAAATAGGCGGATAGGGTTTTAACGTAAAATACATGCGGAAGCCCCCCTATGTTCTAACTTTTTACGTTTCCGATACCCACCTACACTATTCGGAAACGTAACCGGGACGTCGCCCGTAAGGGCGGCGACTTGGGGAACGGTTCGCTTATAACTTTTCTAATTCAAACTTTTTCTAATTCCTTATAAGAAATTGAGAATATATGAGAAGATAATAAGGTCAGCCCTATATCCTAATTGCGCTTCCGTGTCCATCCTTAAAATGGGAGCGTATCCGAGGGTGTCGCCCAAACGGGCGATGCCTTTGGGGAAAAATCATTTCACAAATTTGTTAAATAATTTATATAGTATCTAAACGCTATAAATAAACAACAAATAGATTGTCAAAAAGTAAGGAAGAGAACTGTGAAGATAGGACGAGAGCAGGAGACGAATTAAGATATCGACAGGTAGAAAAACTAGCGCAGCGCAGTAGTTTTATAACATAGCCAAAAATCCATAATATTTACGTACCCGATGCCTCACAAAATCGGGACGTAGCCAAAGCGTCGCTCGTAAGAGCGGCGTTTTGGTTTTTATCTAAATCAACTAAAAAATAGGGCAGTTATTTATTTTGGGTATTGCATATTTACAAAAAGTTATGGTAATATATAATCAGTAGGAAAATATAGGTCAAAACAAAAGCGGAATCACAAGAAATTAAGCATTGTATCCATTATATTTTCATCTATATGCGGCATAGGAAGTTTGATGTATATATGTATTATGCAAAAATATATTACTGCGTATAATTTAGTAATTACAGCGTTATTTTTTGTTTCTATCGTATTGCAAAGTATTAAATTAGGAGGACAAATGAATGAAAAACAGATTAAAAATAAATAGTCTACTAAACTTAGTTATCTCATGTATCATTTTCATTCTGGAAATTATGCCCGACAGCGTAAAAATCGTTTCGTTAACCGAACCGAATAACGTGTCAGAAGTAGAGTACGTTTCGTATTTGATGGAGCCGAATATGCTGTTGCAGGGCATAGCGTTTTTGACCTATTTTATCGCATTGTCTACAATATTTATAATCATATTCAACGCTGTGAATTTTTACAAGGAAAACAACAAACTTACAATTATGACTTTGGTCGGTAATTCGTTATGTTTAATCGGCAGCATGATTTTGATAGCGTTAAAAAGAGAATACGTTACGATTCACAACGTAATTATAATGGTTATGTATCTTGCGTTGATAATAATTACCGCAATAAATCTAAGACTGTCGTTGTTACAAAAAAAGACGTTTGACAGTAGAGAGGAATAGTATTTAAGTTGTATATAAAAAATACCCTCGCAGTTCGCGAGGGTATTTGTATTTTCTTTGCTTTTATAAAGATTACTTTCCGAGAATTTCGTCAGCCTTGCCTGCGCAACCGAGTACGTTGACAAGTTTGTGCTTAACGATATATTTGATATTCGCTCTAGCGTCGCCGAGATACTGTCTGGGATCGAAGTGATCGGGATGCTCTACAAAGTGCTTGCGGATACCTGCGGTGCAAGCCATTCTCAAATCGGAGTCGATGTTTATCTTACATACTGCCATAGAAGCGGCTTGACGAAGCATATCTTCGGGTACGCCGATAGCGTCGTTGAGTTTGCCGCCGTTTTCGTTTACGATCTTAACGAATTCTTGCGGTACGGACGAAGCGCCGTGAAGTACGATCGGGAATTCGGGAAGTCTTCTGCTTACTTCTTCGAGAATGTCAAAACGAAGTTGGGGTTTTGTACCCGGCTTGAATTTGAAAGCGCCGTGCGAAGTTCCGATAGCGATAGCCAAAGAGTCAACGCCGGTCTTGGTTACGAATTCTTCTACTTCTTCTGGACGGGTATAGGAACTGTCTTCTGCGGAAACTTTTACGTCGTCTTCAACGCCTGCAAGACGTCCGAGTTCGCCTTCTACCGTTACGCCGTGGTCGTGAGCGTATTCTACGACTTTCTTTGTAAGTTCGATATTATCCTTGAAAGAGTGGTGGCTTCCGTCGATCATTACGGAGTTGAATCCGCCGTCGATACAACTTTTACAAAGTTCGAAAGTGTCGCCGTGGTCGAGGTGAAGACAGATGGGAAGATGGCTTACTTCTTCCGCCGCTTCAACCATTTTACGAAGATAAGTCGGGTTAGCGTACTTTCTTGCGCCGGACGATACTTGAAGAATAAGAGGAGCGTTTTCTTCGGTAGCAGCCTCTACGATTCCTTGGATGATTTCCATATTGTTTACGTTGAAAGCGCCGATTGCATAATGACCTGCGTACGCTTTCTTAAACATTTCTTTTGATGTTACAAGTGGCATATAAATGACCTCCAAATTTATTATCACATTGATTTTAACACACGCGAAAATAAATTGCAAGTATTTTCGTTTTATTGAGCGACTCGACTGGTCTTGTCGGCAAATAGAATATTTGGGAAAAAATTATTGCAAAAACTTTTTAATGGGATATAATATAAGTATCGACCCCGAAAATGCGGGGAGAAAGGAGATTGCGATATGCTTACCGATGAAAGAATAAACGTTTTGGCGAAGAATCTTATAAATTTTTCTTGCGAATTAAAGAAGGGAGAAAATATCTTGATAGAAGCCACCGGCGTGGATTATCAACTAGTAAACGCGTTAGTCAAACAAGCGCGTTTGGCGGGAGCCTACCCGTTTGTGGAAATATACGATAATAAAGTACAAAGACAAATTCTTTTGGATATGGATAAGGAATTTGCGGAAAGAATGCGCGATTTCGCTTGCTACAGAATGGATAAAATGCAGGCGTATATCGGGATAAGAGGGGGAGAAAACGCTTACGAACTTTCCGATGTTCCCGAAGATAGGCGAAATATTTACAACGTCGGTTATTCCCATCCCGTACATCATGAAAGAAGAGTAGCGAATACCAAATGGTGCGTATTGAGATATCCTACGCAGGGCATGAGCCAAATGTCGGGTATGAGTACGGAAGCGTTTGAAGATTTGTATTTCAACGTATGCAATCTCGATTATTCCAAAATGGAAAGAGCGATGACGCCTTTGGTAGAACTTATGAATAAAACGGATAAAGTTAGGATAGTAGGAAAGGGAACGGATATTACTTTCTCAATTAAAGGCATAGGCGGAGTAAAGTGCGCGGGACGCAGAAATATTCCCGACGGCGAAGTATATACTGCGCCCGTAAAAGACAGCGTAAACGGCGTTATATCGTATAATGTACCCTCTGTTTGCAACGGAATAAGATTCGATAATATCCGTCTTGAATTTAAGGACGGCAAGATAGTAAAAGCGACGTCGGATAAAACCGACGCAATCAATAAAATATTCGATACCGACGACGGCGCGAGATACGTAGGAGAATTTGCAATGGGCGTCAATCCTTTCATTACCAAAGCGATGGGGGATATACTTTTCGACGAGAAAATCAGCGGCTCCATACACTTTACGCCGGGAGCGTGCTACGACGACGCCTTCAACGGCAACAACTCCGCAATTCATTGGGATTTGGTACTTGTGCAGACAAAAGAAATGGGCGGCGGAGAAATATATTTCGACGATAAACTTATAAGAAAAGACGGTATTTTTACGCTTGACGAACTTAAGGTTCTCAACCCCGAAAATCTTAAATAAGATTTACTAAAAGCAATAGGGAAAATTTACCGGAAATTTCATTGTTGACAATTGTCGCATATTGTAGTAATATAGATATACAAAAAACTTATTTTTGAGGCGTAAAGGCTATGAATAAGAAAAAAGATGAAAAGAAAGGAAAGAACAACGCCAACGGACCTATGCCGAATATGCAAGGTCCCGGTTACGGCAACGACCCGAGAAGTCCGTATTACAACGTTTACGGACCGGGCGCTCAAAACAATCAATCCAACTCTTACTATAACGGTTACGGCAGACCCAATCAGCAGGCGGCGCCTACCGCTACGCAAAATAATAAGCAGAACAATAATAGTTTGCTGAACGATTCCGACGACAAAAAACCAATGAAATTCGTCATGCCTTCCGACGGAAAAATGTCCAAAAAAGAAAAGAAAGTATATAAAAAATATAAGAAGTTCGACGATTACGATTTGCGTAATTATCCTATGACGGCAGGCAAGTGGATAGCGACGTTTATTATAATGGCTATACCTCTTATCAATATAATCGCGGGATTGTGTTGGCTGTTCGGAGTAGGAAATAAGAGCAGATCTGCATTTGTGCGCGCTCACTTAATAATCTTCTTGATAATTCTGCTTTTAATCGGCATAGGACTTGGAGTCGGTTGGAAGTTAATGAAAGATAAAGCCAGCGAGCAGGTAGGGGCGGAAACCAACGGCGAAGTTATCTATTATATCGCGGACCAGTTTTTGACGGTGGCAGAACCTATGATAGGCGGTAAAAGCGCAGCCGACGCAATTAGAGTAAAAATAGCGAATAAACTGGGCGTAAAAGGACCTGACTTGGACAACGGTGATGAAGGAACCAACGGAGATGAGAGCATCAACGGCAATAATTCCAACGACGATTTCTGGAATGACAATTCCGAAAATCAAGAAGAGTTGAATCAAGTTTTAGAATAAAAACTAAATAAAAAAATAAAATCAAGCCTTTCGGGGCTTGATTTTTTCAAATACAGTGTTATTGCAATAGTAAAATTCTGCGCAAAAGCCTATTGTAACATTTATGGGACAAGTGTGGAAAAATCGGGGAGTTATTTAACCATATATCAAGAAATCGTCAAATTTTTGTCAAAAATGTTTGCGCGTATGGGAATTTTATAAAAATTGCTTGCAAATGAATGGAAATATTGATAGAATATTAAATGTGCGATAAGCGCATAAATAAACTGATATTTATTTTTTTGGAGGACCAATATATTATGGCAAATGTAAAAGTTGCAATCAACGGTTTCGGCCGTATCGGCCGTCTTGCTTTTAGACAGATGTTTGACGCTGACGGTTATGACGTTGTGGCTATCAACGATTTGACAAGCCCGAAAATGCTTGCTCATCTTTTGAAGTACGATTCCGCTCAAGGACGTTACAAATACTGCGACAGCGTTGTAGCGGGAGAGGATTCTATCACTGTTAACGGCAAAACTATCAAAATCTACGCTAAGGCTAACGCTGCCGAACTTCCTTGGGGCGAACTCGACGTTGACGTAGTTTTGGAATGTACAGGTTTCTACACTTCCAAGGCTAAGGCTGAGGCTCATATTCAGGCAGGCGCAAAGAAAGTTGTTATTTCCGCTCCGGCAGGCAACGATCTTCCTACCGTTGTATTCAACGTAAACCACAAGGTTTTGAAAGCAAGCGACACTGTAATTTCCGCCGCTTCTTGCACAACCAACTGCTTGGCTCCTATGGCAAACGCTTTGAACAAACTCGCTGCTATTAAGTCCGGTATCATGACTACCGTTCACGCTTATACCGGCGATCAGATGGTTCTCGACGGACCGCAAAGAAAAGGCGATTTGAGAAGAAGCCGCGCTGCTGCGGTTAATATCGTTCCAAACAGCACCGGCGCCGCTAAGGCAATCGGTCTTGTTATTCCCGAACTCAACGGCAAACTTATCGGTTCCGCTCAAAGAGTTCCGACTCCGACCGGTTCTACCACGATTTTGGTTGCAGTTGTAGAAGGCAACGTAACAAAAGAACAAATCAATGCTGCAATGAAGGCTGCTTCGACCGAATCTTTCGGTTACACGGAAGAAGAACTTGTTTCCAGCGACGTTATCGGCATGACTTACGGTTCGTTGTTCGACGCTACCCAGACCATGGTTATTCCTATGGACAACGGTTGCACGCAGGTTCAGGTAGTTTCTTGGTACGATAACGAAAATTCTTACACCAGCCAAATGGTAAGAACTATCAAGTACTTTGCTGAATTGAAGTAATAGTTAATTCTAAAATAACAAAAGTCCTTCGTTTCGACGGGGGACTTTTTGTTTATTTATCAGATTAGTTTTGAGTAGGAGCGTATAATTAGTTTGCTTTCTCTACATTCTATCTTTTAATTCTGAATTTTAACAATAGTGTGATGACAACGCACAGCGCTATGAGAATGCACAGTAAAACAGGTATTTGCCAAATTTGAAAATTTGTCATTGCCTTAAAAGCAATCGTGGCGGGAAAGACGTAAGAGAAATATTGCATAAAATTAGGTAATAGATCCGCCGAGAACATTATACCCGAAAGCATAATTGACGGCAAAAAAATTATCATTCCTATCATAGTCATTTTGGCTTGTTGCTTAAACAACAGTCCAATAATACTGCCGATTGCCAAAGTCGCGGCTAGATATGTAATTTCCGAACAAAAATACCATATTAGATTGGAAGGTAATTCCGCTTTGAAAATTAGCGGAGAAAGCGCAAAAATAATCAAACATACAATAAAGGTATGTATAAATGAAGATACGAATTGCGAAACTATTCCAAACCATATTGGGGCGCCGTTTGCCTTATACATTTTTTTAATATCCGTACCGTAGATTTCCGCAACTGCAGGGGGTAATCCGCATAGAGCGCTCATGGTAATTGTAAATACCGTCATAGAAGGTATAAGCGTTTTTGTCGCGTTGGTATCAATTGAAGTAAATATACCTCCCATGAAAAGAAAAAACACAAGAGGGACCAAATAGCAGGTGATAAGCATACTTTTGCTACGTATATCCATTTTGAATTGTAGACTTATTCCATATAATAACGCTTTCATTCTTCTTCTCCTTTTACGACGTTTATAAATTGCTTTTCAAATGAAATTTTGTCAGTTTTAATGTCTGTTATTGCTATGTTGCCTTCTTTATATTTAAGTAAAACATCAAGCAACGTTTGCGTTATATTTTCCGTTTCGTAATTTTCCTGACCTCTTTCGCTTGTAATATGTATTATATGTTTTTTCCCGCTGATAGCGGTAAATTCGTCAACGGTACCTATAAAAGCAATCTCTCCGTTTTTCAATACCGCGATTCGATCGCATAAGTCTTCAACTTCCGCCATATCGTGGCTTGCAAGAATTATAGTTTTGCCTTGAGATTTTAGTCGGCGTATATGGTTGTGCAACGCCACGCGTCCTTCTACGTCAAGTCCCGCCGTCGGTTCGTCAAGGAAGATTATTTCAGGGTTGCCTATAAGCGATAACGCAAGATGTAATCTGCGTTTTTGTCCGATAGATAAATCGGAGTATTTCTTATTAGATAAATCGTAAATTCCGAGTGAGCGCAACGTTTCGTTATTCGGCGAAGTTTTATTCCATTTAGCAAAGAGTTTGACGGCTTCCATAGGTCGAATATAGGCTTGCAGAGTAGACGATTGCAGTTGAATTCCTATTTTTCCGTTTACGGTTATCATTCCGCTGTCATACGGACGCAAACCTTCGATACATTCCAAAGTTGTTGTTTTGCCTGCGCCGTTTACGCCCAAAAGAGCAAAAATCTCGCCCTTTTTTACGCGCAAGTTTATTCCTTTCAAAACGGCGTTGGAGCCGTAATTTTTCTTTAATTCTTTTACTTCGATTATATTATTCATTTTTATTCTCAAACGGATTTGTTCCCGAATTCGTAAAATAGGCGTTCAATGCCGGTTCGATAAAGTTATTTAGCGTAATTTGCATATTTATATATTGCTCGTCGGCTGTTTGCATATTTCTAAAATTCATTAGTTGGGGAAGTAAAGACATATCTCCGCCCGTAAACTCCGTTATAAGTTGCCAAAATTCTTTTGCGATTGTTTGTCCTTGCTTACCTGTAGGTTCAATGCCTTTTTGGGTATATTCTTCGATTTTATGTAAAATCATATTGAATTTATTTATAAAAACACCGCCGGTTTCTTTATTGAAATTTTTATGACAGTGTTCAATCATATCTTTGTCAAAATATTTAACAAGATTGTAGTATTTGTTGCCCATTTGCAAATTTACGATTATATCGGCGTACTTTGCGAAATCCACCGTTTGCATTTGTTTTATTTCTTCTTTTAATATCTCGATTTCCCGTAAGGATTGGGAGAGTACGTCTATTTGCATTTGTATTGCTTTTGACTGTTCAGTTAGTGCGTCAATTGCTTTTTGCGGAGTGTTGATTGTAACAGCGCGTTTCTTAATTTCATCAAATGAAAATCCCAAAGATTTGAGAGCAAGTATTTGATGTAACTCGACTATATCTTTGTCGCTGTATAAACGTCGACCGCCTTCGCTAAAACAAGAAGGCGTTAATATTTTTTCGCGGTCATAGTATTGCAAAGCGCGTACGGTTACACCCATCTTTTTTGCGACTTCTCCAACTGTCATATATCCTTGCGGAATTGCTCTGTATTTTTCCATAAATTTCTCCTTGCCTATATTTTAACTCATTACGCGACGTAATGAGCAACCCCTATTTTATAATTTCCATATAAATTTTGAAAAAACCGGAGGAAGTACAAATTTTTGTCTTGAACCGTTTTAAAAACAAATATATATTATAAGGCTAAATACAATAAAAGATATAGTTAATGAAATCATGAAATACGATGTTGAATTTATATTAAATCAAATGATTAAATAATAAAGTTGCAGGGAAGCGATTTTGCTTGCAAGTTTTCATTTATACAAAATAAAAGACGTGCGATTTGCAGGTCTTTATAAGTTGTCTATGATGAACAAAAAGGATTTTTTAATAGGGTACTAGAAGGTGGGACTTGAACCCCATTCGTATAGCCGAAGTCGGGACTTGAACTCCCTAATCAAAACAGAGTTATGGATTCTAACCTGGTATCTATAGTAAAAGTAAATGTACTGTGTGTAAATATGAAAAAGTAAATAAGAATTATTTTTGATTATTAATAGACAATATCCAATAAAAATGATAAGATTAAATATATTAACTAACTTAATATATATTTAATAAACTTGCTGAGGATTAGATAATGGCTAACGAGAGGAAAACTGAGATTTTAACAAGGGATATGTTAAAAAGGTTAGGTTACTATGATGAAAAAAATATAGTAATAGAGGAACAAATTAGCGATAATCCAATAATTAAAGACTGTCTAAAAAAGGCAAGCAAAAGTGGCTCTGGCTGTGGAAAACCAGAATATATAATACAATTTCAAAATACTGATATATTAATGGTCATCGAATGCAAGGCTTCAACGAGGTTTCACGAAAGTATCAATAAGAATAAATATGCTGAATATGCTGTGGATGGTGCATTATTATATGGAAAGTACTTATCTAAAGAGTATCATGTGATATCCATAGGTATAAGTGGGGAAAGTATTGATACTTTAACAATTAGTAATTATATGTGGATAAAAGGTGCATTTAGTCCAGTTAGTTTAAATTTAAATAGGTTATGTTCAAAAGAGGAATATTTAAAAATAATTCGTGCTACAAATGAGAAGAAAGAGTATGATATAAAAAACATCAAAAAGAATACGAAAGTAATTCATAAAGTTTTGCGTGAAAAGATTAAAATCACAGATGAACTTAAGCCTATAATAATTAGTGCTATACTTCTTGCATTATCAGAGGAAAGTTTTTTAAATAGTTATAAAACTCAAACAACGCCGAAATCTTTATTAAATTTATTGTTGACCTCTATCGAGAATAAATTAGATTCAATAGAAGGTATGCCTAAAGATAAAGTAAGTATAATGATGACTAATTTTCGAAGTTTGTTGAGCATTAATAAACTAAATAATAATAATCGTACCGATACAGATTTTTTGTTCATAATAAATAAAGTAAAAGAGGAAATTTGGCCGTATATAAATATAGAACATTCATTTGATTATATAGGCGAATTCTATAAAGAATTTTTATCTTATACAGATGGTAACAAAAAAGGCTTAGGCATAGTGTTAACTCCAAATCACATAACGGATTTATTTTGCGAATTAGCAAATCTATCAATTTCAGATAGAGTTGTTGATCCTTGTTGTGGTACAGGAGGTTTTTTAATAAGTGCTATGAATTTTATGCTTAAGAAAACAGATGATCCATCTATTCAAAAAAACATTAGGCGTAATCAGTTAATTGGTGTTGAGAGTGAATCAAAGATGTTTACTCTGGCTGCTGCTAATATGATAATCAGAGGTGATGGAAAATCTAATCTGTATAATTGTAGTTGTTTTGATGCTAACATAATTGAAAAAATAAAAAATGTACACAGACCTACAGTTGCATTTATGAATCCTCCTTATAGTCAGACTGATGATGGTGGAAGTGAGTTAGATTTTGTTTATAATATGCTTAATCTTCTTGAACCAGGTGGATTAGGGATAGCAATTATTCCTATAAATTGTGTTTGTTCTGTGCAGACAAAAGAAACATTAAAGAGAAAGAAAATATTAGAGGAACATACATTGCTTGGCGTGATGAGTATGCCTACAACATTATTTTACCCAGTAGGCACTGTAACATGTATAGTAATTTTTAGAGCACATAGGCCTCATGATTGCAATGTTAAGTCTTGGTTTGCTTATTGTAGAGATGATGGTTTCATTGTTTCAAGAAATTCTGGGCGTATAGATCGTAATAAAAAATGGGAAGAGATTAAAACTAAATGGGTCAATGCATTTAGAGATTTTAGTGAAATTCCAGGATTTAGTATAAAACGGAGTATCAAGTATAATGATGAATGGTGTTCCGAAGCATACTTGCAACCTAATTATGATGAGATAACTGAATCTGATTTTCAAAAGGCAGTTGAGGAATATTTTGTGTATAAAGCTTTATATGACACGAAATTAACTAATAGCGAGGATAATGAAGATGAAGAAGCTTAGTAAAATATTTAATATAACATATGGAACGAAGCTTGATAAAAATAAAGCTATTGAAAGAAAAGAAGAGCCAATAATTTTTGTTTCTCGCACATCTAAAAATCATGGAATAGATTTGATTTGTAATGAGCAAGTAGGAATTATACCTAATGATCCGCTAACTATTTCTGTTCCATTAGGCGGTGAGGGAAGGTTGACAGCTAATGTTCAATTCTCTAAATATTATAATGGTCAAAATGTCGCAATATTGACGCCCATTGATTCGAAAATGACACTTAACGAGCGTATTTATTATGCATTGGCGATTCGGAAAAATCAATTTAGATATTCTGCTTTTGGAAGAGAAGCAAATTCAACTTTGGGCGACATTTTGCTTCCGGAAATATGTGAGTTGCCTGAATATGTAAGAAAGGATTATAGTATTAGTGCTAAAACAAAAAATAATTCCATTGGAATGCCACATTGTGTTGAAAGGCAAAAGAAAAAGATATTAGGTCTTTTTGATGTTTTACGTGGAGGTCATATCTCGGAAGAAGAAGCTAAAAAGTGTGATATTGGCAATATAGGATTTGTTTCCTCTGGCCGATTTAATAATGGAGTTAAGAAAAAGATATCATTAGTTGGAATGGAGACAACAATTTATCCGCCATATTGTTTAACTTTGGCTAAAAATGGGTCTGTTGGGGTTTGTTTCTATCATGAATATCCTATTGTTACAACAACTGATGTAATAGTTTTGAAATTTAAAGAAAAAGAGTTAAATAGTTTTGAAGGTTTATTTTTCAAAGTATTGATAGAAAAACATATTTTTAGATTTAATTATGGACGCAAAATAAATGATGAAAGGCTTTCTGAAATGGAGATTTATGTTCCTACTATAGATGGCAAAATAGACTTTAAATACATAAATGAAACTATGAAATCTATTGGGTTTTCTGATTTAATATAGAGATATCTAATGCAAATCATGAAGAATTATGATTATTACATAGAAGCACCATGCTGTGTGCGTAATGCTCTAATTGCATGTGCTTAAGTATTTAGTAGCGTCAAAATAAAGATTTTTTATTATTTTGATTCGGCTTTTTTATTATGGAGTTAGATGTTTCTAATTCATATTTCCTACACTTTGTAGATGAAGTTCTGCCATTATTTTTTACAAATTGTACTTGTTCACTTATATGAAATTTGACTATTTCAAAATATTCTTTTATTTTGTTAAAAAAGTTTAATTTCATTGTTTCCAAATTATTAATTAGGATAAATAAATTTTTATTTTCATCTTTCATACTTCTAAGATTAGCGCAGATATTATTATCAGTATTAATAAGTTGTTGATTCATATTGGACACTTCTTTTTCTAGGTCTATAAAATCTTTAGAAGTTTTTGGATACTCTTTTTGTTCTTTTTTATAGCCACTTATTTTGCGTACTAATAGTTCTTTATTATCTACTAGCAGTTTATTCTTAAATGCAATGTCAAATAAAATATTTTGTTTTAGATTTATTTCGGACGTACTATGTTCAATTTCTTTTATTATAGACTGAATATCCTTTAATACTCTTGATAGCTCACCATAGCTTTTAATGTCACACAAAGTGCAGCCAACACATTTTTCTTGTAGGGTATATACATTTGTTGTTATCAAAACAGAGTTTATACATTTTCTGTATTCAGTGTAAACTAGATTCAATCTATCTATTACGTTAATATATGTTGTAGATGATTCATCTACCATATATGTTTTAGAGGTAATTAATAACTGCTCAATTGAATTATAAGCATTATTAAAGTTTTCTCTTTCTTTATTGTATCGTTGTTGCAAATTATTTTCTATTTGAATCGAGTTTTGTTCGTTTATTAACTTTACTTGATGTTCGTTATTCTTTTTTATTGTTATCAACAAAACAACAAAAGATCCAGCAATAGATACAAGAGTTCCAAGCATCCCACCTAAGAAAGAAAATAAATTACTTGCTTTCATTTCACTTATATTAAATCCATTTTTGAAAGTAAAAATTCCAAGCAATAAAGCAATAATAAATAATAAAATAGTTGTGCTAATACTGAAAATAAGATTTCTTTTATTCATATTTCCTCCATAAAATAAATATAACATATCTTTTATTAAAAATCAATTGTCATGGGTAGTTTATACCACGAAAGGTTCTCAATATAATTTAGAATAGGGTAGACGAGTTGTAGAGGTTGAAAATCCTTTTTATTCAATCGCAAGGCGAAAAAATCCTTATCGTATAATGAGAAGCCACGAAAAATCCTTTTTGTACAATGGCAATGGGCTTTTAATGGAGTAGTGAAAAAGCATTGTTGCAGGGGATAGTCGAATGAACAAAAAGGATTTTGTTCTTCAAAGTGCTTGAAATATGAAAAACACACGCTTTGGAGTTTTAAATTCAATACGCTCCTTTTGCGTGTGTCTGGGTGGTGCCGAAGGCGGGACTTGAACCCGCACGATGTCGCCATCACCGGATTTTGAGTCCGGCGCGTCTGCCAATTCCACCACTTCGGCATGGGAATTTGCTTTTGCTTTATTATATTAGCACACTATTTTGCTATTTGCAATCAAAATTTTCAAAAAATAATTAAAATATCTAGATTTATATAAATGAATATAGTACAATATAGATACTAATTGTTGAAATCCGAGGAGATTCTAATGAATATTTGGCATGATATAAGCAAAGACAGGATAAATACCGAAGATTTTATAAGTTGCATCGAAATACCCAAAGGCTGTAAAAACAAGTACGAGGTTGATAAGCAGACAGGGATGCTTATTTTGGACAGAATACTTTATACGGCTACGCATTATCCTGCCAATTACGGTTTTATTCCGCGTACTTACGCTGACGACGGCGACCCGTTGGACGTGCTTGTTATATGCTCGGAAGAGATTGCTCCGCTTGCTTTGGTAAGGTGTTATCCCATAGGTCAGATTGCCATGATTGACGAAGGCAGAGAGGATATAAAGATACTGGCGGTTCCGTTCAAAGATCCAAACTGGAACGGCTATCAGGACGTCAGGGAATTGCCTCCTCATATTATTGATGAAATGAAGCATTTCTTCGGAGTATACAAACAGTTGGAAGGCAAGAAGATGGAAGTTTTGGAACTATCCGGAAGAGAAGTCGCAGTCGAATCCATACAAAAATCCATTCAACTCTACAACGAAGTATTTTTGAAAGACTGATATAAAGAGTATGGACGGGCGCCATACTCGAATTTTATATTCGGATAATAACCTAAAATATAAATCGGTAAATTACGAAAGAAGATGAAAAGATTATTTAATTTCAGAATAATGCCGTTGTGTTTGCTCGGTATTGTTTTGGCAATTTGCGCCGTAACGTTTTGCGATGTTGCGTTTTCCATAGTTTTGGCTGTCGCCGCCGCTATATTGATTGCGGTTGCTTTTTCGGTAAAATCTTTACAAAAAGCAAGAGTAAAATTGATAACGGTTTTGGCGTTTTTTCTTCTTGCGGCAGGCGTAACTTCTCTAAACTTTGTCAAAGCGGAAAACAGGAGTATCTATTCTTACGATTCAGTGATAGAAGGCAGCGTATCCATAATGACGAATTGCGACGAAAACGGTTATGTCGATAGCGGCAATTATTCCGTTGCGTATATCTATCTCGAAGACGTAGAAGTAGACGGACGCAAAATAAAGGGAATAGCGCAGAGCGCGTTTGCTTCCCCAAAACTTATAAATAATTTGAAGATAGGCGACAGGATAGAATTTCGCGGAAATATTTCTCCAAAGAATTTGAACGTAACCGACAGTTACAGCGTAAGCGCTTATAAAAACAACGTATTTCATTATATTTCTTGTTCGGAACAACCTGGCGATGAAAATTTGCAGTTCAAGGTATTGGGCAATCGCGTAAAGTTTGGCGATAAAGTAAGATTGAGAATAAAGAGTTCCGTATATCGCAACGTTAAAAAAGAAACGGCGGGTTTCCTATATGCTATGACGCTTGGCGACAAGTCGGGACTCGAAGACGGGATAAAGGCGGATTTTCAAAGAACGGGCGCGGCGCACATATTTGCGGTATCCGGTCTTCACGTAGGAATAATCGCGGCGTCTATACTTTGGACGCTTAAAAAATTCAAGGTAAGAAACAGATGGTCGGTTTTTATTTGCGTCGCGGCAGTATTGATACCTTTTTGCGCGCTGTGCGATTTTTCGCCTTCTACAGTAAGAGCAACTGTTATGACGTTGATAGCGTTGGGCGCAAGAACGCTGATGTATAGAAGCGACGGGATTTCCAACCTGTCTTTTGCGGGTTGCGTAATCCTGCTATTCAATCCGATATATCTTTTCGACGTAGGTTTTCTAATGAGTTTCTTAGCGGTATACGGTTTGATGACGTTGGCGAAACCTTTGACGGAAATAATTCCAAAGAAATTCCGTTGCAAGTTAACTTCGCTGTTATGCGCTACGGTTGCGGTCAACATATCTTTGTTGCCGATAATGTTAATGTCTTTCGGCGGTCAGACATTGCTTTCCGTAGTGGCGAATCTGATAGTCATACCGCTTGCGAGCGTATTTTTCCCTATATACTTAATCGCATTGATAATAACTTGCATACTTCCTTTCACAGGTATACTGCTCACAATCGCGAGCGCGCCGTTTACAATAATGATAGCAATAATAGGCAAGTTGGGCGAAGCGGAAACCGCAGTAATATATTTCCGTTCGGGCGCGATATTTATCGTACTGTTTATCGCCGTACTGCTCTTGCTTTCGAAATACTTTTTCGCAAACGGGAAAATCAAAAAGATTACCGCAATCGCGCTTTCGGTATGTCTTTGTTTGAGCGTCGCGGTCAATATTACCCGTTGGGGTAACGAAAACGCGATAGTCTATTGCTATGCCGATAAATATTCTTCGCAATACGCGTTTGTGGAAAATGCAGGAGGCGGAAGATATCTTATCGTCAACGGCAGATTTACCGACGATACCGTTTTATCCACTCGCGAATTTATGAACAGAAAAGGTTTTGCTAGAGTGGACGGGATTGCGGTAGTCGGCGAGGACATAGACAGCAAGGGAGTTTTGAAACTCGCTCAAAGTCTAAACTGTATGAATTTGTACGCTTTTGCCGAGGACGAGTTTTCCGATATTTCGTTGGACGCGCAAAACTTAATTATAGAAAAGGGATTTACGCTTACGTTTATTAACAGCGGAACTTTGGAAATGGTAGCGGGCAGAACCTCGATAAGAATACTTGCCGAAGATTACTATTCTCTCGACGACGGCTACGATATACTGATAACTTACGACGCGCAGGATTTTGTCGACGGCGACAAATATATCGTATGCGAAAGAGGATATACAAATTCTTTACAAAATTATTTGCCTTCTACGTTTACTTTTAGGTTGAATAATGGTAAAATACATATAAATCCAAGTTGGAGATATTGATGCAGGCGTTACAGTTAAAGCAGACATTCAAGACCAATATATCCGATATATACGCTCTTTTCGGCGACGATGAGGGATTATTGCTTTACGCTTTGGAAAAGTTTTACGACCTTATTCCGCAAGACACTCGCGACTTTTGTATTCAAAAATTCGAAGGCAACGAAGTTTTCAGCGAGGAGATAATTTCTTCGCTTTCTTACGGCGCGATGTTCGGGGATAGAAGATTGGTTGTCGTAAAAGATTTCAATCGCAAGTTGAGCGTTTCGGAAACGGAGAGTTGGTTGGATTACGTAGCCAATTTGAGCGAGGGCAATATTTTGGTGCTTGTCAACTGCCCGACTGTAAAAAATGCGATAAGCCAGTTTGTAGTAGAAGTAGATTGCAACAAAATGAGTCTTATCGACTACGTGGGATATATTGAAACGTTGTTTAAGTTTTATAAGATAAATTACGACAAATCTTCGCTGTCCGAAATAGTGCATAGATGTAATAAAGACTTCGGTAAGATAAACAACGAGTTAAAAAAAATTATGCTGTATTGCGCCGACGGAACTCAAGTCAATAAAGCGGTTATAGAAGATATAGTGCCTACCGATACCGAAACTCAGGTGTTTGAATTTATTTTTGCTATACAGGACGGAGATTTTGATAAAGCGATGGGCATAATAAATATACTGCTGGATCGCGGGGACAAGCCGTCTATGATACTTGCGACTCTTACTTTGACTTATAAGAGAATGTTCGCGATAATGACGAACGACGGCGACGACGACTTTCTCAGCGAAAGTTTGGGTATGAGAAAATCCGCGTTGTTTATGGCGAGGAAGAATATCGACGCCGCTAAACGCCGTACGCAGGGATTTTTGTCAAAACTCAAAAATACCGTTTATTATCTCTATGCTTTGGAATACGATTTCAAGAGCGGTAAAATTTCTCAGGAAAACGCGCTTGATTTGGCAATAAACTATCTGATAGGAAAGACTAATGCAAAACGCGCCTAAACAAGTAATTTACAAGCGTCCCCCTGCGACGCCCAAACTCAAAAACGATTGGCTTACGGTACTTATCAAAGTATTGCTATTCGCAAGCATATTTTTCTCTATGTATTTCAGCGGAAAACGCAATTTCAATATGCTGTTTGCCTATATCATAGATCCTGAATACGGCAATTATTTTGCGCGAATATCGGGGATGTCAATGACGCAGATATTGGCAATGTTCGAAAGCGGAACGATGTCCGTAAGTTTCATGATTATATACCCGCTCATCATATCGGCGATAGTCTTTTTGATATATACGCTTTACGCGAAGTTTTTCGCGTTTTTAGTATTTAATCAGTTCAAAATAATCGACGCGCCTTTTGAAATAAGAAAATTCAGAATATGTCTTGATTGTTCCATGGTAATGCTCGCGCTGCTTTTGGGCGTAAGCAAGTTGCTGTTCGAATTGTTTCCGTTGCTTGGCAATTTGGGACCTGCAATAGTCAACGTAGCGTTGGCGATAACGGCGTTGGCGGTATTTTTCGTATGTTATACAAGAGGAATGGAAAAGAAATTTTATCCAGTGCTTCTCAACGTCATGCTCATACCGTCGATTTGTCTTGTTATTTTCGTGTGAGGTTGATATGAAGAAGAGAATTTCAAGTAAAATAATTTTAACGGTAGCAATAATATTGTTGGTAGTAATGACGGCGAGCATGCTTACTGCTTGTTCTAAAACTCCGCATTTCGAATTGTCCGAAAAGGACTGGGGATACGGAGATAAAGCGTTTGAGAATATGAAATACCTTGCCGAGAACTATCCTGACAGAACTATGGGTACGCCTGGGGAAGAGCGGTTTGCAAAGTATTTGTCGACACTTTTAAGCGGATGGGGATATACAAGCGATTTTTCCGACGCGGAAACGCTCGGTTTGCAAGGTTTCAAAGTGGAATTTACGCGATACGACGGATCCGCTGTTTCGGATACAAGCGCGTACAACGTAGTGTTTACAAAAAAATCCGAAAATTCCAAAGGGGAAATAATTCTTTCCGCGCAGTATGATAATCTTTATGCCGACAGCGAAGAATTTTTGAAATCGGACGGAAGTTATGAAAGCGGAAGCGGAACGTCGGTATTGCTTGCGCTTGCGGAAAATATAAAAGACTTCGATTATGATTACGACGTTACTTTTGCGTTTTTCAGCGGCGGCTGTTACGGTTGGCAGGGAGCGTATCATTACGTTACTCATCTTAAAAACGCGGATTTGGACAATATAAAACTCGTATTGAATTTTTCAATGCTGGGCGGAGGAGATAACCTTTATCTTTATACCGGAGAAAACGCAAGCGACTTCGGAGGATACTTGCAAAGCGCGAGCGTAGGACTTACGGAAAATCCGCAAAATAAAAACGTCGTTTCGTCTTTTATCATGGAATCGGAACCTTTGTATTCATTCCTGCATATAGGATTGACGGGTAATCATTATTTTTTCTTGAACAGAAAGATTCCTTGCGGCAACTTTACTTCCCACAACTGGTCTTGTAACGATAATCCGTTTTTGACGGAGATGAAGGGTAAAGCCAATGTTTATCATACTCCCGAAGATAATTTGCAAACTATGATAGAACGCAAAGGCGAGGAAAATATCGTTGCTATGCTAAACGACGTTGCAAATTCCGTTATGAACGCGCTTAGCGCCGACAACGCTCAAATCTTCGAAGAAGCGTTTGCCGACGGTAAAAAGCAAGTTGCGGTTTCCGGACAAAGCGCAAAAGTTTCGTCAATGGCTACTATTGCCGTCAAACTTATAGCGATAGCGACGTTTTTCGGAATAGCGCTTGCTGTGAGAAACAACATCAGGAAAAACCGTTCAAAATATATCAAAGAAGAGATAAAACAAGAAGACGAGGTAAAGCCGTTCGACTTTGAAAATTATCCTTCAAGCGAAAACGACGGACTCGACAAAGAAAACTCGGATTTTAATACGAAAGGGAAAGATAACGGTCAAAACGATCCATTTGTATAAGAAAAATAAGAAATTTAGGTATAAATTTGTTAAAAAATGAGCCAAATCACTTTATTTTTGTAAAAAAACATTATATTATAATAGAGAAGTAAATTAAGGAGTCGGTTATGAATCATCCTGCTTGGGTCATTTTGGATATTGTGGTAACGCTTGTGGTAGCGGCGGCTATGCTTATGTTTTTCGCAAGAAGAAACAGTTACCGTATGGCTATAATTACTGCGATTTACGCATTGGTATATCTCGCTATTCTATTGCTTAATCAAAAGTGGAGCAATATCGGATATATAGCGTTGGAGATTCTAAGATTCTTTAATATTTTCTGGATAGTTGCTACGGTAGAAGTATACCGTTCGGATTTGAAGATATTTATGAGCAAGATTGCAAGACGGCAGAAAGTGAAATACGGTTACACTACTACCGACGAACAACTTTTGGTATCGGCTACCGAAATAGTAAAGGCGTGCCAGAACATGGCAAAAAACGACGTCGGCGCGCTTATCATTATCGCTCCGACAGAAATACCCGCTCATATTTTGGATACAGGTACGGCTTTGGACGCGACGATATCGTGCGGACTTTTGGAAAGCATATTCAATACGAAAGCGCCGCTGCACGACGGAGCGGTAGTTGTTCTCGGCGACAGAATAATCTCCGCGGGATGTTTCCTTCCCCTTTCTCAGGAAGTTACTCTTGCAAAAGATCTCGGTACGCGTCATAGAGCGGCAATAGGAATTACCGAGGAGAGCGACGTGTTCGCTATCGTTGTAAGCGAAGAAAGCGGAATAATAAGCGTAGTTCAGGGCGGTACTATAAAGAGATATATGACTCCCGAGAAACTTCTCGAAGAGATAAAAGTTATATACAGAATAAGTTCTCAATCGGCTGCGCGCAGAGGAAAAAAGAGCCAGAAAAACTGAAATTTATTTTTCAAAGTAAAACAAAGATAAATCACACCACTCTCCACATTAGCGTGTGAGTGGTGTTTTTTTGTAAAGGACAGTATGAAAAACATAGTTAAAGTACCGAAGATTTTGTTGCCGAAAGGGCATATCGACAAAAGCAAGTGGAGCGTAATCGCTTGCGACCAGTTTACATCTCAACCCGATTATTGGGAAAAACTCGCCGATTATGTAGAAGATTCTCCTTCTGCTCTCAATATTATTTTCCCCGAAGTATATCTTGAAGAAAAGGGCAAGCAAGAGCGTATAAAAACCATAAATTCCAATATGTACAATTACCTTAAATGCGGAATATTCGAAGAATTCGAAGGTTTTATTCTGGTAGAAAGGACGACGCCCGACGGACAAAAAAGACTTGGACTCGTCATCGCGGTGGATCTTGAAGAATATGACTATACTCCCGAGAACGACGCCTTGATAAAGGCGACGGAAAAGACAGTAGTCGACAGACTTCCGCCGAGAATAGAGGTTAGAAAAGGCGCTTGTTTGGAACTTCCTCATATAATGATGCTTATGGACGACAGAAAGGAGAAGATAATCGAACGTCTTTATAAGAGCAAAGACTTTTTCCCAAAAGCGTACGATTTCGATCTTAACATGAACGGCGGACATATAAAAGGCTATAAAATCGCTAACTGCGCGCCTGTAATAGATAAACTCAACTCGCTGTTGGATAAAACCGTTTTGATTGAGAAATACGGTAGCGACAAGCCTATACTTTTTGCCGTGGGAGACGGCAATCATTCTTTGGCGACGGCGAAAGAATGTTGGAACAAAATCAAAAAGACTTTGAAAAAGAGCGAAATTTCAGAGCATCCCGCAAGATACGCTTTGTGCGAACTTGTCAATCTCCACGATAAGTCTTTGCAGTTTCAACCTATTCACAGAGTTGTTTTGGGAGTGGACGAAGATTTTATCGACTATATGGGCAAAGGTTTGGAAAAACTCGACGGCAGAGCGCAAGTCAAAGTAATATATAAGGATAAAATATATTATTGGAAAGTTTCCGAAAATCCGAGCGACGCTATCGCCGATATACAGCATCTTATGGATACTTACGCAAAGACGCATAAGAAAATGGTAATAGACTATATTCACGGCGACGGACATTTGCAAGAAGTATCGAAAGTCAACGACGGCGTAGGCGTGTTTATGCCGTGCTTGGAAAAAGACGGACTTTTCGATTATGTGGTAAGACGGGGAGTTTTGCCGAGAAAATCTTTTTCTATGGGACACGCGGAAGATAAGAGATATTATTTGGAATGTAGATATATAGGCGAACCGAAATAAAGGTCCGCCTATAATATTTATGTCGTATATAAAATAATAAAGTTAAAATTTTTTCATTTTATTGTAAGATTAGTCGACAATAAAGTTATTTTATACCCGCGATTCAAAAATTGTCGATAAGCAAAAGCGGATTTTGCATAGTAAACGCAATGAAATCACAAAATACTTGTATTCGCTTGCCAAAAATTCTTATGCAATGTAAAATAATGTATAAAGAAAAATAAAAGGGGTACGGTATGTCAATTACTGTCGTCAAATTTGGCGGAACTTCTATGGCGGACGCAAAGTCCATTACGCAAGTCGCCAACATAATTAAACAAGACCCTAAGCGTAGATACGTTGTAGTTTCCGCGCCGGGCAAGAGATTTTCGCAAGACCATAAAGTTACTGATATGCTTTATGCATGTTATCACGATTTGCAGATAAACGGAGAATGTAAATCCACCTTCTCAAAGATAAGAGAAAGATTTATCGGAATTGTCGAAGACCTTAATCTTGATTTGGATATCAACGCTTATCTCGACGAGGTTGAAAGCGATATGCAAAGATACAATTCCGCAGAATTTTGCGCTTCGCGCGGAGAATATCTTTCGGCGGTAATAGTTGCCAAGACTTTGGGATACAAGTTTATCGACGCAAAAGATATAATGATATTTACCGAAAACGGAGATTTTGATTCCGAAAGCACTAACGAAAAGGTAAAACAAGTGTTGAGCGAAGTAGAAAGAGCGGTTGTTCCCGGCTTTTACGGCGGCGATAGTGCCGGTATCGTACACACTTTCAGCAGAGGCGGTTCGGATGTTTCCGGCGCTGTAATTGCTCGCGCAGTTGAGGCGGAACTCTATGAAAACTGGACGGACGTCAACGGTTTTATGTCCGCTGACCCGCGTATAGTAGACAATCCCAGACCTATTGCGAAACTTTCGTATACAGAACTTCGCGAACTTGCTTATATGGGCGCCAACGTTTTGCATCCCGAATCCATTTTCCCTGTAAGAGTCAGCAATATTCCTATAAATATTCGCAATACTTTCAATCCGTCCGCTCCCGGCACAATGATAGTTGCCCAACTTCATGAGAGCGAACTCAACGACAGGGTAATTACCGGTATTGCGGGTAAAAAAGGTTACAGTATAATCTATATCGAAAAGTCTATGATGAACAGCGAACTTGGCTTTGTCCGCAAAGTCCTCGCCGTTTTGGAATATTACAACATTTCTTTCGAGCATCTTCCCACAGGTATCGATACAATGAGTATCGTAGTCGCCGAAAACGAACTCGCGGGCAAAGAAGAAGTTGTTATCGAGCGTATAAGAAAAGTTGTCTCTCCTGACCATATAGAGATAAAAAGCGGAATATCGCTTGTCGCGACGGTAGGACACGGAATGTCTTACAAACCGGGAACTGCGTCCGCGCTTTGCGGCGCGCTCGCCAAAGCAAATATAAACATCCGCATGATTGACCAAGGTTCAAGCGAACTTAATATTATCGTAGGTATCGCTACCGCGGATTACGAAAAGGCAATCGTAGCGATTTATAAAGCCTTTGATAAGAAATAATCAAATACTAAATAAATTAACAAAGATTAAATCAAAATTTTGTCAATCAATTGCAAGAATAATACGCGCTCCGAAGATACTTTAAGTATTCGGAGCGTTTTCTTATTTTATATTTATAAAATTTGTATAAGATTCTTTTAGTAATTTTGTTGTGATAGCCGTAACAATATCGCCCATATCTTTAATTTGGTCGATTTTTTATTAGAATTTAGTCGAAATATTTCTAAATTTTTGCTATTTATTACAAAATTCCAAAAAAAGTGTACTTTTCCTGACCGATAAATTTTATGCTAAACTACTCAAAAAACGAGCAATTTTTCATAATAATTATACAATAATTAAAATGGTTTGGCAATATCTCACAGTCAGTAAAAGTACACTTTTACTGACCGCGGTAGTACGGACTTATACGGCGTGGCGTTATAAGTCGAAAATAGGGTATCAAGGGAGTAAATCATAATGGAAAAAAGACGGAAAAAATATATAAGTTTTTCTTTATCTTTTATAATAGGAATTTTTGTATTGAGCGTGGTTTTATCGTGCGCTTCTTTTGCCGCATTAGATTCAAATGTAAGTGAAAATATTTCAGTTACAAACACAGGCTTGACTATTACTACAAATTCTTCGGACGGTTTTGGCGAATTCAAAGACGGGGCGCGTTATGTATACACAGATAAAAATTTGGTTGATAAATACAGAGCGGGCGATGTTAATACTCCTTACGACGTATCGACGCATAGAGTAGCGAAAACAAGTAGCAACAGAGGCAGTCAAGACAATCCTTACGTTATTGCGTCAATAAGCGATTGGGAAGCCTTTGTTCAAAAAATGGCGCTTGACGCAAATAAAGGTAGAGGGCAGTACTATGTATTGGCAAACGATTTGGATTTTAACGGAGTAGACTTTCATCCGGTAACGGAATTCAACGGAACCTTTTACGGTTTTGGAAAATCTATTAAAAATATATCTTGCGATTCATGGCAGTATTGGACAGGTAGAGGATATTCTCCGATAACAATGCAAACCAGTACCGGATACGGATTATTTTGTAAGACTAACGGCGCTACAATAACTGATTTGTCAGTGGAAAATTTTAGTTATAGAGAGATGCCGGCTCCAACTAATTATATTTTTACTGATGTAGGAGCTTCCGCATTATTTACGGGCGGAATAGTAGGATATTCGATAGGAGAAGATATTTTACTTAATTGCCATACTTCCGGAGAGATTACGTCAACTATCGCATATAATTACATTAACGCTTATGGCGGTCTAGTAGGAGAACATGGCAGTTGCAATAGCGATATGTATATATATCGTTGTTCGAGCGAGTTAAAAAAATGCGAAGTTACAAATGTAGGGACTACTTATTGGGTTTCTATCGGAGGCATTATAGGAGAGGCGACAGCGTGTGGCAATAAAGTTATAAAAATTTACGATTGCGTTGCAAATGTAAAGACCACCGTTAAGCAATCAAGACATTTTCATATAGGCGGTATAGTAGGATTATTTATTTATGGAATGGTAACGGATATGCAAAATGTCATTGCCACAGTAGACAGCACAAGCGCAGTATCACAGGATGCCGGAGTATTAGGCTGTTATTGGCAGACGGCAAACCCTGTAAATATAAAAAACGCGTATGTTGAAGGTACTCACGGTACAAGTACAAACAAAAAATCCATGCATGCTGTTACGTCAAGCGTTGATTCAAAACCTAGCGTAGATAACTTGAATTTAACTAAGTCGTTAGATAGTTTTGCCAACACGGCAAATGATAGAAATTATCCGGCTACAGACCCTGCAACTCATTATACAGATATATCTGTAATGTATAATGACGCCAAAACGTTTTTCTCCACGTCTCAATATTCGCGTATTTGGGATACGGAAAAGATAGGCGGAACTTATGAGCCGGACAATTCCCCTGTAAGGAATTATTTGTTGGCGTTTGTAACGTACCGTAACCTTACGGGCGGAGGAAATAGCGAAGAAGCGGTAGGCTTGAAGAGCGGAGCGGACGGAGACCCGTTCATAGTAGGAGATACGCTGTACGAGCCTTCTGACGCGTATATGGCGGGAAAGCCTAACCACGTGTTTATGGGATGGACTGACGATAAAGACGGAAACAGCGAGCCTTTTACAGAACTGCCCGCGGGATATTTCGGAGAGATAACCTTGTACGCAGTATGGGGATTGCCAAGTAGTTATTTAAGTAATATAAAAGCGGAACTAACGGCAAAAGACAGTGTAGAAGAGATAGAATATGACGGAAAGAAAGATATAACGTTAAACGCGGTAGTTAAAGACAACGGCGGAGCAATGACTAGTCCGAAAGTAACGTACAAATGGTATAAAGACGACGGAACAAATAGTATAGCGACAAATACTAACGGAGAGTTGAAGAGGATAAAAGTAGCGGACAGCGGAACGTATACGTATGAGTACAGAATACAGGACGGAGAAGAGCCGTTGTGGATGTATGACGACGACAGCAGAAGCGTGAGCAAGAAGATAATAATAAACAAGGGAAAACCCAGATTAAGCGCAACGGATTTTGAGATAACTACGTCGGCGTATTACGGAATGAAGTTGAGAGACGTAGAGTTTGTTGCGAAAGTGAAAGATAGCGGAGGGAATCTAATAGAAGGAACGTCAAGATGGACGGTCGGAGGACAGGATGTAACAGAGGGAATAAACCAAGCGAAAATACATTTCGAACCGACGGATAAGGATAATTATCTATCCGAGGATTTAGACGTAACGTTTGAATCGGAGAATATGAAGTTGACGTTCAACTTAGATTCGGAGATAGCGGGAGAGAAGATAGAAGTAAATATAAAGTATGGGGAGACGTTGTTTGCGACGGAAATAAAGGACGGCTTTTTAGAGGTATTCAGGAAGAAGATAGATACGGAGTCAACGGAGTATGATTCGAGATACGACGGAATAGCCAATCTAGCGCCTTATTTCGACGGAGTGGCAATAACGGAATACAATATAGATAAGCCAAACGTAACTAGTCCTATAACGATAGAAGTAACGTTTGTGGATAAGAGTTATACAATAACGTATGAACCGGATAACGGAGAAAAGAGCAAGACGGTAACGGCGAAATACAATGAGAGACTAATACCTATAGCGGATCCTGTGAAAGAAGGGTATGTATTTTTGGGATGGTATAGCGAAACGGATACGACAACGGGCAAGCCTATACATTGGGATTTTCTAAAAGACAGAGTATCCGGAGATATGACGTTGACGGCGGATTGGTTTAAGGCGGTATTGACGTTGCAAGATATAGAGGTAACGGTCAAGGAAGGCGGCTACGAAGCGTTGAGCGAACTTAAAGACGGGGATTTGGAAGTAATAGCGCATTACACGTACACGGATGACGCTGGAGAACAACAGACGTTGGATTTGAAGATAAGACTGGACGAACAGACGGGATACAAAATAACGTACAGCAGCGGAGATAACAAGTTGCACGTAAACAGTCCGGGGATAACGGTAACGTATACGTATAGCGGAGTAACGAAGACGAAAAGACCTGAGATAAAGGTAAATGCGAAGTCGTTGGACGAAGTGATGGTTTCAAACGGAGTAACGTTTGAAGATTACGAGGTAAAGTATGACGGAACAGCAAAGAAGATGAAAGAGATAGACGAGAGCAAGTTGCCGGTACAGATAAGCGGAGTGAAATATGAATATTGGCAGGGAGGAGTACAGAAGAACGCGGACGAGATAATAGATATAGGGGAGTATATAGTACGGGCGATATTCGAGAGTGGCGATCCGGACTATACGGCGAGCGCAATGGAAGCGAAGTTGACGATAAGCCGAACTGGGGGAAGCGGAAACAACGACCCTGACAATCCGAGCAATCCCGATAATCCGAATAATCCGGATGATCCCGATGATACTGACAATGACGGAAACGGCGGAGCGTTGGAGGAGATACTGGCGAAGATAAAAGATTTGCCGTTGTGGCAGTTGATAGCGAGCGGAATAAGTATAATCTTGATTATAGCGTTCTTATCTAAGACTGCGAGCAACGAGAGTAAGAGAAAGAAAGCCAAGAAAGTAATGGAGAAGAAGTACAATACTTTCTATGCGACAGCGTTTTTAGGAATAAGCGTAACCAACTGGACTGTAATAGCAAGCGTACTGATGGGAAGCGCAGTATTGTCTTTAATATTTATGATAATCTCGCAGAAGAGGAGAAACAAAGCGGAAGAGGAGTTGGAAGACGCAAAGGAAGAGTATGCAAAGCATAGAGAAGAGATGATGTATATGCGAATGAACGGCGGAAATAACGGCGGACAGGGGCAAGGCTTTGCGTACGCGCAACCGAGTTTAGGAGCGGAAGAGATAAGGGGAATAGTATCCGAAACAATGACGGCAATGCTTCCCGGAATGCAACAGATGTTGCCGCAACAAGCGTCTTCTAATGACGAACTAATAAATAAATTGATAGAGCAAAACGCGCATAATGAGGAGAGGATAAGAGAACTTACGGAGCATAGCGACAAACGAATAGAAAAACTAATGAAACAACTTTCCGAGCAAAAACCTGTCGAGAAAGTAATAGAAAGAGAAGTCGCTGCAACCAACGTAAGCGAAGAAACGTTAGAGAGATTGGTAAGTAAGTTACAGCCTACGCAGACGAATATAAGCGAGAATGTGTTGGAACAACTTGCAAGTAAATTGCAACCAATTGCGTTGGATGAAACTATATTAAAAGTTGTGTCAAAGACGGAAGAAAACGACGGCACGATAAAACAACTCTTGCGTAATCAGGAAAAACTGATGGAGAAGATACTTGAACTATCCGCAAATAAACCTATTGAAACGCAAGTAGTAGAAAAGATAGTGGAAAAGCCTATTGAAAAAATCGTCGAGGTGCCCGTCGAAGTAGAAAAGATAGTAGAGAAAGAGGTAGTAAAGGAAGTACCCATTGAGGTAGAAAAAATAGTAGAGAAGGAAGTGCCTGTTGAAAAGATAGTGGAAGTACCTATCGAAGTTGAAAAGGTAGTAGAGAAGATAGTAGAAATACCTGCGGTAAAACCTGCGCCCAAAGCAAAGGTAACCGCTCCTAGATTGACTCTTGACGAAGCGTACGCAAAACTATCCGCAAAACAAAAGAAGTTCTTCGATACGTTGAAAGAATACGCAATGAGTAAGGAAAAGTGTAAAGAGAAGAAATCTACGTACTATATCTTACTTGGACAGTCGTCGGTAAATCCTTTGGTAAAACTGACAATAAAGAAAGATTGCACAGTAGCGTTATTCAAGATGGAAGACGAGTATATGAAGGACATCAGAAGGAACGCGGGAAGCGAAGGAACGAAAGTAAAGGTAAAGGAAACGGAGTTGATAGTAGGAGATAGTCAAGCGTTGGCGACGGCAAAAGAGATGATAGACCTTAGGGAAGATCAGATAGAAAGGTATAACGATTTCCTCAAGGAGCAACGCTCCATGAGGAAGAAATAGAGTCCGTTAGACGACGTATAGAATTCCGACCAAGCGTAAAATCTCCATTACATTACGATTTTAGTCGGACTAAAAAACGGATAATGATTGAATTAGATTCTTCGACTACGCTCAGAATGACGGGAGAGGAGGAAGTACGCTGGGCGGTTCGACCTATACCCGCTAAAACGAAAATCTTACCACTCTCCGCCGTCTAATTGAAGCGTTTAGTAATAGGATAATTATTGGACTGTATTCTTCGACTACGCTCAGAATCTAATATAATAAAGAATCAGTATAAATAAAAAGTCCGACTGCAATCGTAGCCAAACTTAGATTTTACGTTTGGTCGGGGAAGCGACGTCGAAGTCGAAATATTTAAGTCTAATGCCGTTTAGGCTATCCAAAAAAGTATACAAAATACCGTTAACGTAATTTGTTATTTTGCAATATAATGAATATAAGCGCAAATACTTCTAAAACGGCGTATATTGCGGTTGCAAAAATCTTATAAATCGAGAGTAAATTTTTGAAAATAGGTATTTATTTTTTCAATAAGGTATGGTATACTGATTTTATGAAAAAGAACAGAAGAATTTTAGGATTTATGATTTTCATTATATACGGGTTGTTGGCTATCACCGTGGTATTCCCGATGATTGCCACGGCGTGTATTATCAAATTCGCTTTCGGAAGAAGGGTAAGCAAGGCTAAAAAACACATGGTTTTGGAAGAGTTTCCCGAAATGATTACTTATCCCGTTAAATTCAAGAGCGGCAAAAACAATTTGGCGGCATATTTCGCCGTAGGAAAAAACGTTGCGCCCGAAGACTATAAAGCGGTCATGATAGTCGCTCACGGTATCGGCTGTTCAAGAGCGAGTTATATCAATCGCTACGATTATTTTGCAAGAAAAGGATATATTGTTTTTGCGTACGATTGCACAGGCACTTGCGAGAGCGAAGGCAAGGGAATTCGCGGTTTGGTTCAGTCGCAAGTCGATCTTGACAGCGCGATAAATTACATAAGCGAAATAGAGCAACTTAAAAATTATAAAATTCTTGTTTACGGACACAGTTGGGGAGGATACGCTACTGCTACGGAACTCAACAGCAAGACTGCGGAAAAACTCACCGCCGCTGCTACTTTGTCCGGATTTGACGATATTTGGGGTACGTGCGAATACCAGTTGGCAAAATACGCTACTAAAATCGTCGTACTGACAAAGCCTTGGGTGTATCTTTACTATTTCTTGAAATACGGCAAACGCGCTTTGTATAAGGGAATAAACGGCGTAAGCAAATTCCATGGACCCGTACTTGTAATGCACAGTAAAGACGACCCTACCGTTCACTACGAAGATTCCGTTGCGATACGCCAACCCAAAAATAAAAATCCGCAAGCCAAATTTGTTGTCTTCGAAGACAGAGGACATACGCTGTCCCGCCCGATAGAAGCGGAGCAAGAAATCAAAAGACTTCACAAGGGTAAAAAGACTCAACTTGCGATGGGAAAATCTAATATCTTCGAATATAACGTTAACACGGGTTACGAGTACAGCGACAAGTCGCTGGTTTACGCGACCGATTACGAATTTATGGACAGCGTCAACGAATTTTTCGAACAGGCGCTCGGCTTAAACGCGTGATGAAAATATATATAAACAAGCATTGCTCGGATATTTCGCTAGCAAAAAAATTTTTAATCGAATTGAATTTCGGTACGGATAAAAATTATTGCATGGAATATAGCGACAACGGAAAGCCAAATCTCGTTTGCGACGGAAAGCAAGCGGGATTTATTTCGATTTCTCACAGCGACGGGACTTTGGCAATGGCGTTTTCGGATAAGCCCGTTGGAATAGATATAGAGAGTAAAGACAGAAAAATAAGCGTATGTCCGTATATCGAAGATTGGACGAAAATAGAAGCGTATTGCAAATACACGGGCGAAGGTTTGAGCAAAAAAGCCGTTTCTATGAAATTGCCCGAACATTTGATAAAGACGTTTTACAGCGACGAATACGTTGTCAGCGTCTGTGGCGAAGAGGAAATCGACACAATCGCGACGTTGATTGACAATCGGCTCGCACAGTGATATACTAGATAGGTAAATACGCGGATATAATCGGCGTAGCAAGGAGGCAAATATGGTACTTAACGATGTGTGCAAAATAGTGGGAGACCAACTCAATAAAAAACCCGAGAATCTCTCGGCTCAAACTTCATTTAAGGAAGATCTCAACGTCGATTCTTTGGACGTTGTAGAAATAGTTATGGCTCTCGAAGAATTTTTTGACGTGGAAATCGACGACGAAGAAGTTTTGAAGTTCAATACTATCGGAGACGTTGTAAAGTATATCGAAAGTCTAAAATAAAGAATTTTAACGTCCGACTATTTCCATAATAATCCTGACAGAACAAGTCGCATATCCGACCATCTTCCGATATGCGCGGATTTTTTGATAAATTCTTAATTCGAACTAAATAATTAAAGCCTGTCTTGCGACAGGCTTTTTCAATCGGAAAATTTAATTGATTAGATATTCTTTATTATCAATTCCGTCATTTCTTTGGTTCCGAGTATTTCGTGTCCTTCTTCGCGCAAATCCGCTGTTCTTGCTCCGCTGTCGAGCGTAACTTCTACCGCTTTTTCAATAGCGTCGCCTTCTTCGGAAAGATTAAACGCGTATTTGAGCATCATTGCGGCAGAGAGTATAGTCGCTATCGGGTTGGCTATATTCTTGCCCGCTATGGTAGGCGCAGAGCCGTGTATAGGTTCGTAAAGACCTCTTGTCGTTTCGTTTATCGAAGCGGACGGGAGTATTCCTATACTTCCCACGCATTGCGAAGCCAAATCGGATAGAATATCGCCGAAAAGGTTGCCTGTTACGACAACGTCGAATTGAGAAGGTTCTCTTACAAGTTGCATAGCCATATTGTCTACAAGCACGTCTTCAAGAGTAACGTCGGGATAATCTTCGTGGATTTCGTGTACGACTTTTCTCCAAACTCCGGAAGTCTTCAAAACGTTGGCTTTGTCTACGGAAGACACTTTGCCGCGTCTTTTTTGAGCGAGTTCGAAAGCAGTGCGGCAGATTCTTTCAATTTCAAGTTCGCCGTAAGCCATTACGTCGTAGCCTTCGCGCCCCATTTTACCTTCGCGTACACCTTTTTCTCCAAAGTAAATTCCGCCGATAAGTTCTCTTACGACCATAATATCTATGTTCTTCGGATTTTTAAGAGGGCAGACGTTTGCGAGCGCGGGGAACATTTTTGCAGGGCGGAGATTCGCGTAGAGTTCCATTGCTTTTCTCACTCCGAGGAGCGCTCTTTCGGGACGCGATTCGTAGGGGAGCGAATCGTATTGCGGTCCGCCTACCGCGCCTAGCAAAACGCTGTCGCTTGCAAGACATATATCCAGACTTTCTTTGGGGAGAGGTTCTCCGTATTTATCGTAAGCGCAGCCTCCGCAAACGCTTTTTGTAAAGTTGAATTTATGATTGTATCTTTCGCCTATTTTCGTAAGGACGTCCATTGCCGCCGAAGTAACTTCAGGACCGATTCCGTCGCCTTGAATAACGGCTATATTGAATGTACTCATTTAATCTTCTCCTTAAATTTTGTTGGCTTTTATCGCGTTGATAAGTCCGCCGCATTCTATAATGTTTTGAATAAATTTCGGGAAAGGTTGAGCCTGATAGGTTTTTCCCGTAGTTTCGTTTGTGATAAGTCCCGTATCAACGTTTACGCTTACAGTATCGTCGGCGCTTATTCCGTCGACCGCTTGCGGACATTCTAAGATATACAGTCCTATGTTAAGCGCGTTGCGGTAAAATATTCTTGCAAAAGATTTAGCGATTACAATAGATACGCCGCAGCCTTTTATTGCTATAGGGGCGTGTTCTCTTGACGAGCCGCAACCGAAATTTCTTCCCGCGACGATAATATCGCCCTCTTTGACTTGCGAATAGAATTCGGGATTTGTGTATTCCATGCAGTGTTTTGCCAGTTCCTTCGGGTCGAAAGTCGAAAGGTACGTAGCGGGTACGATTACGTCGGTGTCTATATCGTCGCCGAATTTATATACTTTGCCTTTTATCATATTACACCTCCAATTTGCTTTCGCAGGTAAGTTTTCCTGCGATTGCGCTTGCCATAGCAGTAGCGGGGGAAGCGAGATAAATATAACTGTCCTTCGCTCCCATTCTTCCTATGAAATTGCGGTTTGTAGTCGTAACTGCGCTCTCTCCGCTCGCAAGTATGCCCATGTGTCCGCCAAGGCATGGACCGCAAGTCGGGGTAGACACTATCGCGCCGCCCTCAATAAAGGTTTTGATATATCCCTTTTCCATCGCTTCAAGATAAATTTTGTTTGTCGCAGGTATGATTATCGTGCGCACGTTGGGATTGACTTTTTTGCCTTCAAGCACTTTTGCCGCCATTGCAAGGTCGGAAATTCTTCCGTTGGTACATGAGCCTATGATTACCTGATCGATAACTATATCTTCTTTAACGTCCTCGACGAACTTCGTATTAGACGGAAGGTGAGGGAACGCAACGGTAGGTTTGATTTGAGAAAGATCGATATCTATAATTTGTTCGTAAGCCTCGTCGTCGCCCGCTTTCATTTCGTCAAACGTTTTTCCGCAAGTATTGGCTACGTATTCGTTAGTAACGCTGTCTATCGGGAAGACGCCGTTTTTCGCTCCGCATTCAATAGCCATATTGCATATAGTAAATCTGTCGTCCATCGTCATATATTGTACGCCTTCGCCGTCGAATTCTATCGATTTGTAAAGCGCGCCGTCAACGCCGATAAGACCTATTATGTACAGAATAACGTCTTTGCCCGAAATGTATTTGCTAGGTTTGCCGATAAGATTGAATTTTATCGCGGACGGAACTTTAAGCCATACCTTTCCGCTTAGCATTATTCCGGCAATATCCGTGCTTCCCACGCCGGTGGAGAAAGCGCCGAGCGCGCCGTAAGTACAGGTATGAGAATCCGCGCCTATGACGACGGAATAAGGTTTTGCGATTCCTTTTTCGGGAAGCAGAGCGTGTTCGATACCCATTGTTCCCACGTCGAAAAAGTTCTTAACGCCTTCTTTTCTCGCGAAAGCGCGCACGCATTTGCACTGTTCTGCAGATTGAATGTCGCGGTTGGGCGTGAAATGGTCGAGTACGAACGTAACTTTATCCGCGTCGTAGAGTTTTCCGCCGCTTTTATTAAACACGTCAATCGCTACCGGTGCGGTAACGTCGTTGGACAGAGCGGTATCGACGTCAACGAGAGTAAGCGCGCCTGCCGAAAGCGAAACGGCTGCATCTTCGTTTGTCATACCGAGTTTTTTAGCCAGAATTTGTTGAGTCATCGTCAATTTCATAGCCAAACCTCCTATATTGTAAAAAATGTTTTTTCTTTAGGAAACGGACGTTAAAATATCATACTTTGTACGACATCTTTCTTTTTCTTACCACGACGAGAATTACTACTGTCGCCGTTATCGCAACCGCGACGGCAGGCAATGTTATTGCCAACGCAAGTTGCCAAGATGTAAGTCCGCCCGGCTGTACGTTTTCGGTTTTTACGTAAGCGATTCTGTCGTTGTATATGATTTGCGTCCATTCGCTGTTTTTATCAAACTTATTTTTGAGATATATTTGGGTACCTTCGCTCGCTTCGTCGACTATCTCGCTGTCTTCTTTGGGCAGTGAATATATCTTGACGTACTCGCCGAGTTTTTGCGACGTAAGTTTCGCCGTTTTGGACAAATCGGGAGCGGTAAGATTGGTGTATTTGGAAACGTTCAAAGCCTTGACGTATCCGTAGACGATTTCGCCCTCTTGACTTACCGCGCCTACTTTATACCAACCCCATGAGAAATTGCCGTCTTCGCCGACGTTGTCTATCACAACTAGTTGTTCGTGAATACTTGCATAACGCAATACGCTGTTTACGCTGTCGTCGACAGGTAGTTTGTATATCGGCGTATTTGGGTGGAGCGCTTGCGCGTAAAGTCCAATTTCCGTCTTGCTTTTGGCGGGGCAATCTTTAATATCCGATTGCTTTTTGATATATCCGAAAATTGCTTTTGACAACGTTTTGTCATAATAGTACGAATAGTAGAAATCGTCCGTTTCGCTCAACAAAAGAATATATTCGTTTGAGGGAAGAATCGCCAATTTCTGCAAATGTCTGGGGGAAGAATAAACGGTAACTTCGCTTGCCGTTTTGCAAACCTTAATATCCTCGAATTCTTCGGGGTGCGTATATTTGGTTTTGTCGAAAGATCCGAAATAGTTCAAATCTCCGTCGTATTCATAAACGTTGATAGCGTAAATATCAGATTTTATATACACGCAGTGTCTTGAATAAGCCACGTCGTAAGTCGCGTAGATAACGCTGTCTTCGCCCACGCCGTTTTCAAGCAACGCGTCGAGAGTCTTGGATTGGGAATTATAGGAATACGCGCCCGAGCCGTCAATACACAGCAAATCTCCGTTGGATACCGTAATATCTTTGAAATCGCCTCTTATCGCAAGATACGCGTCCAACGAAGTTTCGTCGTCCAAACTTTGTTTTGTTATCTCGTATAAATCGCCGTCTATAAGCGAGTAAAGCGCGACGTTGTTTTCCTTTTCGCATACCGCGAATTCGTTTGCGTGGGCAAACAGTCCGTTGAGAGAAGTGTGCGTGGCTTTTACCGTGGAATCCGATACGTTAAACGTTCTTATATAATTCGCGTCCATTGCGTAAAGATTGCCAGATTCGTCGTTGTAGAGCGAAATAAGTTTGTTAATTCTTAAATTCTCGTTTTCGTAGTGTATCTTGTTTATTCCGCTTGCGGAATACGCGTATACGAACATCACGGTTTCTTCGCCCTTTTTTGCGAGCAAAACTATATGTTCGCCGTTCATGGCAATAGAAGTGAATTTGTCGAATTCGCTTTCTTCTTTATACGAATAAATTTTGTTGTTTTTGGCTACGAAAACAGTCCTCTCTTCCGTGTATGCGAAATCTTCGTTGAAAGCCGTCAGCAAGGATCCGCCGTTAAGGGAAACCGTAACGTCGACGTTTTCAGCCATAGCGGTATCAGTCGTTTGCAGAGCGAATACCGATACGAAAAGGCAACATATTATAAACGCGCTTACCAACAAAATCTTTTTCATATACAGTATTATAACATATAAAATCAGAAAATTAAAGTAAAAATTATATACGCGAGCAAGAATTATAATAAAGAAAGATTGAAAATAAATAAAACTTGTGTTAAAATATTCTTGCAATACAATATATAGGGTATATAATGTCAAAAGGTAGATTTCATAATAAAAATAAGAATAGAAACAAGCAAATTTCTCCTGAACAGTCCGTTCAGGCGGCTATTGAAGCGGGAAGTAAAGCGAAAAAAGAGGACTTGTTCAGACCTGTGGAAGATTTGAAGTTGGATGAAAATCTTTTGGGTTATCTTAAAGCGGGCAGAATAAACATACTTGCCGACTTGGCTTGTCGCGATTTTCAACAAATGTACAAAATTCAAAATATAGGCAGAAAGCAGTGTTTGCTTATTGCCGGCGCTTTGTCTAAATTCGGAATAAAATTTGCCAAAGAAACTCAACAGGACAACAATAAACCTCAACAGCGCGACACAAAGGATAGAAACCGCGACACTCAGCGCGCCAACAACGATAAAAGAAACAGCGGCAACGTTGACGCTTCCGAACAGTTTTCCAAGAAAAATAAGAATAATTTCGAAAACGCAAAACTCAATCAGTATCTTTCAAAACTTTACAACGGACTTACTATGTCCGAAATACTTATGGGCAGACGCGAGCGTCCCGCTACCGAAAAGATAGAAAGGGAAGCGCTTACTGAAAAAAGCCTTGTGAAATTCTGCCGTAAAGGCAAGTGGGGTTACAAGGACTGGAAAGGCAACGTTATCGTCGCTCCGCAGTATGAAGAAGCGTTTGGTTTTTCCGAGGAACGCGGCTGCGTGGAAATGGACGGAAAACTTGGATATATAGACAGAAACAATAATTTGGTAATCGATTTCAAGTACGATTGCGCGAATTCTTTCAGCGAGGGTTTGGCGTCGGTTACGGTGGGAGAGAAAAGCGGATATATAGATCCGGACGGAAATCAAGTGGTAGATTTCATATACGATATAGCGACGCCGTTTTCGGGCGGAAAAGCCATAGTAAGACTTGACGACCGTTGGGGCGTTTTGAGCAGAGAAACGCTCAGCGTTTTTTGGAGATAAACTCATTATTGTCGGAGGTAAATTACGATGCAGAAACAAAGATTGTTGGAAAACGCATTGCTTGTTATGAACAATGCTCACGCTCCTTATTCGGGATATAAAATAGGCTGCGCCGTTATGGGCGAAAGCGGAAAAATTTATGTCGGCTGTAATATCGAAAACGTAAGTTACGGCGCGACGATTTGCGCCGAACAAGTCGCTATGGGTACTGCTATCGCAGGTAGCGAACACGGCTTTATGGCAATGGCGATAGTGGGTTCGGGCGAAGATATGCCTTATCCTTGCGGTATCGTAAGACAGTTTATCAAAGAGTTTTGCAGCGATTTGATAATTTACGTTTCCAACAGCAAAGGCGACGTTGTTGAAACAAATATCAAAGACCTTTATCCGGACAGTTTTGATTTTGGTTCGGCGGATAAGGGAAAATTGCAAAATTAAAATGCGCCTTTTCCGCTAATACAACATAAAAAGCGAACTCCATCGTACAGCAAGTACGAGGAGTCGCTTTTTATATTGTCTTAACAAAAAATTCGCTATTTTACTAATTGCAATTTTCCCTTACCGCCGAACTTTTGTGGGAGATGTTCTGCTGATACCGCCAACCGTATTTTTTTATAAATTCAATATATTAAATATGACTTTTGACTCATTAGGTCGGTTCGATAGGGGAAGTAAGTACAAATTAAGAAGAACTTTTCTAGAAACTAGCAATTAGTGTTTGTTAGGCTTTCCCTATTATTTTTTTTGACAAACTAGAAACCCAATTAGTGTTATCAGATTCCAGTTTATTTATAAGTTGTAAAAAATTTGTGCTTGAGATTGTTTTGTAATCGATGCTTAAAATTTCTATATTGGACTTCATAATATTATAATTTTTAGCGTCAATTTGTTTCATTATAGCGTTTCGTTGCGGTTCAGTAGCGCGATATTCGTCAACACCTGTTAATTGCTTAATTAACGGTGTATTTCTGGTTTTGCTTTTTGTTGTTAGTTTTACTTTGCTGAAATGTGAAAGTATTATTTGCATAGTACAAGGGTTGGCAAAATAAATTATATCTTTTGCAATCTTTTTGCCATGGAATTTATCAATCTTCTTTATAAGTGAATTGAAATCAAAATAAGGATCTTCCTCAGTGTCGCAAAAAATAATAACTAAGTCATAACTATCGTTTTGAAATTTGTTTTGATAAATAGGCGCTATTTTGTTTATACCTTTAGCGTTGAATGGCTTTATTATATAATAAGGAGACCAAACTCTACATTCTAATAATTTTTTTATGTAATCGTAATCCTCTTCGCCTTCACATATAATGCAAATTTTCATGGCTTTGGCGCATTTAGTCATTAGTTTCATCTCCTAATAAAATATTAATTAAGTCTGGTTCTGGCAATGCCCCAAAAGTGTCAAGTTTGTATTTTTCCAATACGTCGCAATTAGACCTAATATTATCGTCTTTGGATGTATAATCTTTTAGGGGATAAAGTTTTGCGCCGTCATCATTTTTAGCGGCAAACCAGATCTGATCTTTTCTAAATAATTTTTTGCAATCAAGCAACGTTCCGTCGTGCGCAGTAAATATCAACTGCGCCTTAGTATTTAATTCGTTATTGAATAATGAAACTATTGCGCGTGTTAATTTGAAATGTAAACTGCTATCTAATTCATCAACAATAAGAATTTTTCCCTCGTCAAGTGCTTCTATTATATAACTTGCTAAGGATACTATTTTTTTCGTTCCAGTTGAATCAATTAACAGACTTTGCATTTCTTTGCCTTTGTGAATGGATACTAGATTAAAGATATCTTCTGGTGCAACTGTTGTCTTGATAATTTCCTCTTGCGGAATTGGCAAAGCCATATTAGGGTGGAAATCGAAACGTTTACTTTTTACATATTTATAATCGTCTATATCTAAATCAGCGTCTCTTATTAGTTCAACAATTTTTTTGCTTACCGGTTTATTTTCTTTCAATATTTGTATAGTTTTAGATATAGGTATATTATTTGCATCAATAATATCTATTTTAGAGGCGAAACCTCTCAAAATATTTTTATATGATTCTATAATAGGATAGTTTGCGCTGTTTATAGTATAGATAAGAATATTATCCGGGGAAACTGCTTTGATTAGAATACTAAGTTCCTTGCTACCGTTAAACCTGTATATGTTATGTTGCATGTCCCTTATAAATAATTCTTTTTCGGTTCTCTGTCCATTTTTATCAATATTAATTTCTGCGAGGCGTTCGTAGATAAAGCCACGTTTATAGCGGTTAATTATGGTGGAATCAAAACTAAAATCATAACTATATGCTTTTTTTTCATATAAAAAAGAAATGCCCAAGGTACACACGTTGTTGTTTGTAAATATATTCGGAGGAACTTCTGCAACTATTCCTAATAATACATTACGAATCGAATTAATTGCACGTATAGTACAACTTTTGCCAACATTATTGCCACCATAAATACAGGCAGATTTAACAACGTTAAAATTATTTTCTTGATAAATATTTGTATAAAATTTTTTAATGCGTAAGTCCGCAATTAACGATAGTTCTGTGGGATTTGCATATACCAAATAATTATTTATTCTTACATTTATTATCATAATATAGTTTTCCTTTTAGTGGTATGTTATAAGTATATCATAATTAGTATACTCTTAATCTAGGTTTTGTGCAATTATTTTGCATAAAATATTGTAATTTTACATAAAGATGACTAATTTTAATGTTTTTCATATATGAAAATGATGCAAGCCCGCAATATGTAAGTTTAATGCCGTAGGCTAGCAGTATAATAAAATTAAAGTAAATAAATTTATTTTTCTAAAATTTTCGCAATATCTAAACCAAGAGTAGTTGCTACACCGAGAATATAAGCGTAAACTTGCTTTTGGTATTCGCTGTTTAAGGCATTGTATAATTTCGCAAAATTGGCAAAATCCTTGTCTTCTAAAAGTTGCGCAAGTTTAGTAGAAAGAGCAAAAGCGTTTGGTTTTTCTTTATCGGATGTTTTAAGCGGTCTTGGCTCGTCTGTCAAACAGAGTAAATAATCGGCAGACACGTTAAAAAATTTGGCAAGTTTTATAATAGACTCTGTAGACGGAGTAGTTTCGGTAATAGAACCATCTTTTCTTATTTTGTCTTTTGTCCATGACTGTATGCTTGCGTTCGGTAAGCACGCTCCTACTTCGACTTTATGAGCGTTTAGATTTCTCTCTTTTATTAGATTAAGAATTCGTTTAGTTATTTCGGTCATTTTTTACCCTTTGTGCGTACTTGTTTATTTATTTGTATAACCGTATAGGCAAATTCTAATCAACATAGTGCTAAGTTGTTATACAAAATCTTTGTTTACTGTCGCCAACAAAAAAAGTGTCCATCACCGTAAAATATTTATAGAGCATAATCTAAAAATTGCTTGACAATATAGATGTTAATCGATATAATATAACTATACCTACGAAAAAATAGTAGGTACATATTATCTAATACCGTTGGCAGGTGCCAATTTGCCCTATGTGTTATGCGACAGTTTCATTATAGTTCAAATTTCGACACTTGTCAATGGGTTGACCGCGCGTTTACCGCGAACGGACGTAAAATCTAGGCTTTGCTTGGATTTTAGTAGAATTAAATGGTTAATAAATAGATTAAACTCTTTGACTACGCATACGCTACGCTCAGAATGACGGATAAATAATAGAGGTGGGTTAGTTAATTCTCCCGTCATATTGAGCGGAGCGAAGCGTAGTCGAAATATCTAAGTTGAATGCCGATAGGCTATCCGTATAATTAAGTCCGACTAAAATCGAAGCAAAGCGTAGATTTTACGACTGGTCGGCTAGGCGGGAACTCGACTGAAAGATTAGCAATTATATTTTATTAAATGTAATTGCGCACCATTAAGTCGTAGTGAACGCCCATTGAGCGGAGCGAAGCGTAGTCGAAATATCTAACTAATTAAATAACAGTAAAAAAATGGTTGTTAATTTCGATTTATTGTTGCATTTGAAAATATTTTCTATTTAATTTTATCAACTGTTTGCGTAATACAGAGTATGTCATTAGAATCAATGTCTAAAATAGCGCAAATGTTAGCAAAAGTATCAAGGGCGGGCATTTTATCTCCCTTTATATAATGAGAAATATTTGATTGCTTAACTCCTAGACGATTGGCTAATTCGGTTTGAGTTAAACCGCTATGTTTAAGAGCGTCCGCTAACTTATCATGTATTTGAGTCAAATTAATCATTTTAGCCACCTATACATGTAGTATATGTCTATTGGCGATATAATACTTGACTTATCGCTATTGGACATAATATAATTGATTTACGGATAGCCTACGGCATTAGACTAGATATTTCGACTACGCTCAGAATGACGGATGAATAAGCGTAGTCGAAGAATCTAATCTATTCATTATCCGTATTTAGTTCGACTAAAATCGGAGCAAAGCGAAGATTTCGCGCTTGGTCGGAAATATATATCTGGGTTAGGGTAAAATGGAAAATAACAATAAAATAGAAAGAACAAAGACCATTTACATAAAGCAAATGCTTGCTTGGCACACTGTATATGATTGTTTAGCAACAATAGACAGGTTAGCGGAACTGAAGGAAGATAAAAAGTTTTGGCAAATATATGGAGAAATGGTAAGATACGTAGACGAAAAATTGGATACGCATTTTGATGGACCGATAAAAGATATGTATACGGTTGTCGAACAGGAAGCGAGCGAGGAAGAATATCAAAGATGGCTAAAAAAGGGGAAGTCTGCATTTTAAGGCAGTAAAAATCGCCGTCGCTAATACTTAGCGACGGCGTAATTGTTTAATTAAGATTTCTATCTCGAAATTATATTATTCCAAAATATTTTTATCATTTGAATATATGGAAGTTTTTCAAAATATATTCTATTATGATAGTTTGTATTAAAAAACGCGGATTGATATTTTTGATAGCGGCGATATTGCTTATTACCGTATTAGCAGGGACGTTGTTGGGATATAAAACGGCGCAAGCGTCTGCGCCTGTTTACGAGCATACGATCGTTATAGACGCGGGACACGGCGGAATTGACGGGGGCGTTGTAGGTTCGGCAGGCGTAAAGGAAAGCGATATAAATCTTAAAATGAGCAAGATTTTGGAGAAAGAACTTACTTCGAGAAACTTCGGAGTCGTTATGACGCGCAAAACCGCTGACGCGCTAAACAACGTGAAAAGACTTGATATGCAAGCCAGAAAAAAAATAATCGTCGAGGCGAAGCCGACCGCGGTAATAAGTCTTCACGTCAATAGATTTTCGGACACTTCCAGACGAGGAGTTCAGGTATTTTACGACGATACCGGAGTAGGCAAGGATTTCGCTTATCTAATGCAAAATTATCTTAACGAAAATATCAATGCGGTCTACGGAAACAGAAGCGATTACGAAGCGATTAGCGGGGATCTTTATATTACGAAATGTGTGAAAGTTCCGTCCATAATAATCGAATGCGGGTTTATATCAAATCCCGAAGATGAAAAATTATTGCTTTCGCAAAGTTATTGCGAAGATTTGTGCCGACGTATAGCGGAAGTAATGACAAGCGCCGTAAACGCTTGAATTGAATAATAATTCCTTTAAGTAACACAATATACGCGAATGAGGAAATGAAATGAGGAAAGTGTTTGTCATCGCGGTTATATGCTTGGCGGTATTGTATATCGCCCCGTTTGCATTTTCAAGCGAGAGTATTTCATCGGAAGACAATATTGAAATCGAGTCGGTATCGCAAGATAGGGAATGTCTTGGCGAATTAAGTATATTGATGTATCACAATACTTTGGCTCCAAACAAAAGAGAAAGCGTATACTGCATAAATCAAAATCATTTAAGAAAGGACTTTGAATATCTCAAAACTCACGGCTACAACGTAGTGAGTTGCGATTACGTAATAAGAACCGTTAAAGCAGGAAAGAAATTGCCTGACAAAGCGGTTGTTTTGACTTTTGACGACGGTTATCTAAATAATATAAAATACGCGTTGCCTCTTTTGGAAGAATACGGATATTCGGGACTTTTTTCGGTAGTTGGCGACTATACCAGACTTGATAAAACGAATAACCCTTACGGAGGCGATTTCACTTATTTCGGGTGGAAAGATATTGCGGACGCCAATGCGTCGAATCTAATAGAAATAGGTCTTCATTCTTACGCTATGCACAATACCAAACCTCGTTTGGGAGTAGGCAAACTCAAAGGCGAGAATGGCGAACAGTATAAGAAGATGCTTTCCGACGATACGGACAAACTCGTCGCAGAATTGAAAAAAATCGGTATAAGTTCGAATATTTACGCGTATCCTTACGGGAAATATTGCATAGAGAGCGAAGAGTTGCTTAAAGAAAAAGGCATTGCAATGACTTTGACGTGCAACGAAGGCAAAAACCGAATTTACGGTCCCGAAGACTTATACTTGCTCAAAAGATACAATCGCGACGCGACAAAGTCCGATTTATCGCAAATAGGTTCGATGTAAATTTTCAAAGGATTTTCCAAACAGTAGAAAATAGATAATTTATTTGTTATAATGTTAAAAAGAGGTATTTATGAGTTTTTACGACGAAGTGTATTCCGTAGTAGTATTGATTCCCAAAGGAAAAGTAGCGACTTACGGGCAGATAGCGAAAATATTAGGTTCTCCCCGCGCTTCGAGAGCGGTAGGTTACGCGTTGCATTTCAATCCTTCGCCGGGTATAATTCCCTGCCACAGAGTAGTGAACAGATACGGAAGACTTGCGCCCGCGTTCGCTTTCGGCGGTCAGGACGTTCAAGCGGAACTGCTTGCGAAAGAGGGCGTTGTTTGCGATGAGAATTATTACGTGGATTTAGATAAATATCTTTGGAGAGAGGATTAGATATGAACGGCGTTCGCAGATTGGAGTACGTTGCGAAATTTGACGGGAAAGCCGACGATATACTTGAAGCGGAGGGAATTTCCTCGACTATCAGGACGGGTTTGAGAAAACGCTTAGGCGCAATCTGTAAAATAACTTCCGAAATAGAAACGCCTATCAGAATCATTGATTACGTAAGTTGCGGAGAAAGGATTTGTATCTACATTCAAGACGACAATATAAAACCTATTCCGAAGTGGGACGTCCCTGTAAATATAGTATACGAAGACGAGGATTTGGCTGTAATCGACAAGAGCGCGGGAATGGCGGTAATACCCGTAAAAAATCATTACGGAAGAAGTCTTGCCAACGCGCTTGCCAACGTTTGGACGGACTTTGTTTACAGACCTGTCAACAGATTGGATAGGGACACTTCGGGACTTATGATTGTCGCTAAAAACCAATTGTCGCACAGTCGGCTTTCTTCAAGTCATATCGAAAGAGAATACGTCGCGCTATGCGAAGGTCATTTCTGCGGAGATGAAGTCGGTTTGATAGATAAGCCTATCAAAAGAATAACGGGAGATGGAATGAAAAGATGCGTTGCGCAAGACGGCGACAGAGCGATTACGCATTATCGCGTTTTGAATCAATATGACGAATATTTTTCGTGCGAGTTTTCTTTGGAAACAGGGCGTACGCATCAAATAAGAGTACATATTTCTTATCTGGGTTATCCGCTTTGCTGCGATAGACTTTACAACCCGAATTGCCGTCCGATAGTTTGTCCCAACGGCAAAATGCTGGACAGACAGGCTTTGCACAGCAAAAGGATTTCTTTTATTCATCCGATAGACGGCAGAAAGATGGAGTTTTTCTCTTCGCCGGAATTTATATGAGATACATGTTAAAGGAGCGAAAATGGACAAGCAAACGCTTTTGCAGTACTGCCTTGATAAAGCATATACATATTTAGATTTTCCGTTCAAGGGAGAAGATTACGCAGTCGTCAAGGTGAAAAATTCCGAGAATGGTAAAAATAGAATTTTTGCGGAAATCTTTACTTTGAAAGGCGAGGATTCTTTTACTTTTTCGACGGATGAAAACAGCGCATTGTTTTTAAGGGAAACTTATCCCCAAACGGTTTCGAGAGGTTGGCACTGTCCGCCGGCGCAGGCAAAATACAAAAGCACCGTAGCGTTGAAAGACTTTGACGACGATGTTCTTAAAAAATTCGCGGATATATCTTACGGTAGGGCATTGAGTAAACTTTAATTGACATCTGCCTAAATATAAACTATAATAAATATGTTGAGATTTTGCCGTTTTTCTGCGGTTAATAAAGGAGATTTTTTTTATGAATTTTTTGCAAAAAGCGGGTTACAGAATTTTCCAGAAAACAATTTACGTCGCTTCGCCGTTTTTGCCTTGGCGTCAGCCCAAACTTTTGAATTTCGAAGGCGGAATAAAAGACTTGGCGAAGTTTATAAAAGACAGCGGACGCAAAAGCGTTCTGCTCGTCGTAGGCCCGACTATTTCGAAATTGGGAATGGCCCAGCCTTTCATAGACGGTTGCGCCGAACAGGGGATTTCTCTTGCCGTATACGACAAGGTTTTGCCGAATCCCACGATAGACGCGGTGGAAGAGGCGCTTAAAGTATACAACGCCAACGCTTGCGATTGCATTGTCGCTTTGGGAGGCGGTTCTTCAATGGACTGCGCGAAGGTAGTCGGAGCGCGCGTAGCGCGTCCTAAAAAACCTGTTGCGAAAATGAAAGGTCTTCTTAAAGTAAGAAAAAAGATGCCGATGTTCATTGCTATTCCGACTACTGCCGGCACGGGAAGCGAAACCACGCTCGCCGCGGTTATTTCCAATTCTCAAACTCATGAAAAGTACGCTATCAACGACCATGCGCTTATTCCGCATTACGCGGTTATGGACGCTTCGCTCACGCTTGGTTTGCCTCCTCATATCACTTCGACTACCGGCATGGACGCGCTTACGCATGCGGTCGAAGCGTATATAGGAAAAAGCAATACCTCTCAGACCAAACTCATGGCTGAAAAAGCCGTTAAACTGATTTTTGAAAATTTAGTCGCCGCGTACGAGGACGGAAGTAATTTCAAAGCAAGAGAAAATATGCTGACGGGTTCTTATTACGCGGGCGTCGCTTTTACCAGAGCGTACGTAGGTTACGTCCACGCTATAGCGCATACATTGGGCGGATTTTATCACACTCCTCACGGACTTGCCAATTCCGTTATTCTTCCGGTTGTATTGGAATTTTACGGCGAAAGCGTGTACAAAAAACTTGCCAGACTTGCGGATATCGTAGGTATCGCGGGAGAGAGCGACGAGGTAAAAGCCAAAGCGTTTATTCAGGCGATAAAAGATATGAATAAGAAAATGAATATCCCCGAAAAGTTTATTGATACAATAAAAGAGGAGGATATTCCGCTCATGGTAGACAGAGCGTACGCGGAGGCGCATCCGCTTTATCCGGTGCCTAAGTTTATGAGCAAAAAACAACTTGAAGATACTTACAGAAAGTTAATGGGTTGAATATGAAAAAGTGCATCTTGGTCGGCGGAGGGAATTTCTGCAAAGAAAAATTTCTTAAAGAACAAGGCGACGTAGTCGCGGTAGACGGCGGTTACGAATACGTCAAAGATATTGCCGACGTACTTTGCGTTGTGGGCGACTTCGATTCGCTCGGCTACGTTCCCGACAATATTCCCGTAGTAAAACATAATCCCGTAAAAGATTATACCGATATGTCGCTCGCTATCGAGTACATGGCGGAGAAAGGTTACGGAGAGTTTGTGATTTACGGAGGATTGGGAGGTAGATTGGACCATACTATCGCTTGTTTGCAAACGGCGCACGGCTTTACAAAAGAAGGTCTTTCGATAGTATTCGAGGATAGCGATTGCGAAGTAAGGTTTATTACCGATGAATTGACGGTAGAAAACGCGCAGGCGGGCGAAACCTTTTCGCTTTTCGCGTTTGATAAATGTTCGGTAAGCGTATCCGGCGCAAAGTATAATATTCAGAATTATAATCTTGTCAATACCTTTCCGCTTGGCGTAAGCAATGTATTCACAGACGAGGAATGCAAAATAAGCGTTGACGGCGGAGTATTGATATTTATAAGACTTACAAAAGGACAATGATATGAAAATGCAAAAGACTGTAATGTTCGATCTTGACGGAACCGTGCTTGACACTTTGCCCGATCTCGCGCTGTCGGCTAATTACGCGTTGAAAAGTCTGGGATTTCCCGAACAGACTACCGAACAGGTGCGTATGGCTATCGGACACGGTATACGCAATCTTCTTAGAGATTTGATGAAGTGCGAAGACGTGGAAATACTTGAAAAATGCAGAAGTATTTTCCAAGAATATTACAATAAAAACAAAGCGCTTACGACTAGACCTTACTCAGGTATTTTGGAATTGCTTAAATATCTTAAAAGCAAAGACTGTAAGATAATACTTATATCCAATAAATACGACGGCGCTACGCAGGAACTCGTAACTCAGTTTTTCGGTGATATTTTCGACGGAGTCTACGGAAGCCGCGACGGAATCGCGCCAAAGCCCGACAGAGCGATATTCGATTTCGTATGCGAAAAAGACGCTATTGAAAAAGATAATATAATTTACATAGGCGACAGCGAAGTGGATTGCGAATTTGCAAGAAACTGTAATATGAGATTTATCGGCGTCAGTTGGGGATTCAGAAAGAGAGAGCAACTTGAACAGTGCGGAGCGGAAAGAATAGCGGACAGCGTGAAAGAATTGAAAAAATATCTTGACATAATGCTCGCTCGGTAGTAAAATAAAGAAAACCGAATATAAATTGCAGGGGGACTCTTCGGAGTTGAGAAGGTAAAACCTGACCCTTTGAACCTGACGGTTAACACCGACGTAGGAAGCATTGATTTTTTTGAGGAGAACAGACTTGCTACGTTGCAAGTCTTTTTTAATTTAAGGAGGTAAAAATGAAAACGGCTTTGAGCATAGCGGGATCGGATTGCAGCGGAGGCGCGGGAATACAGGCGGACATAAAGACAATGTCGGCTATAGGCGTATTCGGAATGAGCGTAATCGTGTCGGTCGTAGCGGAAAACACAAGCAGAGTAATATCGATAGAAGACGTGTCGACAAAAGTTATATCCGACCAGATAGACGCGGTATTCGAAGACATAACTGTCGACGCGGTAAAAGTAGGAATGCTTTCTTCTCCCGAATGTATGAAGACGGTCGCGTCCAAACTATTGCAATATAAACCCAAACATATTGTCGTGGATCCGGTAATGTACGCCAAAAACGGCTGTCCGCTTATGCGCGAATCCGCGATAGATACTCTGATAAGCCAAGTAATTCCCGTCGCAACGTTGCTTACGCCGAATGTCCCCGAGGCGGAAAAAATATCAGGCATGAAAATAGAAACCGTTGAGGATATGAAACTGGCGTGTAAAAAGATTATCGGAATGGGAGCAAAAGCGGTTTTGATAAAAGGCGGACACTATATAGGCGACGCCAGGGACGTACTGTACGACGGTAAGGAATACAGCGAGTTTGTAAGCAAGCGCATAAATACTAAAAACACTCACGGAACGGGATGTACTTTATCTAGCGCAATCGCTTCCTATCTTGCGCTTGGAGAAAGTCTTGCCGGCGCTGTGGCAAAAGCAAAAGAATACGTTACCTCAGCGATTGAAAACGCTTTGGAACTGGGAAAAGGTTGCGGACCTACGCATCATTTTTTCAAATATTATAAAAACTGATTAAGGAGAAAACAGTTATGAAATTTATGGACAGTATAATAAAAGATTCCATGTATCTTTGGGAAGCGGCGGCAAACGAGTCTTTTCTCGAAGAGATGGGCAAAGGCACGTTGGACAGACAAAAATTTTTGGACTACATTGTCCAAGACAGCATATATTTGAGGGATTATCTCAAAGCGTTTGCAATGGCGATGTATAAGAGCGATTCTCTTAAACAAATGCAGGTATTCTATTCTATACTCGGTTTTGTCAACGACAGCGAAAACGCTACGCGTCTTAAATATCTACAAGACAATTCCATGACGGACGAGGACGTTGACAAAATGCAAAAATTACCCGCTTGTCGCAATTACACTCAGTTTTTGTTGGATACCGCGAAAGACGGCGATATTCCCGAAATACTCATGGCGGTAATGCCTTGTATGTTGGGATACTACTACGTATTCAAAAGCGTATTGGATAAATATCCTAGCGTCAAAGACGGATATTTCGCTCCGTTGGTCGCAGATTACACATCGGAATTTTATAAAGAATGTTGCGAATACTGGACGGAGTACTGCAACGAGGTCTGCAAGGACGCGGACGGGGAAAAGAAAAAACGTCTTAGCAAAATATTCGAGCAGGCAAGCGCGCACGAATTGTATTTTTGGCAAATGGCAGGAGGTAAAATATGATTAACGGTATTGTAAGAAAAAGAGTTCCTTTGGTGCATTGCATAACAAATTACGTTACGGTCAACGACGTTGCCAACGCAATACTCGCTTGCGGCGGTTCGCCTATAATGTCCGACGATATAGACGAAGTAAGTCAAATAGCGTCTATAAGCAACGCGCTTGTAATCAATATAGGCACGCTTAATAAAAGAACAATAGCCTCGATGATTCAGGCGGGTATCGCGGCAAACAACAAAAATATTCCAGTAGTATTGGATCCGGTAGGCGCCGGTGCGTCGCAGTTGAGAAATGAAACTGTAAAAACGCTTTTAGAACAAGTTAAATTTGCCGTAATAAGAGGAAACTTGTCGGAAGTATCTTTTATCGCCGGATTGAACGTGTCGACAAGAGGAGTTGACAGCGCAGAACAAGACAGCGCGAACGACGCGGTTGAGGTCGCGAAAAACGTAGCGAGAAAATGCGGTTGCGTCGTTGCGATTACAGGCGCCGTCGACGTTATCAGCGACGGCGAAAGAGTGGCGAAGATTTCCAACGGAGTAGCGGCAATGAGCAAAATAACCGGAACAGGCTGTATGCTTTCGGGAGTCATAGGCGCTTATGCCGGAGCAGTGGAAGATAAATTCTGCGCTGTTGTTCAAGCGGTCGCGTCTATGGGAATAGCGGGAGAACTGTCTTATGAAAAGTATGCTCAAATCGGTACGGGAAGTCTGCATATAGGAATAATCGATGCATTGAGCAAAATAGACGACGCCGTTATTGAACAAAGAGGCAAGATAGATTATGAAAAGTAAGATAGATTACAGTCTTTATCTTTGCACAGACAGAAGTATCATGAGCGATACCTCTATCGAAGAATGCGTGGAAAAATCTCTCAAAGGCGGAGTTAGCGTAGTTCAAATCAGAGAAAAAGACTGCCCGGGCAAAGAGTTTTTACAGATAGCAAAAAGCGTTAAGGAGATAACCCGAAGATACGGCGTTCCGCTTATTATCAACGACAGAGTCGACGTTGCTATCGCAGTCGGCGCGGACGGCGTGCATGTCGGACAGGACGATTTGCCGTGCGCCATTGTGAGAAGTATGGTAGGCGAGGATATGATAATAGGGGTATCCGCGTCTTCGCTTACGGAGGCTTTGAAAGCGCAGCAAGACGGAGCCGATTATATAGGAGTGGGAGCGATGTTCGCTACCGATACGAAAACCGACGCGAAAGTAGTAACAATGGAAGAATTAGACAGAATTCGACGCGAAGTATCCATACCTATTGTCGTTATCGGGGGAATTAACAAAACCACTTTGCCTGATTTTATAGGCAAGGGTATTGACGGAATCGCGGTAGTTTCCGCAATAGTATCTCAAAACGACGTCGAGAGCGCCGCAAGAGAATTAAAGTCAATGTTTCATAAATAGAATGAGATATATACAAAACAAAAAGACGTCGCGCTAGTCAAGCGCGACGTCTTTTATATTTTATTTATCGGTCAATGAGTTTTACTTTTAGCCGCGCCGTCGCAGTTTTCTCCGTCCAACATTTTTACGCGTATCTTTTTACATTTCAACTTTTCGGGACATATATCGTTGATTTTTTGTTCCAATGGTCTGAACGCGCCCAAAAACAATGCGAAATTACAGATTGTCTGCACAAGGTAGAAGACTATGCCTCTTATATAGATAATTGAAAATCTCTTACCGAAATCTTTGAAGAATCCGCTTAAAAGTCCCGTGTCTATAAGGCTGCTGAGTACTCCGAAAGAAATTGTCAAAAGCGTTGCGCACAACGTAATAACTGCGCGGTTTTTTATTTCGTATTTACCTAATATCATAAAAATGAAAGCGACCATAGGCCAGTAAATTACGTAAGTAACCACCCAGGTATTAAACCCCCAGATTACGCTTTCGATAACTACGAATAGGTATGTCGAAATTATTCCCGACCATCCGAAAATATATCCGTAAAGCGCGCAAAGCAAGGTAACAATTTCGACGTTAGGTATGAAAGAGAGAGCCAGTTTTCCCCCTTCGATAGTTGCCGTCATCAACGCTATTACAGCGATTTTTCTTGCTTTGTCGCGTCCTTGCATTTAGTTGCCGAAAGATATGGTCGTAATTAGAATCGTACAGCCTTCCTTAACGCTCATTTGGCTTACGCCTACTCCGCTGTTTGTCAGAGTCTTGCCGTCGTAATCAACCGTTGTAGCGTATTCGCTTACGTCAAAATCCTTTTCCACGTCCGTATAAAGATATATATAATTGCCGTTCTCCTCTTTAAGAGAATTGACTTGCGTAAGATATGCGCCGTAAGCGCTTTCTTGCGAAGTATAAGTCAAATTGTCGTTGTTTTTCAAATATTCGAGTACTGCCATTACTCCGGTGTTGCTCTCGTCTGAAATTTTCGAAAGGTCGACTTTATACGCTTTTATATCGTCGCCGTTTTTTACGACCAAAGTCATAAAGCCGCTTTCGTCTACGTCGCCGCCGCAAGCGACAAACGTCGTCGCTATAAGCGATATTAGAAGTATCAATGCGATTAGAGAAATGATTTTTTTCATAGATTTATCCTTTTGTTTTATAAATTTTTATTGCGTTTTATTTATTATAAACTAAACGCGCGTTTATTAGCAAGCAAAAGTAGTCTTGTGTAATAAATAGCCAAAATATTTCTAATTAGAAACAAAAATATACAAAATTCCAAAAAAAGTGTACTTTTACTGACCAATAAATATTATGCTGAATTACTCAAAAAACGAGCAATTTTTCATAATAATTATACAATAATTAAAATGGTTTGGCAATATCTCACAGTCAGTAAAAGTACACTTTTACTGACCCGTAAAAAATGGGGTTTAGAATGGACACTGGGAAAAGAAAAACAAATCTTATTATCTTGTCGCTTTTAATAATATTAAGCGTATGCGCAGTAAATATAATATCGCTATATTTTACAAGTGATAAGGCTAATGCGTTTGAATATGACAATATTACAATTCAATCTACCAATATAGGAGAGATGTTATTGGAAGGATACGAAGATGATACTACAATGACGGGAAAAGTATTTGCAGGCGAGATGTTTTGGGAATTGATACGTCAAGTTACCGGGGTAGAAAATCCGGATAAGAGTACAATTGAAAATTTAGATTTAACAACGCCGAAAACGTCAGAAGATTTTAGAATATACAATAATAATGAGGAAGATGTTAATAATAAAGACGTAACCGTAACAATAGGCGCAAGACAATGGACTGCTACTTATTTATCAAAGAATTTGAGCGGAGAACCTATTCTTACTTTAATGCTTGCGACTTACGACGGTTTTAATAGTAGTTGGCATACTCAAGCGACAAACTCAAACGGGAATTATCCAAATAATATGTACGGAACAAGTAGCGTTAGAGCAGTTGCGCTAAATAATGGCGGAGAATATGCTAGGACTTATAATGCGACTTCGTTGACTAGAGTAGAGCAAGATGAAAACAATGATTGGGCGATCTATACGATGGATGACGTAAAAGGGAGTTTAACTTCCTTTATAGAAGTGCCAGACAAAATGAGTTGGCAACACAGTCAAAGCGCAAAGGAATCAGCAGGGCAGGATTATAATTACAATAATGACGCTCTTGATAGCGGTATGGGTAATTTTTACAATGACGCCCATAACTATGAAAGTAAAACAGGTTATGCAAATTGGGCAGAAGACAGAATTTGGCTTCCCAGTGTTGCGGAAATAGGAATTGAAGGCGCCCCCGGAATATGGATGCTATCTGAAAATCAACGCGCCGCGGATACGCATCTTTGGTTACGTTCGGCATACAACAATTCTTATACGCGAGTATATCGAAGTTCTTCCGACGGCGCGAGTTTGACGTATGGTAATATTGACGCAAAGGCTTGGGGGCGACCTGCTTTTCATCTAAATCTTAAAAAGGCGGCAGAACGCGCGGAAAATTTGGAAATTGACGCGCCGACAGATGTAACGGTAGAATATACGGGACAGGCTTTGAATTTATCGAACGTAGCGGAAGAACAAAAAAATTGGTATAATGCGGAAGTCTTAGATTTGGAATATTCTCAAGTCGATATGATAGATGCAAAATTATATCAAGTAAAGGCAAAGATAAAATCTAATACAATATTTGTTTTCAAGGGTGAGCCTGATATAAGCAAAGGCGAGAGCGAAACGGTAAGGGTGTTTAATTTCACAATAACTAAAAAGAAGATAGGTATAGAAGAAATAACCGAGGTAGAAGGGGGACTGTCTGCGACAGCGAAAGCGGGAGAAGTATATAGCGGAGATACGTTGGAGAACGGTCGAGCGCCTACCTTCGGGTTTACCTATACAAGTACGGATGGAAAGGGATACAATTCGGATACTTATCCAACAGCAATAGGAGCGTATAAAGCGACTGTCAAAATAACCAACGAATGCAACTACGAGTTGGATAAAGATTACGATTATGAATTCTCTATAAACGCAAAGGAAGTCAACAAGCCCGACGTAGGATTAAAAGAATTGACGTACAACGGAGAAGAGCAGATGTTCTCTGTAAGCGGAATGAGCGAAGACGCGGTAATAACAATACCTTCGGGAAGCGGAATGACGTATTTAGAGAGCGAGAGGAAACTAAGCGTAAAGAATGCCGGTATATATAGAGTAACGGTATCGCTTGCAGATAACGGAGTAGCCACGCAGTGGAGAGGTGGAGGAACAGAGTCTTACGAGATAACGCTTACAATGAAGAAAGCGACGTTGCGCGTAGATTTTCATTCAGACGCATGGTCATGGAACAGCGGAATAGAGAAAGAGATATATATAGAGGACGACAGGAGAAGCGAAAGCGATGTATTGACATATTCTTTGAGTTACAACGATATAGCAATGGATCCGTCAAGAATAGTAGCGGACGGAACGAATAAGAAGAGAACGAATATAACGATGCCGAGATTGGCAAACGGGAATTATACGTTAAGAGTAACGTTAAACGATACGGGAGAGGGGAAGAATTATAATTATGCCGGAGGAACGCAGACGTTTTCTGTAACGGAGAGGGAGATAGAAGTAAACGATAGTCATATAATGTGGTACTATACAAACTATAAGATAGAAAGCGGAGCGGAACAGCAGGTAACGAATAGCGGAACCGTATTTCAAGTTATGTATAACGGAGAAAAATACACGTTTAAGGTAAAGTTGGATAGTTATCTGCAAGAGAACGGAGTAACGGCGGAATATGAAACAAACGAAGGAACGGCGGTAAACATATTTACAGCGAAAGTAAAGTTGACGTCGACGCAAGGACTCTTGACGAAAACGGAGTTTGAATTTAGTTGGGAGATAGTAAAGGGTAAATATGACTTATCCAATGTCAGATGGAATTATACGGACGGAATGTATAAGTACGCAAATAGATTCTATACGGTGGAGTTACAAGGTTTACCCGATGGATTGAGAGTAAACGAGATAACAGGATATGAAGACAATAGTAAGAAAGACGTAGGAAGTTATACGGCGAGAGTGTTGGAGTTTGAGAACGACGACAGTAACTATATAAATCCAATAATAAACGACGACAGTACATATATCTACAACGGCGGAACGTTCCCGAAGACGTTGGAATGGAGAATAGATAAAGGAACGTTGGTATTGGAATGGGGAGAAGAAGTAAAGACAGACGGAAACGGAGCGACGTTTAAGTATTATCAAGTCAAAGGAGAAAATGCGGATAAGATAGAAGGATACAAGTATTACAGATACGTATCGGGACAGAAAGGCGAAGAGGTAACGTTAGAAAGCATAGAGGTAGGAGAAGGAGTAAGTAGGTATATAGTAGAAGCGATACTTAAATCTAGCGCGGATAAGAACTATGAGGCGGAGCCAAAGAGCAAGGTGTTCATAGTTGGTTCGAACGGCGAAGAAGTGTATATAGACTTGACAAGCGAGAAGTACACGTACGACGGGAAGGCGCACGGCGGAGAATTGAAGATAGTAAACGACGTAGACTTTACAATAAGCCGAGTAACGGTGAAGTATTACAAAGAAAGCGTAAGCGAGGAGAACATATTGGAAGGAGCGCCGACGGACGCGGGAAGATATGTAATAACGTTGGAGTTGAGCGCGGAAGACGAGGGATATTATTATCTAAGAAAGAGCGTAATAGAGTATGAGATAGAAAAGAGGAAGATAGTAGCACAGTGGGATACGAGCGGAAAGAGTCCAGTACTAAGCGAAGTAAGTAAAGAAGACAAGGAAGCGATAGAATACGAGTATTACGACGGAGAAGGAAACTTAGTAGAGGAAAGTCAACTGGAAGCGGGCAAGACGTATACGGTGAAGGCGAAGATAAAGGACGAGTATAAGAGTAACTACGAGTTTGTAGGGGTAGACGGAAGTACATTGAATGAAGGGGTGGAAACAGACGGAGAAGAGTTTGAAATGAAAGACTATGACCCGAACGATCCTAACGACCCGAATAATCCTAACAATTCCGACGGAGATAATGATGACGACGGAAACGGCGGAGCATTAGACGAGATACTGGCTAAGATAAAAGACTTGCCTTTGTGGCAGTTGATAGCAAGCGGAATAAGTATAATCTTGACTATAGCGTTCTTATCTAAGACTGCGAGCAACGAGAGTAAGAGAAAGAAAGCGAAGAAAGTAATGGAGAAGAAGTACAATACTTTCTATGCAACAGCGTTCTTAGGAATAAGCGTAACGAACTGGACTGTAATAGCATGTGTGTTGATGGGAACGGCAGTATTGTCTTTAATCTTTATGGTAATCTCGCAGAAGAGAAGGAGTAAAGCGGAAGAGGAGTTGGAAGACGCAAAGGAAGAATATGCAAAGCATAGAGAAGAAATGATGTTTATGCGGATGATGGGCGGAAACGCGGGCAATACTATGGGACAGCAAGGCTTTGCGTACGCGCCGCAACCTAGTTTAGGCGCGGAAGATATAAGAGGAATAGTATCCGAAACAATGACGGCAATGCTTCCCGGAATGCAACAGATGTTGCCGCAACAAGCGTCTAATAATGACGAACTAATAAATAAATTGATAGAGCAAAACGCGCATAACGAGGAAAGGATAAGAGAACTTACGGAGCATAGCGACAAACGTATAGAAAAACTAATGAAACAACTTTCCGAGCAAAAACCTGTCGAGAAAGTAATAGAAAGGGAAGTTGCGACGACAATAGCAAGCGACGATACTATAAGACGTATTCTCGATAATCAAGATAAATTGATGGAAAAGATACTTGAACTTTCTACGAATAAATCCGTTGAAACGCAGGTAGTAGAAAAGATAGTAGAGAAACCAATTGAGAAAGTCGTAGAAAAGGAAGTACGCGTCGAGGTGCCTGTCGAAGTAGAAAAAATCGTCGAAAAGGAGGTAGTCAAAGAAGTAAAGGTAGAAGTACCAATCGAGGTGGAAAAGGTGGTAGAGAAGATAGTTGAGATACCTGCCGAAAAACCTGCGCCCAAAGCAAAGGCAACCGCTCCTAGATTGACTCTTGACGAAGCGTACGCAAAACTGTCTGCTAAACAAAAGAAGTTCTTCGATACGTTGAAAGAATACGCAATGAGTAAGGATAAATGTAAAGAGAAGAAATCTACGTACTATATCTTACTGGGACAGTCTTCAGTAAATCCTTTGGTAAAACTGACAATAAAGAAAGACTGCACGGTAGCGTTATTCAAGATGGAAGACGAGTATATGAAGGACATCAGAAGGAACGCAGGAAGCGAAGGAACGAAAGTAAAGGTAAAGGAAACTGAGTTGATAGTAGGAGATAGTCAAGCGTTGGCGACGGCGAAGGAGATGATTGACCTTAGGGAGGATCAGATAGAACGATATAATGATTTCCTCAAAGAGCAGAGGTCTTTGAGGAAGAAATAGTCCGTTATCCGGCGTATAGCGGCAAGCCTTCCGCTTGATCGGGAATAGGTACTCGCCGCCGTGTACGACAAGTACACTGGGCGGTTCGACCTACACCCGCTAAAACGAAAATCTTACCACTCTCCGCCGTCTAATTGAAGCGTTTAGTAATAGGATAAATATTAAACTAGATTCTTCGACTACGCTCAGAATGACGGATGAATAAGCGTATCTCTATACTATCAATATAATGAATATAGAAACCTAACGTTCATTTCAAGATGATGAAAGAATTAACAAATAATGTTTTATCTCCCGTCATATTGAGCGGAGTGAAACGTAGTCGAAATATCTAAGTTAAATACAGAATCCGTATTAAGTCCGACTAAAATCGTAGTAGAACGGAGATTTTACGTTTGGTCGGCTAGGCGGGAACTCGACTGCTAATTTAGCAATTACATTTTATTAAATGTGATTGCTTCTGTTTAAGTCGTAGTGAACGCCCATTGAGCGGAGTTAAACGTAGTCGAAATATCTAAGTTTAATGCCGTAGGCTATCCGTATAACTAAGTCCGACCGAAATCATAATGTAATGAAGATTTTACGTTTAGTCGGGTAAACGGTCTAGTAAAATGGTAGTCTGCAGTTTAAGTCAAAAAAATCGCCGTCGCTAAGTATTAGCGACGGCGTAATTATTTATTTAAGATTTTTATCTCGAAATTATATTATTCCAAAATATTTTTGTCATCGTGTTCTCCGGGAACGCGACAAGGGTATTTGCCGGTAAAGCAACCTTTACAGAATTTTACCGTTGAGTCGGGCGCAATTTGGTCTATCGTAGCCGTATCCATAAACACAAGGGAATCCGCGCCTATCTTTATTCTTAGTTCTTCCATAGTATAGTTGTTGCAAGCAAGATCCTTTCTGGACGGAATATCCGTTCCGAAGAAACATGGATATATGAACGGAGGAGAAGAAATTCTTACGTGTACTTCTTTTGCTCCCGATTTTTTGAGAAGTTTTATTATATTGGCAAGGGTAGTACCTCTTACGATAGAGTCGTCTACCATAACGATTCTTTTGCCTTCGACGTTGCTTTTGAGAGTATTGAGTTTTAACGCTACGCTACGTTCTCTCATTGCTTGAGTAGGTTGAATAAACGTCCTGCCTATATATCTATTTTTGATAAGTCCCACGCCGTAAGGAATTCCGCTTGCATTAGCGTAACCTATAGCCGCGGGAAGACCGCTGTCGGGTACGCCGATTACGACGTCCGCGTCTACCGGCGCTTTTTTGGCGAGCATTTTACCTGCGTTCATTCTCGCTTCGTTTACGCTCTGTCCGTCGATTACGCTGTCTGGTCTTGCGGTGTAAATATGCTCGAAAATGCAAAGTCCGCTACGGTTTGTACAGTATTTTTTATTGGATATTGTTTCGTTTTCGTTTACGATAACGATTTCGCCCGGAAGCACGTCTCTTTCAAAGTCCGCGCCTATCGTTTCGAAAGCGCAACTTTCGCTTGCGAATATAACGTTGTCTTTGAGTTTGCCCATGCACAAAGGACGTATGCCGAATCTATCTCTTACCGCAATAAGTTTTCTCGGACTCATAATGAGCAGAGAAAACGCGCCTTGCAACATTGGGAATACCTTTTCTACCGCTTCTTCTATGCTCTTGGATTTAAGTCTTTGGTTGGCGATAAGATAGGATACTACTTCGCTGTCGCTTGTAGTATGGAAAATAGCGCCTCTCGATTCGAGTTTTTCTCTCAATTCTTTTGCGTTGGTAATATTTCCGTTGTGGGATACCGTAAGATTTCCTTTCGCGTATTTTACGCTTATAGGCTGCGCGTTTTCGGGAGTGTTGTTGCCCGTAGTGGAATATCTGACGTGTCCTATTGCTATTTCGCCTTGCAGATGAGCGAGGTTATTGTCGTTGAAAACTTCGCTTACCAAACCGAGGTTTTTGACAAGAGTAATTTCTCTGTCGCGGTTGACTGCGATGCCCGCCGCTTCCTGTCCGCGGTGTTGAAGCGCAAAAAGTCCGAAGTAGACTTGATTTGCTATGTTGCCGATATTGGACTTATCGTATATTCCGAAAATACCGCACTCTTCTTTGATGTTATCCGACATACTGTACCTACCTTTTATTCTGATTTTTGAAATCACTTTTATTATAACAAATATAATTTGTATAATCAAATAATTGATATTAAAAATCTTTATTTTTTTCTACAAAATTTTGGAAATTTTTCTTTTAATTTTTCTTTGCTTGCAACCGAAACGGCGCTCCGCATTACGCGAAGCGCCTACTGATAGTTCGGGCGGGGTTATTCGTCCTGAAGAGCGGCGTAACCTTTTTCTCCCGTTCTTACTTTGACGGCGTCTTCCACGCTGTAAATAAAGATCTTGCCGTCGCCGTAGTTGCCGGTATAAAGCGCTTTTTTCGCCGCGTCTACGACTTGTTCTACGGGCACTTTGGATACCACTACTTCAAGTTTGATCTTCGGAAGCAGATGCATATCTATTTTTGCTCCGCGGTAGTACTTAGCGTCCCCTCTTTGCATACCGCAGCCTTGTACATTTGTCAAAGTCATGCCGGTAATGCCGATAGCGTCGAGAGCGGTTTTTAGCGTCTCAAATTTATCGGGGCGGGTGATTATGGTTATCTTAGTAAGTTTCGCATTGCTTTCGCTTATCTCTTTCGGAGTGGAATCCGTTACTTCGATCGCTTGGTTTATATTCACATTGCTGTCGGCGCTCTTATTTCCCGAAGACGACGATACGAGGGTATGAGAAGGCTCGAAATCGGCGTAGGAAGATACCAGATTGTGTTCCATAATGTCAAGACCGAGCAATTCTTCTTCTTTTGAAGCGCGAAGTCCTACTGTCTTTTTGAGCGTTAGGAAGATAACCGCGCTCATTGCGGCGCCCCATAGCGCTACGGTCAGCACGCCGAGAATTTGCACTCCCAAAAATCCGAACGACTGAGAAGCGGTTAATTCGGGGTTGAGTATATGTCCGGAAATAATTCCTTGCTTTTCGTCGAACAGCCCTACGAGAACGGTTCCCGCAGCGCCGCACATAAAGTGAACGCCTATTGCGCCTACGGGGTCGTCTATGTGGCATTTTTGGTCAATGAACTCAATACCGAATACGACTATAAACGCCGCGATAAGACCTATGAAGAATGCGCCGGTGGCGGAGACGTTGTTGCAGCCCGCCGTTACCGCTACGAGTCCCGCCAAAGACCCGTTGAGCGTCATCGATACGTCCGGCTTTTTATATTTTATCCAAGTAATTATCATTACGCCTACGGTGGACGTAGCGGCGGCTATTGTGGTTGTGGTAAATATTTTTGCCGCGTTGTTTACCGAAGTGGCGGCTGCGCCGTTGAATCCGTACCACGCAAACCAAAGAATAAATACTCCCAAAGCGCCGAGAGTAAGCGAGTGTCCCGGTATCGCTTTGGATACTGTCTTACCGTTTTTATCCTTGCTGTATTTGCCGATTCTAGGACCTAGCACTATCGCTCCCACCAACGCCGCTACGCCGCCGAGCATATGTACCGCGGTAGAGCCTGCGAAATCTACGAAACCGAGTTTTGCAAGCCAACCCCCGTCGCCCCATATCCAATGCGCCGAAACAGGATATACTACCATGCTTATCAGCAGAGAATAGATACAGTAGGACAGGAATTTCGTTCTTTCCGCCATTGCGCCTGACACTATGGTAGCGGCGGTCGCGCAGAATACCATATTGAACATAAACGCAGGGAAGATATCGTCGGAAAGTTTGAAGGGGTTTATTGGCGTGCCGAAAAATCCGCCTACGCTGTCGCCGAGTATTAAACCCGATCCGAAGAGCCAAAAAACCACGGCTCCTATCGCGAAGTCCATAAGGTTTTTCATAATAATGTTTCCGGCGTTTTTTGCTCTTGTAAATCCTGTTTCTACCATTGCGAAGCCCGCTTGCATAAAGAATACGAGCGCGACTCCGATCAGGCACCAAAGCCCCAAAGCCAAATCGCCGGCTTGTTCGGTCGCTTGCTGAATTGCGTCTAAAACGTTTTCACTCATTTTGAATTGCCTCCTAAAAAATATTTATAAACACAAAGGCGCGCAATCTTTCGATTACACGCCTTTGTGTCATTTTGTACAACCTTTTATAAACTTAATTGATTCTGTCAGTCTTTGATTGAGAAGAGTATTGCTCCGTAAGTGGGGAACGGCCAGTATTTGTCTGCGGTGTTCACTTCCATTTCGTCGGCAGATTTTCTCAGTTCTTCCATTACGGGAAGCACGTCGCTACGGTAGAACAGCGCTTTTTTCTCAATGTCCGTAAGTTTTTCCGCTTCGCGTACTTTATCCGAGAGAGTCGCTACGCTCTTTGCGCTTGCGTCGTAAAGTTTAGCAAGTTTTTTTGCAGTCGCGATTTGCGCGGTCGACTCGAAGCCGAGTTCCTTTGTTGCAAGAGCAGTTTTTGCCAGTTCCTTAATATAAGCGGTAACAGCCGGCAAAATTTGCTTGTTTGCCATATCTATCATTGTAAGCGCTTCGATATTCATTACTTTGGAGTAATTTTCAAGCATTATATCCGTTCTGGATTCAACTTCCAATGCGGAGAATATTCCGTGTTTTTCAAACAACGCAATATTTTTTTTGCTTTTGAAATACGGCAGCGCTTCGGGCGCCGAAGCGAGGTTGAGAAGCCCTCTTTTCTTCGCTTCTTTTACCCACTCGTCGGAGTAGCCGTTGCCGTTGAAGATTATGCGCTTATGCTCGATATAAGTCTTCTTAACGATGGCTTTTACCGCGGACATGAGATCCGTCGCGCCTTCGAGTTCTTCCGCGAATTGGTCGAGCGATTCCGCAACTATTGTATTGAGTATTATATTAGGTCCTGAAATAGAGAACGTCGATCCCAACATTCTGAATTCAAATTTATTACCTGTAAAAGCAAACGGGGAAGTACGGTTTCTGTCCGTCGCGTCCTTTGTGAATTTGGGAAGGGAACTTACTCCTATCTCGTATTCGCATTTCGCTCTTTTGCTGTACGTTCTGTCTTCGGCTATCGCGTTGAGAATTCCGTCGAGTTCCTCGCCCAAGAACATGGATACGATTGCCGGAGGCGCCTCGTTTGCGCCAAGTCTGTGGTCGTTGCCCGCGCTTGCTACGCTAAGTCGGAGAAGATCTTGATAATCGTCCACGGCTTTGATAACCGCCGCGAGGAAAAGCAGGAATTGCGCGTTGTCTTCGGGAGTGTCGCCGGGTTCCAAAAGGTTTTCGCCTTTATCCGTACTAATAGACCAGTTGTTGTGTTTTCCGCTGCCGTTTACGCCCTCGAAAGGTTTTTCGTGGAGCAGACATACCATATTATGACGGCTCGCGATTTTTTTCATCATTTCCATAGTCAACTGGTTTGCGTCCGCCGCTACGTTGGATTGAGAGAAGATAGGCGCGAGTTCGTGCTGAGCGGGCGCGACTTCGTTGTGTTTGGTCTTGGCAAGTACGCCGAGTTTCCAAAGTTCCGTATCCAAATCCGCCATATACTTGACAACTCTTTGTTTAATTGTTCCGAAATAGTGATCTTCGAGTTCCTGTCCTTTCGGCGCGGGCGCTCCGTAGAGAGTGCGTCCGGTATATATCAAATCTTTTCTTTTTTCGTATACGCTTTTATCGATAAGGAAATATTCCTGTTCGGGTCCAACGGTGGTTATTACTTTATCCACGTTTTTTCCAAAGATTTTGAGTATTCTGCTAGCGGTCTTGCTTAAAGCCTGCATGGATTTGAGAAGAGGAGTCTTTTTGTCAAGCACTTCGCCCGTATAAGATACGAACGCCGTAGGAATGCAAAGCGTTCCGTCTTTGATAAATGCGTACGAAGTCGGATCCCAAGCGGTATATCCTCTTGCTTCGAATGTGGCTCTTATACCGCCGTTGGGGAAAGAAGACGCGTCCGGTTCGCCCTTGATAAGTTCCTTTCCGCTGAATTCCATTATGACTTTGCCGTCGTCTGTCGGTTGAATAAAAGCGTCGTGTTTTTCCGCCGTGATACCGGTCATCGGCTGGAACCAGTGAGTATAATGCGTGCAACCTTTTTCTATCGCCCAGTCTTTCATTGCGTTGGCTATAACGGTAGCGCAAGACAGAGAAATAGGAGTATCGTTTGCGATACAGGATTTAAGTTCCTTATAAGTGTATTTCGGAAGTCTTTCCTGCATAACGGTGTCGTTGAAGACCAAACTGCCGAAGATGTCTGACATTATCATAGTATATCTCCTTAAAAATTATTTTCCTTAGAAAAAACTACAGGCGCTAAACGGGAGTTTTCCCGATCAGCGCCTTTGCTATACTACAAGTATATATTCGCCTTTTCCTTATGTCAAACGTTTTGAGTAAGTTTTTTAACTTTTTTCGGTTTTTTCCGACAGTCGGATATTTTTGCCTGCGACAAAATATTACGCGTGAAAAAAAGTAATAAAATTCTTTAATCATATTATGGACGATTCGGCTATTTTATCGAATATTGTTTTGATTTGGGCACAATCGGCGAATATGCTAATATTCGGCAATAATGCGATAATTGTCAATTAAAATGCTAAATTATAATTATAAATTATGAAAACAGCCAAATTTCACGCAATTATAAAATATTTTTTCAAATTATTTGACAAGGACAATACGGTAGATTTATAATGCGTACAAGAGTGTAAAAACTACGCGGCAAAATCGCTGTTTTTATCTTAAAAGGAGTACTTTATGTTAAAAGAGGGCGAGGTAAGAATTCCTTCGGGATGCGCTATATCGGGAATATTTTCCAAAAGCGGAAGACTTACCAACGGAGAGAAAATAATTGCGTCTATCGCTACTATGCACGACAGATCCAACGGCTTGGGCGGAGGATTTGCCGGTTACGGAATTTATCCGCAATACGCGGATTTTTACGCGTTTCATATTTTCTACGACGACAACGAAATAAGAAAGGAAGCGGAGAATTTCTTATATAAAAATTTCTTTATAGTCAATATGTCTATGATTCCCATCCGAAAGACTAAGAGGATTTCCGACGAGCCTTTGATTCTCAGATATTTTGTAAAGCCTTTGGACGCGAGATTGCACGAAACCAATCTCGACGAAAAAGAATTCGTCGCGAGAATGGTAATAAAGGTCAACACTACGATAAAAGGAGCGTACATCTTTTCAAGCGGTAAAAACATGGGTATTTTCAAAGCGGTAGGATATCCGGAGGACGTAGGCGAGTATTACAGACTGGAAGAATACGACGCATACTGTTGGACGGCGCACGGCAGGTATCCGACAAATACTCCCGGTTGGTGGGGAGGCGCGCACCCGTTCGGAATGTTGGATTATTCGGTAGTACACAATGGAGAAATCTCATCTTACGACGCAAACAGACGCTATATAGAAATGTTTGGATACAAATGCACGCTTATGACGGATACGGAAGTTATCGCGTACGTCGTGGATTATCTTTGCCGTAGAAAAGGCTTGAAAATGGAAGAGATGGCGCAGGTAATCGCCGCGCCGTTTTGGTCGACGATAGAGAAAAAACCTCCCGAGGAAAAAGCGCTTGCCGAATATCTCAGAAATACTTTTTCGGGTTTGCTGATAACGGGACCCTTCAGCATAATGGTGGGATTTGAAAAAGGACTCATGGCGCTTAACGACAGACTGAAACTCAGAAGCATGGTAGTGGGCGAAAAAGACGACATGACTTATATCGCAAGCGAAGAATGCGCGATTAGAGTTATAGAGCCGAACATAGATAGGATATGGTCGCCAAAGGGCGGAGAACCCGTGATAGTAACGCTGGACGAAAAGGAGGATAAATAGTATGGCTGTAAACTATATTTATCCCGCTTATGAAATAGTAAGAAACCAAGCGAGATGCGTGAACTGTAAGATATGCGAAAAACAGTGCGCGAACGGCGTGCATAAATTCGACGAAAAACTTTCCATGATGGTCGCCGACGAAACTAAATGCGTCAATTGCCATAGATGCGTTGCGACGTGTCCTACGAGAGCGCTGAAAATCGTCAAATCAGACAACACTTACAAAGAAAACGCCAACTGGTCGGCGGATTCTATGAAAGAAATATATAGACAGTCGGAAAGCGGAGGAGTATTGCTTTCTTCAATGGGTAATCCTCAGCCTTTTCCCGTATATTGGGATAAGATGGTAATCAACGCTTCGCAGGTAACAAACCCGTCGATAGATCCGTTGAGAGAGCCTATGGAAACCACGGTATTTTTGGGAAGCAAACCCGACGCGATAGAAAGAGACGAGAAGGGCAGAATTATCGACAATATGTCTTCTCAACTCAAACTTTCCACGCCTATAATGTTTTCCGCGATGAGTTACGGTTCTATAAGTTACAACGCTCATGCAAGTCTTGCTATGGCGGCGGAAAAGTTGGGTATATTCTACAATACCGGCGAGGGCGGTCTTCACGAAGATTTTTACAAGTACGGTAAAAACACGATAGTTCAGGTTGCTTCGGGAAGATTCGGAGTATACAAAGATTATTTGGAAGCGGGATCGTGCATAGAGATAAAAATCGGACAGGGAGCGAAACCGGGTATCGGCGGACATCTTCCCGGCGCGAAAATAGTCGGAGATATTTCCAAAACGAGAATGATTCCCGTAGGAAGCGACGCTATATCTCCCGCGCCCCATCACGATATATATTCCATCGAGGATTTGCGACAACTTGTTTATTCGCTCAAAGAAGCGACAGATTACAAAAAGCCCGTCGCGGTAAAAGTCGCCGCCGTGCATAACGTGTCGGCTGTCGCGAGCGGTATCGCAAGAAGCGGAGCGGATATTATCGTAATAGACGGATTCAGAGGAGGTACGGGCGCCGCTCCCACCAGAATAAGGGACAACGTCGGTATTCCGATAGAACTCGCGCTTGCCAGCGTAGACAAAAGACTGCGAGACGAGGGAATAAGAGGCAACGTATCTATAGTCGTAGGCGGTTCTATCCGCAACAGCGCGGACGTGATAAAAGCGATTGCGCTCGGCGCGGACGCTTGTTATATCGCTACGGCTGCGCTTATGGCCATGGGCTGTCATCTTTGCAGGTCATGCCATTTGGGAAAATGCAACTGGGGTATCGCTACGCAGATTCCCGAACTTGTAAAAAGACTCAACCCCGAAGAAGGAAGAGATAGACTCGTCAATCTTGTCAACGCTTGGACGCATGAGATAAAGGAGATGATGGGCGGTATGGGAATAAACTCCATAGAAGCGCTCAAAGGCAACAGGCTTATGCTAAGAGGTATAGGATTGAATCAAAAGGAGTTGGATATACTCGGAATCAAACACGCCGGCGAATAGCGAACGCTTATATCAGCGCACTTTTTGCCCGATCGGCGGGTCTCGGAATGTCGACGTGTACATACAGTACACTTGACGACACCGCTCGCCCTGGATAGTACAAAAATTGCACTAATCTCCGCGTTCGCGTGAGATTTGGAGTAGCGCGCCTTCCGCTTGATCGGAAGACAGTCGCTTGCTCACCGTGTAAGTAATTTGCAAGAAAATCAGTAAGGAGCGATTAAGTAAATGTTAAGAATAGACTGCAAAGACAAACACTTTTCCCAAATAGGAAAGGAAATAAGACAAAGTCAGGAAAAAGATATAGTCGTCGACAACTGTCTTGGACATAGGTATATCGCTTCGGGCGTAGGCGGAAAAAATATTGAGATAAACGGCACGCCCGGCAACGCTTTGGGCGCGTACTTGGACGGTTGCCGTATCGTTGTCAACGGAAGCGCGCAAGACGCTGTCGGAGATACGATGAACGACGGCGTGATTATCGTACGCGGAAATATCGGCGACGCGGCGGGTTACGCTATGAGAGGGGGTAAAATTTTCGTGCAGGGCGACGCGGGATACCGAGCGGGCATACACATGAAAGCGTATAAGGATAAATTCCCCGTACTTGTTATCGGCGGAAAAGCGGGCAGTTTTTTGGGCGAATATCAAGCGGGAGGAATTATTCTCGTTTTGGGTATAGATTCCGATAGCAAAACCAACGTCGGTTATTTTACAGGCAACGGTATGCACGGCGGTAAAATAATTTTGAGAAGCGACGAATTGCCCGATTTGCCCGAGCAGATTATTTCGCATACGGCGGACGGCAAAGAGAGGGAAGAGATAAGAAAATACGTAGAAGAATACTGTTCGTACTTCGGCGGGGACGTAGACGAAATAATGAAAAAAGACTTTTTCGTACTGTCTGCGAATTCGGCGAATCCGTACAAACAACTTTATACTTCGCTATAATAAAAGCCGTTGAAGGACGGACTATGACAACGCGCTCAATATATCCCTGACTACCGTATTTGCGAAGTTATATTGCCGTTGCTGTAATTCTGTTCGTCTTTTTGTATTAAAAAGAGTTTTTATCTATTAAACACTTCTTGTCCTATTGCTAAACCAAATGAAAAGGCTTCTTTGTACAACTCTTCGGCGTACGTAACGTATTCGAGGTCGGCAGCCGTTTGCGCCTCTTTATACAACTCAAAAATTTGCGGGTATTCTTTCAACTGTTTTTCAAACTCAAGAAGTTTGTCTAATGATTTTTTTCGAGTTTTTCGGTATTCTTCGCTAAAGCGAATACATTCAAAGTTTCCTCTTTCGCCCATAAGCATTTGCAGGATTGCGGATTTATTTTGTTCCATATTTTACTTCCTTTATGTGTTTTTTACATTATACATCAGTTCAGAACTGATAGTCAAACATTTTTCAGTTTGAAACTGATAAAATAAATATAATTAAAAGACAAGGATATTATAAAATTATGATAACACCAGAACAAATTAAATTAAAATTTCAAGATATTGTTAAAAATGTAATAAAATGCAACGGACAATCGCAGGCTGAAATTGCTAGGAAAATAGGCGTAAAACCACAAACTATGACGGATTACTTAAAAGGCAAAATAATGCCTTCGCTTGATAATTTCGCCAACTTGTGTAAAGTCCTAGACCTTGACCCTGTCGAAATACTTTGCCTAAACGACTAATACATCTTTAATACTCTAAATATTTTATATAGATTATTATTTACATAACTTGATATTTGATAATTAGTGTGATATAATTATAAAAATATTGGAGTACACTCGTCAAATTATGAGTCAGACTGTAAAAGAAGTTTTGGATTTTGTAAAAGACAACGACGTCAAATTCGTCAAACTGACGTTTTGCGACCCTTTCGGAAATATCAAAAATATATCGATTATCGCCGACGAATTGCAAAACGCGTTTGAAAAAGGCGTTTTGTTCGAAGCCTATTCCGTAGACGGATTCGTCGACCCGGAAGAGAGCGATTTAATGCTTTATCCCGAAGCCTCAACTATTCAACTGTTGCCTTGGAGACCCCAGCACGGTAGCGTAGTGAGGTTTTTTTGTAAGATAAGACATACCGACGGCAGAGAGTTTGAGGGCGACGGCAGAGGTATGCTTGCCCGCGCTCGCAACAAACTTGCAAGTATGGGATTCTCCTGTCAGATAGGAAGCGATTGCGAATTTTATCTTTTCAATCTCGACGAAAAGGGTATGCCCACTCTTATTCCGCACGATAGAGCGGGATATTTGGACGCGGCGCCTTACGACAGAGGCGAAAACGTAAGAAGAGATATTTGTCTTACGCTCGAAAGAATGGGTATCAAGCCTATATCTTCTCATCACGAGCGCGGACCGGGACAAAACGAGATTTGTTTTAAGGTCAACGACGCGTTGATGGCGGCGGACGATTTGATAACGTTTAAGACGGTAGTAAAAGCGGCGGCTAATATGAACGGTCTGCACGCGTCTTTTATGCCGAAACCTCTTAAAGACGAAATAGGAAGCGGACTTCACATCAATCTTACTCTTCTCAAAGACGGCGCGAATCTCTTCGCCCCCAGTCTGCAGTCTACTCCCGCCGAAGCGGAAAGTTTTGTCGCGGGCATTTTGGCAAAAGCCAAGGAAATGGCAATATTCCTTAATCCTACGATAAATTCTTACGAACGTTTGGAAAACAACGAAGATATAGAGGCTTACAATAAAATTGCATGGTCGTACTCCAACGGTTCGCAACTTATTAGACTTAAACAGGACGGTTGGGCGAAAATGCAGTTGAGATCCGCCGACCCGTCTTGCAATCCTTATATCGCTTACGCGCTGCTCCTTTACGCCGGCGCGGAAGGAATAGAGAAAAAGATGAAGTTGGGCGCGGAAGCCGACATATCGGATTTGAATAGCGCCGACACTTTGCCCGAAGATTTGGCAAAAGCGATAGAAGAGGCGAGAACGAGCGAGTTTATAGCCAAATATATTCCGCAAAAGACTTTGGAAAAGTTCTTGACTTACAAGAGCGAGGAATACGCGGAGTATTCTCTTTCAAAAGACAAAGACGAATTTGTAACGAAAGAGTATTTTCCTAAAATCTAAGAGTTGGGAAAAATGTCGAAAAAATACGCAAAAAGTATTTTGACGAATTGCAAATTTATAGTATAATCAATGGAGATTGCTCAATGCCAAGTGCGCTTATAGTGTCGACAGCCGAATACGCGAAAAAGTTTTCCGCCATTTTGGGACAAGCGGGATACGAAAGCGTTGCGCAGGCTCATTCGGGCGTCGAGGCAAGACAACTGATAATCGACAAGGATTATGCGCTTTTGATTATAAACGCCCCTCTGGTCGACGAATTCGGGTACGATTTGGCTATTTACGCGACGGAGAATACCACAATGAGCGTGCTTATGCTCGTAAGGGCGGATATAGCGGAAGCGGTCGAAGCCAAAGTGGAAGATTACGGAGCAGTGGTGATGAGTAAACCGCTTTCTCAGGAAGGATTCTTCAAGACGCTCAAAGCGCTCTATGCGAATCACAACCGTATGAACAACATCATACAGAGCAACAGAAGATTGCAAGATAAGTTGGAAGAACTCAGACTCGTAGACAGAGCGAAATGTATACTCATCGCGCTTGAAGGGATGAGCGAAGAAGAAGCGCACAAATATATAGAAAAAAACGCTATGGACATGAGAATGTCAAAAAAGCAGATAGCGCAAAAAATTATATCGTTAAAACAACACGACTAAAAGAAAAAGAGGTATTATGAAAAAAGTTTATCTTATTCTCGAAAACGGTAAAGTCTTCGAAGGCGAGTCGATAGGCGCGGAAGGCGAAGTTATCGGCGAAGTGGTCTTTACCACGGCAATGACGGGATATTTGGAAACGTTGACCGATCCGAGTTATTACGGTCAAATAGTTTGTCAGACATTTCCGCTTATAGGAAATTACGGCGTTATCGAAGAGGATTTCGAAAGCGCCGACAGTTTTGTTAAAGGATATATCGTAAGGGATATATGCGATACTCCGTCGAATTTCAGAAGTCAGGGTAAACTTGACGATATGCTCAAAAAACTCGGCGTAGTAGGCATTTGCGGAATCGACACGAGAGAGTTGACGAAGATAGTCAGAGAAAGCGGCGTGCTTAACGGTATAATTACCGACAGCCCGACTTTGAGCGCGGATAAGAAAAAGGCGTTGGACTCTTACGTTATAAAAGACGCGGTGGCGAGCGTGTCGTGTAAAGAAAAGAGAGTAGTATGCTCGACGGATAAACCCGTCAAGAGAGTCGCTTTGCTCGATTACGGCATCAAGCGCAATATCATAGAAAAACTTACGAGAAGAGGATGCGAAGTTACGGTATTCCCGTGCGACACTTCCGCGGAAGAAATAATCAAATTCAAACCGGACGGAATTATGCTTTCCAACGGACCCGGAGACCCCAAAGAAAACTCTTATGCGATAGAGCAGGTAGGAAAACTCGTCGCGAGCGGAATTCCTATGTTCGGTATTTGTATCGGACATCAGATGCTTGCGCTTTCTCAGGGAGCGAAGACGTACAAACTTAAATACGGACACAGAGGGGGCAACCAACCCGTTAAGGACGTCAATACCGGACGCGTTTACGTTTCTACGCAAAATCACGGATACGCGGTGGAGGGCGACTCTTTGCCGGTTACGGCGAAGATGAGTTTCGTCAACGTGAACGACGGCACTTGCGAAGGAATAGATTACAGCAATTCCAACGTATTCTCCGTTCAGTTCCATCCGGAAGCGTGCGCCGGACCTCTCGATACGGGATATTTATTCGATAGATTTATGGAAAACATGGAGGGAAGAAAATAATGCCACTCAATAAGAATTTACATAAGGTAATGGTTATCGGTTCCGGACCTATCGTAATCGGTCAGGCGGCGGAGTTCGATTATGCGGGGACTCAAGCGTGCAGAGCGTTGAAAGAAGCGGGACTCGAAGTCGTTTTGGTCAACTCCAATCCGGCTACGATAATGACTGACAACGCCGTAGCAGACAGAATTTACATCGAACCTTTGACTTTGACGACGGTCAAAAGAATCATAGAAAAAGAAAGACCGGACTCTCTTCTTTCGACGTTGGGCGGACAAACCGGACTTACGCTTAGCATGCAACTTGCAAAGGACGGATTTTTGGAAAAGATGGGAGTTGCGCTTTTGGGCGCACGACCCGATACGATTGACAAAGCGGAAGACAGACAGATATTCAAAGATACGCTTGCGGAAATCAACGAACCGACTATTCCTTCCGAAGTAGTCAACGATATAGAAAACGCTTTGCGCGTGGCTGATGAAATAGGGCTTCCCGTCATTATAAGACCGGCGTTTACGCTCGGCGGAAGCGGCGGCGGTATCGCTTATACGCAAGACGAATTTTTGGAAATTGCGGAAAACGGTTTGAGGACCTCTCCAATACATCAGATACTCGTCGAGAAATGTATAAGCGGATGGAAAGAAATAGAATTCGAGGTAATCAGAGACAGCAAGGGCAACGCGATTACCGTCTGCAGTATGGAAAACTTTGACCCGGTCGGAGTACACACGGGCGACAGTATAGTTATCGCGCCGGCGGTTACGCTTGCGGATAAAGAATATCAAATGCTCAGAAGCGCCGCTTTGAAAATAGTCGAAGCGTTGAAAGTAGAGGGAGGTTGCAACTGTCAGTTCGCGCTAAATCCAGATTCTTTCGAATACGCGGTTATCGAAGTAAATCCGCGCGTAAGCAGAAGTTCCGCGCTCGCGTCCAAGGCTACGGGTTATCCGATAGCAAAAGTTGCGACAAAGATAGCGATAGGCTATACGCTTGACGAAATACGCAACGCGGTTACAGGCAATACATTCGCTTGTTTCGAGCCTTCGATAGACTACGTCGTAGTAAAATTCCCCAAGTGGCCGTTTGATAAATTTTTCTACGCAAGCAGAAAACTGGGGACGCAGATGAAAGCGACTGGCGAAGTCATGGCTATCGGCGTAACGTTTGAACAGGCTATAATGAAAGCGGTAAGAGGCGCGGAAATTTCGCACAATACTCTTAACGATAAAAAATTCGTAAAATATTCCGACGAAAGACTGGCTGAAAAACTTCACGACGTCGACGACGAAAGAATTTTCGTTGTATACGAATCGTTGAAAAGAGGAGTCGGCGTAGACGAAATATTCGAAGTAACGAAAATAGACAGATGGTTTTTGAATAAGTTCAAGAAACTTATAGATATGGAGAACGCGCTCAAATCTCAGCCTTTGACGGACGAACTTTATCTTAAAGCAAAGAAGATGGGTTATCTCGATTCCACGATAGAGGAAATGAGCAATCAGAAGATAAAGAACGTGAGATACGCGTCTTACAAAATGGTCGACACCTGCGCCGCAGAGTTTGCCGCTATGACTCCCTACTTCTATTCCACTTTCGACGACGAAAACGAAGCGAGAGAATTTATAGACAATAAAAAGAGCGATAAGAAGAAAGTCATAGTATTCGGATCCGGTCCTATAAGAATAGGTCAAGGTATAGAATTCGACTACGCTTCCGTTCACTGCGTATGGGCGTTGAAGAGAAAGGGATACGAAGTAGTTATCGTCAACAACAATCCCGAAACGGTTTCCACCGATTTCGATACTGCCGACAGACTTTATTTCGAACCGCTCACCAACGAAGACGTCATGTCTATCATAAAGACGGAAGAGCCTTACGGAGTAGTCGTAGCGTTCGGCGGTCAGACGGCTATCAAACTTACAAAAATGCTCAAAGAGAAGAATATCAAAATTCTCGGAACGCAAGCGGAATATATCGATATGGCGGAGGATAGAGAAAAGTTCGACGAACTTCTCGAAAGATTGCAAATCAAGCGTCCTAAGGGCTTTACGATAATGACGAAAGAGGAAGCGATTAAGGTAGCCAACGAAATAGGTTATCCCACGCTACTGCGACCTTCTTACGTTTTGGGCGGACAGAATATGACGGTTTGCTATTCCGACGCGGACGTAATCGAGTATATGGACGTCATACTTGCGCAGAAAATAGAAAATCCTGTGCTTATAGATAAATACCTTATGGGTACGGAGATCGAAGTCGACGCTATCTGCGACGGCGAAGATATACTTATACCGGGCGTAATGCAGCATATCGAACGTACGGGCGTTCACTCGGGAGATTCAATCGCGGTATATCCTTCGTGGAATATAGGCGACGAAATGCTTGCGAGAATAGAAGAATGTTCAAGACAACTTGCGGTAAATCTTCACACAATCGGTCTTGTAAATATTCAGTATCTTATTTACAACAACGAACTTTACGTTATAGAAGTAAACCCCAGAAGTTCGCGTACTATTCCGTATATCAGTAAGGTTACGGGCGTTCCGATGGTAGACCTTGCTACGAGAGCGATACTCGGCGAGAAACTCGCGGATATGGGCTTTGGAACGGGAATATATCCAAGTTCGCCTTACGTAGCGGTAAAAGTCCCCGTATTCTCTTTTGAGAAACTGACCAACGTCGATACTCAACTCGGACCGGAAATGAAATCCACCGGCGAAGTTTTGGGCGTGGCTACTACGCTTGAGGAAGCGCTTTACAAAGGTTTGGTCGCGGCAAACTACAAGATGAAAAAGAAAGGCGGTATCTTTATCTCGGTAAGAAATCAGGATAAAGACGAGATTGGCGAGATAGGACAGAAATTCGAAGATCTCGGATATACGCTTTATGCGACGGCAGGTACGGCGGAAGTATTAAGAGGAGTAGGTCTTGACGTTATCGAAGTCAACAAGATCCACCAAAATTCTAAGGACAATACGATTTCTCTAATCGAATCGGGCAAGGTTGATTATATTATTTCCACTTCGTCCAAAGGTAAGTTGCCGACAAGAGATAGCGTAAAGATAAGAAGAAAGGCGGTAGAGAGAGCAATTCCGTGTCTTACTTCGATAGATACTGCAAACGCGGTAGCCAACTCGCTTTTGAGCAGATATTCGGAATTCAATACCGAACTTATAGATATCAACAGACTTCGCGAGGGTAGAAGCATCCGCAAGTTTACTAAAATGCAAGGCACGGGCAACGACTATATATACTTCAACTGTATAGACAATCCGATAGTCAATCCCGAAGGTTTGGCGGTAAGACTTTCCGACAGACATTTCGGCGTAGGCGCGGACGGAATAATACTTATCTGCAACAGCGATAAAGCGGACGTCAAAATGAGAATGTTCAACGCCGACGGAAGCGAAGGTAAAATGTGCGGAAACGGAATTCGCTGCGTGGCTAAATACTGTTATGACAACGCTATCGTCAACAAGAAAGAAATGGCTATAGAAACGCTCAGCGGTATCAAGAACGTGCAAATAAGAACGCAAAACGGCATGGCAAAATCCATTACCGTGGATATGGGAAAAGCGGAACTTAATCCGCGCAAAATCCCCGTAAAAATCGAAGGCGAATCCGTTGTCGCTAAAAAATGCAAGATAGGCGACAAGGAATACGAGATTACTTGCGTGTCCATGGGCAATCCGCACTGCGTAGTATTCGTACCGCACGTGGAAAATATCGATATAGAAAAGATAGGCCCCAAATTCGAAGAAAGTCCGCTTTTCCCCGAAGGAGTAAACGTGGAATTTGTCAAAGTGATTGACAAGCATACTTTGAAAATGAGAGTATGGGAGAGAGGCTCGGGCGAAACCTGGGCTTGCGGAACAGGCGCCTGCGCAGTCGCTGTCGCAGCGGTTGTCAACGGATATTGCGATAAGGAAAAAGAAGTTACCGTTAAACTTCTCGGCGGAGATCTTAAAATCAGATATACCGACAGCGGAGTGTTTATGACGGGCGACGCATTAAAAGTATACGACGGAGAGGTAGAGGTATGACAAAGTATATATTCGTAACGGGAGGAGTAGTATCGGGACTCGGAAAAGGCATAACAATGGCGTGTCTTGGCAGACTACTCAAATCCAGAGGATTGAAAGTAATGGCGCAAAAACTCGATCCGTATATCAACGTGGATCCCGGTACGATGAATCCTTATGAACACGGCGAAGTTTACGTTACCGAAGACGGAGCGGAAACCGACCTCGATTTGGGGCACTATGAAAGATTTATAGATATAGAACTCAATAAGTATTCCAACCTTACCACGGGCAAGGTTTATTGGAACGTGCTTAATAAAGAAAGACAGGGCGATTATCTCGGCAAGACCGTTCAGGTAATTCCCCATATTACCAACGAAATCAAAGAGTTTGTTTACAGCGTAGGTAAAAAATCCAACGCGGACGTTGTACTTACCGAAATAGGCGGTACGATAGGAGATATAGAAAGCCAACCGTTTTTGGAAGCGATAAGACAAATTTCTCACGAAGTGGGAAGAGGAAACTGTCTGTTCGTTCACGTTACGCTTGTTCCTTATATCAAGTCGAGCGGCGAACAGAAATCCAAACCTACTCAACACTCATGTAAGGAACTCATGGGACTGGGTATCAATCCCGACATAATAGTATGCCGTTGCGATATGCCTATGGAAAAGGGCGTTTTGGATAAGATTGCGCTTTTCTGTAACGTCGCGCCCGATTGCGTGGTAGAAAACCTTACGGTGGATATACTTTACGAAGCGCCGATGATGTTGGAAAAGAGCAAACTCAGCGAAGTTGTGTGCAGAGAACTTAATCTCGATACGCAAAAACCCGATATGAAAGAATGGACGGATATGTTGGAGCGTATAAAATCGAGAAAAGAGGAAGTTTCGATAGCGATAGTAGGAAAGTACGTCAAACTTCACGACGCTTACCTTTCAGTAGCGGAAGCGTTGAAACACGGCGGTTACGAGAACTCCTGCATAGTCAATATCAAGTGGATAGAAGCCGAAGATATTTGCGACGACGCAACGTGCAAGAAATTGCTTGCGGACGTAGACGGTATACTTGTTCCCGGAGGTTTCGGCGACAGAGGCGTAGAGGGCAAGATACTCGCTTGTAAATACGCGAGAGAAAACAATGTTCCTTATTTCGGAATCTGTTTGGGTATGCAGATAGCGGTAATAGAATACGCTCGCAACGTATTGGGATATAAAGACGCTACCAGCAGCGAGTTCGACGCTCAAAGCAAGCATTGCGTTATAGACTTAATGCCCGACCAACACGGCAATATTCCAAAGGGCGGGACAATGAGATTGGGCGCTTATCCATGTAAGATAGCCAAAGACAGTCTTATGAGCAAAGCGTACGGCGAAGATTTGATTCAGGAAAGACACCGTCATAGATACGAGTTTAACAACGAGTATCGCGAAGAACTAAGCAATGCGGGCTTGCGTATTACGGGTACTTCTCCCGACGAAAGACTTGTCGAAGCGGTGGAAATTCCCGCCAACGATTTCTTTATTGCGGTACAGTATCATCCCGAATTCAAGTCGCGTCCCAACAGAGCGCACGCTATATTCAGAGAGTTTGTAAAAGCGTCTTTGAAAAATTCAAAAAATAAATAACGAATAAAAAAGAGCAAGCGACGCTTGCTCTTTTTTAATGATAAAGCCTATCCGCTGTTATACTCTGTCCGTATGATCGTGGTCAGATCTCATATCTTCTACGGCGTGGATACGCTTGGGAGAGAACTTATTGTATATAAGATATGCAATAAGCCATACGCCTGCTATACCCACGAGCGCGTATACTATTCTCGCGCCGACGTACGCGCTAGGCGTAAACATCCAGTTGATCACGTTAAAGTTGAAGATACCTACCGACAACCAGTTAAGAGCGCCGACAGTTACCAAAATAAGTGCAATAATTGTAATCATATCTTTCTCCTTTTTTATTTAGCCTAAAATAAAGCGTTTTTAAGCGAATTATTTTTCGGCTATGTAACGTCTCCGTCCGTTTTACGGCAATACTATTGTATATTTTTTGCAAAGTTTTATTCACTTCTTGCGATAATCGCTGAAATAGTGTAAAATTGTAATAGTAACTATTGCGAGGGCAGTATGGCAAAACGTTCCAAAAAGAAAAATCCAAACGCTTTAACCAAACAGCAAAGAGCCGATTTACAGTTCAACAAAACGCTTGACTTGAAAAAGAACGCGTTGGATACGCGTTTGAATATCGTTTTGGGAATAACGGTGGGACTGTGTATAATTGCGTTTTTGATAATGCCCGCTATCAATATGAATTTTTCAAGTTCGCTCAGCGAAATTTTGAATATGGAAATAGAAGAGAACGATGAAAACCCTAAATTCGCAGTAACGGTAAGTATGTCGATGTTGGATTTTCTTACCGCGTCTTTCGGCGGATATGAAAACGCGGTGGACTATCTCTCTAAAAACACGGACAGTTCGATTGACCCGCAAATTATCAAAGCGGCGTTTGAACAGAAGATTACAAAAGAAGAAGCGAATATGCTAGGCGACGCGTATATAGCGTCAGCGATAGTTTCCGCCGTAACGCTGATTAGTTGGATAACCTTGCTGATTGCAGTATGCGTATGCAGAAGTAAGAAAAAAGACGGTATATTTTTGCTACTGTCCGTCGCCGTTTTTACGGTAATTTCGGCTATACAGTGGATACTGTTTGTAATAACGGGAGCGGCAAGCGCGCCAAAGGCGGCTATTCAACCTCATATAGGAAGTTATCTTATACTCGCCGCATCGATAACCGCTACGGTAGTATACGGTCTGTATAGAAAGAAAGTAAAGAAATTAAACGGCGAAAGAAAACCTGTCGAGATTTTGACGGAAGAAGTCGGAGCGGAGTAATATGCAGTGTCCCAATTGCAAACACGAAAATAAAGAACATGCGACGTTTTGCGAAAAATGCGGCGCCCAACTTGAAAGCGAAAAGAAGAAGATGTCTTTTTTCGAACGCCGTCAGGCAAAGGAAAGAGAAAGGCTTTATATACTTTCCAAAGCGAGTTTGCAAGAAGAAGACTTAAAAGACATACGCGGATTGGATATGGGCGAAGTGGAAGCGATTTCCAAAGGCAAAAAAGATTCGGTCAAGAAGTCCGTTATATTAAGGCTTGCGCTTTCAATCGTCAGCGTTATTATAGGCGTGGTCGCTATTTATATAATCGGTAGGTTGAATTTCAACAATACTGCAAGAGTAGCGGTAATATTGGTATTGTTTTTACTTACTTTTACCGCGGGGGCGTACGTCATCGACTACGGATACAGAACAAAGATGATAGTCGCTATGTGCAAAAGCGATTTTGCGGTAAAGAAAATCAGTTACGGCAAGCCTCCCGTTATGCTTGTCAACGGCGAGTTTTACGATCTAAGTATTAAATCCAAATGCGATATCGAAGGATGCGGCGCTCAAATGCATATCGAAGAGTACAACGGCGAATTTATAGCGGTGTGCAACGCAGACAGATCGCATTTGAGAAGATTGGATTGCCGCGCGCTCAATCCCAATTCAAAGATTGCGGAAGAAAACGTTGAAAACAAAGAAGATATATCGCAACAAACGCAGGAAGCAGAGGGAGTCGCAAACGACGGGTCGGACGGCAGAGAAAGTTGACGCCGATAGGCGAAGATTGTCGGAATATCGACAAATGACATTATTATTCTTTACAAAAAATACTGCGCAGTGATATAATAACAGCGTAAAAATTTATATTAAATATTTAAGGAGACTTAATATGAACAAGAAGTCAATCAAAGACGTAAACGTAAAAGGCAAGAAATGCCTCGTCAGAGTGGATTTCAACGTGCCAATGAAAGACGGCGCGATTACGGACGAAAACCGCATACAGGGCGCGTTGCCTACGATTAAATATCTTATGGAGCAAGGCGCTAAGGTTATTCTTTGCTCTCACATGGGCAAACCTCACAGCATTTTCAGCGCTAAAGTAGGTTTGACAAAGAAGGAAAAGAAGGCTATCGCGGCGTTGCCCGAAGCAGAGCAGCAAAAAGCAAGCGAAGAGGCTATTGCAAAGGCTTTGAAAAACGATCCCGTCAAATTGACTCTCAGACCGGTTGCGGACAGACTTAACCAACTTCTCGGCGGTAAAGTCGTTTTTGCAAAGGACGTTATCGGAGAAGACGCTAAAGCAAAAGTAGCCGCTCTTAAAGACGGCGAATGCGTATTGCTTGAAAATCTTCGTTTCCACGCAGAAGAAGAAGGCAGAGACGAAGCGTTTTGTAAAGCGCTCAGCGAGTACGCGGATATTTATGTCAACGACGCTTTCGGTACCGCTCACAGAAGCCACGCGTCCACCGCGGGAATTGTAGAGTACGGATTCGTAAAAGACGCGGTATGCGGATTTTTGATTGAAAAGGAACTCAGCGTTATGGCGGATAGTTTGGAACATCCCGTTCATCCGTTCGTAGCGGTACTCGGCGGAGCGAAAGTCGCGGATAAACTCAAAGTAATTGACAATTTGCTCAATAAATGCGATACGCTTATTATCGGCGGAGGTATGTCCTATACGTTCGCTAAGGCTTTGGGATACGAAGTGGGAACCTCCCTTGTAGACGACGAAAAAATCGAATATTGTAAGGAAATGCTCGCAAAGGCTAAGAAACTCGGAAAACAACTTCTTTTGCCGGTAGACGCGGTTACAGCAAAAGAATTCCCCAATCCAATAGATGCGGAAATCGAAGTTAAGACTTACGATATAAGCGCAATGCCCGCTGACAGAATGGGACTCGATATTGGCGAAAAATCCAAAGCGCTTTTCGCAGACGTTGTAAAGAACGCGAAGACGGTAATTTGGAACGGACCTATGGGCGTGTTTGAAAACCCGATACTTGCAAGCGGAACGGTTGCTGTTGCTAAGGCTATGGCGGAAGCGGAGGGCGCTACTACGATAATCGGCGGAGGCGATAGCGCTGCCGCGGTTGCGCAACTCGGTTTTGCGGACAAAATGTCGCATATATCCACAGGAGGCGGAGCGTCGCTCGAACTGTTTGAAGGTAAAGTTTTGCCGGGCATCGCTTGCCTTAACGAAAAAAACTGAAAATAAATTTACAGAGGTATAAAAAATGAGACAACCTATTATTGCAGGAAACTGGAAAATGAACAATACTATCGCGGCTACAAAGGCTCTTCTTACCGACCTTATCCCGCTCGTTGCGGACGCTAAGGCGGAAGTAGTCGTTTGCGTTCCTTATACAAATATCGCGGCTGCGGGAGAACTCGTTAAAGGTACGAATATCAAGTTGGGCGCGGAGAACGTTCACTGGGCGGAAAAAGGCGCGTTCACAGGCGAGATAAGCGCGGATATGCTCGTAGAACTCGGAGTAGAATACGTTATCATCGGACACAGCGAACGCAGACAGTATTTCGGAGAAACCGACCAAACGGTAAACGCAAGAGTAAAAGCGGCGCTTTCCAAGGGACTTAAACCCATCATCTGCGTAGGCGAAACTCTTGAAGAAAGAGAAGGCGGTATCGTAGAAGAAGTGCTTGTAAGACAGACTACGGAAGCGTTCAAAGACATAGATAAAGATCAGTTGGAAAACATAGTTATCGCTTATGAACCCGTATGGGCTATCGGAACGGGCAAGACCGCTACCGCTCAGGACGCTAACGATACTATCGCTATCATTAGAAATACTATGGCAAAACTCTACTGCGAAAAGTGCGCGGAAGAGAAGGTAAGAATTCAGTACGGCGGAAGCATGAATCCCAAGAACGCAAGCGAACTTATGGCTATGCCGCAAATCGACGGCGGACTTATCGGCGGAGCGTCGCTCAAAGCGGTTGACTTCTCCCAGGTAGTTAAGTATTGATTTTCAAATAATAATGACAACGGCGAGGCGGGCAGTAGAATTATTGTTCGCCTTGACTTAATAAAAGTGATTACAGAGGCAGATATGAAATTTACAGGTTTGATAATAATGGACGGATACGGCATAAACGAGTTTGGAGAAAACAACGCTATATCCCAAACGACGTCTCCCAACGTACTGGATATTTTGGCGAAAAACCCTTCTACTCAACTTAGCGCCAGCGGACTTGCCGTCGGCTTGCCCGAAGGACAGATGGGCAACAGCGAAGTAGGTCATCTCAACATAGGCGCGGGAAGAGTAATATTCCAGGACTTGCCGAAAATAACCAAGGCTATACAGGACGGAGACTTTTTCTCCAATAAAGCGCTAACCGACGCAATGCTGAACGCAATAAAGAAAGACAGAGGTCTTCACGTAATGGGATTGGTATCCGACGGAGGAGTACACTCCCATCTCGAACATCTTTTCGCTACTATCAGAATGGCAAAAGATATGGGAGTAAAGCAGACTTACGTTCATTGCTTCATGGACGGCAGAGACGTGTCGCCTACGAGCGGTAAGGGCTTTATAGAACAACTTTCCAATTATCTTAATGAATTGGATTACGGAAAAATCGCAACGATAAGCGGACGTTTTTACGCTATGGACAGAGATAACATCTGGGAGAGAGTTGCAAAGGCTTACTCGGCGCTTGTCGACGGCGAAGGCGTAATGGAAAACGACCCCGTTCAGGCAATGCAAAACAGTTATGATAAAGGCGTAACCGACGAGTTTATGCTTCCTACGGTAATTTGCGAAAACGGAAAAGCAATAGCGACCGTAGAAAAGGGCGACAGCGTAATATTCTTTAATTACCGTCCCGACAGAGCAAGACAAATCACAAGAAGTTTCATCTACGAAGATTTCAGCGGATTTGAAAGAAAGAAAGGTTTTCTCGCTCCTTGTTTCGTGTCGTTTACCACTTATGACGCGACGTTTGCAGATAAACTGGAAGTAGCGTTCAAAAAGGAAAGATATACGAATACACTCGGCGAATATTTGGCAAGTAAAGGCATAAAGCAGTTTAGAATCGCCGAAACGCAAAAATACGCTCACGTTACTTTCTTCTTTAACGGAGGTGTGGAGGCGCCCAATAAAAACGAAGACAGAATTCTTATAGATTCGCCGAAGATAGCGACTTTCGATATGAAACCGGAAATGAGCGCTTACGAAGTTTGCGACAAAGCCTGCGAAGTTATAAAGAGCGGTAAGTACGACGTTATGATACTCAATTTCGCAAATTGCGATATGGTAGGTCATACGGGCGTTATGAAAGCGGCTCAAAAGGCGGTAGAGGTAACCGACGAATGCGTACGCAAAGTTCTCGACGCGATTGAGGAAGTGGGCGGTCAGGCGTTGCTTACAGCCGACCACGGAAACTGCGACTATATGTACGACATTGATACAAAAGCGCCGTTTACCGCGCATACAACAAACCCAGTTCCGTTTGCGGTCATAGGCGCCGACGGAGTAAAAGGTTTGAAAGACGGCGGAAAACTTTGCGATATAGCGCCGACTATGCTTGATATCATGGGCTTGGAAATTCCAAAGGAAATGACGGGCGAAAGTCTGATAATAAAGTAAGACGTTGACGGTAATAAAAACGCGGAGAGTTTAATTCCCCGCGTTTTTTGTTTGCATTTTTTATAGTTTGTCAACCGTAAGTTGCGTTTTGGTTTTCGGCATACCGTCTGTATAAAGTTGCTAAGAGAAGAATTTGCCGACTTTGAAGTAAGAATGAAACTGTCAACTGATAAATACGTTTTTATTCAATCTGCTCGCGTTCGCCGGAACTTACAATACAAAAACGCTGTTATCTATTATCGCGTCAAGTTATTTAATATATGTCGTAACGTCTTTGCTCGATACTCCCGCAGTATATCTTGCAAGAAAAATATCCGATAGACAAAAGAGCAAGCAAAGCGTTTCGACCGTTCCTTGCGAAGTGAGCAATCAAGATAGTCCTGAGAATAATAGGTAAATAAAATTTGAGTTAGAAAGAGGGCATGTTGGTAAAAATATAAAATAAATGCAAAAAACAAAGGCTCCGGTAATCGGAGCCTTTACAGTTTGAAAGTATAGTTTACTTCGCCAAAACTTCTTTTTGATATTCTTCGGCTTGCTTTGTTATCTTTTCCAAATAAGCGGTATCGTGTTTGAACGTAGGCACAAGTATTTTGAGTTGTTCTACTACCGCGTGTTTGTCGTTGGTAGCGCAGATAGCGCGCATCTTTTCAAGTTCCTCTGTAAATCCTTTTATATTGATGTCTACTTGATGACCTACGAATATCTTTTCGTTGGCAGTCTTTTTAAGACCTTCTTCGTTCATAAGCAATTCTTCAAACAGTTTTTCGCCCGGACGAAGACCGGTAAATACGATATCTATATCGACGTAAGGTTTATGTCCCATAAGCGTGATAAGATTTTCCGCCAACGTAACGATTTTGACCTGTTTGCCCATATCGAGGACGAATATTTCTCCTCCGTGAGCAAACGTTCCCGCTTGCAAGACAAGGCTTACCGCTTCGGGGATTGTCATAAAGTAACGGATAATATCGGGGTGGGTTACGGTTACAGGTCCGCCGTTTTCAATTTGCTTTTTGAAAAGAGGTATTACCGAACCGTTGCTTCCCAATACGTTTCCGAATCTTACGGCGGCGAATTCCGTCGAAGAACCTTTTTGCGCCATCATCTGAACGATTTCTTCGCAACAGCGTTTTGTCGCTCCCATTACGTTGGTGGGGTTGACGGCTTTGTCAGTGGAAATCATAATGAATTTCTGAACTTTATGCTTGTCCGCAAGGATAGCCATATTGTAAGTGCCGAATACGTTGTTCTTTACCGCTTCTTCGGGTACTGTTTCCATAAGCGGAACGTGTTTGTGCGCTGCGGCGTGGAAAATAATCTGCGGACGGAATTCTTTGAACAAATCGTCCATTTTGTCATAATCGGTAACGGAGAGTATTTCAACGTGAAGGTCGTAATCCGCTCCGTACGTTCTGAGCAATTCCTGCTGAATATTGTAAGCGCAGTTTTCGTAAATATCTACGATAATAATACGTCTGGGTTTGTATTTGGAAATCTGCCGGCACAGTTCCGAACCTATCGAGCCGCCGCCGCCCGTTACCATGACGATTTTATCGTATATATAACTTGCAACGCCCACGTCGTCGAAAGTGATTTGCTGACGTCCGAGCAAGTCGCCGATATTGATGTCGCGCATTTGCTTGGTAATATTGACGTTGTCTATCATTTCGCTCATATACGGCAAAACTTTTATCTGACATTTAGTGGAATTGCATACTTGCAGTATTTTTTGACGGACTTCGCCTCCGAGCGAAGGAATAGCGAATATTATCGTGTCAATCGCGTATTTCTGCACGCAAATTGCAATCTCTTTGGTAGTGCCGACTACTTCGATTTCATTGATGATACGTCCGAGTTTATCGGGGTCGTCGTCGATAAGGCATATCGGATTGTAGATACTGTCCTGACGGGAGAGTTCTTCAAGAATAACGCTTGCGGTATATCCCGCGCCTATAATCATCGTACGCTTTCTTTTGCCGACTTCGAGTTTATCTCTCTGTCTTGCATATACGAATTCATAGAGAAGTCTTACAAGAATTATGGACATAGTGCTGAATACGCCAAGCATAACGTAAGCGGGGTAGGTAATTTGTTTAAGCGTAACCAAAGTACCCGCTTGGTGCGTGCCTTTTATATCGATAAATTTGAAAGACTGGTCGAGTATCGCAAAAATAAGCGTCGCGACAACGCAAGAACCTACTATACGCAAATAGTCGCGTCCTCTTGCGTATCTCCAAACGACTTTGAATACTCTGAACGCCAAAAAAGACAGACCGAACACTATGATGACAACCGGTACGCCTGCAAAAGCGTTTAATAGAATATCTTGAAGCGCTATATTCTGTTGAAGAAGGTACGCTTGAGAGAATAGTATCGCTCCCATATAACATATAATTACCGTAATTAAATCGACGGCAAGTATGCCCCATTCTCTCAGAGTGCGGATAGTAAAAGACTTTGTCTTTAGTTTGGGTTTTTTCATTTTGTCTTAATCTCCGTAGCCGTTGGGATTGTTGCTTTGCCATCTCCAACTGTCTTCGCACATATCCTTCAAGCCGTACTTACATTCAAAACCCAGTTCTTCTTTAGCCAACGCGGTAGACGCGTAACATTCCGCTATATCTCCGCTTCTTCTCGCCGAAATTACGTAGGGGACTTTTTTGCCGCTTGCGTTTTCAAAGGCTTTAACCATATCCAGTACGCTGTAACCTTTTCCCGTTCCGAGATTGTAAATTACAAGTCCGCTGTTCGTCGAGAGTTTTTTGAGCGCCAATATATGACCGCGCGCCAAATCGAGAACGTGAATATAGTCTCTTACGCCGGTGCCGTCATGAGTAGGATAATCGTCGCCGAAAACGCTGAGTTGTTTAAGTTTACCTATCGCGACCTGGGTTATGTAAGGCATAAGATTGTTGGGAATGCCGTTCGGGTCTTCGCCTATAAGTCCGCTCTTATGCGCGCCTATCGGATTGAAATATCTCAAAAGCGCTATGTTAAAAGAGTTGTCGGCTTTATAAATATCTTTAAGTATGCCTTCAATATAAAGTTTTGTCGAACCGTAAGGGTTTGTTGTAGAAAGAGGGAAGTCTTCGAGAATAGGAACGCTTTTCGGCTGTCCGTAAACGGTTGCGGACGAAGAAAATACAAGATTTTTACATCCGAATTCTTTCATTACCTGAACAAGATTAAGCGTGCTTATAAGATTGTTCTGATAATATTCCAATGGCTTTTGGCAAGATTCTCCTACCGCTTTAAGTCCTGCGAAATGTATGCAGGAGTCAATGTTTTCCTTTTTGAATATCTCGCGCAATTTATCTATTTCGCAAAGATCGTATTGATAGAATTTGATTTTTTTGCCTACTATCTTTTCGACTCTTTCTACCGCAACTTTTTTACTGTTGCAAAGATTGTCTACGATTATCGGGTCGTAGCCGTTTTCTATGAGTTCGATTACTGTGTGAGAGCCTATATATCCGGCGCCTCCGGTTACTAAAACGCTCATTATTATATCTCCTTAATAATTATATTCTGCAATTATTTGCGATTTTTATCATTTCCTCGCTCAACTCTTCCATACGCTTTACAAGTTTGAATTGAGTGCGACAGCGCACAAGGTTATGCTCGGGGTAGTCCGTTTTGAAATATCCGTCGCCGTCCAAATAATCCGTGAGGAATCTTATTCCGCATTCGAGAGTGATTATTATCGCTCCCAAATGCAACATGGATATTTCTTTTTCCGTTATCTTTTCTCCTATACCTTTCAAGAAACCTTTGCAGTACGCTTCATAAAGCGAAATATCGAAATTGACTTTTGTCAAATCTTTTTCGTCTTCAAGCGCGGTATTGCAACCCGAGCGAATAGAATCGCCGAAGTCGTAAAGCAAACTTCCCGGCATTATGGTGTCGAGATCTATTATGCATATCGCTTCTTTAGTATTTTTATCTATAAGCACGTTGTTGATTTTTGTATCGTTGTGCGTAACGCGAAGGGGTATTTCGTTGCTATCTAAAGCGTCTACGATAGCGGAAATCATGTCTTTGCGTTGATTGACGAATTCTATTTCTTTTTCCGCCGTTTTTACTCTCGACGCTTTATCCGCTTTTACGGAAGCGAGAAATTTAAGATATCTATCGCAAGTATTGTGAAAATTCGGAATTACTTCGCATAAAGAACGCGCGTCGAATCCGTCGAGCCTCGCAATAAATTTTCCGAAAGCCTCTCCGGTATTTTCAAAAACGGCGGGGGAGTCTATTATTTGATAAACGACGGTGTCGCTGACGAAAATATACGTTCTCCAACAAGAATTGTTTTCAACGTAATAAAATTCGCCCTTTTTTGTCGGCACAAGCGTCATGCATTCTCTCAAAGCGTCGCCTTTTTCTTTTTCGACTATGTCGCGCAGATATTGCGTAACTTGAAGTATATTATCCATTAGACCGCGATAATTACTGAAAATTTTTGTGTTAAGTTTTTGCAGTATATATTTATTATCGCTGTTTTTTATACTTACCAAAAAAGTATCGTTGATATGACCTTCTCCATAAGGAATTACGCTTTCTATTTCGCCTTCTAGGGCGAAAAGTTCTGCTATTTCACGTTCTTTCATTATTTATCCCTCTAATGTTTATTTGCAAATAAAGATTTTTATACAACAAATCGCTTATTAAATATTGTTTATCCAAATTTGTTATATAAAAATCTCAACTTGTTTTCAATAATATCCGACGATACACACGGAATTTCCGTGTGTATCGTAAATAGGTTGATTGTTAGTTTTCCAGTTTATAGGTACTCCAATCGTAAGAATAAAGCGACTCAAACTTATCTTTCAAATCGTTTATTTGAGGCTTGTAGGAAGAAATATCCGCATAGCCGGAAAGATCGAGCGGAGTAACGCTGCCGATTTTCGCTTTCTTAAATGTTTTTTCCGAATTGAGTTCCGGCCAGTAAAGAGCGCAGTACTTCAACGCGTCGCAATCGTCTTCATCGTAACTGAAAACTCTAGTAATTCTGTTTTGGGTTCTACCGCCTTCGTCGCAAGAACCGAAGATTCCTCCGGCAACGGTAAGGTCGCATTTTTCATTAGATTCAAGAGTATCGATATTTTGCATAGACTTGATAAGTCCGCTTCCGTAAACTTCGATTTTAGCGGTCGACTGAGTATAAACCGCGTTTTTCAGAGCGATATAATCTTTAGTATCTCTTACGAGCAAACCTTTTGTAAAGTCGTTCGCTTCGTCTGCGTATTCGGGAAGAACGGTTATATTCAAAGTATAAAGGTCAAGATCCGCATCATAAGAAATAGAAGTCTTTTCCTTATCGAAATATTCCGTCTTGCTGTAGTTGCTGGTCGCCCAGCCTGCGCCGTAGGAACCGAGATAATATTCCGTTCCGTCTATGGTAACCGTGCCTTCGTCAAGTTGGTCAAGTTCTGACCAAGGATATTCTCTGTCGGATACGGGAGGTTTGCTCGTGCCGGTGCTGGGTTTAATCAAAGTGCCGGAGTAGTCCGTACGTTTGTCGAGTTTCGGATTGCCCGCGCCCATTATGTATTTGGTAGCGTTGGCTTCGTTGTTGCCTGCGCCGTAGAATTGAGCGCCCGCAGTAAATCCCTTTTTATCGATGCTGAATTCGCTGTTGGAATAAGTCTGCGTGTTCCAACCGAAATTGCTTCTAAGACTGGATACCGCGCTGCCGAGTCCGTCAAGAATAGTTACGCCGGAAACCGTCTGAGAGAAGTTGCCGTTTTTGCCGCTAATAACGGAGTATGTACTTCTAATTCCTACGTTGACGTCTTTATTCATAAGGTTTGAACACTTAAAAGCGTTGACCGACGCGTCCGTCATAATATAGTACAACGAACGGTTTACGTTGTTGTAGTTTGTAACAGCCAAAGCGTAAATACCCGCAATAACTTCGTACGGATTGGATTCGAGAGTCCATCCTTCGGTTTCGAGCATTTCGTCGACTTCGACGATTTCCTTACCCTCTTTTACTAGAGAAGAAGTATCGGTTACGTCCTTTTGCATGTTGCCTACGAAAAATACGTCGATTGGAGTTACGCCAACTTCGGCTTTGTTACAGCCGGCAAGTAAAACCGTAAGCATACAAACAATAAGCGATACCGCAATAAGAGTTATCGCGATTCTGCTTTTTTTGAATTTGTAAGATTTCATAAATTTCACCTCTTGTTTTTTTGTACAGAATAATTATATTATATATTTTTTTATTTGTAAAGAGAGAAAACGATTTTTTGCAAATTTATTGATTAAATATAAAAAAATATGGATAAAACGTAAAGATAGTAAAATCGCTTATTGACACGGAGCGGAGCGAGTAATATAATTAACATAAAGAAACTTAAATAAACCATAATATCGGACGGTGTAAAATGACTCTTACCATCAAAAATGCGAACGCTTATTCGCAGGGAAAATTTATAAAATGCAATATAGTCGTTGAAAACGGCGTTATCAAATCGCTCGGCAATTCAATAGAAGGAGAGATTTTCGACGCGGAAGGCAAGTTCGCGGTCGCGGGATACATAGATATTCATACTCACGGAGGTTGGGGTAAAGACTGCATGGAAGCGGAAAAAGACGCGATAGACGTTATCTGCCGATATCATCTTTATACGGGTACGACGACGTTTGTGCCCACTACGATGACCGCAAGCGTCGAGGATATAAACGCCGCGGTAGACAATATCAGAAAATATAAAAGCAAATACGCCGAAATAGCGGGCGTTCATCTCGAAGGTCCCTATCTCGCTCAAAAAAGCGCGGGAGCGCATCCGCCTCATCTTTTGATTTCTCCCAAGACTTGCGATTCTTTCGTATGGGACAACGCCGATATAGTTAAGAGAGTTACGCTTGCGCCGAATCTCGAAGGAGCGACGGGGTTTTGCAAAAAGGCGACTCAAAAAGGAATTCAGACGTCAATGGGACACGACGACAGTATTGACGACGAAATCTACGCGTGTATAGAAGCGGGAGCGAGTAGCGTTACCCATTTGTACAACTGCACGTCAAGACCGTCAAGAAGAATTACTCCAAAAAAACATCTCGGACTTACCGAAGTGGGACTTATAGAAGACAGCGTTGTCGCCGAGGTAATAGCGGACGGCAGACACGTGCCGGACAAGTTGTTTTCAATGATATACAGACTAAAAGGAAGCAAAGGGATTTGTCTAGTATCCGATTCTTTGAGCGTAGCGGGTATGCCGCAAGGCGATTATTATCTGGGAAGCGGAGAAAGCAAACAGAAGATAAGAGTTGACGACGGCGTCGCAATTCTTCCCGATCTCAATACTTACGCGGGTTCGGTTACCCCCGTCGGAAAAATGGTCGCAAGGCTTTACGCGTTGGGTTACGGTTTGGGCGAGTGTATTGATATGTGTACGAAAACGCCCGCAAAACTTTTGGGACGCGACGATATAGGAGATATTGCAATCGGCATGAAAGCCGACATAAATATACTCGATTCGAAAGGGGAAGTCTGCGCGATTGTTATGGACGGTAAAACCGTCGACAGAGAGGCGCTGAAAATTTAAGCGGGGGAAATATGGCGAAAAAGAATAAGGACGCGTCAAAGCGCAGGAAAAAAATAAACACTTCCAAAATAGCCAAACTCGTCTTCGATATTGACGACAGCGTAAAAAGTTTTATTACCAATAAATACAAAAGCAGCAATACGATTTTGGAAACAAACGACGTAATATACTGCGCGGAAGAGTACGAAACTTGCAAGTTGGACATTTTTAAGCCGGAACTCGTGGTAGACGCGAAATTGCCCGTGCTTATCAACGTTCACGGAGGAGGTTGGGTTACCGGCGATAAGAAATGGCGTATCGCTCAGGGCAAACTCTTCGCCGATATGGGCATGTGCGTTATCAATATAAATTACGGACTTAGTCCCAAGTATAAATACGATCAGTCGTTAAGACACGTCGTAAAGGCAATGCATTGGGTGGAAAACAATGCCGATGATTACGGCTTTGACCTTGACAACGTTTTCGTAATGGGCGATTCCGCGGGCGGGCAGATAGCGTGTCTTATGTGCGCGGTATTGCATAACAAGAAATTCTTGGACAGATTGGGTATGGCTCCCGTGCATTTCCGACTCAAAGGAGCGCTATTGCATTGCGGCGCGTATGATTTCGAAGATTTGAGCAAAAACCCTTTGGCTTACGATATAATATTGGATATGACGGGTAAGGAACACGACAAAATAGAAGAGTACGAATATAAAGATTTGATATATACCTTGCCGTGGATAGATTCGGATTTTCCGCAAAAAGTATTTGTCGCTTACGGTAAAAACGATATTTTCGTCGGCAAACACCACTTGCCTCTAATAGAAAAACTTAAGGGATTGGGGAAAGAAGCGGTAGAGTATTGCGGTACGTTTCCCGGTCTTCATTGCTTTCATCTCTTTTATAAAACTCCGGAATCAAAGGGCATGTATATAGAAGAGAAAAAGTATTTGATGAGTATGGTAAGAGAAAAAACGCCGGGACGTTTTTAATTAAAATAATAAATGAAGTAGTCGAGCGACTACTTCATTTTTATATTGACTTTCAACTCTAACTCGATTTTATCCAGATAATCGGGATCTTTATATAAATCGTTGCCGTAGGCGTAGCATCTTTGACCTAGATAAAATACGTCCAAACCCGCGTCTTTACAGGTAGTATAACATTCTTCGATATAGGATTTTATTCTCTCGTCTACGTCCTCTTTGCAGAGTTCTTCGTTTATTTTATCTGGGACATAAGTGTTGTCCTTTAACGTCGCGTTGATTTCCAGTTTTGCTTTTTCGCTGTCTTTTTCTATTTTTATATTGCCTTTGGATTTTACTATATCCAATTCGCCGACAGACGATTCGTATTGGTAGGGAAGGGTGCCGTTGCTCAATTTATTAAGAACAAGACTAAGTCCCTTTGTCGCGTTTTCAGAAAGTAATACTCCGTTGCTGCCGTCGCTTACGTAACTTTCGGTAATGTTGAGATACGACGTGCCGTCGTCGTTTTCCAAAGACACGCAAGGCAGGTAGACGCATTTTCCTATATGGTATTTATTTTTGAAATAGTCTTTTATGGTTATGGGGATTATTCCGAAATCGCCGACCATATTATGGAGTATCTGTCCCAGATAATATCCGCTTCCTATACCGTTGGAAAGAGTAGGGGCAAGCACTTCTCGAGGAGATTGTTTGGACGTAACGACCATAGTGTTGTTGCAAAGCACTTCGCCTTCGAAAAAGAAGTTCATCGCTTTGTCATTGTCTTTGTTCAGTACGTCTTGACTTACTATCAGAACAGTTGCGTGGCACAGCGCGATTTTACTTCCCGTATCGTAACTGAGCCTTTCGAGTATATCGCTGACGTTGTCGCCTTTTGAGAAGTAGGTTATATATTGCAACTGTTTTTCTCCGGTTGTTTTAAGCACTTGCACTCCTACTTCGTATTCGTCTTCTATTTTATCCAAAGAAAGAGCAAGCACTATTGTTCTTGCGGCGATGCTTTTCTGCTCGTCTAAGAACGAGAAGGTTATTAGAATCAGCGAAATAATGAAAATTACCAACCATTTTTTGTTTATTATCTTAGGCTTTTTCATACGCTTCCTCCTTATTCATTTGCGGTTGCGACGCATTGTTTTTTTGCTTTTTATTGTCCGATATACGCATCGCTATATATGCGGCGATTGTTACTAGAAATTCTGTGAAGAAGGCGAAATATCTAAGCCAACTCGTCGCTAAAACATAACTTGTTTTAAGATTGCCTATGCCGTAGACGATTATCGCATAGACAATCGCTCCGCACACGACGCTTACAAGCGCTTTATCTCCGAAAAAGAATTTTGCACATTCTGCCATAGCGAACAGAAGTAAAGATATTTTGATGACGCACATTATCAACCAACTCAATACCGTCGGCAAGTCGACCGAACCTATCATAAACGCTATCTTGTTAAGCGAAGATACGTTTAAGAAAGCGTTGCCTACTACTGCGCCGCTTGCTCCGAATATACAAAGAAACTGTATCATCAGTCCCACAGTACAGATAAGGACGGCTAAGACTGCAATTATTATCCAAATTGCGAGATTGATTTTTTTATGATTTTGCGACGGTCTTGCTGTCATAAACAGTAGCGGAGTGAAGTCGCCGAACCACATAAGGCATTTATCGCCCGCTACCGCGAGGTCGGAAGAAATTTTCAAAGGCAGGAGATTTACGGGATCGAGATTGGCGTTGTGAAACACTCCGTAAAACACAAATGCGGCAATCATTATCCAAAAGAATATTTGAACTGTTCTGCCCAAGACTTTGCCGCCTTTGTGCGCTAAGTAAATGCATACTCCGATAATGGCGAGCGTAACGAAAGACCAACTGACGTTTGCGTATAGGGACGTAGCCACGTACGATACGCCTTCGCTTCCCAATACGGCGCTTTTTAACAGCGACGAAGAAAAAATAAGAATTGCAAACGCTCCTTTGAGCCATTTGGGAATGTCAAGTTCGAGCAACGATTTGTTTTTTGTGATTCCGAATACGACGCAAAGCATCATAATTTCTATCGCTATCAAGAAAAACATTATCAGAAAACTTTGGTTTCCTGCCGTCTTTACCAAATATTGCGGCAACATTACGACTTTGAAAGTAACCAAGCAAATAAACGACATCAGAAGAAATTGCTCGTAGTAAATTTTATTGTTGAGTTTGTTTTGCATTTATTCTTCCTCTTTTTGATTTTCTTGTTGCTCGACGTTGTCGGATAGCGCGGTGCGTTGACGCGTGCGGTTGGAAGTCGGGATTGAGTAAGGTCGCTCTCCAAGTTCCTGTAATTGCGCTTTAAGCGGACCGTCCTGCCAGTCGTGCAGTATCGACGGAGCAAACGGAGCCATATACGATACTCCGTAACTGTTGATAGAACACATATAGCATACGATAGCCATAGTTCCCAAAAGTATGCCCAAAAGTCCCAATACGCCTCCCAACGCTACAAAGCCTAAACGCAGTATGTTGGAAGAATTTATTTCGTCGGGAACGCAGTATATTCCGACCGTGGACACCGCTACGATAATTATCGACGATATGGAAAACAGCCCGGCAGATACCGCCGCCTCTCCGAGGATAATAGCGCCTACTACCGATAGCGCCATGCTTACGTACCTAGGCATTCGAATAGACGTTTCGTTTAATATTTCGAATATACACAGCACGAGCAGCATTTCTAGCGTAGGCGACAGAGGTATGTTGGAGATAGACCCAAGCACTGTAACGAGAAATTTTATCGGGAAAAGTTGGTACTGATGTTCTTGCAAAGCGACGTAAATACCCGGCATCAAGATAGAGAAGATAACTGCGAAAAGACGTATGATTCTTACCATCGAAGCGCGATAACTTTTGATATAATAGTCTTCGCTCATTTGGAAGTTTTCATAAAGCATAAAAGGCAACGTCAATACCGACGGAGAACCGTCTACTATTATCGCGACTCTGCCTTCGAGCATTTTTCCGACTATCGTATCGGGTTTTTCGCTCGCGCCTATTTGCGAGAAGAGGGAAAATTTATTTTCTTCGAGATATCTTGCGACGTAAGAAGACTCGATTATTCCGTCTATATTGATTTCTTCAATCTTTCTTTTTATTCGTCCTACGACATCTCCGTCCGCGACTCCGTCTATAAAACACATCGCGACTTTGGTTTGAGTGTATTTTCCCACGCTAATAGTGTCAATGACGAGTTTAGGGCTTGCCATGCGTCTTCGGATAAGGAACATGTTTGTTTTGAGATCTTCTACAAATCCCTCTCTCGGACCGCGAAGAACGGTGGATACGGGCGGTTCGCTGATTGCTCTCAGCGTATACTTCTTTTCGCTGTATCTGAAAAAACATTCGCTTGAATCCACAAGGAGTATGATTTCTCCGCAAGCGATTTCCGCTATTGCTTTATTTACGTCCTGAATCTCTTCTATCGGAGTAGTAAACATAGTGTTGGCGTTTAATACGTTGATATCGACAACGTCTATATTTTCTAATCGTTTTAAGGGTTTGAGCATATTGCTTTCAAACAAAAGGGTATCTATATACCCGTCAATGTAGAAAAAGCAAGCGTTTTTTCCCGATATTTGCAGTTCAATCGTACGTAAGTCGCACGTGTTGCAAAATTCATTTTTTATTTGTTCGTATACTTCTTGGTAATTCAACATATTCAAGTTATTGCTAAATTACCGCGAGTTTATACATTTTAATCGAAAAGAGAAAAAATCATAAGAAAATACGCCGCGTTTTTGGCGCGGCGTACTAGTTTAATGCGATAAATTATTTATCAAAAGTTCTTGCGATATAGTTGGCTAAATTTACCGGCGCAAGGAATATTGCCGTTTTAGTCATTCTGTCGCGCGCCGCCGAATATTTTCTAGGCACGTCGACGAGCGAGCGAACGCTTATAAGGTTTGCAAGACTCTCCGCGTTTTCGCCGGCGGGTATTTCGAAAGTTATTACTTTGCTTTGCCCGGGCATCATATCGAAATAGTTGTCGGATAGCATAGTCGGATAGCCTTTAAGACGTATTTCCACAAAACGGGCGTATTTATCCGACGATAGCGTAAGTTCCGCGGTATTGCCGTTTTGCTTTATTGAATATGTCAAATTCGCTTTTGGCAAATTGGCTTTATTTTCGTTTGTTAATGGAAGAGTTTCTTCGCTTACTATGTTGCCTTGCATATCGTACGCCGTTGCGAAAATATAACAGTTTTTCGGCTTATGTTTTTTGAGCAACGCTTTTATATCTAAAGAAGCCACTTTTCCTACTGCGTCGTCGCTTATTACTAGAGTATTTGTTACAGAGTGCAAGGTTTCTCCCGAATAATTGCGTATACCGCATACTATTTTAGTTTTATACGACGAGATATAATCGTTCACGAAGAATATATCCGCAACAGAGTCGTTGAGTTGAACGGACAGCGCGGTATTCTGATTAAATCTGCGCGCTATATACTGCAACGCTTTCATATTGCCGTAGTAATCCATTCCAGACCAAGAGTTTACGCCCCAACAGTCGTTGTACTGCCAATAAAGCGCGCCGTTGCATCTGCCTTTCTTTACTCTCCAACCTTCCGTAGCGTTTTTCACGCATATAGCCTGAGTAAGTTGCGAAAGATATACGGTGTCTTTGAAGTCTTTCGGAGTCCAGAACTTAGAAAGCATATAGTACTTTATTTTGTTGTTTCCGCCAATGCATTTTTGATGCGCTTTCGCCAAAGGCGCGTTCACGCTGTCGTATTCGTGTCCGTCGGAAAACTGTTCTATAGCGTTAAGCGACGGCAGAGATTCGATACCGAATTCGCTGCAAAAACGGGTGTTCATTTTGCGGTAATGTTCGAGTTTTCTTAAACCGTGCCATACGTGCCACAAATGCGTGTCGCCGAAGTCGGGCGAGTTGATTTTTTTCATATACGTTCCGCTTGACGGAGTACACGCCCAATAAGGAGTTATTCCGTCTAGAGAATTTACGCGTTCTCTTAAAGTATTGTAGAAATACTCTCCGCAGTATTTTATTACGTCTTGGCGGTGTAGCCATGCCATGGACATCGATTCGATTTCGTTGTTGCCCGCCCAAAGACATAGACAAGCGCGGTTTTTAAGTCTTAAAACGTTGTCGTCTATTTCGGCGAGCGTTTCTTCTACGAACTCTTTATCGTTAAACGGATAAGGGGAGCATGCAAAATTGCAGTCTTGCCATACAAGTATGCCCAGTCTGTCGCAGATATCGTAGAATCTGTCGCTTTCGTAATATCCGCCTCCCCATACTCTTATCATGTTCATGTTGCACGCTTTGGCTTTGTAGAGCAAGTCGTAGAGTTTTTCGTCGGAGACGTTGTTTATAAAACTGTCTGCGGGAATCCAGTTGGCGCCGCGGGCGAAGATTCTTCTGCCGTTTATGTAAAAACAGAAATCTTTTCCGATTTCGTCTTCTTTCGTACTCAGTTCTATTGTTCTAAGACCTATTTTTTGAGTTTTTTCTTCAATAAGTTTATTGTCTTTGGTGTAGACGTTTATTTTCAAATCGTAAAGCGTCTGTCCGCCCATATTGTTGCACCACCAAAGCACGGGTTTTTCAACGGTTAAGCGAGCGTCAGGAGTTCCTTTAGCCGAACATATTTTTTCGCCGTTGAGAGATAGCACATACTCTGCGTATACGCCTTCGCTTTCCTTAGAGAAGCCTACGTTCAACTCCAACTCGACTTTTCCGTCCGAGTGTATCTGTTTCATATCCACGCGGGTAATTTTGCATACGTCGTAGCATTTTAGACGGCAACTTCCCGAAATTCCGCAGGTAAGCGTATGAGGTCCCCAGTCCCAACCGAAATGATAAGGACTTTTTCTTATATGACAGGAACCCGCTTCGCCCAAAGTGCTGTTGGGAAGGGGATTTCCCTTATGTTTTTCCGCTATATAAGGCAGGGGAGAACGGAAGTGTATTCTAACGTTGTTTTCGCCTACTTGCAGTAAAGATTTTACGTCGAAAGAATAATGGCGGTTGATGTTTTTTACGCTTGCGACTTTTTGGCCGTTGACGTATATGTCGGCGAGAGTGTCGAGCATATCGAAATCAAGTTCAACGTAATCGTATCCTAGCATTTTTTCGTCGACTTCGAACGTTCTAAAATATTCCCAGTCTTTTTCGCCTACCCATTGAACGGTTTCTTCGTTCAGACCTATCAAAGGATTGGGAATGACTTCGTTTCTCATTAAATCGCTCATGACGTCGCCGGGGACTGCGCCTTCGTAGACTTTGTCTTTGCCGGCTTCTTTGAAATTCCATTTTCCGTTTAGTAAAAGTTCCATACTGCTCCTTATAACTTATATAGTAATTTCATCTTATGATTTTATCTTCGTCTTATTTGTCCGCTTATAATTTTTACCGTAGTGGCTTTTAAGAAAATATTGTACGGTTTCGGCAGTTTTTTCATCAGCCTTTATTGCGCCGAGCAAGGTATTTCGTTTATTTTTCGACGCGCTTTTTGTCTTTGTATAATGATAACATAAATAATATATTTAAGTCAATAGCCAACCAAGCGTGTAAGGCAACCGAAAATTTTACCCCTTGAATTGAGTTGAAAGTTGTGTTAGAATAGATGTTGTACTATGATTGAGAGATGAAATTTTGAAAAATCTACTAAACAAAAAATCATTATAGCGGTGGTAGCGCCTATTTGCGTCGCTTTAATAATCGTGGGAAGTATTCTCATTTCTTACTCAGTTTTCCCCTACAAAAAGGGAGAGGTCGAAAAAGCGACGGAGGTAACGTTGCCGGAGAACGGCGTGCTTAGAGTATTGCATCTTACCGACTTGCATTTGACGGCTATACCTTGGTCAAAACAAGATAGACAGACCGTTAGGTGGGTCAAAGAAGCGGTCAAGTTCGCAGGAGCGGACGTTGTCTCGCTTACAGGCGACGCAGTGGGAAGTTTGTTTTCTTTCCGTATGAGAGATAAAGCGCTGATAGAGATTGCGGAGATATTCGAAGAAGCGCAGGTTTACTGGATGTATACTATGGGAAATCATGACGGAGAATGGGCTTACGCTACCGGTAAAGAAGTAGAGGAGCAAAACAAGGACCAAGGAAAAGAAGAACTTTACGAACTTTTGAAAGGCTATAAATATTCGCTTATGCAAAAAGGCGATACCGACGGCGTTGGAAATTACGTTGTAGACGTGGTAGACGGCGACGGCAACGTTGTTTACTGACTTGTAAACATGGATTCTCAGGCAAAGAATTTCGATGAAAACGGAAAGAAATCGAAGACTTATCAGGGGGTAACCTCCAATCAGGTTCAATGGTATGAAAATCAGATAAACGCGCTGAATGAGAGAGCGGGCAGAGAAGTAAAGAGTTCCTTGTTTATGCACGTGCCTCTTTACGAATACGTCGACGCTTGGCTCAATTATAAACACGTGGGCGATTTCCCCGCAATCAATATTGAAGCGCGTTGCAACGAACCGGAAAAGAACGTAGGATTTTACGACAAAATAAAAGCGTTGAACAGTACGGAATTCGTCGCTGTCGGACACGACCATGATTTCAACTGGCTTATAAAGTACGGCGAAGATAAAGATAACGGTTTTGACGGCGTATATTTCTCGTACGGCAGAGTGTCGGGCGTAAACGCATAGCAAAGACGCGCGCCGTTGGGAGCGACGATAATAGATATCAATATAAACGCGGAAACTTTGGACGCAAGATATAAAGTAAGCGTAATCGAGCCGTCTTTTGAATACGATGAATACGCGTGGTGGTGATAATTATGAAGACAAGAATCGAAAGCGACTACTACGTTAAAGACGGAAGGAAAGTCAAGCACAATATTATTTCGCAAGTTGAAGAATACATCATTTTGTCGTTTGAGGTAGTTATGCCGGACAAAGAAGGCTCCACAAAAGGTTGGTGCGGAGATCCGAGCAAAAATGACAAAAATAAAGTTTACGATTTCGCGATAGATTACGTCAGAGTTTACGCATAAGCGTAGAGCAAAACTAGATATTTTTTATCAATCGTTATTTTCAGAAGGTTGCTCGGTTTTATTTAATTCGAGCGCCTTTTCTCTTTTTTTGTATACTTTCGGGAAAGTAATAAAAATTACAATAGAGGTTATTACGCCCGCTGTCAAATCTGCGATGCCTTCGGAGAGATATACCCCCTTGAATCCCAAAAAGTGAGTAAGCGCAAAGCATAGAGGTATCAGAATTATTACCTTTCGGGTAACGGCAAGTATCAGCGAACATTTCGCCTGTCCAAGCGCTACGTTTATGTTTTGCAATGTCATTTGTACGAAAAACATTATGGAACCCATAAGGAAGAACGGGGTATATTCTTGTATTATTCCCGTTACGCTGTCGCTTGCGGAGAATAAGTAAGCGTATACCTTCGGGAAAGTCATTGAAAACGACCATATAACGACAGCAAATATAAACGCGATTAACGTAACGTATTTTATACCTTTACTTAGTCTTTGTGTGTTGCCCTGTCCGTAGTTGTAACTTACGAAAGGCTGCATGCCGTAACCAAGTCCGTTCAACGGCAGAGAAATAAGTTGCAACGCGCTGAGCATTACGGTAAGAGCGGCGGTGTAGTCTTTGTCGCCGCCGGTAGACACGTTCAGGTTGATATTGAATACGATTTGTATCGCGCATTCAGTTATTGTCATAACGAACGGAGAAAGTCCTAAAAGCAGTATTCCCGCTATCCTTTTTGATTCGGGTTTCATATCTTTTAAGCGAAGAGAAAACATGCTTTTTTTAGAGAAGAAAAAACTTATTATCCATACGAATGATATAAACTGGGAGATTATGGTTGCAAGACTCGCGCCGTTCACGCCCATATCGAATACAAATATAAAAATCGGGTCGAGAGCGATATTTGCAATCGCTCCGATAAGCACGGAAAACATCGCTATAAAAGAGTAACCCTGCGCCGTTATAAATGGATTTAGACCTTGCGCAAGCAATACGAAAACAGTTCCCAAAGAGTAAATTTTAAGATAAGAAGTCGCAAATCCGACAGCGCTTTCGGGACAGCCGAATAATACGACTATCGGCCGCGCGAACGCAAATGTAATTACGCTTACGATTATGCCCACAAAAGCAAGCATGACAAACGAAGTGTTAAATATTTTATCGGCTTCTTTTTTGTTGTTTTCTCCTAATTTTATGCTCGCCAACGGCGAACCGCCCAAGCCTATCAAATTCGCAAACGCCTGAATAATCAATGTTATAGGCAAAACTATTCCCAACGCCGCAAGCGCGTCCATGCCTGATTCGCCAATTTTTGCAACAAACATCCTATCCACAACATTGTACAAAAAAGTAATCAACTGAGCAACGACTGCCGGAATCGTCAGTTTGAAAATCAACGGCAGTATTTTGCCTTCTCCGAGTTGTTTTGTCGTGTCTTGCATAATTGATTTAGTCGTCCTTAAACGTGTTTTAATTATGATAGCACAGCGCGATTAGTAAAGCAAACGTATTTGTGTCAAGCGCAACAATAAGCGTGAAATAATTTCATAGTTTCAATGAGTGGGGAAGCAGTATAGCGCAACCGTCTAAGTGAACCTGCAATGAAAATAATTGCAGAATAAAACAATTATCTATAAAATTCTTCAAAAATTTCCAATTTATTATTGAAAAGTATAATTTTTTATGCTACAATATGGTAAAAATAACTTGAAATTATTGAAAGGGTAAATTATTTGTCGATTGGTATAAAAGTATGAT
>CAJUBA010000001.1 GCA_910584635.1 uncultured Christensenella sp. | reverse complement strand
GACGGTAATAGCAAGCGTACTGATGGGAAGCGCAGTATTGTCTTTAATCTTTATGGTAATCTCGCAGAAGAGGAGAAACAAAGCGGAAGAGGAGTTAGAAGACGCAAAGGAAGAATACAACAAAATGATGTTAATGCGTATGATGGGCGGAAACGTAGGGAATATGCAAAACGGTATGGGAGCGCAAGGCTTTGCTTATGCTCCGCAACAAGGACTTGGCGCGGAAGAGATAAGAGGAATAGTGTCCGAAACAATGACCGCTTTATTGCCGGGAATGCAACAAATGTTACCGCAACAGGCGTCCACTAACGACGAGGTAATCAAAAGCCTTATCGAGGGGCAAAAAGCAATAATGCAAAAACTTTCCGAGCAACAGCCTGTCGAGAGAGTAATAGAGAAAGAAGTATCCACGTCTAATATCAATGAAGAGAGGATATTGAAAGTAGTCGCTCAAACGGAGAACAATGACGAAACAATCAAACAGTTGCTTAAAAACCAAGAAAGCATAATGGACAAATTGAAAGAACTGTCCGCGAATAAACCTGTTCAAACGCAAGTCGTTGAAAAGGAAGTTCGCGTAGAAGTTCCGGTAGAAAAAATTGTAGAGGTACCTGTCGAAGTCGAAAAGATAGTGGAGAAAGAAGTAGTAAAAGAAGTAAAAGTAGAAGTACCGGTAGAGGTAGAAAAAATAGTCGAGAAAGAAGTAGTAAAAGAAGTAAAAGTAGAAGTACCGGTAGAGGTAGAAAAAATAGTCGAGAAGGAAGTACCCGTTGAAAAGATAGTGGAAGTACCAATCGAGGTGGAAAAGGTGGTAGAGAAGATAGTGGAGATACCTGCGGAAAAGCCTGCGCCCAAAGCAAAGACAACCGCTTCTAGACTTACCTTAGACGAAGCGTATGAGAAACTCTCCGCTAAACAGAAGAAGTTCTTCGATACGTTGAAAGAATACGCAATGAGTAAGGAGAAGTGTAAAGAGAAGAAATCCACGTACTATATCTTACTTGGACAGTCGTCTGTAAATCCGTTGGTAAAACTGACGATAAAGAAAGACTGTACGGTAGCGTTGTTCAAGATGGAAGACGAGTATATGAAGGACATCAGGAGGAACGCAGGAAGCGAAGGGACTAAAGTAAAGGTAAAGGAAACGGAGTTGATAGTAGGAGATTCTCAAGCGTTGGCGACGGCGAAAGAGATGATTGACCTTAGGGAAGATCAGATAGAACGCTATAATGACTTTCTCAAAGAGCAACGCTCTTTGAGAAAGAAATAGAGTCCGTTAGACGGCGTATAGGCGGCAAGCCTTTCGCTTGATCGGGAATAGGTACTCGCCGCCGTGTACGACAAGTACACTGGGCGGTTCGACCTACACCCGCTAAAACGAAAATCTTACCACTCTCCGCCGTCTAATTGAAGCGTTGTTGAATAATAGGATAAAGAAAAGACTAGAGAAAAGAAATAGCAAAGCGGAATTACAGATTACAGCCATATTTTTTAGCGAAAGCGAAAGCGAAAGGTAGAACAGAAATAGGGAAACTAAAAAGTATGAGCGTAATAAAAGTAATTCCGCTTTGCTATTTAATCCGACCAAACGCGAAATCTTCATTGCATTACGATTTCGGTCGGAAAAGCGTAAGCGAAGTCGAAATATCTAAGTAAACAATAAACAGTATAAAATAAAGAAAAACACGACAGCAAAAAGTAAACGGAGGAACGTTAACTTATCTATCATCTTAAAAATGTTGTATATTATAGAGGCGGACGTGAAGTTTACTTTTTTTATGCGCAATCTCGGCAATGTCTGTAAAAATTATTAGCCTTTACAAAACAAATTGTTTGTGTTATTATAAAATAATAGGAATAATTATTAGGGGAGAATTATGATAAACATACTTGTTGCCGAAGACGACATCAAACTCAATAAACTTGTGCGAACGGTTTTGATTCAAAACGGTTATGACGCAGACATGGCGCTTGACGGTCAAAGCGCGCTTGAGATGTTCAAAGAAAAGCATTACGATTTGATAATGTCAGACATTATGATGCCTACAATGGACGGGTACGTTTTTGCTGAAAACGTAAGAAAACTCAATTCAAACATTCCTATAATGTTTATGACCGCTGTCGATGATTTCGACGCGAAGAAAAAAGGTTTTTTACTCGGTATTGACGATTATATGGTAAAGCCCATAGATACAAACGAAATGATACTCAGAGTAGGCGCGTTATTGAGAAGATCGCAGATAGTCAGCGAAAGGAAAATCATTGTCGGAGAAACCACGCTATTGTACGATTCGCTTACGGCAAGCACGCCCGCGGGAGATATTGAGTTGCCTCAAAAAGAATTTTATATACTGTACAAACTGCTTTCGTATCCCGGTAAGATTTTTACCAGAAGTCAGTTGATGGAAGAGTTTTGGGGCGCGGACAGCGATACTGTTGAGCGAACTGTAGACGTTCATATAACCCGTATTCGTGATAAATTCAAAAACAGCAAAGATTTTGAAATCTCAACAATAAGAGGTTTGGGATACAAAGCGGTAAAAAAGCGTAAGTAGAGGATTTTATATGCAGAATAAGACAAAAAACGATTTATTTTGGAAACTCAGTCTTGCGAGTTTCGTATCTATAGTAGCGGCGTCGGGAATATTTTCGGGCGCATATTATATTCTCGAACATTTCAACGTGCAGATAGAAGACGTGTGGTGGACGATTATAATTGCCGCTATCGCCGCCTTGGTTATCGGCACGGTTTTGACCATGATAGTAAATATCGCGTTTTTTACCCCGATGAGGGATTTGTGCGACGTTACGAAGAGAGTTGCGCACGGAGATTTTTCCGTACAACTGAAAGAGAAAACTAAGAATAACGGGGAATTCAAAACAGACGAAATTTCCACGCTTATCCACAACTTCAATATAATGGTAAACGAACTTGACAAAAACAAAATGCTCGGAAGCGATTTCGTAACCAATATTTCTCACGAGTTCAAGACTCCGCTCGCCAATATAAAGGGATACGCAGAGTTGATAAAAAACTGCGATTCGCCCGAACGTTTGGCAGAGTACTGTCAAAATATTATAGAATCGTCGGACAGTCTTACAAATCTTACGTCGAATATATTGAGATTAAGCAAACTGGAAAATCATGCGATTTTGGAACCTAGCGAATTCAGAATCGACGAGCAGATAAGAATGGCTATTATAGCGCAAGAATCCAAGTGGAGCGAGAAAAATCTCAATATAAATCTCGATTTGGACGAAGTTACGATTTTTTATGATGAAACGCTGTTCGCGCACGTTTGGCAAAACCTTATTTCCAATGCAATTAAGTTTTCAAATGAGGGCGGAGATATAAATATCGTTTTGAAAAAATACGATAAGGAAGTCGTATTCGTCATTAAAGACAACGGCGTGGGTATGTCGGAGGAAACGCGTAAAAGAATTTTCGAAAAATTTTTCCAAGGAGATATGTCGCGGGCGAAAGAGGGCAACGGCTTGGGACTTGCGCTCGTAAAAAGAATACTGGATAATTCTCATTGCTCTATAGCAGTGGAAAGCGAAGAGGGAAACGGCTCGGCTTTTACGGTAAAAATTCCTATTTAACAGTAAATAGCGAATAGACGGCAAGTTTTATTCTTAGCGATAAAAAATCTTAATAGAAATTTTACGCTATAAGTCGAAAAAGACAGATTTGTTGTTTGACTTTGATTTATAAATATAATATAATAATTTTGACCGCAAAGACCTTGCGGAAGTTTTTTTGCAAAAATATGCAAAAGAGCGGTTAAAAGGTGAATAATATGAAATATGTGGTGATTTTGGGCGACGGTATGGCAGATTATCCAAACGAAGCGTTGGACGGCAAAACGCCGCTTGCCGTAGCGAAGAAACCGAATATCGACAGACTTTGCGCGCTTGGCGAGATAGGACTTGTGAAGACTGTTCCCGATAATCTCAAACCGGGAAGCGACGTTGCCAACCTGTCTATGATGGGATACGCTCCCGATAAATATTATTCGGGAAGATCTCCGCTTGAAGCGCTGTCCATCGGAATAGACCTTAAAGACAGCGATATTGCGATAAGATGCAATCTTGTTACGCTGTCCGACGAAGACAACTACGCAGACAAGCGTATGGTAGATTATTCGGCGGGAGAGATTTCCACGCAAGAAGCCAAAGAACTTATCGAATATGTCGCAAGTAAACTTTCGACGGCAGAATTGGATTTTTATCCGGGAGTAAGTTATAGACACTGTTTGGTGGTTCACGACGCGAAGTTGGGTACGGATTTTACTCCTCCTCACGACATTTCCGATAAATGTATCGCGCAGTATTTGCCCAAGGGACTCTACGGCGATAAGATGAGCGAACTTATGATAGCGTCGTACGAAATTCTTAAAGACCATCCGGTAAATAAAAAACGTATCGCGCAAGGTAAAAATCCCGCCAACAGCATTTGGCTTTGGGGAGAAGGCACAAGACCCGCGCTTACCTCTTTTGAAGAAAAGTACAACTTAAAAGGAAGCGTTATTTCCGCTGTAGACCTTATCAAAGGCATTGGAATCGGAGCGAAAATGAACGTTATCGAAGTTCCCGGCGCGACAGGCACGTACCATACAAATTTCCAAGGCAAGGCGGAATACGCGATAAACGCGTTGAAAGAAGGATACGACTACGTCTATATTCACATGGAAGCGCCTGACGAATGCGGGCATCAAGGCGACTTGGAGAACAAAATCAGATCTATCGAACTGATAGATTCCATAGTCGTAAAATATATCGTCGAACAACTTGACGCGATGGGAGAGAGTTATAAAATTCTGATTGCTCCCGACCATCCTACGCCGTTGGCTTTGAGAACGCACACAAGAGACGCCGTTCCGTTTATACTATACAGTAGCGATTGCGTAAAGAGTAGCGGATTTTCGCAGTACAACGAAGATACATGCAAGCAAAGCGGTAATTACTATGAAGACGGAGAGTCTTTGATAAATAAATTTTTGAAGGAGTAAGGTAATGGAAGACTACAACAACGTTGACGAAATGAAAAACGAAGAAGTCGAAATCGAAGAAACCGATCGCATAGACGACGTCGACAATGCGGAAACGGACGTTATCGTTCAAGACGACGCCGACGTTGACGTTGCAATTACAGACGAAGAATCGGAATCGACGGATTATAGTGACGGAGAAGAGGAAACTCCGACGCCGGTAGAAGACGAGCGCGACGGTTACGTCGAAGAAGAAGTCGTCAATTCGAAAAAGAAAATCAAATCCAATAAATCAATGAGCAAAAAGAAAAAGAGCATAATCGCAATCACGGTATCGCTGTGTATTGTCGCTATCGTGCTTAGTATCGTTTTGCCCGTAGTATTTTATTGCAAACCGAGAATATTCGTAAAGAACGCCGATCAATTCGTCGCCGGAGATAAAGTGGGCGAGTTGGGCGATTATTTCTATATGCTTGACAAAAATATCGTTTGCGACAGCATGACGTTGGAAGGCGAAGACGTTTACAGCATCGATATGAACAAACATTCCTTGACAGTGGACGGAGATTTTGTCGTAAACTCTTCCAAAAGCGGAACTTTGTTTATTGGAACAAGAAAATCCGACGATGAGTATACTTCTAAAAAAGCGTCGCTTAAAGCAAAAAATATTAGGATTACCGCGCCTAATACTGATATAGTTATTATGGCGGATATATCGTGCGAAAGCGTAAGCGTTACTGCAAAATCCTTGCGCGTCGGAAGTTTCATGAACGGCGAGTTTACCAAGATGGATATGAGCATAATGGCGGAGAACGTAAGATTTTCCGGCAATATCTCCGGTTCTGCTACGAGCATTATAGATATCTACAATGCCAAAGAGGTTTTGATAGACAGCGGAGTTTCCATAACGAATACAATGCAACTTACGGCTAGTTATCTTAACGCAAGCGTTTCGAGCAACTTGGCTACCGTCATGCTTGACGATTTGAGCAGAGCGAGCGTTGCGGGAACTATAAACAATGCGATTATGGGCGGCGCTCAGGTAAATATGCAAAACGGACATTCTTGCAATACCTATCAAGATATAAACACGTTGGTAATTTATCGCGATACAAAGAAGTCGCACCTTATAAAGAATTGTAAAAACGTTATCTACGTTGAAAAACTCGTTCGTCCCGTCGATATAAATATCGAAGAGAACGGAAACAGAATATTCTGTAACGCTGCGGGCGTAAAACACGCCGTAGGTTACAAACTTATGATAAACGGAGAAGAAGTATCCACTCAGCGCGGGGAACAAAATACCAGATTCGATATTACCGATTACGTAAAGAATATCGGAACGTATTCTATCAGCGTAGTTCCTCTCGGAGATTTTACAGAAGGCGCGGATCTTACCGACGCGGGTCATAAAACAATGTACGTCGACGGCGACGCGGCAACGGTAGAATATAAATGCGAAATCACATTGCAAAGTCCGCAAAACTTGAGAGTGGACGAAAACTTTAATCTTCAATTCGACCAAGTCCTGCACGCGGATTATTATCTCATTTTCGTTGACGGGGCTATGGTTATAAGAGATGACATAACGGCGCTTTCGGAAGACTTGTCGATATATATTGGCTCGGTAGGAGATCACTCGATTAGAGTTCAGGCGTTCAGTTTTAACGAGAATATCTATAACTCGCCAATCGCTATGATTTCTTACTCCACGACGGAGGCTCTTGAAGCGGTAGATCCCGAACAATTGAGCGCTATATTCAAAAACGACGGAACCGCTATAAACGTAACGTGGCAGGGTATCGCAAACGGATACGAATATATAGTTTACCTGCAAGCGAACGGAGATCCTAATACTAGAATCGAAGTCGGCAGAACGTCCGTAATTGACGAAACGGGAGCGATTGTCTACACAATCAATATCGAAGAATTGCCTGAGGACGTAAGAGATATTTACAATCCCGAATCGGATTCGTACTTTGATGTCTATGTCGTAGCGGCGGAACACGATTATTTCACTCAGTCTGCCGAAAGCGTATGCCGAGTAAGAATGCCTGCGGTAATCGCTACGTCTAAATAACAACGAGATAAATTAAAATCAAAAAGGATGCTTTAGGGCATCCTTTTTCGCTATATAATGAAAGAGTTATTTGAATATTGGAGCGTTAATTGTTTTTTGTATAGTTTTTATTAAAAATATTGAAAAATGTTTTTTTATTCTTTATAATATAAATAATATAGGAGGAAAGTGAAAGTATGCGAATTTTACTTGTAGAAGATTCATTGAGTTTGTGCGAAGTCCTGAAAACCGTTTTGCAGAAAGAAAAATACGAGGTTCAGATTGCAAACGACGGCGAGAGCGGACTCGAACTCGCAATGTCGGATATTTTCGATTTGATAATTTTAGACGTTATGATGCCAAAAAAGAACGGGTTCGACGTATTGAAAACTTTGAGGAAAAACAGGGTTATGACTCCTGTTATAATCCTTACCGCATTGACGCAGGAATATAATAAAGTCAAAGGACTTGATATGGGCGCGGACGACTACTTGCCCAAGCCGTTCTCCACGGCGGAATTGCTTGCCCGTATACGCGCTCTTTTAAGAAGAAAGACCGACGCGACGCCCGACAATATAATTACTTACGGCAACGTATGTTTGAACTTGTCTACTTATCAGTTGTATAACCAAAATCAACAGAAGAGCGTCAAACTCTCACAAAAAGAATTCGATATAATAAGATACTTTTTCGAGCGTCCCAGACACGTTGCTGAAAAGGAACTGATAATTCATAAAGTATGGGGACTTGAAAATGATTTCGAGTCAAACAGTTTGGAAGTGTTCGTTTCGTTTTTAAGAAAGAAACTTGCTTATATCGACGCCGATTTCGCAATAAATTCCGTGCGCGGCGTAGGTTATCAACTCGGAAGTAAAAAGCAGGATTGATGGATCAGAAAGTACTGAAAAAACTTCAACAAAAATTCTTTTATGTGCCTGTAGCAATAGGGTGGTTGCTTATCATGCTCTCCTGTTCGTTGGTATATTACGTTTTGCATTCGCAAGCCTTTACACAGGTAGAGAATTCGCTTTTGAAAGCGGGCGCCAAGCCTTATTTCGATACAGTTCACAGCGATAAGATAATTTATGTTTTTTTAGACGGGGAAGAGGTGTCTTCCTATTCTCTCGTCGACGCTTTTTCCACGGAAGAAATCGCCGAAGTAGAGGAGAAGATGCAGGAAATCGACAACTCTATGTTCAACCGTTTTTCAACGGAAACCGGCAAGAAATATATGTTCGCTCAATCCAAAGTGTTTATGGGCGATAAATACGTCAAGAAATTCGTATTGATAGATTATTCGGATACTTACGATATGTTGCTTACTTTGGGACTTACGCTTATAGGCGTTATGCTCGCTTGTATGGCGGCTGTCGTAATATTCTATTATTTCTATGCAAAAAAAGCCATTCTTCCGGTTAAGCAGTCTTTTGAAAAACAGCGTGAACTAATTGCAAACGCTTCCCACGAATTGAAAACTCCGCTTACCATAGTGCGTACCAATCTCGAACTAATTGAAAGCGATCCCACCTCGACCGTGGAAGAGAATAAAAAGTGGTTGGAATCCGCGCAATATCAAGTAGAGAGAATGCATTCGCTTATTTTGGATATGTTGGATCTCACGAAGATAGACGCGACCGCTTTGACCGTAGAAAGAGAGCCGATTGTTATTAACGACGTAATAGAAGGCATGATGCTTTCTTTTGAAGCGATTTGTTATGAAAAACTCATTGATTTGACGTATATCGCAGACGAGCCTGTAAAAGTAAACGCGAATAAAGCGGAGATAGAAAAACTTGCTGGCATTTTGCTTGACAATGCGATAAAATATACTCCGGACAAAGGTAAAATTACGGTTGAAATTCAACGTCAAAGAAGAAACGCCGTACTTAAATTCTATAATACGGGCGAGGGTATATCTCAAGAAAATCTGACTAATATCTTCGATAGATTTTTCAAAGTCGACGCTTCTCATAAAGAAACCAGTAATTCTTTCGGGTTGGGACTTAGTATTGCAAAGTCGATTACGCAGTCGATGAAAGGTAGTATAGTATGCGAAAGCGAGGTAGGTAAGTATACTCGGTTTATTGTAGAACTTCCGCTTAGTCCGACCGATAGGCAGAGTAAATAACGGTTTTTCAAAGACAATATTTCAGTGGACTTATTTTGCTTGACAAACAAAAATAATTTAACTATAATGTCAAAGAAGAATCCCCATGCACTCATAGCTCAATTGGATAGAGCGTTCGGCTACGGACCGAAAGGTTGGGAGTTCGAGTCTCTTTGGGTGCACCAAAAAACGGTTAAAATCAGTTGATTTTGACCGTTTTTTATACGTTTTTTTGTTAATTATATGGATTTTCTCGACAATTGACAATTTGTTCTAACATTTGCTCTAAGCAAACTCAATATAATTACAATTTAGAATTTCTCGCGACCGATTAAAATATCCAAAGATATATCAAGATAGTCGGCAAGTTCAATCAAAGAGAAAATATGCGGGTCTAAGCCGTTTTTCCAATCAACGAAATGAGATGATTTTACGCGAGTATCGCGGTTGATTTGAGTACGGGTTATACCTTTGTTTTTAAGAAGAGTTCTTAAATGCGGATAGAAAGCAGGAGGTTTTTGCGGTTGAAAATCCAACGCGACATCAGAGCGACCAGATAAAAAATCAAGTGAGCAATCAAAATAATCGGCGATTTTTACGATTTGAGAAAGTCGCATATATTTTTGACCGTTTCTCCATCTTCCCACAGTACTGACGTTGACGCCTATATTTTCGGCAAACGTTTTATTGTCTATATTCTTTGTCGTTAATAATTCTGTTAATCTTTCGCCTAATTTAAGTTGTTCTTCCATATCTGCGTATAAGTATCTTATTCTAGTCATTTGAGCAGGATTTGCGCATTTCGTAATTTTTGAGTTTGATACCAAATCTTTCGATTTCTTGCTCTTTGACTGTATAGTATCCGCGACTTTCAAAAAACGGTTTTGCGGTTTTCGATGCGTAAGTTGTGATAGTAGAGAAGTTTTTTTCCAATTCGTCGCAAAGCGCAGTAGCGACGCCTTGTCGTTGATAGTCTTTATGGACATACAGAAAGTCAAGACAACCGTTTTTATCTATGCTGCCGAAACCTACAATTTCTCCGTCTATTTCGGCGAGCAGAGTGTATTGTTCTGACAAATTTTCTTGCTTTGTTTTCAAACTCTCGGGACTGTTTGTCCATGCGCATAGTTGTTCCTCCGTATAGTCGGCGCAATTGACGTTATGCACAGTTTGATAAAATAAATTTGAAATCGTATCCAAATCGCTTTGTTTGTATCGTCTGATTAGCATACGATAAGTATAACGCTAAAATAAGAATTACGCAAATCGATATGTTTCCTATCGCAATTTGATTCATACATATTTCCTTTTTGTTTTGTATTACAATTATAAAACAAAACCGCAAAGTTTTACACCGCTTAGAAGTAGAATTTGATTGGAAAAAATAAAATGGCGTTCAAAATGCCAATAGAATAAGAGTATATTAAGTTAGTGTATTTATTTTACAAGTTGTGAAAAAATTCTTTGACGATAGGTCTTATATAAGATTTGAAGTTTAGAAAGCGTTTCGAAAATCGAAACGCTTTCCGGATAGTTTAATTATAAATTAAAGACTTGCTTTAAGCACGGCTTTTATATCTTCTTCATTTAATATTTTATATCCGCCGTCCATTACCAGCGTGCTTTTTGTGATTCCGTCAATCATTTCCGCTTTAACTCCCAGTTGAGAAAGATTCATTACCAGACCTATTTTTTCCATCCATGATTGCATTGCCGTTAAGCCTTCGTTTGCTATTTGCTCATCCGTCTTGTTTTCAGGATTTACGTTCCATACGTTTATAGCATAACGCGAGAATTTTTTCAATCCGTATTGCATTATATAACGGTAATACGGTATAGAAACTGCGGAAAGCGTCATGCCGTGCGTCGCGTCCGTATACGCGCCTACCGCCTGACCTAACATGTGAACCATCCAGTCGGTTGACTTGCCTTTTTCTACAAGCGTATTGAGCGCCCAGGTCGCAGTCCACATAATATTGCTTCGCGCTTCGTAGTCGTTGGGATTTTTCACTGCGACGTCGGCGCTATGGATAAGAGAGCGGAGAAGTCCTTCCATAATATAGTCGCTAGTATTGTCGTCTTCTCCCGAAAAATACTGTTCTAGAATGTGCGACATTATATCAAAAATTCCCGAAATCATTTGGTATCGGGGAAGAGTGAGCGTAAATTCGGGATTTAGTATTGAGAATTTGGGGAATACGTTGTCGCCGAAAACATGACCGATTTTTAACTTTTGTTCGTGGTTTGTAATGACGGACCCGCCGTTCATTTCGCTTCCGGTGCCTACCATAGTGAGTACGCAACCCACGGGTACTATATCGCAAGTAACGTCGTCAAAACGTATGTAATACTTGTCCCACGCGTCTTCGTTGCAGTTTACGGAAACAGACACCGCTTTAGCGTAATCGCAGACGGAACCTCCGCCGACGGCAAGTATAAGATTTGCTTTGGCTTTTCTTGCGCGTTCGATGCCTTCGTTGAGTTTTTCGTTTGTAGGGTTGGGCATAACTCCGCCGTCTTCAAACACCTCTTTTCCGTTTTCTTTTAGAATCTTTACCACTTTGTCGTAAATGCCGTTTTTCTTAATCGATCCCGAGCCGTATACAAGCAAAACGTTTTTGCCGTACTTGGGAAGTTCGGCGTTAAGACCGTCCAACGCGTCTTTGCCGAAATAAAGTTTTGTAGGATTGGAATAAGTAAAATTACCTAACATAGTTTATCTCCTTTTTAGTTTGTTCAATATTTTTGTAAGCATTAGTTTTATATGTTTTCAAAACTAAAAACCTTAGCGTAGGTTTAATTTTATTGAATCAATCTTAGGATTTTCGCGGGTACTCCTGCGACGACGCATTTTCGGGAACGTCTTTTGTTACCACCGCTCCCGCGCCGATTATCGAGTTATCGCCTACCGTTACGCCGGGACATATTGTAGCGTGGGCACCTATCCACACACGTTTGCCTATTCGTACTCGCGCGGGGAACATCGAAGCGCGATTTTCGGGCGAAGTATCATGATTCAAGGTAGCAATCACTACTTGCTGTCCGATAAACGCGCCGTCGCCTATTTCAATACCGCCTTGGTCCTGAAAACAACACCCCGAGTTGATAAATACATTTTTTCCGATTGTAATGTTCTGCCCGTAGTCCGAATAAAATGGCGGGAAAAGCATAAAGGAGTCGTCGACTTTTTTTCCGGTCAGCCGAGAGAAAATCAATCTTACTTCTTCGGGAGTATGGTATAAGCCGTTAAGTTCGCAAGTTATGCGCATACTCCTTTGCGAAGATTCGCTCATGTATTGATGTATAGGCGAGTTTGCCTGAATATATTTTGCGGTTTTCATTTCTTGGGAAAATTCTTTTTCGTTCATATTATTCTCCGAAATCGGTTTATATTTATATTCTATTGTCTAACTGCCGATATGTCAAATGCTTATATTTTATAGTCTCATATAATTGACGCGCATGGATATAATTGCTTTATTTCTAATAGGTCGTACATGTACGTAATATCTGTCGCATTCATTTAATGAATCCAATAAATAATAACCGGCGGAAAGTTATTTATAGGTAATGTATTGACAATTTCGACTTTTAACTAAGTTGTTTGACAAAATAACCTTGCTATGGTATAATTCCATATAATTTATATGGAAAGAGGAAAATTAGAAATATCTTTTTACGTTAAAGGAGATTTTTATGGCAGAGAAAGATACCAAATCAAAGTCTGCGGCGAAACCTGCTGCGTCAAAATCCAACGCCAAACCGTCATCGACGGCGACGTCTAAAACGACTGCGCAGAAACCGAAGTCTGCGGAAAAGCCGGCGCCTAAGACCGCCGACAAATCCAAGCCCGCCGCAAAGACAGGAAAACCTGCGACGAAACCCGCCGCTAAGGCAAACGCTACTGTTGCTAAGAGCGTCAAAGAAAGTACGAAGACTGAAAAGACCGCTACAAAAACAGACAAGCAGAACGCATCCGCTTCAAAAGCGAAGAGTCAGCCCGCTAAAGCCGAACAACCAAAGTCGAAGACAGGGAATAAGTCCGTTGAAAAGCAGACCGCTTCAAAGTCCAAGGCAACGGAGAGTAAAGCGACGGCAGAAAAGAGCGTTAAGTCTGCTAAGAACGTTAAGACGGAAAACGTAGTCGCCCCCCCCGAAGCAAAAACCAAAGGGAATACGGCTAATAAAACGGATAAAAAGTCGACAGAGGATAAACCCAAAGCGAAATCTTCGGCTAAACACGCAGAAGAGGAAGTTCTTGCGGCAAGCGTTAAAGACGGAGTATCCAAGAGCGAGAAAGCAAAGACGGAAAAGTCTTCTGTTTCAGCGAAAGAAAAAAACGAGCAGCCAAACGGCGTTAAAACGAATAAAGAAGTAACGGAAAGCAAAGAAAAGACTTCGAAAAAGACCGTTAAAGACGACAGTTCCGCTACGAAGAATAACGATAAAAAGGGTAAAGACAAAAACAAGTCGCCTCAACATGCTCAGATGAGCAAGCAAAAGAAGAAAAGCATAATTATCGGAGTAGTGTGCGCGGCGGTTGTATTTGCAATAATTTTGGGAATCATACTCGGTGTTAAGTCTTGTCAAAACGGAAGAGCAGACGCGTATAAATATGATTATTCAACTACGACTGTCGTAGGATATTACGGCAAACAGATTTCGACTATCAAGAGAGTTAGACCTGTAAGCGAAGTGAAAAACGAGGGCTTGCCCGCATATCCTAAGTACGGATATACGCTTTCGTCCGTTATAGGCGCGGAACACGACGCCGATAGACAGGCGTTGATAAACGAATCGAGTTATCTCACCGCTACGGGAACTTGGAACGGCGGAGGCGGCAACTTTACGTGGATGGACAAAGACGGCTATCTTTACAGAGGTACGACGTCAGAGCCTATACCTACCGTTGATACCAAAAGCCAACATAGACAGTTGTATCGGCATACGACTGCGGAAGGCCTGTATTTCGGCGACGTTTCGGACAGCGAACCGGGTGTTGTTAAGGAAATGATTTTCCGTCCGCGCAGTTATACCAGAGGATACAACGTTACCGGACTTTACGCTCCCGCAGGCGAAGTTATTAAAGTTGAAATCAGCGAAAAGGATATGAAAGCCACCGGCGGAATTACGTTCCACATCGGTCAAGCGCTTTACAACGGAAAAGCAAATAATATCTGGACGGCAAAAGGACAGATGCAACGTTTCCCCGTAATAATGAATACGATGTCGGTTACGCCCGATACCGCAACGCTTAAAGACGGAGTATATACCGCTTATATCGGTTCGTTTGTCGGCGGTCCTATATATGTGCGTAACGAATCGGTATCTTTCAAGATAACAGTTTCGGGAGGCGTGAATTATTCTCACTTTATACTCGGATATACCACTAAGGACGAGTTTGAAAGAAACGCTGAGTCGACCGCTCCTTATTTCGATCTTGAAGTTTGGGACAACGGAGTGCTTCATTCCGGTCCGAAGAAATATTCCGAACCTTTCAGTTACGATGACCTGTATAAGGCGGCAGTGCTTTGGGAGAAGGTATCTTTGGTTACCACCACTGGCAATTCGCAGGGAATAGTCTTCCTATATGACCCGTTCGTAGCGGCAGGCGCGGCGGTTGCGTTCCCCGGTCAGGGCGCGGTTAACTGCCCGACAGGATGGATGGCGTCCTCGTTAAATTACAAGAGCATAACGACTTCGGGTTCATGGGGTAACTTCCACGAATATCACCACAACTTCCAAGGATACGGAGTAGGAAACGGAGGCGAGGTTACCAATAACGGTATGACGTTGGTATCGTACGCGCTATTTACAAAAATATCCTCGTCAAGAGGATTGGGCAGTAACGGAGCAGAAGGTTTAGGCGGTTGGAACAGTTATACAAGCGCGACTTGGGCGCTCGAAGAAGTGCTTAAAATATCCGCGGGCGGTTCGCCTAGCAACGGCAAACAAGGACTTGCTTTGTACGCTACCTTGCTTCACAACTTCGGACCTGACAAATATATACAGGCAAAGACGCACCAAAGAGGCGGACAAAACTACGTCGCTTATCTCAAAGCATGGCAAGAAGTTACTCACAACGACATGACGTATTATTTCAAAGACCTATTGCAAGGTATAAGCGAAGCGGAAGCGCAAGAGTTGAGCAATCCCGAATACTCTAAATTCGTTCCCGTATCGTCAGTATATCAGACGGGAAGAAGTTATATGTACGACGGCGAGAAACAGTATATTACTACTATGCAGCCGTACGTTATAAATTACGGAGAGGATTTTGATTTCGATCTTAATCCTTATACGGACGAAAGCGGACAGTATCTTAGCGGAAGCATTAAGTTGCCGAAAGGATTTTCCTATAAGATTAAAGACGTTAAGCAACCTCAATACGGAAGCGTTACGCCGAAAGGAAACAACGTATATACTTATACGCCAGATAAAAAAGAAATGAATTCGGGAGACATCATAGTAACGTTGCAAATTACCAAAGACGACGATCCGTCGTTTAAGGTTGACGACGTAGATTTGGTACTCGGATTCGAACAGACGCATGAGAAGAACAAGTTTGTGCTTCAAAGAACGACATATACCTACGACGCGGGTAGTATGTATACCGACGCGGAAGTAGCGTATGAAAACAATTACGCAAACTATTCATCCAAGACCGAGGGAGATAATCTAAACGGAACGCAAAACAGTAATACCGATATTTGGCTGTATCCCAACAACGACCAGTACAAAGATTCGCCTTATGTCGTAAAAGACAATACGATAGCGGAAGTAAAAGGCAAACTTTATTTCAAAGACGCAGGTAAGTACCGTTTGTATTTGAGAGGTAGAATAAACTGCGCTATGTACTATTCGATAGGCAACGAAGATAATTATCAACTGGGCGGAAAAATCAAAACGTTGGTAAACAACAGCCACTTGTTCAGAACTGGCGATCCGAATACTTACGTAGATATTGAAGTAGGAGCCGAAAGTTGGGTTTATTTCAAGTCGGTGCTTATTATTCAATCTTCGCCTGCGATAAGTTATATGGGACTGGGATATGCTCAGTGGACGGAACCGATGTTTACGATTCATGAAATCAAAGACGAAGATGGCAACGTAATCGGTATTAAGTACTACGACTATATGGGAAGAGAGGTAAGCGAAGAAGAAGCGAATAAAGCCGAATTGATACCTCCTACAAAAGCCTCTTACGTTACCGCGTACAGAAGCGACTATGAATTCCCGAACAAAGAATTCGAAGCGGATTATTTCTATACAAGAAAGTATAATTACAATTATGTAGGAGATACCGTAGTAGTAACCGAGGGCAAGAAACAGACTCCGACATCGTATTGCAATTACATGGCGTGGGATCCGACACAGCATTCTATCGATAATCTATTCGACGGAAAATCCGATACGGGAATACATTTCTCTCGGGATTGGGGCGTTTCGGCAAACAAACCGGCAATTCTCGCTTTCGATATAGGCGAAACGATAACGGCTAATTCCATGACGCTTTATACCTATTTGCAAACCGGAAGCAATAGCAAAGGATTCCCGCAAAACTTCACGTTGGAAGGAAGTTTAGACGGAACGGAATATTTTGATATGGGAACGTGGACAGGGCAAGGTCAACCTGCTGTAAGCAAAGATTTCTTGCTAAAAGACGGTAAGTCTTATACGTTCCGCTATTACAGATTAACCATAACTGCGACCGGCAACGGTAGATGCGCTTTGAACGGCTTGACGTTCTCAAATACTTTGAGATTCCAAGGCGACGGAAACAACCTCTTCTCTCCTGATAATGAAATGTTCAAATTCAGTAATAAGTGGAGCAGCGCTCAAGCGTATTCTATGTTCGGACACGTTTACATCGGAAAGAAAGGCGATACGATGACGTTTGAGTTTGAAGGAACAAACTTTGCGATACTGTCTTCTTCGAATTACGATAATAAATTTGAAGTAAAGATAGACGGAAAAGTCATATCTTCGTTGGAACTTAAATCGGAAAAGGACGATATTTACGTTTCTTATCTATCGGAAATACTTGAAAGCGGAAAACACAAGGTGGAAATCAAGTGTAAAGGCAAGGCAAGTATCGACTCGATAGCGATATTCAAATGAAGATAAATTATTACGCTTGTTAAACGCAACAACGCAAATTAAAACGCCCCGAAGGTAAATGCTTTTGGGGCGTAAATATTTTCCGACCAGTCGTAAAATCTACACTTCGTTTCGATTTTAGTCGGACTCTTATTTTATACTGATTCTTAATTATATTAGATTCTTCGACTTGGCGTTCACTACGACTTAGTTTATCGCAATCACATTTTAATAAAATGTAATTGCTAATCTATCAGTCGAGTTCCCGCCTAGCCGACCAGTTGTAAAATCTACACTTCGTTTCGATTTTAGTCGGACTCTTATTTTATACTGATTCTTAATTAAATTAGATTCTTCGACTACGCTTAAATATCCCGACCAAACGCAAAATCTACGTTTTAATACGATTTTGGTCGGACTTAAAGCGGATTCTAAATTAGACTAGATTTCTCCACTACGGTCGAAATGACGGGAGAGAAGACGGACTTTGTTAACTTTCCCGTCATATTGAGCGGAGCGTAGCGTAGTCGAAATATCTAATGTAATACGTCGCTATAGCGAAAAATTCGCTAAATTGATGTTAATAATAAATTAAATATTAGTCTATTTCTAAATCTGAATTTTCAAAAATCGGATCATTAAAAAACTCGGAAAGAGTCATGTCAAGTCCGCGTGCAATTTGCATAACAGTTTTAAGATTAACGCTTTTATTACGTTCGCCCATAAGAGTTTTCATAGTATTATGCGGCATAGCAATTATTTTTTCCAATCTATATTGTGATAAATTTTTTTGAATCAAAATATTACTTATTCTCATTGCTACCGCAGTGCTTATTTTCATAACATTACTCCTATAGGGTTGTATTAACAACTATATTGTATCAATTAGTATTTTTTGCCGAGTGAAAAATTACAACCCTAAACAGTTGCCTGATTTTATAAAAACGTGCTAATATGGTTGTATAAACAACCGTATTCAGGTATACAATGGGAAGACGAGTAGCATTTATAGGGCATAGAAATATATTATGTTCAAATGATAAATTAAGAAAAAAATTAAAAGAAATAGTTAAAAAAGAAATTGTTAACGGATGTAATTTTTTTACAATGGGGATGCATGGAGAATTTGACGACTTGGCATTAAGCGTTTGTTTAGAATTAAAAAGAGAAATCAAATCAATTGAGATTGAGGTTGCATTTACAAGTTACAACGCAATAAAAAAATGTGCTGAGATTTTTTCGTATTCAGATATAAAAACTTGCATGTACGAAATTGAAGAGGAACACTATAAAAGACAAATAATTGTCAGTAATCAAAAAATGGTTGAATGTTGCGATACTTTAATATGTTATGTTGATGAAAGGATTAGTCATAGCGGTGCAAAAAATGTTGCAAAGTATGCGAGAAAAATAGGATTAGAGATAATAAATTTAATATAATTTGACCTTGAAATATAATAAGTTTTAATTTACTATTTACATTCTTTCTAATTCTTCTAAATTATAATATTTATAATAAGTTATTTGCGCTTGAAAAGTCCATATAATTATGATATAATATCCATAATATGAGTTAATTAGGAGACGTTTATGAATTATTGGAGAAAGTTATCGGTTTACGACGTAAATTCCGTTACGAGATACGCGTCGGGATTTCCGTTGGACGAAAAAGGCAATCCGACTTCCGTTTGTTTGGATGGAGAATGGAATTTTAAGTTGGTTGCAAATCCCAATGAAATACCTAGAGGTTACGAACTGCCCGAAGCCGAATTGAAGGATTTTAATAAAATAAAAGTGCCTTCCAACTGGCAGATACAGGGATTCGGTCAGCCAATATACACCAATTATATGTATCCTTACGCCCTGTCTCAATTTAATATTGCAGACATACCTCACGTCAAAACGCGTAAAAACGAAGTTGGTTGTTACGTAACGAATTTTGAAGTAAAAGAAAACGACAGCGATATATTTTTGAGATTCGACGGTATAAACAGTTGCGCGGATATATATGTCAACGGACAGTTTGTCGGATACTCGGAAGACACGTTCAGTCCGCAAGAATACGATATAAGCAAATTTGTAAGGGTAGGCGAAAATAAACTCGCGGTATCCGTTTACAGATATACTACGGGAAGTTATCTCGAAGATCAGGATATGTGGAGAATTTCTGGACTTTTCAGAAGCGTGTGGTTGATTTATAAACCGAGAGTAGAAATTTTCGATTATTATACGAGGTCGGAACTTTTCAACGATTATAAATCTGCCAAATTTATTACGGAAGTTACGGTTAATACCCGCGACGCAGAAGCGAGCGCGACAAAAGTTCAAGTCGAATTGAAATACAAAGACGAAGTCGCGGCGCTTATGGAAGAGGAGATAGGAGCGATTGAAAAAGATTCTTCTGCCACCTGCGTTCTTAGCGCGGATTTGCAGAAGGTTGACTTATGGTCGGATGAATATCCTAATTTGTACGACGTAGAAGTAAGACTGTACGACGGAGTAAGACTGCTCGATACCCGTAAATCGCATTTCGGTTTCAGAGAAATCAAAATAGAACCAATGCAAGACGGAAGAGGACCTTTTATCAAACTCAACGGAAAAGTAATAAAAATTCACGGCGTAAACCGTCATGAATTCCATCCCGATTACGGTCATGCCGTACCTGTGGAATTGATAGAAAAGGATATTCAACTTTGCAAAGCAAACAATATCACGTCTATTCGAAACAGCCATTATCCCAATCAGGACGCTTTTTATGAACTGTGCGACAGATACGGAATACTCGTCATGGCTGAAACAAATCTCGAATCGCACGGACTTGCGATGTTCCTGCCGAAAAGCAGTAAGAGATGGAAAGACCAGTGCGTATACAGAGCGACGAATATGGTAAGACGTCTGCGTAATCATTCGTGTATTATAAGTTGGTCGCTCGGCAACGAAGCGGGATTCGGAAAAGACTTTTTCGCTATGAAGGACGCGGTTTTGCAACTTGATAAAACACGCTTTATTCACTACGAACCCGACCAGTCTGGCAAACTAGGCGACGTATTGAGCGAAATGTACGCTAAGTGGGAAAAGATGCCGATTATCGGAGAGAATAAACCCATGCGCCACTGTCAAGCGCTATGGTCGCCGTCGGGAAGTAAATATACGCCCGAGATGTATCGCGATTTGCCGTATATACAGTGCGAATACGCTCACTGCATGGGCAACAGCCTTGGCAATTTCAGCGATTATTGGGATATGTTCAGAAAATACGACCGTTTGTCGGGCGGATATATATGGGACTTTGCCGACCAAAGTATCAGGGTAAAGGAAAACGGAAAAGACAAGTGGTGTTACGGCGGAGATTTCAATGATAAGCCGAATGCAGGACGTTTTGCTTTCAACGGTATCGTAAGAGCAGACCGCTCGCCTAATCCTGCGCTATTTGAAGTAAGATATCAGTATCAGCAAGCAGAGTTTACTCTTGACGGAAATACTTTGAAAATAAAAAACCGTTTTAGGTTTACAAATCTCAACGAGTTTTCGTTGGAGATTAAAGTAGTAGCGGAAGGCGAAACTCTCTACACTCGCGAAATCATCGTTGATTGCGCGCCGGACGAAATAGTTGAGCAACAACTTTTAGACAAACAAATAGAATATCCGTACGGCAAAGAGATTGTTTGCGATTTGCGTTTAATCACGAAGGCTGACTCGCTTTATGCTCCAAAAGGACACGTAGCGGCTTACGAACAGTTTATTCTCGAAGAATTTGATTTTTCCGAAAGAGAGGCGAAGAGCGGAGCGACGTTTGCAAAAGACGGCGACGCTTATATAATCAATTCGGGCGATTGCGTCTTCATATTGGCTAAAAACGGATATATCGAATCGGTAAAAAGAAACGGCGAGGAAATGATTAGTTCGGCTATAAGACCTAATTTCATAAGAGCGGATATAGACAACGACGCGCTTCCTCAAGTGCCTAGAATAATAGCGAACACTATTATGGGGGTAGGCAAGTTTAGAAGAGCGAGCAAAACTCTAAAAGCGAAGCGTATAAACGTCTTTGAGAATAATGGAGTTGTAATTGCCGAAATAGAATGGAGAATGCGTTATGCGAAAACGCTTCGCACCGTTTACAAATTTGACGGAGAGGGCGTGGCGGACATGTCAATGACGCTTGCTCCGAAAGGCAGAAGTTTTGAAAGATACGGCTTTACTTGGCGACTTATGAGCGGAGTAGACGGAGTGGAAATGTACGCGAAAGGTCCTCATGAAAACTATTGCGACAGATGTAGCGCGGCAAAATTGGGATTATGGAAGGGCGTTGCGGAAGACTTTATTCACGATTATCTCTATCCGCAGGAAAACGGCAACCATACGGGAGTGCGTTACGCTAATATTGGCGGAGCGAGAGGAGTAAGTCTGCGCGCTGTCGATAAAGCGTTTGAAATGACTATACATCCTTATACTTGCGAAACTCTTCAAAACGCACAGCATTTGCATGAACTTCAAAGAGAAGACGCGCTTACTATATGCGTAGACGGCAAACAACGCGGAGTTGGCGGAGATATACCCGCTATGGCAAATACGAAACCGCGGTACAAGATACTGCCCGGCCAAGCGCATACGTTGAGATTTACGGTAAAATTCGGCAGATAAATTTTAATGCGAATTGAATAAGAGCGGTGTAGCCGCTCTTATTTTTGTAAAAAAATCAAAAAAATTTTTCAAAATCGTTGACAGCGGAAAACAACCGTCATATAATCAAAATATGAGCAGTGATTTAGAGAAGTAGTTGCAACCGACTGCGCGCAGAGATTCGGGGATGGTGGAAGCCCGATCGCAGAGTGTAACGAATAACACTAATGAGCGCAAACCCAAACCGTAATTGCGGGAGTAGGGGCGACGGGAAGGCCCGTTACAGCCGATGCTTTTGTCAGAAAGTGAAAGTGATCGATATACCCTTATCGATAAGTTAGGTGGCACCGCGGAAAACAGCATTCGTCCTAAAATAAGGATGAGTGCTGTAATTTTTTTCGGAGGTACGCTTTATGTGTTCTATTATGGGGTATGACGGCAAAGACATCACGCTTGAAAAGTTTGAAAAATCTTTCGAGCAAACGGTTTCGAGAGGTCCTGACGATACGAGGATTGTTCAACTTGATTCCGCAATTTTGGGATTTCACAGATTGGCGATAATGGGTTTGAGCCAAGAGGGGATGCAACCTTTTTCTTTGGATAAAGATTACGCCGTATGCAACGGCGAGATTTACGGATTCAGAAAAATAAAAGAATCGCTTAAAAGTAAATACGAGTTTAAGTCGGACAGCGATTGCGAAATAATTCTTCCGCTTTACAGAGAAATGGGTACGAAAATGTTCGCGACTCTTGACAGCGAATTTGCTATGATTATTTACGATTCAAAAAAAGACGGATTGATAGCGGCGCGCGATCCTATAGGAATCAGACCGTTGTTTTACGGATATTCAGACAGCGGTAAGATAGTTTTTGCAAGCGAAGCAAAAAACCTTGTCGCTATATGCAAAGAAGTTCGACCTTTTCCGCCGGGATATTATTACGAAGACGGCAAATTTACGCGTTATTGCGATATTACAGATGTCAAGGAATATTCGCGCGACGAATTGCCTGAAATTTTTACTAAAATTCGCGAAAAACTTTCGCTAGGTATTGAAAAACGTCTTGACGCCGACGCGCCGTTAGGATTCTTGCTTTCAGGAGGATTGGACAGTTCCTTGGTTTGTTCAGTCGCAAGCAAAATTTTGAAAAAGCCTATTAAGACTTTCGCCGTAGGTATGAGCGAGGACGCGATAGATCTCAAATATGCAAAAGAAGTAGCCGACTATATAGGAAGCGACCATAAAGAAATAATAATTACGAAAGAGGACGCTATCGGAGCGATAGAAGAAGTAGTTCGCGTTTTGGAAACGTACGATATTACCACCGTAAGAGCGAGCGTTGGCATGTATCTAATATGCAAAGCGATACATGAGCAAACCGACGTTAGAGTTTTGCTTACAGGCGAGATTAGCGACGAACTTTTCGGTTATAAGTATACCGATTTCGCGCCTTCCGCCGACGAGTTTCAAAAAGAATCGGTCAAAAGAATAAAGGAAATATATATGTACGACGTTTTGCGAGCGGATAGATGTATTTCGGAAAACTCTTTGGAAGCGAGAGTGCCTTTCGGAGATCTTGATTTTGTTAAGTACGTTATGTCTATAGACCCGAGCAAAAAACTCAATATATACAACAAGGGTAAGTATTTGCTCAGAAAGGCTTTTGAGGGCGATTATTTACCAAACAGTATACTGTATAGAGAAAAAGCGGCGTTTTCCGACGCGGTCGGACACTCTATGGTAGACTGTATAAAGGAATACGCGTCGACGTTGTATACCGACGAAGATTTTGAACAGAGGAGAAAGAAATATTCTTATCATGCTATGCCGTTTACAAAAGAAAGTCTTATGTACAGAGAAATATTCGAAAAGTATTATCCCGATCAAGCAAAGATGGTAGTCGATTTTTGGATGCCTAATAAATCGTGGAAAGGCTGCGACGTCGACGACCCGTCCGCAAGAGTTTTGTCCAACTACGGAGATTCGGGCGTTTGATATAATCATATTTCATATCGCGATAAGTTTTTTGAAAAATTTATAAAAATTTGTTGACAAACGACTTTTACGAGCGTAATATATTGGTATAAACAACAAAATAGTGATTCAGTTCACAAAACCGTGGATAAAGAAGAGTAACTGTCGGTCGGGACTTTACAGAGAATTGCAGTTGGTGAGATGCAATGAGTTTCAAGATAGCGAATGGACTTTTGAGGGCAGAGTAATGTCTGACGGAATCCCCTCGTTAGTGGGAAGACGCGTGATGGCGCGTTAGGGTGGCTAAAACAAGACAACGTAAAGCGGAATCTTGTCCCAATAATATCGGGACAAGATTTTTTTTATAAAAACAGGAGGACACATAAATGGAAAAGAAAATACCGCACAGATTTTATTTGACTGAGGAGCAGATGCCTACGCAATGGTATAATCTCAGAGCGGATATGAAAGAGCAACCCGCTCCTTTGCTCAACCCGGCGACCGGAAAACCCGTTACCGAAGAAGAATTATATCCGATTTTCTGTAAAAAACTTGCTCATCAGGAATTGGATGCGACCACAAGATATATAGATATTCCAGAAGAAGTGCTTGATATGTATAAGATATTCAGACCTTCTCCTCTTTGCAGAGCGTACAATCTCGAAAAAGCGTTGGAAACTCCGGCAAAGATCTACTATAAATTCGAGGGGAACAACACTTCCGGAAGTCATAAACTCAATTCCGCGATTGCTCAGGCGTATTACGCTAAAGATCAGGGACTTACATCTCTGACTACCGAAACGGGCGCGGGACAGTGGGGTACCGCTTTGTCCGAAGCGTGTTCTTATTTCGGACTTCCGCTTGATATATTCATGGTTAAGGTTTCTTACGAACAAAAGCCTTTCAGAAAGGCGGTTATGCAAGTGTTTGACGGCAACGTAATTCCCAGTCCGTCCAATACTACGAACGTAGGAAGAAAGATTCTTGAAGAAAATCCAAACACGTCCGGTTCGCTCGGGTGCGCTATATCCGAAGCCGTAGAAAAAGCGGTATCTACAAAAAATTGCAGATACGTGCTTGGAAGCGTGCTTAACCAAGTTCTTTTGCACCAGTCTATAATAGGTTTGGAAAGCAAAAAAGCGATGGAAATTCTCGGAGAATATCCCGACGTAATAATCGGTTGCGCCGGAGGCGGTTCCAATTTGGGAGGGCTTATAGGCGCGTTTATGCAAGATAAACTCAACGGTACAAAACCCAATACGAGATTTGTCGCAGTCGAACCCGCATCATGTCCGTCGCTTACAAGAGGTAAGTACGCGTATGATTTCTGCGATACCGGCAAAATTACTCCTCTTGCAAAAATGTATACTTTGGGCAGCGGATTTATTCCGTCTGCAAACCATGCCGGCGGATTGAGATATCACGGAATGTCGCCGATACTGTCCAAACTTTATCACGACGGATATATGGAAGCGGTATCTTATGAACAGACGAAAGTGTTTGACGCCGCAGTTAAGTTCGCTAAATACGAAACGATTTTGCCTGCTCCCGAATCTGCGCACGCTATCAAAGGCGCAATAGACGAAGCGTTGAAATGCAAAGAAACAGGCGAGGCAAAGACAATTCTCTTCGGCTTGACCGGTACGGGTTATTTTGACATGAAAGCCTATTCCGAGTATCTCGCGGGCAATATGCGCGACTATATTCCTACAGACGAGGATTTGCAAAAAGGCTTCGACACGTTGCCGAAAATAGATTAAAAACACAAAGGGCGGTTAACAAACCGTCCTTTATAATTTGAGGATAATTATGGAAAAAGATTTTATCACGCCCCCTAATCATATAAATTTCAAAGCGAAAAAACTTTTCGACAATATCGGCGAGATTATAGACGGAGCAATCGCCTATATAGCGCCGAGCGGTGGCGGTCCGTCCTGTAAACATACGCACGCTCACGACCATTTATTTATCGTAGTTAAGGGTAGGGCAAGAATAACTTTATCAGAGCAAGAAATAATCTTAAATAAAGACCAATCGTATCTCGTCGACGGAACCATACCTCATGCGGTTTGGAACGACACCGACGAAGAAACGGTCATGTTGGGAATCTCTGTAACACACAACGGGAAATCTTTTTAATTTTCTTTGCAAAGAAAAATTTAATAATACTCATTTGACATATCGATTTCTTTGCAGTATAATAAAACAAATGTTGTAAAACAAGTGTTTTAGATAAGGAGAGTATTATGCCGCCTAAAGCAAAGTTTGAAAAATCAGATATAATCAAAGCGGCTGTAAGTATTGTCGAGAGAGAAGGTATTGAAATGCTTACGGCTCGTTCTTTGGGAAAGGAACTGGGAAGTTCGGCAAGACCGATTTTTACTTTGTTCGAAAGTATGGACGAAGTTTCTCGCTCCGTTCTAGAGTACGCCGACGCGCTTTACGGAGAGTATGTCGTAAAAGGACTTGGGGAAAATATTGCTTTCAAAGGAGTGGGAAAAGCGTATATCGAATATGCTTGCGAACATCCCAGATTGTTTCAACTTTTGTTTATGAAAGAGCGTTCAAAATTCAACGATAAAGAAAGCGTGCTTAAAGGCATAGAAAATCATTACGAGCAAATTATATCTTCTATTCGCGACTCATATTTCGTCGATAGAAAATGCGCGACGGATTTGTATTTTCATCTGTGGGTTTATACTCACGGAATAGCCGTTTTGACTGCTACAAACGTATGCCGTTTCACTCAGCAACAAATCTCGGAAATGTTAACGCAGGTATTTACGTCATTATTAGGCAAATTGAAGTCGGAGGGCAATTATGATTAAGGCGGAAAACGTAACAAAGTCTTACGGCTCTACGCAAGTATTGAAAGGCGTTTCGCTTGAAATAGAAGACGGGGAGTTTACTGTAATATTAGGCGCGTCGGGTTCGGGTAAATCTACGTTGCTGAATATTCTTTCAGGATTGGAAAAATTTGACGGAGGAAACGTTGAGTGTTGCGCTCAATGTCTAAACGATCTTAACGATGCGCAACTTACTTTGTTTAGGAAAAAACATGTAGGGTATGTTTTTCAGCAATATTATTTACTTTCGCACCTTAGCGTTGACGCAAACGTTAAACTTGGCGCGGACCTTGCGCAGAATAAGAATTACAAAGATATAATTAAAGCGGTCGGGTTGGGAGAGAAATTATCGCGCAAGCCTTTCGCGCTTTCGGGCGGAGAACAACAAAGAGTTTGTATTGCGAGAGCGTTGGCAAAAGAGCCTGACGTTTTATTTCTCGACGAGCCTACGGGCGCGCTGGATGAGAATACCGGCAGAGAGATTTTGAACTATATAAGCCAATTGCAAAAAGAAAAAGGATTTACCGCGGTAATGGTTACTCACAACTCGAATATCGCGGAAATGGCGGAGAAAGTAATCAGAATGAACAGCGGAAAGATAGTGGAAATATACAAAAACGAAAATTGTAAATCCGCTTACGAAATCGGGTGGTAATATGGTAGTAGGTTTGAAGGACGGACTTAAACTCATTGGTATTTCCGTCGTGTCTTGTTGCACCGTATTCGTCTGTACGTTTATGCTCAATTATTATATAGACTTATTGCCGCTTAAAGACTCTTTGACAGATCAGGGTACAATACAACTTTACAACGCTCAAATTGCAACTGCCAAACTGACGTCTTCGCTAGCCGGCGGAGTTTTGTCAATAATAAGCGTGTTGATGCTCATATTTTATATAAAACTTTATATAGATTCGCATTCCGCTCAACTCGGAATCGTTAAGGCGTTGGGGTATTCTCGCGGAAAGATTGCGAGTAAGTTTTGGGTATTCGGATTGTCGGTGTTTGCGGGGTGCGCGGTCGGTTTCGGACTTGCTTGGGCAATAATGAAGACTATATATAAGAATATGACCATAGAAGGCGTAGAGGAAATAACGGCGAATTTTCATATCGAATTGCTTTTTGCATTGGTTGTTGTACCGACGTTGCTTTTTATCGCGCTTTCATGTTTATACGCGTATTTCGCGCTTAAGCGTCCTGTTTTTAAACTCGTTAAGGGCGGACAATCGAAAGTTAAGGTAAAAGAGAACGCAAAAGCGGAGAAAGATAGACCGTTTTTGTTGCAAATGGCAATCAATACCGTAAACGGCAAAAAGTCGCTTGCGTTTTTTGTCGCGTTTGCCGCTTTTTGTTTTTCCGCTATGATACAGATGGGAATTTCCATGAAAGAATTCGCGGCAAAGACTATGGGAAATATTATCTTGGTCATCGGATTAGTAATTGCTATAGTTACGGCTTTCATGGCTATTACGACTCTGATAAATTCCAATAAAAAGAATATATCGGTTATGAAAGCGTTCGGTTATTCGGTCAGGGCTTGCGCGGTTTGCGTATTGGGCGGTTATGTTCCGATAGCGACGATAGGCTTTGCTGTAGGGACGGTTTATCAATACGGACTTCTCAAAATAATGCTTAATTTGGTTTTCAAAGAAGTGGAGTATATTCCTGATTATACGTTCGACGTCAAGGCTTTCTTTATCACGCTATTTTTGTTTATAATATCTTATCTTGTTTTATTGATTTACTATACTGTGAAAATCAATAAAATATCCGTAAAAGAAGTTATGACAGAGAATTAAAAACGATTGACAACGTAATTAAAATGTTTTATTATTATTTATGTAACTCGGTAATGCCTACATGATTTTATGCAGTCGCAAAAATGAAACCGGAAGCAACATTTTGCGGGCAATTAACTCAGAGGGAGAGTGTCTTCTTGACGTGGAGAAAGTCATAGGTTCGAATCCTATATTGCCCACCATGCCGCCTGCGACGCCGTTTACGGCAAAACAATAATCGCTGAAATCGGTTACAATATCGAAACAAATCAATACGGGGATATAGCACAGTTGGTAGCGCGATACGTTCGCAACGTATAGGTCAGGGGTTCGAATCCCCTTATCTCCACCACACGAGACGTATACACACACCTTATTACAGGGTGCGTATACGTCGTTTTTAGGTTTGCCAATAAAGAGCGGACATATAAAAACAGAATACATTTTTGTGAACGGTGTTGCGGGATTTATTGCATACAACTAAACGAAAAGCACAGGGCAAACCTCCTTGTGCTTTTTCTATGTCCCAACCCAAGAGGAAACCGAATGGCATGCGCTATCAAACGGTTGCAAATATCGTTTTCCTATGATAGAATATGTCTGCTTATTGAAACGATAAACAGTAATTTAGCGTTCTAATACGAAGATAAGCCAACAAAATAATAAAAGGCAAAGTATTGATAAGGTGAGCAAATTGAAAGTTGAAACAAAAAAGAGATTGGATATATTGTTAGTGTATATACCTTTTATTGTTTTGACATTGGTATTGTGCGTCGGTGCAGGAAGGCTTTGGTATGGCTGTTGGGAAGAAAAAGGAAGACAAAGTGCGATTGACGGCGGAGTAATTGCCGAAGCAGAGATTGTTTGGGTTACGAATGACGCTGGCGGAGGAAGTTACAATAACACAAAGTCCTATGTGGTTTGGTATCAATATATAGATGAAAACGGTATAGAATACCACGGTATAGTGAAATCAAATATGTATCAAAAAGAAGCGGAAAGTTATATAGGAAAAAAAGTCAATATCTATATTGATGGAGAAGGAAATAGCATCATAGTAGGCGATAAAACCAGTATGGGACTCTCTGTGGTGGGTGCGATAGTTTTGACAGTTTTGTGCATTGGTTCATTAGTATTTAATATATGGTTTATGTTTTTTCAAGGCAAGAAGCCGAAGAAGGAAGAAGTCAATAAAACGAAAAAGTAATACAATGAGTAATGTCCATAAGGCATATTTTATGTGCATAAATTTCAATTTAGCGGGGTAATGCAGATATGAAAATTCGAGAAATGCAACAATCCGAATATCCGTTGTTGGAAAGTTTTCTATATGAGGCTGTCTTTGTTTCAAATGGGGTTGAGCCGCCGCCGAAATCAATTATATACCGCCCCGAGTTGCAAGTCTATATTTCGAAGTTCGGAAAAAACCAACACGATATTGCTTTTGTCGCAGATATGGACGGCAAAATCGTCGGAGCGGTTTGGGTTAGAATTATGGATGACTACGGACACATTGACGACAGTACGCCGTCGTTTGCTATTTCACTCTATAAAGAGTATCGCGGAAAAGGTATAGGAACTTTATTGATGAAAGAAATGTTATCCGCCCTGAAAGAACGCGGATACAAACAAGCGTCTTTGTCCGTTCAAAAGGAAAATTACGCGGCAAAAATGTATCAAAAGTTAGGCTTTCAAATTATAAGTGAAAACGAAGAAGAATATTTAATGTTAATAAAGTTGAGCGAATAGATTTCAATTTTTCGTAGAATATTAGTATAAAAAGGAGGCAAGTTTATGAAAATCGGAGAAGTATGTTTATTAACAAATGACGTTATTCGTTTGTCGAATTTTTATAAGACGTTGTTTAACATTGATAATCATTGCAATGACGACGTTCATCAATTTATTCTCTCGGAAGAAACGACGCTTACTGTCTATAACGATGGAGCAGCGCGAAAAGCAAACCATCAAAATATTTGTCTGGCTTTTACGGTAACTGACGTGGATATAGAATTCGAGAGATTAAAAGCGCTTGGCGTCGAGATTGTTTCACCGCCGACAACGCGACCTTGGGGCGCAAAAAATATGAGTTTTTTAGATCCTGATAAAAACTTGATTATTTTTAGAAGTTTTCCCAAGCAATAAGTTGGAGTTGCTCAAAATTTTGTTGCTTTAATTATATTCTTGAAGCGAAATTATAAATGGTAAAATTACATTAGATAATATTAAGAGGCATAGAAAGAAAAAATATTTTTAGGTTTTAATCATTTGCGTATTGTCAATTTTTACATTGCTATTGACGGCTTGCGAAGACGAAAATGGAACGTATTATCCAGAAAGCGATGAGATGAAAAAAATCTATAAAACAGCGGATATACAGTAGTTGTAACTACTGATTTCGACGGCAAAAAGTGTACTTATCTTTGTGCAACAAAGGGAAGCGATTATATTTATTTTATTGGATAGAAAACGATGGCGACTGTGAATATTTTTACAATTATTTAGAAGAAAGTTGTGCGGATTATAATTCATTAGTTCAGATTGAAAATGATAAAGAATTTGGTAATATAGTTTATTGCGGTACAAAAAAGGCAGTGGATAGCGCAGGTATAAGAGTTGTGAACGTAAAAGTTGACTTAAAAATTTAAGTTCAAAATCATATTAGGTTATTACCGTTCTATTGCAGAAAATATAAAACATATTTATATTCGAGAAATAGTTTTACTTTAATAAATATCGTTAATTGAAAACTAAGAGGAGTTGAAATATATGAGTTGTTTAATTATTACGGACTTATAATAATGGCAATCATAATGATACCAAATATCATTTACGCTGTTAAACAAAAAGACAATATGGCGCTTGAAAGTCATAATAAAATGATTATAATTGCCGAGCAAATCGGAAGATACGGCTGTTTTGTTTTAATGATTTTCAATATTCCGTATACATATTTTAATTTTTGGTTTGCTAATTCTCTTGCAGTTTATTTGTCTGTCAATGGGGCGTTATGTTTGACGTACTTAATATTTTGGATTGTCTGTTGGAATAAAAACGGTAAGTTAAAAGCGTTGACACTTTCAATAATTCCATCAATAATATTTCTATTTGACGGCATCGTATTGGCTAATATTCCTCTAATTGTTTGCGCTGTTATTTTTGCTGTCAGTCATATTTATATAAGTTGTAAAAATTTTTTTTGATTTATTAAATTCCAAATTGGGTCTATATCGGTAATATTGTTCTATGTTTGTTTTTTATGTAATAGAAGATTGAATACTATAATTTTGAAATTGATTGGAGCAAGGCGCTTGCAAAAAAATCCTATGGACAAAGCGCCGAGTTTATGCTAAGATAGAGGAAATGGTGTCGGAATTTGGCGCTCCTTCAAAAACCATATCGGTAAACGAGGATATAAAGGTCGTTTCATATACGTATAGCGAAGATAAAGGACGCATAAGACAGCCGGCAAATTATCAAATACTCATAATGATAGAGGAAGGCATTATAAGAAATATTTCTATGTAGCGATTTTTAAGGAGTTTGTTAGTAAAGGAATATTATGAAAAATAAAGATCAAGTTTTATGCAAAATGTCTTTTGAAAGGTTGCAAAAAGGCAATGAGTTATTTGTTACTTCAAATTGTAGTATGGGCGATATTTCAATCGAGAAGAGAAAAAGTACATTTATAAAAGGACAAAAACCGTATGCGGTAATAATTTCTTATTCTGATTCCAAAGTAATGCCGGAAAGCATTTTTTCAGCCGGAATCGGGGAGTTGTTTGTTATTCGCGTTGTGGGAAACGTTGTGGACACTGCCGAAGTAAAAGGCGCAATCTACTTTGTAGACACCGGAAAAGTGGAATTTATGAATTGATAAACCAATTTATACGATTTGGGATAAACTTATTGATTTTTGCAAATTATAATCGTATAATATGTTTAACAATAAATACGGCGGTATCGTCGTAAACTAAAGGAGATAAATATATGAGCAAATACGATGGTACTCAAACGCAAAAAAATCTGGAAGCGGCATTCGCAGGCGAATCTCAGGCAAGAAATAAATATACCTATTTTGCGTCCGTTGCTAAAAAAGAAGGATTCGAACAAATCTCTTCTATATTTTCAAAGACGGCAGACAACGAAAAAGAGCATGCTAAAATGTGGCTCAAAGAGTTAAAAGGTATTGGAAATACCGCTGAAAACCTTGCTCAGGCGGCAAACGGAGAAAATTTCGAATGGACGGATATGTACGAAGATTTTGCTAAAACCGCAGAGGCTGAAGGTTTTGCGGATTTGGCTAAGAAATTCCGCGCGGTCGGAGAAATAGAAAAACAGCACGAAGAGAGATACAGGGCGCTTCTTAAAAACGTAGAAACCGCTTCGGTATTCCAAAAGAGCGAAGTAAAAGTTTGGGAGTGTAGAAACTGCGGTCATATAACAGTCGGAACGAACGCTCCGCAAGTATGTCCTGTATGCGACCACCCACAAAGTTATTTTGAAATCCATGCGGATAATTATTGATTAAATTAAATAAAATATCAAATTAAATCCGGAGAAGAGAAGTCTTTTCCGGATAGTTTTTACAAAAGAAAAAAACGCTTGCGCGTTTTTCAGTAAGTTATCGTTCTTTAACAGGAACGCTGTGTCCGACCAAATAGTCAATAGAGGTTTCGAGGATATCGGCAATTTTTCCCAAACAGTTAATATTGGGTTCGCAAGTGCCGTTTTCGTAATGTGAAATCGTCCTTTGTGAAACTCCTAGCATTTCCGCCATTTCCGATTGTGAAATATGTTTGTTTTTTCTTAATCTTTTAAGGTTTTTGCAAAAGTCCATAACCCACCTCACTGTATTAACTATAACATAATTTTTATTGAATTACAATAAAAAAATAAAAAAATATACCGAAAATTTTAATTTTTTTTATAAAGTAGAAAATACATACTTTTAATATTCTTTTTCATATATCTGCATTTTAAAACAGATATATTGTAGCGTTAATATATTTTTCAATGATAATAACGATAAAATGTTTCATAATATTTATATAATATAAATATAACAAATGGCTTGATATTATTCGGTCGGTTTGCTATAATAAAGCAGTATAAAGCGATTACAAAGGAGTAGTTATGAGAAAGAAAATCAACGTTATCGCGATTTTATTATTGGTTGCGTGTCTTGCATGTATGGCTACGGCTTGCGCGGACAGAGACGCCAACGGATTGAAAAAAGTAAAGACGCCGCAGAATCTTGCGCTAAGCGGAAGCGCTTTGAGTTGGGATGAGGTAGAACATGCGGAACGTTATTATATTTCCGTAAATGATGAACAAAAGGCAGAAACTTCTTCTACGACTTACGACCTTAGCAAAATTGTTACGGGTTACGGTAATTTTTCAATAAGAGTTAAGGCGTACGGCGACGGAACCGTTTACGGAGATGGCGATTGGAGCGAGGCTATTATTTATCATAAGGGCAACGCTTTGGATACGCCTGTAATTACTGTAGATAAAGAAAGCAAGATAGCAAGTTGGCAAAGCGTGGAGAACGCCGCTTCGTATTCGGTTACCGTTTTCAACGGAAAAGATAATGAATTGGATAAGTTGGTTACGGAATCCACTTCTTACAGTTTTGCGGATAAGACTGACGACGACGAGGAAGATATTTACGGAAATTATGACAAGTACAGAATCGTCGTAGTTGCAATGCCCGCGGAAGACAGCGAAAAATACGCAAATTCTTTGATGGGAATCGCTTATTATTACAATTCTATGACCTTGAGCGTTCCCGAATTCAGCAATTTGAATTCTTCCAGATTGCAGTGGGGATCTGTTACCAACGCAAAGTCTTATACGTTGAAAATGACTTATAAGGATGCTTCCGGCGTTATCGAAGAAAAGGAAGTAACTACTACGGGAACTAGTTATCAAAGAAGTAATTTCAACTACGATAAAATCGGAGATTACTATTTTACCATTAAAGCAAACGGCGACAACGAGGTCTATTACGACAGCGCTTTTAGCAAAGAAGACGAAACTTACAAGGTAACTAAATTGCAAGGCGTTATTGCCGACGATATTACGCTTGTTTACGACAACGACGGAAAAGCAAGACTTACTTGGAGCATAAGCGCCGATACGGTTGCAAACCAGTTCTATTTGTCTTTGAAAGGTTTGATGCCGGACGGTTCAAGCAAACTTGAAAATTCCGAAACTTCATTGACAGTTTCTTGCAAAGTAGTTTACGTTACCGGTAAGGCATACGATTTCTATAAATATAAGTCTTCCGACAAAAGTTCGGTTGTTAAAGAAGACGGTAAGATTGTATTGTACAATATGGAAGGCGATTTGAAAGTCCGTTACAACAACGTCGATTACAATGTATTTGACACGTTAGGCAACGAATTGCGTTATGCTTCTTACGATAAGAGCGAAGGCGTTGATATAGTTTACGACGAAGGAAAATTCGTTTACAACAGAAACGTATCCGTTGACGGCGGAGAAACAGTCGATCAGTCTACCGGCGAAGATGAAGATCTTTTTGGCGCCGACGGCAATAGACTGTGTTATTTCGAAGAGGATTCTTCGGACGAAAACGTAGAAAAATCGGTAATCTTTGACAGTGAGCATAATGCGGTTAAGTACGCTTTTGCGATAAATCTCGACGATATTTTTATGAAAGAAGTTGTCGAAGAAGATGAAGAAACAGGCGAGGAAAAGACCGTTACAGAATATAAAATAAGCGACTCTTCTTATTACGGAATACTTTACAACGTTTCCGTTTCCACCGGTCATACGTCCAACAATTATGTTGCGGGAGCGGAAGCGGTTACCGCGGGTCAGTATCTCAGTTATAAAATTCCCGCAAAAAATAATGAAGGAAAGTATGTAATCAACGATGCCGGAGAATACGCTTATATTGTATTAAAGAATTATATTGATCAAAAGAACGGGGTTAGCGCGGCAAACGAATATATAATAAATGCGAATATAAATTTCAAAGGCTATGAAATCGCGCAAATTGAAACTCTCAAAGACAAAATAGACGGTAATTCAAAGACGTTATCCAATATGGTCGTAGGTAATAAACAACTTACTGAAGACGGAGTAGTTAAGGTTAACGAAAGTGTAGGCGAAAATAAAGTAGATATTAAGTATTCGCTGTTTTTAAGCATATCCAAAGATGCGGAAATAAGAAACGCTTTCTATATGGGCATCGGATTTGTCGGTTATGAAAAAGAAGACGTTGAAGAAGGCGTAAGAAATATTTACGTCGCTCCTATAACGATAAACAACTACGGACGACTTGATAGAATCTTCGTTCAGAGCGATTCGATCAAAGCGGACAGCGCTTACGTGGCGGGAATCGCTATCAACAACTTCGGAGGAATCAGTTCTTCGCAAGTATACGCAGATTTGAGCGGCAGAACTGTTGCCGGCGTAGCAATTTACAATAAAGTCGGCGGAGAGAGCGTTATCGCTACAGTAATCGATACAGGTTTTTACGGAAATATTACCGCCGTTGTAGGCGAGTATATATCTAGCGAATTACCTTATATCGCTGGAGCGGGACTTGTAGCGGAGAATATCGGACAAAGCGCGATAATAAGCAACTGCGAGGCAATAGGTTCGGTAAGCGTTACGGCGACAGAATTAGATTCTCTGTATGCGGGCGGCTTGGTCGCTATAAACAGCGGTTCGATAAACAAATCGTTTAGCGGAGAGTATAAACGTTCGGACGTATCGGGCAGAAAGAACGTTGTCGCAAACGGAAACAATTCCTATGCGGGCGGATTTGTCGCATTGAACGATACCGACGGCGTCATTCAAGACGCTTATGCTACCAACAGAGCGACGGCTAATAAATACGTCGGCGGTTTTGTGGGACTCAACAAGGGACGAATCGAAAGCGCTTATGCTTTGGGCGGTACGACTCGCGGAGGAAATAACGGCGCGTTTGCCGGAGGAAACGACGGAACAATCGAAAAGGCGGCGGCTTATTCATCCGACGCTTGGGCGCAAAGCGAAGACTACTTTACGCTTATCAGACAGGAAAGTCAGTTGGGAAGTATCATAGGAATTCTTTATCCGGGAGAGGATAAGGCTATGACTATGACAGAAAAAGAAGGATTCCGTTATCCGGTATTTACCAGAAAGAATTATACAAAGGATTACGTTGTTGAGATGAGTCCTTCGCAGATTCCTGAAGTCGGCGGTATCGCTATTGTCGACGGAGAATTAAAAGATTTGGATATAGTAGAAGAAGATATCTGCGGCGACAGAAGCAAAAGAGGTAATAAAGTTGTTATCGTATTGAACTATAAAGGCTCGTCGACAACAGGCGGAAACTATGTCAGACTTATTTACGGAAAGATAAGATAAACTTGTAAAACAGTATGTCGGGCGGATAAGCGGAAAGCGTTTATCCGCCCGTTTTTATTTATATATGTCGGTATCTACAAAAAACTGGGGTTGACAATAAATTCCTTCGTTGGTACACTTGATATAATGACAGGAGGAAAATATGAATTCGCAAGAGAGATTGGACAAATATTTGTCGATTGTTCCCACTACCGTGCAGAAGAGAGCGCAAAGGGAAAATTTCAACGTATTTTTTCATTATGGACTAAATACTTTTACAAGTAAAGAGTGGGGAGACGGAAGAGTCGATCCTAAAGAGTTTGACCCGTCAGAACAAGATACCGATCAATGGGTAAAGACAGCAAAAGACGTGGGTGCATACGGAGTAATACTGACGTGCAAACATCACGACGGATTTTGTCTTTGGCCTACGGCAACAACAGATTACAGCGTTGCGTCATCTCCGTACAAAGATGGAAAAGGCGACGTTGTCGAAGAAGTTTCGAAAAGTTGTCAAAAATACGGAATGAAATTCGGCATATATCTTTCCCCTTGGGATAGAAATCATCCCGCTTACGGTCAGGGAGACTCTTATAACGACGTCTATTGCGCGCAACTTACGGAATTGCTTACAGGATACGGAGAAATATTCTGCGTATGGTTGGACGGCGCATGCGGTTCGTATATGGACGGCAAACCAAAACAAATTTACGATTGGGACAGATATTTCTCTCTAATTAGAAAACTTGCTCCCAAGGCGTGTATATCCAATTGCGGACCTGATATTCGTTGGGTGGGCAACGAAGGCGGTTTTGCGCGTGAAAGCGAGTGGAACGTCGTGCCGAAATTCGCTTGCGATATTCAAACTATCGAATCTAATTCACAGCAGGCTGACGACGAGAGTTTCTCAAAGAAAGGGGCGGATATAATAAGTTCGGATTTGGGAAGTCGCTCATTTTTGAAAAATTTCGACGATTTTATGTGGTATCCCGCAGAAGTGGACGTTTCGGTAAGACCGGGATGGTTTTATCACAAATCGCAAGACGTAGCGGTGCGAAGCGCAAATAATTTGAAGAGAATATATTACGATTCTGTGGGTGGTAATACTATGCTTCTGCTCAATATCCCTCCCGATACCAGAGGTCTTATCCATGAGAGGGACGTTAAAACTCTAAATGAACTCGGAGAGCATATCAGAAGTTCAAACGAACAGTTGATTGCCGTCAAAGAGATATCGGCTCCGCCCGCGCAAGACGGAAATAATATAGAAAACGTCTTGAAATACGAATACGACAACGATACTTTCGATACTATATCTTACTATACTCCTGACAAAGAAAGCGATAGTTACGTCGTAAAACTTACTCTTGACGCGGAACATAAGATAAACAGAATTAAACTCGTCGAAAACGTCGCTTTTTCTCAAAGGGTAGAGAACTTCGATATATACGTTTACGTTAAAGGAAAACGCAAAAAGGTGAGTAGCGGTACTACTGTCGGATACGGTAGAGTCGCGTTTTTCAAGTCTGTCGTTACAGATTGCGTGGAAGTAGTATTTACAAGCGTAAGACGCAAGCCGTATTTGGAATTTATAGGGGTATATGAAGATAACGGATATATGCCTAAAAAACCTTTTATGCACGCTTTCAAACAGTGGTTGCACAGGGTAAATTACAGAACGTTTATAAAAAAAGAGAATAAGAAAAACGCAACTAAATAATCAATCATTATCTATAAAAAAGTACCCGACTTCGGGTACTTTTTCGTATCATATTATTCTTGCTTTTCGTCAATAGTTGCCGTCGCTTGAGATTCGATTGCTTTTTGTTCGCCATCCAAAGTTTGTTCGATTTGCAAGTTGCCGTTTTGTTCGATAGCGTTATTTTCTTGTTCGATTATCGCATCGTTGTCTTGCAATACAATAGAGTTTTCGTTTTCAATACTATTGATATTTTCCAGTATCTCGTCGGGAATATTTACTTTGTCGACAGAATTTACTATAGGAGCGGGAGAATTATTTTTTCTCTTTCTTCTTTTTCTTTCGCGCAGTTTATCGAATTTAAGACTGCTTCCCATTGAGTCTGATACGTCTGTTATCGCAACAAAGGCTTTTGGGTCTATGCCTGTAACAATCTTTTTAAGAGTGTTGACTTCGAACCTGTTTACCACGCAATACAATACTTTCTTCGGCATTTTTGAATAGTAGCCTTCCGCGTTGATAATAGTTACTCCGCGCTCGAAAATATCTACGAGAGTATCTGCGATTTTCTCCGGGTGATTGGATATTATAAAAGCGGATTTTGATTTGTCGAAACCTTCGATAATAAAGTCGACGGATTTTAGTCCCAACGCGTAAGCGATTATTGAATAGAGAGGAGTTATCCAACTTGAAGTGATAATACCGGCAGAGATATAGAGAATTAGGTTATAACTCATAACGAACGTGCCTACGGTCATGCCTATTTTTTTTGCAAATATCAAAGAAAGAACTTCCACGCCGTCAATCGCTCCGCCAAAACGTATCGTCAAACCGCTTCCTATACCGGATATAATACCTCCGAATACCGCAGCCAAAAGTTTTTCGTTTTTGGTTATCGGAGAACCGTCGGAAAAATCAATACCGAAACAGTTTTGGAACAAAAATGAAAACAACGAGAATATAGCGATTGCGTACATGGAATAGATTATAAAGTTAAGTCCCAACTTCTTGTATCCGAATATAAAGAAGGGGAAGTTTAGTATCAATAGAAAAATACTGACGCTTAAACCGCTTAGATTGGAAAGAAGTATAGACGTACCGGAAAATCCTCCGTCGTAGAGCATTGCGGGTTGAAGAAACAGCGTAACCGCCGAAGCGTTGACAATACCCGCTACGGTAAGGAAGATGAAGTTTATAGGATTGATTTGTTTGAGTCTAGTACGCATTTTGTTCTCCCGATTACTGTTTTCGACATATATAATATGATTTTTTAATCCCGCGCGTAAATATAATATGCCGAATGCTTTTTAATTATAGCAGTATATTTTTTGCAAGTAAAGAAATTTGTCGAAGAAAATCGCGCGTTGGAATAAATTGTCAACGTTAAATAACAACCAAATGTTAAACAGACTTTGGTAAAAGATTTCTTGAGTCGGCAATAGCGCGAAAAGCCGTGAAAAAGACTTGCTTTTATGCAATTACTATGTTATTATATCAATGTAACAGGGAAAGTTTGCCCGTTTTACAAAATTTACGAGTGAGGCTATATGGATTCACATAGTAGAAAATTCAATATTTCTCGTTCACTTAATACAATAATCAATAATTGTGTTGATTTTTTACGCAATTCACAGGATACAATTTTTTTAATATACGGAGGCAATGATGAGACCGTTTTTTGAGTCGATATTCAACTTTGAAAAAGATTCTTCCAACATGGCTATTTTGGCGTTGGAAGGCGCGGCGGAATTGGGACAGAAAGTAGACAGATATTTGGTCAACTGGTACAACAACGAAGCCAAAGCAAGCGGTAAGAAATTTTTCAAGGATACGTTCCTTGTCGGAAACAAATGTCCGAGATTTACTACGGGCGACGGCAAAGGACTTATACTTGACAGCATAAGAGGAAAAGACCTTTACGTTATTTGCGACGTAGGTAATTATTCTATCGAGTACAATATGTTCGGCACGCCCAACAGAATGTCGCCGGACGACCATTATTCGGATCTTAAAAGAATAATTTGCGCTTGCGCAGGTATCGCGAATAAGATTACGGTCGTAATGCCTTTGCTTTACGGCGGAAGACAGCACAGAAGAGTTGCAAGAGAATCTCTCGATTGCGCGCAAATGCTCAGAGAGTTGGAATTTATGGGAGTAAAGGATATTATCACTTTCGACGCTCACGATCCCAGAGTCCAGAATTCCGTGCCAATCATGGGTTTTGATAATTTCATGCCGACTTATCAGATTCTTAAAGCGATGCTCAAATCTTTCCCCGAAATCAATATGAAGAAAGACAACTTTATGATAGTTAGTCCCGACGAAGGCGCTATGAGCAGAAATATTTATTACGCGTCTGTACTCGGTACCGATTTGGGAATGTTTTATAAGCGCAGAGATTACGCGAACGTAGTCAATGGCAGAAATCCTATCGTTGCTCACGAGTATATCGGCAACGACGTTAAGGATAAGGATATCTTCGTTGCGGACGACATTATCGCTACGGGCGACAGCATGCTCAAACTTTGTACGGAACTTAAAGCGGCAGGCTGCGGCAGAATATTCCTTTCCGCTACTTATGCATTGTTTACCGAAGGTACGGAAAAATTCCAGAAAGCGTATGAAGCGGGATTGTTCGACGCTGTGCTTTCTACCAATTTGACTTACGCTACGGAGGAACTTTTGCAAAAGAGTTGGTTTGTGCAAGCGGATATGTCAAAATTCGTCGCGTATATAATCGCGGCTATCGACCAAAACAAATCTGTGGGACAGTTGCTTGACCCGCACGATAAAATACACGAACTAATCGAAAAATTCAATGCCGGCAAACCTCAACAGTTGGCAATGAATATCAGCGAGGAGTAAAATGAAAATTGAATGGCTGGGGCATTCGTGTTTCAAGTTGACAGAGTCGACGGGAACCGCGATTGTAGCCGACCCCTTTGACAAATCTATCGTAGGCTTCGATATGGCAAGTACGGGCGCGGACGTCGTAACTTGTTCGCATCAACACAAAGACCACAACGCCGTGGTAAACGTGCAGGGATCTCCGCTGGTAATTAGCGAATGCGGTTTTTGGGAAGTGAAAGGCGTGGATATATCGTCCATGCACTCTTATCACGACGACAAATCCGGCAAAAAGAGAGGAGAGAACTGTATCTTCAAATACCGCATGGACGGCGTAGATCTTTGCCACATGGGCGACGTCGGCGAGGAGTGTACAGTTAGATTGGCGGAAGTTATCGGATCGGTCAACGTGCTAATGATACCGATAGGCGGAAATTATACCATCGACGCAAAGCAAGCGAAAGAGTACGTAGATATAATCATGCCCGACGTTGTAATCCCCATGCATTTCAAGAGCGCGGAATGCGTAATGGATATTGATAAGATAGACGAATTCTTAGATTTGTTCGAGCCGGAACAAATTGTAGAAATCGACGGAAGGACGCTCGAAGTAGACAGAGCGTACTTTGAAGGCGACAATACCAAAGTTATCGTATTCAAAAGCGAAACATTTTAGTTAAACCGACGCAAGAGGTAGCGATACCTCTTGCAAAAAAATAAAATTTTCGGTATAAAAATTTTTCTTTTGTAGAAAATTTAATTACTTATCAATTCGGTTCATAAAATTTAAGAGATTAAAAGAATCAATCATTCTTATTACTATTAAAAGCCTGAAAGGCAAACTCAATTTGGGAGAATAATATGGCAAAACGAAACTATACTTTGGAAGAACTTAAAAGCAAAAATCTTTTTCAACTCAGAGATATTGCGAGAAAGTTGGGCGTTGAAAACGCGACGTATCTTTCCGAAGAAAAACTAATGGAAAGCATTATCGCTTATGAAGCGGGAGAAAAACAGCCGACGGCGGAAGAAAACGGAATTTCTGAGCAAACCGACCAAGCGATGATTAGCAGAGGTTTTATTTATTCCGAAGAAGATTTCAAAAACATGACGATACATACCGTCAGAAAAATAGCGAGAGACATGGGAATAAAATCTCCGACGACCAAGAAAAAAGCCGAGATTATAGAGGAATATTACAAAATTATCAACGAAAAAGGCGATGCGGAGCATAGTTTCGCGCAGAAAAAAAGCGCAGGAAGACCGCCCAAACCCGACGTTTTCGGAAAAGTAAGCGATTCCTCGACTTTCGAAACCAAGTATGAAAGAAGCAAACCTTCGGAAGGATTCGGCGAGAAAAACAACAATTACGATAAATCAAACAATTACAATAATTCCTACGACAAAAACAAATTCAATCAAAAATCCGAAACTCAATCAGACGACGAAGAAAAAGGCGAAACAGAATACAGAAGCGGTATTTTGCAGATTCTCGACGGATATGGCTTTTTGCGCGCAGAAAACTGCGAATGCGGAGATAAAGACGTCTACGTATCCGGTAGAGTGATAAAAGGCATGGGATTGAGAGCGGGCGACTACGTAACGGGAATAGCAAGAAGATTGAGCGACAACAAACCGCCCGCGCTTGTTACGGTCGAAAGAGTCAACCCCGATATGAAGTATGAACTCGTATATCAAAAGGACGAAAAGGGCAACGATATACCTTCTACCGGAGAATACAAACTAGTATGTTTTGACGGCGAGAGCGGAAAAAATCTAATGGATTTGCGCAAAAGACCTCATTTCGACGCGTTGACGCCGATATTCCCGCAGGAGAGATTAAGACTTGAAATCAACACGGCGGACAGAAGCGTAACAAGAAGCGATTTTGCAATAAGAAGTCTTGATCTTATCGCGCCAATCGGCAAAGGTCAGCGCGCTATGATAGTTTCTCCTCCGAAAGCGGGTAAAACGACGTTGCTTAAAAAGATAGCGAATTCGATTACTACAAACCATGAAGAAGTTACGTTGTTCGTACTTCTTGTCGACGAAAGACCGGAAGAAGTAACGGATATGAAGAGATCTATTAAAGGCGAGGTTATCTATTCCACGTTCGATGAAATGCCCGAACATCATTGCAATGCTGCGGAACTGCTCATTGAACGAGCAAAACGACTTGTAGAACTTGGCAAAGACGTCGTAATCATGATGGACTCGCTTACAAGATTGGCAAGAGCGTACAATCTGACAATACCTCCTACCGGCAGAACGTTGTCGGGCGGTATAGATCCGGGCGCGTTGGCGAGTCCGAAAAAGTTTTTCGGCGCGGCGAGAAATATCGAAAACGGCGGTTCGCTTACGATAATCGCTACGGCGTTGGTTGATACGGGAAGCAGAATGGACGACGTTATCTACGAAGAGTTCAAAGGTACCGGTAATATGGAAATCACGCTTGACAGAAAACTCAGCGAAAGAAGAATTTTCCCTGCTATCGACCTCAACCGTTCTTCTACAAGAAGGGAAGATTTGCTGTTGACGCAAAAGGAACTCGAAGGCGTATGGGCGTTGAGAAAAATGCTCTCGACAGGCGATTCGCAGGAAACGACCGACCAACTTTTGAATATGATGCAAAAGACCAAAAACAACGAAGAATTTATAGAATCCATAATAACGCAAGTAAAGGTTCTTGAAAAGAACGGATACAGCATACGCAAATTATTCTAATCAATCCGTTTGAAGATATTATAACAAATTAAAAGTCCCGTGGGGAAACCCGTCGGGACATTGCGTTTTTGAGAATTATATTGAGTTCAAATCTAAAACATTACGCTCAAAGAATACTTTTTATCCGTAAATTTTAAGAAAGATTCGCCATATCTGTTTATCAGCGACTGGGCGTCGAGTTTTGAGCAAATCATTGTTTTCTTTTTGTCGGCAAGTCTTTTTTCAAGCGTAGAGAAGAGATATTCCAAAGTTACGTTTTTGTAAATGGGCTCGAAGCCGAGATTGTCTATTATCAACATTTCGCAGTTGTTGACGTACTCGAACATTTTGCTCATAGCGGTTTGTTTGTTGGTATGTTTGTCGAGGAAAACATTTATCAGTTCAAAAGACGTAACGTAAAAAACGCTTATGTTTTTATTCAACAGTGCATTGGCTACAGCCGCCGATAGCGAGGTTTTTTCCGTAATGCTTGCGCCTGAGAATATAAAGTTTGTCCATTTGCATTTTTGGAAGTTGTCGCAGACTTTATTTTTCATTATAGAGAAGAGTTTGTTTATCGCGGAATGTTCCTCATTATCGGTATTTGATGACGTAATGTCTTCAAAAGTTGTTGAAGGCAAAGCGGATACGCTCGCATACTGTCTTAAAAGCGAGTTGTACTCGTCAAGCAGACATTGGCAAGGCTGGCCGTCCAAATATCCTTCGTCTTTACAGACGGAGCAGGCATATTTAGTCGCGAAATTCAAAGAATTGTTTTTTATATATTCGGCTATTTTGCCGTTAATATCGGCAAGTGAATTTTCTATTTCTTCCAACGGCTCTCTGCGCGCTTTTTTGCGGGCGAGTTCAAGTTCCGTCGCTTTTTTTTCTTTTATCATATCAGCCAAAAGCGGGTGAGAGGAAAGTATTTCTCTATTTCTGTTTCGGCTGTTTTCTTTTGCTATCTCCCGTCTGGAAGAGTATAATATATCAAGTTTTTGCGAGAAAAATTTTATCATATCAATCCTCTAATTCGTCCAGTTCTTCGAGAGTATAGAAGTAATTGGAAAGTTGTTCTTTGGTATAAATAGGCGCGTTGTTTTGAGCGGGAGCGGACGCGCCGCTTGCCTTAGCCTGTTCAAGCGTAAGCGCCCCGTTATTTTTCCATTTTGCAAGCAGATTATTGAGCGCCGACATAGACTTGCCTTGACAAAGGGTAGCGCCGTATTCTATCACGTCGTAATCGAAATTCCACATCTGCGTCCAAACTTTGTACATATCCCTGTCGTTTGCGCAGACGTTGCGAGAATATCCCGTCATTTCGATAATTTTCTTTATAGCGAGATCTCTTTGCATAAGTTGGGCGAGATGTTCGTTGATAGACTGCGTATTTACGCAACCTTCGTTATAGAATTTTATCACGCGCTTGTTCATGCCTTCGAGAGTACGTACGGAATTATCCAAACAGTATTCGGCGATAAGCAAAATAGCGTTTTCGTCAAAACCTCGACCAAGCCAGTTGTTTATGTACTTCTCCACGATATATTCGACGTTTTCGTAGTAAAGACCGAGCGTTTTGTTGACGTTGTAGGCGAGTTTGTATATCGATTGCTTGTTGGCGAGATATTCGTCCATTTCCTTTACGCTCATAGCGTTGTTTCTGTAAAATTCGTCCAAAAGAGAATCCAGTCTGGCAAAACCGCCTTTATTTTTAAGCGATTTCGCGGCGAACAGTATCGCGTCGAGATTAAATCCCCAACTTCCGCTCCACTTAAGATAGAGGTTTTTGTCGTCAAGATCCACTTCGGATTTTTTACCTACGGCTTTGCAGATAAGTCTGATAGCCTCGTTGGTTGTTTCCAACATCTTTATCTTTTCATCGACGTCGGCAAGAGTGCGTACTCCTTCTTCCAGCCAGTTTTTCGCAACGGCGAGAATATAGTTGGCTTTTATCTTTTCGCCTTTTAGATTGACGCAATATCTTGCGATAGTAATCAGCGTTTCGGGTTTGATTTTCGTTTCTTCAATAAAATCGTAATATACGGTGTATTGATTTATATTATTAAACGCTACGCTAGGAAATAGCGCTTCTAATTGGGCGTTGAAATCCGCGTATTTTTCTTTCTTGTAATGACGGGCGTAAGCGCTTTTGATATTTTTGAAAGATACGGAAAGGGGAGAATAACCGGTAATATTGACCAACCCCGCGTCGGCAAGCGCGCCGAAAGCATTCTCCACCTCTTCTTCGCTAACGTTCAAAGAATCGCAAATAAATTCCATGCTATTTTGAGGAGCGTTGGGATCCGCGCAAAAAGAAAGTCCAATAAGATAGACTTTCAGTTGAAGTTCATCAAGTTCGGGCAGATAATTGACGACAAAACTTTTATCGAGCAACACCGCTCCTTGTTCGTAATCCTTAGCAAGAGTGCAAAAACTCATATATTACTCCTTGAAATTTATTGCAAAGTATGTTAGACTAAAATTAAATCATAATATAATATATCATATAAATTAAAAAATAAAAAGACAATTCGACTTGGATTTTGAAAACCACAAAATATTGTGTGCGTAAAAGTCGCTTGCACAAAAGTCGAAAACGGAGAGATATGAAAATTATAGAAATCGAGAACGTGTCCAAAACGTACGCTCTCAAAGGCAGGAACAAAGGCTCGGTAGTCAAAGCGGTATCAAACGCTTCGCTTGAAATCGAAGAAGGCGAAATACTGGGTTTATTGGGTTCGAACGGCGCGGGTAAGACTACGCTTATCAAACTCATACTCGGACTAGCGCCTATGGACAGCGGTTCTATTACGGTAGGCGGTTACGATATTGTCAAATCGCGTGAAAAGGCGCTGGCAAGCGTTGGCGCGCTTGTTGAAGCGCCGACGTTGTTTGCAGATTACACAGGTTGGGAGAATCTCAAATACTATGCGAAACTTCAAGGCGGAATATCCGACGAAAGACTTAAAGCGGTCGTAGATCTTGTAGGACTCAGCGATAGAATCAACAGTAGATTCAGGACTTATTCATTGGGTATGAAACAGCGTTTGGGCATAGCGCAGGCTATTATGCACAATCCTTCGGTACTGTTGTTGGACGAGCCGACAAACGGATTGGACCCGTCGGGCATCGCTCAAATGCGAGAACTTTTCGTTGACCTCAAAAAGCAAATGGGTACGACTATCATCATATCTTCGCATATATTAAGCGAAATGCAACAAGTATGCGACAGAGTAGCGTTTATGGCTAACGGCGAGATAAAGGCGGTCAAGAGTATGGAAGAAGTCAATTACGGCGTAGACTCTTACAGAAAATTCTCTTTGGAGTGTTCCGACCCGATAACCGCAGAAAATGTAATAGAGAGCAAAGGCTTGAAATGCAAAAGGGAAGGCGACGTGCTTATAGTGATTGCGGACCAGCCTACAATGAGCGAGATTGTTACCACGCTTGTAAATACGGGCGTGAACGTCTATTCCGTAACAAAGATAAAGCGTACGCTTGAAGATCTTTATAAGGAGGTGTCGAGATGACGGGATTCAAAGATATGTTTTCTTGCGAAATGTATAAAGTCAACAGAAAGAAAACTTTGCTCAAACTGGCGATTGCTTTGGTAGTAATCATAATCGCGACGGCAGTTTTCAGCGCGATTTTGAAAGGCGTATTAAAAGACTCGTCAATCGGCGGAGTCAACGGAGCGGGCGGAAGCGCGGCTGTTATAGAATCGCTGAAAAATCAGATTTCCGCTTTTGAAGAAAATCAAACATGGTTGAATAAATTGCTTCCGGATAAAACTCTTTACGGATTAAAATCTCAACTTACCATGTATGAATATCTCAACGAAAACGGCATTGCGCCAAACGGCGTAACGACTTACGGCGTCGGTAATATGTTTGAGTTCAATTTCTACGCTTTCACGGAAACAAGTATGTCAACCGTCATGTCTATTCTTTTGATATTCATAGTTGTAGCGTGCTGTCGCGCCACGACAGGAGAGTATTCCAGCGGAGCGCTGAAAATGCAGTTTATCCGTCCTATAAACAAAAACAAATTCTTTACTGCAAAATGGCTTAGCGTATTTTTGGTAGCGGAAGCGTTTTTAATAGCGTCGTTCATACTTTCCTTTTTGTTGGGAGTAATTGTATTCGGAGCAACCGCGCCGAAAGTATTGTTGTTAATGCGCGCGAAAGACGTGTTTATGACGTCCGCTTTAGGAGCGTTGATGTTGGGGCTGTTCTTTAAGTCGATAACAATATTCATGATTGTGCAAGCAAGTATGTTTATTTGTTCGCTTTGTAAAACAAATAATAAAGCGTTGGTATTGGGATTGGTATTTATAGGATTTGACGTAGGTCTTCTTGCGGAACAGTTGCTTGCCGTGGGATACGTAGGTTACGTAGGATTTTTATCCAATTTGGATTGGATGAGCGCATTCTCGGCGACAGGTCCGGCATTTAAGGGCATGTCGCTTTGGACAATGATTCCGATAACCTTGATATGGGGCGCGGCGTTCATGTATATATCCTATAAGCGATTTAATAAGTTGGAAGTGTAAATGTATTAACTTTGCAAATTCTCTTGTATATGGAGAATATGCGTAACCATTTATTTGTATGTTGAGAGTGCAGATAAAAGCCTATTTACCCGTCATATTGAGCAAAGTGAAGCGAAGTCGAAATATCTAGTGTAATAAAAAATCAATATAATTAAAGAGTCCGACCGAAATTGAAACGCGGTGTAGATTTCGCGTTTGGTCGGAAATACGCTTGTCGGAAACAAGAAAAAACGCGCCTTTAGACGCGTTTTCGTTTTAACGTATTACTTAGTTATGTTTTGCCTTAGAACATATCTTTCATGGAATATTTGCCTGATTCCTTAGAAGAGAGGAATATTGCGGCGCGTATCGCTCCTTGCGCGAAAACGGCTCTTGATTGCGCTTCGTGAGAGATAGTGATAACTTCGTCTTTGCCTATAAACAATACGTCATGCTTTCCGACGATAGTTCCGCCTCTTACTGCGTGAATTCCTATTTCTTTTTCTTTGCGACGACAGTTTTTGTCGTGCCTGCCGTAGACAAATTCTTTGGAATCGTCAAATTCTTCGTTTATAGCGTTTGCGATAGAAAGAGCGGTTCCCGACGGAGAATCTACTTTTTGGTTATGGTGCTGCTCAATGATTTCTATGTCGTATTTTTCTCCTAGAAATTCAGAAGCCTTTTTGCATAATTCTATCAAAAGATTTACTCCCAAAGACATATTGCTCGATTGGAAGACCGCTATGCTTTTTGACGCGTCGTCAATCATTTGTTGCTGTTTTTCCGAATAACCCGTCGTAGCGAGCATTATTCCGCATTTATGCGCAAGCGCGTATTCCAAAATCTCGTCAAGCGCGTCGGGGCGGGAAAAGTCGATTATTACGTCGGCGTCGACGTTTATTTCTTTACCGCTTTTGAAAACGGGTAATTTGAATTGCGACGGGTCTGCGTATCTGTCTACGCCTCCGACTGCCTCTACGTTTTCAAACGCCGAGATTCCTTCGAGAATGTTTTTGCCCATTCTTCCGCCAATTCCCCAAATCAATACTTTTATCATAAAATCACCTATATTATATAATTTGAAGTCTTTGCATTTCCGCGCGCAGTATTTGCGCTTTGTCTTCGCTCATAGAGGTCAAAGGCAGTCGCAAGACGTTTTGACAAAGACCTAGTTGCGAGCAAGCGTACTTGATAGGTATTGGGTTGACTTCGCTGAAAAGCAAATCCACAAGCCTGTCGTACTTTGAATACAAAGCGTCGGCTTCGTCAAATCTTCCCGCGTTGGCGTACGCCATAATCTGCGTAAACTCTTTCGGGAGAGCGTTGCTTGCAACGGAGATAAGGGTAGTTCCGCCAAGTCTTGCGATGTCAACCGCGAGTTTGTCGTCGCCGCTCATAAGTTGCAAATTAGTGCCTTTGATGTTTTCCGCCGTCTTTGCTATTTGCTCTAAATTTCCGCACGCTTCTTTTATTCCTACGATAGTGGGAATTTCATGAGCGAGTTTTCCCGCCGTTTCGGGCAGTATGTTCACGCCTGTTCTTCCCGGTACGTTGTAGATTATCATAGGCAGGGAGCATTTCTCCGCGATTGCGCTGTAATGTAAGAAAAGTCCGTTTTGCGTGCATTTATTATAGTATGGCGATACCACCAATATTCCGTCTGCGCCTTCTTTTTGCGCCGTTACGGAATTATCTACAGCCGTTTGCGTACAGTTGCAACCCGTGCCGAAAATGACGGGGACGCGCTTATTTACTTTCTTCAAAGCGAAAGCGCGCAATTCGTCTTTTTCTTTGGAAGTCATTGTAGCGGGTTCTCCGGTCGTGCCGATAAAGACAAGACCGTTGATTCCGCCCGCAATTTGACTTTCTATCAATTTTTCAAAACTTTCATAATCTACGCCCGTCTTTGAAAACGGGGTGATTATCGCGGTATAAGTACCTTCAAACATAGTTGTTCCTCTAATTTAGATTTTTCCGTTTTCGATCATGTATTGAGCGATTTGAACGGCGTTGCTTGCCGCGCCTTTACGGATATTGTCCGCTACTACCCACAAGTTGCATCCGCTTTCGACGGTGTCGTCGATACGTATACGTCCTACGTAGACCTCGTCATGACCGGTAGTATCTTTAGGCATAGGATATACGTTATTCGCCACATCGTCGCATACTACGATGCCTTTTTGCGATTTCAACGCCTGAATAATACCTTCCTTTGTGCAAGGCTTTTCGAATTCTATGTTAATAGATTCGGAGTGTGAGTTGAGTACCGGAACTCTAACGGTAGTCGCGGTAACTTTCATATTCTGATCGCCCAAAATCTTTTTGGTTTCCTTTATCATTTTTTCTTCTTCTTTGGTATAACCGTTTTCGAGGAATACGTCGATATGGGGGATACAGTTGTTTGCGATTTGATACGGGAATTTCTTCGTAGCGTAGTCTTCGCCGTTTACAAACGCTTTGAGTCCGTCGAGAAGATCGTTATATCCCGCAACGCCCGCGCCGCTTACCGCTTGATATGTGCTGTAAATAACTCTTTTGATACCGTATTTTTCCTTCAAAGGCTTCAAAGCGACCATAGCCTGGATAGTAGAGCAGTTGGGGTTTGCGATAATGCCGTTGTTCCAATCAATATCCTGCGGATTTACTTCGGGAACTACGAGCGGAACCGTCGGATCCATTCTCCATTGGCTGGAATTGTCGATTACAACCGCGCCGCATTTAGCGAATACCGGAGCGAACTTCGCGCTTGTCGAACCGCCCGCGCTGAATAGAGCGATGTCTACTTTGTGCGATTTTACGTTTTCTTCCGTTAATTCGATTACGGTATGGGGTTTGCCCATAAAGTCGATTACTTTGCCCGCGCTTTTTGCCGAAGCAAAAAGATAATAATTTTCTACGGGAAGTTGTTTTTCGGTCAATACTTCCAAAAATTTGTTTCCTACCATGCCGGTCGCGCCTACGACGGCGACGTTGTACTTTTTCATAAATATCTCCTTGTATATGAGTCTGTACTCAAAATTTATTTCTCTTTGTATAGTTTTGGAGGGAATCAAAAAATGCTTTACGAGGTCGTAAAGCATAATAAATAGACAAATTATTAAATATTCTGTCCGTTTAAGCGCTTCACCTCGACATTTCAAGATGACAGTTGCAGGGTTGTTCACCGTAGCAACCAACCGCACGCCTTGTTCAAGATCGGCGTATGATTTCGGCAAAATATCCTTTCGTGGGGGCGTCTTGTCGCTCAAATCCCGTTACTGATATATTCTGCGCCTCTGTAAACTTAAAAATATATTATCATAATATTCATTATATGTAAAGCGAATCCGAATAGTTTTTTTACCGTATATTATTATGTTTTATCTTTTAGGGCTTTAACTAAGCATACAAGTGCGAGAATTATATTTATCGACGCGAGAGTTAGATAGTATTTTCCGAACGGCGTAAAGAAACTTATTGAAAGCAAAAGAAGACTTACTCCTACGAACCTAAATCCGTTTTTGCGTGTAAAAGCGCTGTGGAATATCAGTTTTAACAACTGAGCCGCGGGAATTTTTTCGCGAATGTCGTCGGGGAGTTTTTCCTGTTGTTTTAATTTCTTGTAAATAGGTTTGAAAGTCGAAAAGGTAAGGGTTACGTCGCCAAAACTTTTTACGAGCGCCATCATTTTTTTGTCGCTGTTTGTAGTCAAGACGTACGCGTCGCTAATGCCGTCTTTTTTGCAAGAGCGATAAAACTTTACTATAGTATCTGCGGATATAGCGCCGTATTTTGTCCAAAGAAAGATTGCTTTGCCATCGGCGATTACGTATTCGCCTCTATCTTCGAAGTCGCAATCTGCGCATAAATTAGATAGCAATTCCTTGGCTTTGTCTTCGCCTTGCCATATAAGGTATGTAACAAATTTTCTGTAATTTATCTGTTGGGTGTTGTTTTTGAATAATATTTTTTTGACTAATGAAGAGATTACTACGCTGATGAGAACGCAGCATAGTAATTTAACGCCTATACTCATTGTCAAAAACGACAGGCAGATATAGGACGCGATGAAAGTGATGATTGTAAGTAAGAATAAATCCAAAATAACCGACATACGCAAATTATTGCCGAATTTGCTTCTAATATACTTTATTTATATAGATTCGTTGCTAATTCGCGCGATTTTGTGTAAAATAAGAATATGAAAATTATTTTTGGCGGCGCATTTAATCCCGTGCATAACGAACATGTAAATATAGTTAAATACCTTCTGACATTGGAAGGCGTGGATACGGTTATTCTTTTGCCGTCAGTCAATCCGCCGCATAAAGAATGTTCGACTTCTTTTGAACAACGTATAGATATGCTGAAAATAGCGATTTCGGGTTTGGAAAGAGTGGAAATCTCTGATTTTGAGAAGTTCGGTCAAGGAAAACGCTATACTTGCGAAGTTCTTCCTCAACTTAAAGAAATTTACGGAGATATCGCATTTGTAATAGGCGGCGACAGTCTGGAAGATTTGCATAAATGGAAAAATCCTCGCGAAGTAATATCTATATGTCCATTGTATGTTTTTGCTCGCGGCGTCAGCGATAAATTCAAAGAATCTCTTGGTTATTGGACAAGGCAAGGCGCGGATATTAGAGTATGCGAATATATGCCGGCGGACATATCGTCTACGTTGATTAGATACAATGTCGAATTGGGTTCTTACGATAATTTGAATCCGAATGTTGTCGAATATATAGAAGCCAACAACTTGTATTGTAAGTATTCGGATATTATTAAAAAACTTAAAAATAACATCCCGAGCAACACTTTTGAACATTGTTCAAGAACTGCTTCGTATGCGTTAGGGCTTAATTATAGCCTTAAATTGGGGTTAGACTACGATAAGATTTTGCTTGCAGGGATATTGCATGATTGCGCCAAAGCGCTTTGTCGTGAAGAACATGATACGTCTAATGTTCCGTCGGATAGTGTCGGTACTCCTGTCGAACACCAGTTTATGGGCGCGAATATCGCTTATAAAGAGTATGGCGTTGAAGATAGCGAAGTTTTAGATGCGATAAGATATCATACGACCGGAAAAAGAAATATGAGCGATTTACAGAAACTGATTTTTTGCGCGGATATGTTGGAGCCGGGCAGGAATTATGAAGAAGTCGAGGAATTGCGTAGTATTATAAACAAGTCTTTGGATGAAGGATATAAGGCATGCGCGCTTGCGCAATATAAATTTCTGAAAGAAAAAGGCGGAAATATATATCCGTTGACATTGGAAGCGGTCGACGAATTGAGAAATAATTGACATAAACGCTTATTTCTGCTAAGATTACATTAACATTTAATTGGAGATATTATGGAAAAAGTTGAATTGATTTGTAAATTGCTTGATGAAAAGAAGGCGAAAGATATAGTAATCGTAGATATTAGCAAACTTACCGTTATAGCGGATTGTTTTGTTATATGCTCGGCAAGATCGAATACGCAAGTAAAAGCGTTGGTAGATATAGTAGATGAAGGAATGTCAAAAGAAGGCTGCGAACCTTTGAGAGTCGAAGGAAAACAGGAAGGCAGATGGGCGGTGCTTGACTACGGCGATGTTATAGTTCACATATTCTATGAGGAAACAAGAAGACTGTATTCTTTGGAAAACCTTTGGTCGGATGGCGCGAATATTACGCATTACGGCGTAGATGAATAATAGTTGAACAACGTTGTATCGGTATTTTGAACATTGTTCAAAATATTATAGAGTAAAATATATAAAGACTAAATAATAAAATAGACAAATACTTTATGTCCGCGCGAAAGGCGCGGATTTTTTTGCGTCAAGTATAAAACTTACAGAATTTGCCAAAATATAAACAGTACGTTCGGAGGAAATTATGTTAGATATTGATTTGAATAATTGTAATTATATTGCGGCGATTGACGAAGATCAAGCGTTGCAAGGTGTAGAAAGCATTGTTTCGCAAAATTCCATGGTAGACTACTGCGTTGCGTTGGTATGGAAAAATCGCGCGCTTGTAGGCGTAATTCCAAAACCGCTATTCAGTAGGACGCAACGGACTCAACTTGAAGAACAAATAAAACAATCGATTAGCGAAGTTTACGGATTTGAGGAAATACTCGTATCTTTTGACATGGATATAATTCATGAGATAAGCAAACTCAACAAGAAGCCGAATGTCGACAATAAAGAAATAGAAACGCTGTTTTACTGCGTAAAGGTCAGACGCTGACTTCTTGTTGAATATAAATAAGCCTAATTTATCTGCGATATAGCACGTATCTTTCTAAAGGTTTTGATATGCAGACTGCTATAATGCTGATAATTGCGCATTTAAGGAAGGTAAACGGCATATTGAAAATCGCCAACACTTCCCAAAGTCCGTTCGCGCTCGGACGGATTTTTTGATACATTGCAATAATTTGTTGCATAGGCAACATGAATTTATCGTAAAGAGGATAAACTACTAATGCGTTAAATACGAGTCCCGACAAAACTCCCGAGCAGATTGAGCCTACGGTTAGTCCTGCTATTAATCCTTTGATATTCGGTTTTAATTTATAAATCAATCCCGATGGTATTACGACGCAAAGACAGGTGAAGTAATCCGCTAGGTTTCCTACGCCGCCGGTGGAACTTGCTCCGCGTATCATAAGATGTATCAATTCCTTAATAGTAGTAACTACTATGCCGCTTGTAGGTCCAAGCGCGATGCTTCCTATAATACATGGGAGTAAGGAAAAATCCAATTTAATAAACGGGGGCATAAGCGGTACGGGAAGTTCCCAAAACATAAGAACGCTTGCCATTGCGGAAAGAAGAGCGGAAGTGGCAAGCCACTTGCTTCTAGAAATTTTTTTATTCATAATAATAATCCTTTTCCTATCCAGACTTTACTGTCGGCGCAAGAATTTCGCTTGCTCGGCGTCGCATAAAGATTTACGACGTTAGTGGGCTATACCACCGGTGAGGAATTTCACCTACCCTCAAAGAATATTTGATTAGTAAGATTATAAATCATTTGCAAATTGCTGTCAAGTGTAATATAATAAAAATATCGACAAAGTCAGCGAAAAATTTCGATAAAAATTATATGGACAAAATGAAAGGTAAAATCAATGCTTCTATAAAATATATATCAAAAAGCGTAGAGGAAACTTATGCGCTTGCTAAATCTATTGCGGACAAACTTAAAGGCGGGGAAGTGATTCTTCTTAACGGAGATCTCGGCGCCGGCAAAACTACGTTTACGAAAGGACTTGCCAAAGCGCTTGAAGTTGACGACGTTGTTACGAGTCCGACTTTTACGTTTATGAAAGAATACTTAGGCAGATTGCCGCTTTATCATTTTGATATGTATAGAGTCTCGGACGAAGAAGAGTTGTATGAACTTGGGTTAAATGATTATCTTTTTATGAACGGCGTATGCGTGATAGAGTGGAATAAGTTTGAATGCGTTGAGAATCCGATAATAATTGATATAGATGTTGATGAGAACGGCGGAAGAGTATTTAATATACGCGGATTGTGAATTAAATAAGGATATTTATTTATCTAATTAATATAGTCGTTGTTAGAGATATAAAGAGTTTTTTTAAGATAGGGTAATGTTCTGTATTCTAGGCAGTAGATAGAGAGGTAAGGCATTAGGATTGAATAAACTTTTTTCTATTGTGGCAGAACCCTTGTCTTAAATACTGAATAAGTATTTGGAATATTATTTCAAAATACTTCTCAATTAGAGTAATTTACTTCTTAATTATCTTGATTTATAGAATTATTCTGTAAAATATGATAATTAAGAACAAAAAATACGGCAAATATAAATAAAGGTGATTTATATGAATATTTTAGCGGTCGATACTTCAAGCGATAATATGACGATTGCTCTTTGCGTTGAAGAGGAAATGTTTTCTTATATTGGCGAAGCGCAAAGTAAAAAGCACAATTCAATGTTTTTGCAAGCGATAGATCAGTTGCTGGACGAGGCGAAAATTACAATAAACGACGTTGATTATTTTGCTTGCGTAGTCGGTCCCGGTTCATTTACGGGTATTAGGATAGGAGTGTCGGGAATCAATGCTTTGGCGTTTGCGCTTGGAAAAAAATGTGTGGCTATTACTTCTTTGGAAGAATTAGCGTACGGAAAAAAGTTTGACGATTTTTATTGCGCCATAGATTGCAGGCATGACAATTTTTATTACGCCAGATTCCTTTCGGGGAAAAGGCATCCTATTGAAATGGGCGAAATTACTTTGGATGAGTTGAGAAGCAAAGAAAACGTGATTTATAAAAATTCTCCTTCGAATCCAATTGCCTTGATAGAAATAGCAAAAGTGAAAATCAATGAAGGTGAGTTTGAAAAACTCTCTCCGCTATATCTCAAAAAATCCCAAGCGGAACGTGAGTATGATAATAAAAATATGGATAAAATAGGATATTAACGCTTATGATAGTTGATAATGAATCTAATATTGAATTTATCGATTTTAAGGAAGAATATATTAATGATATATACGCTATAGAAAGAGATTCGATAGACGTCGCTTGGTCTGAATCTCAGTTGAGAGATTTGATAGGAAAAGAAAACGTTGTTGCAAGAGTAGGGGTATTAGACGGTACAGCAATATGCTCTTACAGTTTTAACGTTGTATTTGAAGAGGGTGAAATCAATAATTTATCCGTAAAAAAATCAGAGAGAGGAAAGGGAATCGGAAATCTTTTAATGAAAGATATGATAAACGTTGCTAAAATCAGAAATTTGCAATCGTTGACTTTAGAAGTCAATGAAAATAATGAGATTGCAATAAATCTATATAAGAAATTTGGTTTTGAAGTCGAAGGTAGACGTTCAAATTATTATTTTGGAAAAGATGCCGCTCTTATAATGTGGAAGAGAAATTTTGACTGATTTCAGTTTTGTTTGTAAAATTTGTTAAATTTTGAATATTTTTGGTATTTTTAATAGTTTCAAAGCATATCTAGTATTATATTGCGTAAATTTTGTCGTAAATACGGCAATTTAATTTATTTTCGCGATATTTTAATGTTGGAGGTGCTATTATCCTTAATCATATTATACAAGGACAGGGATCCGATATTATATTTTTGCACGGTTGGGGCGGAAGTATAGATAGTTTCAAAGGCGCTTTCGATGTTTTTTCGAAAGAGTATAGGTGTAGCGTTTTAGATTTTTACGGTTTTGGAGACAGTGTTTTGCCCAATGTGTTGACTTTGGAAGATTACGCAAACGGAGTGGAGGAGATTATAGATTATTACCAAATGAAAAATGTCATTTTGGTTGGGCATTCTTTTGGCGGACGCGTGGCGATTTTGCTTGCTTCGCGTTGCGATAAAATCAAGAGTATTGTTTTGGTGGATAGCGCTGGACTTCGCCCGAAGTTTTCAATTAAAAGAAGCGCGCGTAAACTGACCTATAACCTAAAAAAACGGTTAAAAATGGATACATCGAAGTGCGGCTCTGCCGATTATCGCGCTTTGAGCGGAGATATGCGGATGACTTTTAAGAATATTGTCAATTTTTATTTGGACGATTATTTGAAAGATATTAAATGCGATACTTTAATAATATGGGGAAAGAAAGATAAAGATACTCCTCCGTATATGGCAAAGAGGTTGAAGCGAGGCATATATAATAGTGGGCTGATTTTTTTGGAAGGAGGACATTATAGTTATCTAGATTGCTACCCGCAATTTTTAGCAATTTTGGATAGTTATTTTAACGATATATGCAAATAGGCGTAATTATCGCGACGGTGTCGGTATTTTGGATACTTACAATAGTTTTGTCGCTTAGAATAGTCAATCTTGTACAGTTGGAAGGCTATAAAGTAGTTAATTCTCGCAAAATGAAGAGTATAAAGCGGAAACTTTGGGGTTCTGCAATATGCATTACTCTTTGCAATGCAATTTTTTCATTTATTGCCGTATCGATAGGCAGTTTTTATGTTCAATTGGTCGTTCAGGGATTATATCTTATAGCGCTTCTAGTGAGTTTAACCGATGAGAGCGACAAGTGTACCCATCAGCCGTTGGTATATACGGCAAGAGCAAAAAGACTTGTAGCGGTTTATTCTTTTGTTACGTTATTATTTCTTTCGGCAACGGCTTTTGCGGGCAGTATGATTAAGATAAACGCTGTAATGTTGAGTTTTATATTTATTCCGCTGCCATTTGCGTTGCTTCCTAATATAGCGGCGTTTTCAATAGTTTTGAATAAGCCGATAGAGCGACGCATAGCGAATAAATTTATTAAAGAATGTAAGTTGAATCTGGAAAATCGAAAGAGCATGATAAAAATCGGGATTACGGGAAGTTTCGCAAAAACTACTGTAAAAAACGTTTTGACTACAATACTTAATCAAGAGTATAAGACGTATTGTACTCCAAGTAATTATAATACGCCTTTGGGGATATGCCGCGCAGTCAAACAACTTCCGGAGGATTGCGAAATATTTGTGGCGGAGATGGGCGCTAGAAAACAAGGGGACATTGCCGAACTTTGCGATATAGTCAAACCGCAATACGGAATTATTACCGGCGTGGGTTCTCAACACTTAGCGACTTTCAAAAGTAAAGAAAATATTTATGCTACAAAAAAAGAGTTGTCCGATTATATAGACGGTCTAAACGGCGGAGTAACTGTATTTTGCGCAGACAACAAATACTCTAAGAAGATGTTTGAAGAGAGTAAGGCGAGCGAGAAAATATGTCTGTCTACCGAAGAATTTTTATGCGCAAGCAAATATAAAAAAGAGATAAAAGTGAGCGACGTGAAATGCGATAGCGAAGGATTAAAGTTTGTTTTGCATATTGGAGAGGAGAAAAAAGATTGCGTATGCAAATTGATTGGCAAGCATAATTTGAACAATATATTGCTTTGTGTCGCGTTGGCGACCGAATTAGGATTGAACATTGTTCAAATATCTAAGGGAATAAATATGCTTACGCCAATCGAACATAGGCTTCAAACGATAGAACTGCCTAGCGGAATTACAATAATAGACGACAGTTACAATAGCAATGAAGAAGGGGCAAAACTTGCGTTGGAAACCTTAAAACTATTCAAAGGTAGGAAAATTGTTGCAACTCAAGGCTTAGTGGAGATGGGCGCCGGGCAGGAAAAAGCAAATTTTGAGTTGGGAGAGAGTATTGCTTTGGTAGCCGATATCGCTATTCTAATAGGTGTAAATAAAGAAAATATCAGACTGGGGATGTTGTCGGAAGGGTATTGTGATAAGAATATTTATACCGTAACCCATTTAGACGACGCAAAAAATTTATTTACCGCAATGCTCAAAAAAGGCGACGTTTTGCTTTTGCAAAATGATTTGCCCGATAATTATTGAACAATGTTCAATGGAATTTGAATAAAATTTTCGGAGGTATAAATTGAAAAATCTGGCTATTATTTACGGCGGAAATTCCTGTGAAAAAGACATATCTATAATAACTGCAATGCAAGCGTTGGAGGCGGTCGATAAAACAAAATATAAACTCTATTCCTTATTTTGGAAAGACGGATTTTATATTCCTGAAAATCCCGTTGATATTAAGAGTTATTCACAACAAGACGGGGTTGTCGGCAAAAAAGCGATTGTCGATCAAGGCTGTCTATACGTTATGAAGAAAAACAAAATTAAAAAGGTTGCGGATTTAGATTGCGCTCTTTTGTGTACTCACGGAGGAGCGGGAGAAAACGGCGCTCTGCAAGGCTTTTTGGAAGTTAACGGAATTCCTTATACTTCGCCCGGAGTGCTTGCCAGCGCGATAGGCATGGATAAGTCAGTTTGTAAGATGTTTTGCAAAAGACTGTCATTGCCTACGCTTCCGTACGGTACCGTGTATGAGGGGGAGAATAGCGAAAATCTAGATAAAATTGTCGCAAGAATAGGATTTCCTCTTATAGTAAAACCCGCAAAGCAAGGCTCGTCTATAGGTATTTCAATATGTAAAAACCAAGAAGAGTTGGAAAACAATCTTAAAATTGCTTTTATCTATGATAAAAAAGTCGTTATAGAGAAGGCGTTGACGGATTTCAAAGAAATAAATTGCGCGTGTATCAAAAGTAAGGATAAAGTATATCCGTCTACTTTGGAAGAGCCGGTAGGCTGGCAGGAGTTTTTAACTTTCGAGGACAAATATATGTCAGGCGGAGGAAAAGTATCGAAAACTTCCGCTAAACGAATCTTTCCTGCCGAAATATGCGAAAACGACGCTAAGAAAATACAGAATATGACCGTAAAACTTTACAACGCTCTTGAATGTAAAGGTATAATACGGTGCGATTTTATGTTGGACAATTCAAACGGGGAGATATATCTCAATGAAATAAACACCATACCGGGGTCGCTTGCTGGTTATTTGTACGAAGATAGGGATTTGCGATTAAAAGACGTGATTAGTATAACGGTGGAAGAGGCGATAAAGGACTTTAAGGAGAGGAAGGACTGTCAATATACTTCAAAGGTTTTGCAATATTACGCCAACAGCGGCGCAAACGCTTGCAAAACTTCCATAAAAAATGTATAATCAAAAAGTAATTTTCCGATATTTTAACAGTTTTATATTATAAATACAATAAGTATCATTAAAACTGTTTAGAAATAATGACGGTCGGAATTATTTTGGAGTACGGTTTATGGAAAAAATCAAGATGACTACGCCAATTGTCGAACTTGACGGCGATGAAATGACAAGACATATTTGGCAATGGATAAAAGATATACTTATATTGCCTAACGTTGATTTGAAGAGCGAGTATTATGATTTGGGACTCGCAAACAGAGAAAAAACTTGCGATAAGGTAACTGTCGATTCTGCAAACGCTATAAAAAAATACGGCGTAGGCGTTAAATGCGCGACAATAACTCCAAACGCTCAAAGAGTTAAGGAGTATAATCTTACTCAGATGTGGAAAAGCCCGAACGGAACTGTCAGGGCGATTTTAGACGGTACGGTTTTCAGAGCGCCGATTATGGTAAAGGGTATTACTCCGTATATCCCTACCTGGACTAAACCTATTACGATAGCGCGTCATGCTTACGGAGATATATATAAAGACGTAGAAGGGTACGTGAAAAAAGACGGTAAGGCGAAGTTGGTAATCGAAGACGCCGATGGAAGACGTGAAATTGAAATTTTCGACTTTGCAAAGTCGGGCGGAGTGGTTATGGGTATGCATAATACCGATAAAAGTATTACCTCTTTCGCAAAAAGTTGTTTTAACTACGCGCTTGATACCCGTCAATCTCTTTGGTTTGCCACAAAAGATACGATTTCCAAGACTTACGACCATAGATTTAAGGATATATTCGCTTCCGTATTTGAAAGCGAATATAAAAGCAAGTTCCAAGAAGCGAATATAGAGTATTTCTATACGCTTATCGACGACGCTGTAGCAAGAGTAGTAAGATCCGAGGGCGGTATGATATGGGCGTGCAAAAATTATGACGGAGACGTTATGAGCGATATGGTCGCTACCGCGTTCGGCTCACTTGCTATGATGACGTCCGTATTGGTTTCGCCCGACGGTAATTACGAGTACGAAGCGGCTCACGGAACGGTTACAAGGCATTATTACAAGTTCCTTAAAGGCGAAGATACGTCTACTAATCCGGTGGCTACGATTTATGCGTGGAGCGGCGGATTGAGAAAGAGAGGGCAGTTGGACGGAATAAACGCTTTGGTTGAATTTGCGGATAAACTTGAAAAAGCGACAGTTGACACTATAGAAGGTGGATTTATGACGGGAGATTTGGCTGCGATTTATAAAGGCGAAGCGAGCGTGGTCAAATTAAATACGGTAGATTTCCTTAAAAAGATAGCGGAAAAATTGGCTTAATATTTGGAATTATTTAACGGCGCGTATCGACGCGCCGTTCTTTAATGTTTACAGAAGATACCAACGGTAATATCGTTTTATAATAACTCTTTTATTTGAGAGTTGTTTTTATGATTTTTTTGAACTTTTTACAAGTCAAACTATACTATATTGTCCATATAATTTAACTCTTAGAAAGAAAATGTCTAATTTTTAACCGACATAAATCGACAAAAATTGCCTATTGACTCTTGTGGATAACTATCGCTTAATGTGGATAACTATGTGGATAACTCGCCAAATTGTCGATATTACAGGTATTTTGCGTATGTTGATAACATTTTGACGGGAAAAACCGTAATGTCTATATAATTTTATGACGGTACAAAATGTGATGGAAATTATCGGAGTAAATTCCTGCGGAAAACCCTTGCATTTGATTATACGGTTATGTTAATATGTTAGTGTAATTTTTTAATATTTTTTATCTTTAAGGAGATTAGCAAATATGCCGAAAGTAGCAATAATTATGGGAAGCGTAAGCGACCTTGAAACGGTAAAGCCGGCAATCGACGTTTTGAAGAAATTCGACGTGGAAACCGAAGTGAGAGTTATTTCCGCTCACCGCACTCCTCAAATGGCGCATGATTTCGCCGAAAACGCTATCGAAAACAATATCGAAGTTATCATCTGCGCAGCGGGAAAAGCAGCGCATCTCGGAGGAGTAATAGCGGCGTATACGCCGTTGCCCGTAATAGGACTTCCTGTAAAAAGTTCTACTATGGACGGATTGGATTCTTTGCTTTCAATGGTGCAGATGCCTTCCGGTATACCTGTGGCTTGCGTGGCTATCAACGGCGGTTTGAACGCAGGACTTCTTGCGATACAAATCCTTTCGATAAAATATCCCAACCTTATGAAAAAAATGCAAGATTATAAAAATAATATGGCAGAAAAAATTAAAAACGACGATGAAAAACTACAAAAGGAGTTAAATTGATTATTATGGAAAAGACCGTTCAACTTTACGAAGGCAAGGCAAAAAGAGTTTACGCAACCACGGACGAAGACATCGTTTTGGTATCTTACAAAGACGACGCGACTGCGTTTAACGGACTTAAAAAAGGTACGATTCTCGGAAAGGGAGTTGTAAACAACGTATGCAGCAATCACATGTTCAGACTTTTGGAAGAGAAGGGTATTCCTACTCATTACGTGGAAGAAATCAACGAGAGAGAAACTTACGTTAAGAAAGTTGAAATCGTACCTCTCGAAGTTATTATCCGCAACAGAGCGGCGGGTTCTTTTTCTAAGAGATACGGAGTAGCCGAAGGAACGGCGCTTTCCACTACGGTAATCGAATTCAGTTATAAAAACGACGACCTCGGAGATCCGCTTATCAACGAATATCACGCGTTGGCGCTTAATCTCGCAACTAAAGAGGAAATCGAAAAAATCAAAACTTTGGCTTTCAAGGTAAACGATTTTATGAAGAGTTATTTTTCCGAAATAGGCGTCGAACTTATCGACTTCAAACTCGAATTCGGAAGATTCAAAGGCGATATAATCCTTGCGGACGAAATTTCTCCGGATACTTGCCGTTTCTGGGATGCGAAGACGGGAGAGAAACTCGATAAAGACAGATTCAGAAGAGATATGGACGACGTCGATAAGGGTTATAGAGAGATGATGAAGAGAATGGGACTTTCAAAGTAATTCCATACAATACAAACAGGAGAAATAAAATGGCAATAGATTACAAGTCTGCGGGAGTAGACGTAGAGGCGGGATACAAAGCGGTCAAATTGATGAAAGAATATGTCAAAACTACCTATAATGACAACGTTTTGGGCGATTTGGGAAGTTTTGGCGGGTTTTACGCTTTGGGCGATAAAGAAGACAGCGATTGCTTGGTTGCAGGCACAGACGGAGTCGGAACAAAACTCAAATACGCTTTCGTATTGGACAAGCACGATACGATAGGCATAGACGCCGTTGCAATGTGCGTAAACGATATTGTTTGTCAAGGGGCAAAACCTTTGCTTTTCTTGGACTATATCGCGCTTTCCAAACTCGTGCCTGAAAAAGTTGCGGAAATAGTAAAAGGCGTAAGCGAGGGATGCCGTCAGTCCGGTTGCGCTCTTATTGGCGGAGAAACTGCGGAAATGCCCGGCTTCTACGCTCAAGACGAATACGACATAGCAGGTTTTGCGGTCGGTATCGTCAAAAAGAATAAGATAATAAACGGCAAAACTATCAAAGTGGGCGACAGTCTTATAGGTATCGCGTCAAGCGGTATTCACAGCAACGGTTACTCTCTTGTAAGAAAACTTTTCGGAGAGGATAAAGATAGCCTTAATAAGTTCAATCCGACTTTGGGTTGCACTCCTGCCGAACTCGTTCTTACGCCGACGAAAATTTACGTAAAAACAATTTTGGCTTTGATAGAAAAGTTCCAGATAAAAGGTATCGCTCATATTACGGGCGGAGGCTTTATTGAAAACGTACCGAGAATAATTCCCGCGGGAATGGGAGTGAAAATCGACAGAGCAAGTTACCCGCTTCCGAAAATATTCAAAGCGTTGCAAGAAATCGCGGGCATTGACGACCGCAAGATGTGCAACACTTTCAATATGGGTATCGGTATGGTTTTGGCTGTAGATAAGTCTATCGCTAATTCGGTGGTCGACGAATTGAACGCTATGGGCGAGAGCGCTTACGTTATCGGCGAAGTAACCGATAAAGCGGGAGAAGTAGAATTATAAAAACGTAACGGTACGTCTTGCGATTGCAGGGCGTATCGGTTTTGTAAAACGGTATCGGGTAGTCTAATGAAAAAGAAAATAGCGATATTCGCGTCGGGAAGCGGAAGCGATATGCAATCTGTGGTAGACGCGACTTTGAGCGGACAGGTAAACGGCGAAGTAGTTGCGCTCGTAACAAATAAACATGATATTTTCGCTATAGAAAGAGCAAAGAAACATTCTATTGATTTCAAGACTTTTTCTTTGAGCGATTATAAAAATAACGAAGATAGAGATTTGGCGATAGTGGAATATCTCAAACCGTACAATATCGATTTGATTGTGCTTGCCGGATATCTTGCGATAGTTACGCCTATTCTTGTCGACAAATACGAAGGACGAATCATCAATATTCACCCCTCCCTTATTCCCAATCACTGCGGTAAAGGTATGTACGGAATCAAAGTGCATAAATCAGTGATAGAAAGCGGGGACAGCGTTAGCGGCTGTACGGTGCATTACGTGGACCACGGCGCGGATACCGGTCAAATAATAAAACAGGTCAGAGTTCCTGTCGAAGAGGGGGATACTCCCGAATCGTTACAGGCGAGAGTACTTGAACAGGAGCATAAACTACTGCCCGAAGTTGTGGCAAAACTGTGCGAAAATTAAAAACAATAATTTAAGATTAGGAGTATATACAATGGCAAAGAAAGCGCTCATCAGCGTATCCGATAAGACGGGTATCGTTGAGTTGGCAAAGAATTTAATTGAATTCGGTTATGAAATCATTTCCACCGGAGGTACTTTGAAAGTCCTCAACGAATCGGGCGTAAAAGCAGTGGATATTTCTTCGGTTACCGGTTTTCCGGAATGTCTTGACGGAAGAGTGAAGACATTGCATCCTAAAGTTCACGCAGGACTTCTTGCGATGAGGGATAATGCCGAACACATGGATTTCCTAAAAAGCATGAATATCGATCCGATAGATATAGTAGTGGTAAACCTTTATCCTTTCAAAGAAACCGTAAAGAAACCGAATATAGATTTGCAGACTGCTATTGAAAATATCGATATCGGCGGACCGACTATGCTTAGAAGCGCCGCAAAGAATTATCAAGACGTAGCGGTAATGGTAGACCCTGCGGATTACGCTAAGGTATTGGAAGAGTTGAAAAACGGCGGTATTACAAAAGAAACCAAGTTTTATCTTATGTATAAGGTTTATCAGCATACTTCTTATTACGATACCCTTATTGCGAATTATTTGAGAAAGAAATTGGGTATAGAATTCCCGGATCAATTTACTATGGCTTTCGATAAAGCGCAAGATATGAGATACGGAGAAAATCCGCATCAAAACGCCGTATTCTATAAAGAAGCGTTTGACGTTGCCGGTTCGCTCGCCGTAGCGGAGCAGTTGCACGGTAAAGAACTCTCTTACAACAATATAAACGATACCAACGGCGCGCTCGACCTTTTAAGAGAATTTACAGAGCCGACGATAGTAGCGGTTAAGCACGCAAATCCTTGCGGAGTGGCTACTGCAAAAACAATCAGCGAAGCGTTTTTCAAAGCCAACGCTGCCGATCCTACGTCGATATTCGGAGGAATAGTCGCTTCCAACAGAACTATAGATAAGGAAACCGCAGAGCAGATACACAATATCTTTATAGAAATAGTCGTCGCTCCCGATTTCACGGACGAGGCATTGGAGATACTCAAACAAAAAGCCAACATAAGGCTATTGAAATTGCCGACTATAATGAATACCGTTCCCGCGGATAGTTATGATATGAAAAAAGTCCTCGGCGGATTGCTTGTTCAGGAATTTGACAGAAAAGTCGTCGACCTCGACAAGTGTCGGGTAGTTACGAAAAAACAACCTACGCAAGAGCAGATGGAAGATATGATATTTGCTATGAAAGTAGTAAAACATACGAAATCCAACGCTATAGTTGTTGCGAAGGATAAAACTATACTGGGAATCGGAGGCGGTCAGGTTAATAGAATAAGAGCGACAAAGCAGGCAATAGAACACTCTTTGACCGATACCAAAGGCGCGGTTTTGGCGTCCGACGCATTCTTCCCGTTTGACGACTGCGTTGAAGCGGCGAATGCAGGCGGAATATCTGCCATACTTCAACCGGGCGGCAGCGTAAGAGATCAACTCTCTATAGATTCTTGCGATAAATTCGGCATTGCTATGGTATTCTCGGGCGATCGTCATTTTAAGCATTAAAATACGAAAGACTTGTAGATACGGATTTAATATATAGATAAACTGTAGCCAATAATTGAAAAAAGATAGGAGTTAATATGAATATTCTTGTAATAGGAAGCGGAGGAAGAGAGCATACGATTTGTTGGGCGCTGTCAAAGAGTCCCAAGGTCGATAAAATATACTGTTTGCCGGGCAACGGCGGAATAAGCGAAATTGCCGAGTGCGTACCCATAAGCGTAATGGATTTTGATTCGATTGTCGAATTTGTGGATTCGCATAAAGATATTGAATTGACGGTTGTTGCTCCCGACGATCCTTTGGCAGGAGGTCTTGTAGACAGACTGAATGAAAAAGGACACAGGGCGTTCGGACCGAAGGCAAACGCCGCTATTATCGAAGCGAGCAAGGCTTTTTCGAAATATTTGATGAAGAAATACGGTATACCTACCGCAAACTACGAAGAGTTCAACGACTATGAAAATGCAAAAGATTACGTGTCCAAAGCAAAATATCCGTTGGTAGTCAAAGCGGACGGACTTGCTTTGGGTAAGGGCGTTATAATTTGCAACAACGTCGACGAAGGACTTAAAGCGGTTAAGGAAATGATGATCGACAGTAAGTTCAAAGACGCAGGTAAGACTGTTATCGTCGAAGAGTTTATGTCTGGGCAGGAAGTGTCCATTCTTTCGTTTTGCGACGGAAAGACGATTGTTCCTATGGTAAACGCCAGAGATCACAAGCGCGCTTACGATAACGACGAAGGTTTGAATACCGGCGGTATGGGTACGTTCTCTCCGTCTGCTATCTACACTCCAGAAATTGAAAAAGAAGTAATGAACAATATTATTCTTCCCACACTCGACGCAATGAACCGCGAAGGAAGAACTTTCAAAGGCGTGCTTTATTTCGGTCTTATGCTAACTAGCGACGGGGTAAAGGTAGTTGAATACAACGCGCGTTTCGGAGATCCGGAGACTCAAGTTGTACTTCCCAGATTAAAAACCGATTTGGCGGATATTTTCAATGCGGTAGTTGACGGTACTCTCGATAAATTGAATATCGAATGGTCGGACGAGGCATGCGTATGCGTGGTAATGGCTAGCGGAGGTTATCCCGAAAATTACGAAAAAGGCAAAGCAATTACAATCGGCGATTTAGATAAAGATATATTGCTTTTCCATGCGGGTACTAAGTTGCAGGACGGCAAATTGGTTACCTCCGGCGGAAGAGTGTTGGGTGTAACGGCGCTTGGCAAAGATATAAACGTGGCTAGAGAGAAAGCGTATGCAAACGTTGAAAAAATTTCTTTCGACGGCGCATTCTATAGAAAAGATATAGGAATCAAAAAATAAAAGATACTATTAAATAGATAAATATAATAAGGAAACTGTTATGGTAAAGAGAATTTTCGTAGAGAAAAAAGAAGGATACAACGTATCGGCAAAAAAACTTGCTTCGGATATCAAAAACGTGCTTTCGATATCTGTAGAAGACGTACGCGAATTTATCAGATATGATGTGGAAAACATCGAATCTAGTGTTTTCGAAAGCGCAAAGACGACGATTTTCAGCGAGCAACCCGTAGATAATCTTTATGAAGAGTTGCCGAATCTGGACGGATATAAATTGTTGGCGGTAGAATATTTGCCGGGACAATACGATCAAAGAGCGGACAGCGCTATGCAATGCGTTCAACTTCTTTCAATGTCCGATAGACCTTTGATTAAATGCGCCAAACTTTACGCTTTCAAAGGCGCTAGCGAAGAAGAGTTTGCGAAAATAAAGAAGTACGTTATAAATCCTGTAGAAAGCAGAGAAGGGTCTATGAATATTCCCGCTACGCTTGTTCAGGACGTAGTACAGAATCTCACCGTTCCCGTACTTGAAGGATTTATTAAGATGTCCGACAAGGAAATATCGGACTATCATAAAAAGACGGGATTTGCGATGAGCGAAAAAGATTTGATTTTTGTTCGCGACTATTTCAAAAGCGAAGACAGAAATCCTACGGAAAGCGAAATAAAAGTAATAGATACATATTGGTCCGACCATTGCAGACATACGACTTTTGCGACGGAGTTGGTCGAGATAAACGTTGAGAGCAACAACTCTCACGTCGAAAAGGCGCTTTCTCTTTACAGAGATTTGTACAAGGAATTCAACGCGTCCAGAGAGGATAAGTATCCCTGTCTTATGGATATAGCAACTATCGCGGTTAAGAAACTTAAAAAACTCGGCAAACTGGACAACTTGGACGTAAGCGATGAAATCAACGCTTGTTCTGTCGAAGTCGACGTTGACAACAACGGTAAAAATGAAAAGTGGCTGATAATGTTCAAAAATGAAACGCACAACCATCCGACGGAAATCGAACCTTTCGGAGGAGCGGCTACCTGTTTGGGCGGCGCTATCAGAGATCCGCTTTCGGGCAGAACGTACGTGTATCAGGCGATGAGAGTTACCGGAGCGGGCGATCCTACCGCGGATATTTCTACCACGCTCAAAGGTAAACTACCTCAAAGAGTAATTACAAAGACGGCTGCGGCGGGCTATTCGAGTTACGGTAACCAAATAGGACTTTCCACCGGACTTGTATCGGAAATGTATCACGACAATTACAAAGCCAAGAGATTGGAGACGGGTTACGTCATAGCGGGCGCGCCCAAAGAAAATGTTGTCAGAAGAAAACCCGTTAAAGGCGATATTATAGTTCTTCTCGGCGGAGAAACAGGAAGAGACGGTTGCGGCGGAGCGACTGGTTCGTCAAAAGCGCATACCGAAAAATCCGTAGAAGTCTGCGGAGCGGAAGTACAGAAAGGTAATCCGCCTACGGAAAGAAAAATACAAAGACTTTTCAGAAATAAGGACGTGTCTACGCTTATAGTCAAATGTAACGACTTCGGCGCGGGCGGTGTCAGCGTCGCTATCGGTGAACTTGCCGACAGTTTGGATATTTATCTCGATAAGGTTCCCAAAAAGTACGAAGGACTTAGCGGTACGGAACTTGCTATTTCCGAATCGCAAGAGAGAATGGCGGTAGTATTGGACAAGAACGACGTAGATAAATTTATCGAGTATGCAAAGACGGAAAACCTTGCGGCTACTGCGGTTGCGGAAGTAACGGACAACGGAAGAATGAGAATGTTCTACGCGGGCAACTGTATTGTGGATTTGAAAAGAAAGTTTTTAGATACCAACGGAGTAAAACAAACTCAAATCGCAAACGTAAAAGACAACGTAACCGATTACATGAGCAGAGTAGACGCGCAGTCGCAAAAATATTTTGATAAAGGCGAATTCGATAAAGCCGTTCTCAATGAATTGTCAAGACTCAACGTTTGTTCGACAAAAGGATTGGGGGAAATGTTTGACGGCACAATCGGAGCGTCAAGCGTTCTTATGCCTTTCGGCGGAAAGTATCAACTTACTCCCGCTATAGCGATGGCGTGCAAACCGCCGGTATCGGGACATACTGATACGGTTACGGTATCTACGTACGGATGTTCGCCGCAACTTATGAGCGCTTCGCCGTTTACGGGAGCGATATATTCCATATTGCTTTCGCTTTCAAAGCAAGTCGCTTGCGGTATTACAGTAGATACGATAAGACTGTCCTTGCAAGAATTCTTCAAAAGACTTAATCAAGATCCCGAAAGATGGGGACAGCCGCTTTCCGCGTTGTTGGGCGCGCTGTACGCTCAGATAGGATTCGGAGTGGGCGCAATAGGCGGAAAGGACAGTATGAGCGGTACGTTTGAAAATATAGACGTTCCTCCTACTTTGATTTCTTTCGCAATGGGCGTAGGCAAGGCAAGCAAGTTGGCTACAAATACTTTTGCGGAAAATTTGGGAGCAAAAGATATTTATCATATTTCGATACCTAAAGACAGCGAAAATATTCCCGATTTTGCAAAGACGCTTAAACTTTACGAGGCTATTGCTAAATCTATTTCAAACGGCAAGATTAAGGCTTGTAACGTTGTTGAAGAAGGCGGCGTTATAGCAAGCGTATTCAAAGCGTGTATGGGCAATAAACTCGGTACGAGTTGGGATGATATTACTATCGATATGCTATCTGCGCAGTTTGGCGATTTTGTAGTACTTGCAGACGATATAAGCGATTTGGACGGATTTGACGTAGAAAAGGTCGCTTCGCTCAACGGAACTTATACGGCGGATATATGCGGAGTCGAACTTAAAATGGACGACGCTGTCAAGGCTTTTGAAAGAACTCTTGACGGAGTATTTCCGACAACCGCGCCTGCAAGCGGAGAGGTTAAGAATCTTATTTGTTGCGCAAGAAAAGTAGAGAAGGCTCCGAGAAACATCGTCAAGCCTAGAGTATTTATACCGGTATTTCCGGGTACAAACTGCGAATACGATACGGCAAGAGCGTTTGAAAGAGCGGGAGCGAAAGCAAACGTATTGATAATCAAGAATCAGTCGTCCAAGGATATTGAGCAATCCGCAAAAGAAATAGTCAAAGCGTTGCAGGAAAGTCAGATAATCGCGTTCCCCGGCGGATTCAGCGGCGGCGACGAGCCTGACGGAAGCGGTAAGTTTATCGCGACAACTTTCAAAAATCCAATGATTGCCGAACAGGTAATGAAACTGCTTTATGAAAGAGACGGACTTGCTTTGGGTATTTGCAACGGATTCCAAGCGTTGATAAAACTCGGACTTGTTCCGTATGGCGATATAAGAGAACAGAAGCCGCAAGCGCCTACGTTGACGTTTAACAACATTTCGCGACACGTTTCTACAATTGTTAAAGTTAGAGTCGCGACCAATAAATCGCCTTGGCTTAACAGAGTTCACGTAGACGACGTATTCTCAGTACCGGTCAGCCACGGCGAAGGAAGATTCGTAGCGAGCGAAGAAGAATTGCAAAAAATCATCAAAGGCGGGCAAGTCGCTACTCAGTACGTTGACATGACGGGAAGCGCGACGATGGTTTCGCCGTTCAATCCCAACGGAAGTATGTACGCTATCGAGGGAATCATTTCTCCCGATGGAAGAGTGCTTGGCAAAATGGGACACAGCGAGCGTATAGACGACAATCTTTACAAAAACGTCGAAGGCAATTACGATATGAAGATTTTCGAAAGCGGCGTAGATTATTTCAAATAATAACAGCGACTTTCAGAGTATTGATGCGTAGAGCGACTGTCGCAAAAGCGTAGCGCTTTACGCATTTTATATAAACGGCAAAAGAGGTTTACAATGGCGTTTTTACCAATTTCAACAGAGGAAACGGGTGGCAGGCAAGTCGATATAGTTTACGTTATCGGAGAAGCCTACGTCGATCACCCGTCTTTCGGACACGCTATCGTGTCCCGACTTTTGCAGTCCTTGGGTATTGACGTCGTTATAGTAGCGCAACCTATGAGCGACGCGGATTATACGCGATTCGGCGTACCGAAATACGGCTTTATGGTGTCGAGCGGGGTAGTAGACAGCATGGTCAATAATTATACCGTAGCCAAAATACGCCGTACTCGCGACGTGTACAGCGAAGGCGGCGACGTCGGCAGGCGACCGGATAGATGCGTCGACGTCTATTGCAATAACCTTAAAAGACTTTTTCCAGACTCTCCGATTATTATAGGCGGTATTGAAGCGTCTTTGCGTAGATTTGCCCATTACGATTATTGGAAAGATCAAGTACTTCCCAGTATTTTGGTATCTTCAAAAGCAGATTTGCTTATTTACGGTATGGGAGAACGTCCTATAAAAGAGATATTCGCTATGGCGAAAAAAGGAATACCTTTGGATAAGATTCGCGATATTCGCGGGACTTGTTATCTTGAAGAATTTTCAAATTTGTCTGCAAAACTTAAACAGGCAATAGAGGAGCATGCTGTGGATTTCTGCCCGTCTTACGAGCAGGTTAAAATGGATAAACTGCAGTATGTTCAGGCTTTCAAAACGCAGTACGCAAACAATGACCCGTATTCTGGGAAAACGCTATTACAAAAACACGGAGATAAATATCTTATTCAAAACCCTATGCAGTATCCTATGTCTGTCAAAGAGATGGATGAGATATACGATTTGCCTTACGAGAGAAATTATCATCCGTCGTATAAAAGAGGAGTTCCTGCTATAGAAGAAGTCAAGTATTCGCTTACTTCGGTCAGAGGTTGTTTCGGAGCGTGCAATTATTGCGCGATAGCCTTCCATCAGGGCAGAATAGTACAAAAGAGAAGCAAAGACAATATTGTAAAAGAAGCGAAACTCCTCGTAGAAGATAAGGATTTCAAGGGCTATATTCACGACGTTGGAGGTCCGACAGCAAACTTTCGCGATCCCGCTTGTAAAAAACAGTCGACGCAGGGAGTGTGCAGAGATAAGTCTTGTATAGGATATAAACCGTGTCCTGCAATGCAAGTAGATCACAGCGAGTATTTGGATTTGCTCAAAACTTTGAGAGAGATAGACGGTATAAAAAAAGTGTTTATCCGTTCGGGAATAAGGTTCGACTACGTTTTATATGATAAAAATCCAGAATTTCTGTACGAATTGATAAAGCACCATGTCAGCGGACAGTTGAAAGTAGCGCCCGAGCATATCTCAGATAAAGTTTTGGAAGCGATGAATAAACCGTCTTTTGACGTGTATTTGAAATTCAAACGAAAGTATGACGAGATAAACGCAAAGTTGGGAAAGAAACAGTATCTTGTTCCGTATTTGATTTCCTCGCATCCGGGCTGTACGCTTGAAGACGCTATAAGACTTGCGCAATATCTTAAATCGATAGGATATATGCCCGAGCAAGTTCAGGATTTTTATCCTACGCCGTCTACTAAGTCTACCTGTATGTATTACACGGGTTTAAATCCCGATACTATGAAACCTATATACGTTGCCAAGACAAAAAAAGAAAAAACATACCAACGCGCTTTGATGCAGTATAGGAAGAAAAGCAATTACGAAATAATTTCGCAGGCGTTGAGAGAAGCGGGCAGAGAAGATTTGATAGGTTTTTCACAAGAGTGTTTGATAAAGCCGACTAAGGAACAGGCTATAGCGCGTTCTCAATCGGAAAACCGCGCCGCTTCAAATGCAAAACACTTTTCAAAAGGAAGTGCAAAGCAGACTGCAAGAAAGGAGTTTAATAAAGAGAAAAATAAAAGCAAGCCTAAAAACGTCAAAGGCGGAAGAAAAGCATGAAAATTACAGCAATAACGCTTCAATCTAAGAATATAGACAGAGCCAATCTTTTTCTCGACGGAAAGTTTTACGCCGGAGTAAGTAGGATAGCGATATACAATCACAAATTGGAAATCGGCAAAGAGATTAGCCAAACGGAATTGGATAAACTTATCTTTGACAGCGATAAAGACAAAGCGTTTGATTACGCTTTAACGTATATAAGTAAATATACGCCTACCGCAAAAGGCTTGGCTAATAAACTGTATGAAAAAGGCTACGGAAAGATAATAGTCGATTACACGGTAGACAAGTGTAAAAAATACGGATATATCAACGATAAAGAATACGCACGTTCGTATATAGCGTTTAACAGTAATATAAAAGGTAAGAATCGGATTAGAAACGAGTTGAAAGTCAAAGGAATTGATGAAAATATAATAGAAGAAGCGCTCGCGAAAATGCCTGCAAACGATTCTTGCAACAGACTCGCAAAAAAGAAGTCCGAAGGTATGGATGTGTCCGATCCCAAGAATAGAGCGAAATTGATAAGATTTTTGCAATACAGAGGATATGAGTGGGAAGATATTTCGCAGGCGTTGGCTACTCTCAAAGTAGTTGACGACGATTTCGAATGAACGAATGCTGATATGAACATATAAGGTGGAAAAAGTATGAAAATAGCGTTAACGACTAAAGAAATGTCATATTGCGATAGAATGACTATAGAAAATGGGGTTCCGTCCGCTCAACTTATGCGCAGAGTAGCCGAAAAAATATTTTTCTCTTATAAATGGCAGGGCAGGATATATATAATATGCGGTAAAGGAAACAACGGAGGCGACGGACTTGCTTTAGCCGAAATAATGTGGGACAACGGCATTGAGGCGTTTGTATTTCTCATTGAGGATACTGTTTCTTCGGACGGTAAATATTATTTGAGCAGGTTGAAAGACAAAGGTTTTTCTAATATTTACAGCGAAAACGATTGCGATTATCATTGCGATATTATAGTAGATTGCATATTCGGTACTGGCTTCAAAGGCGTTCCCGACGGAAAGTACGCGAATGTAATAAAAAGAATCAACGATAGCAAGGCTTATAAAATAAGCGTGGATATACCGAGCGGTCTTAACGGGGACAACGGCAAATCAATCGCGCGAGTAGAGGCGGACGAAACAGTTACGGTGCAGTATCCAAAGACCGGACTGTTTCTGAACGGAGGCAAAGACGCGACGGGAAAGTTAAAAGTAATAGACGTTGGAATCGGACTTTATGCTGACGGTTGCAATATAGTCGAAGAAGAGGATATTCGCATACTCTTTCCCAGGCGCAAAAACGATACTCATAAAGGAACTTACGGCAAAAGCGCCATTATCGGCGGATGCTCAAATTACCTGGGCGCAGTCAAACTTGCCAACGCGGGTTTATGCGCTTTAAGATGCGGCGGGGGATTAAACAGTATTGTTGTGCCGAAAACGCACGTCGTAAACATAGCGTCGGCAGTATGGGAAAGCACTGCGCGCGGAATATCCGACAAAGACGGATTTATGCTGTTCGATGAAAAAGAAATAGACCAAGCAATGAAAGGCGTCGACTGCGTGGCAATAGGTATGGGAATCGGCGATAAATACGAAGAAAACTTAAAGATTATTTCGCATATTCTGACAAACTACCGAGTGAAAGTTGTTATAGATGCGGACGGACTGAACTCGCTTGCTAAAAATATAGATATACTTAACCAGTCCAAAGCCGACGTAATATTGACTCCGCATATCAAAGAGATGTCAAGACTGACCGGTTTGAGCGTTGAGGCGATTTCCGAAGACCCGATAAAAATTGCGATGACATTTGCGAAAGAATACGGAGTAAAGGTGTTGCTTAAAGGCGCTAGTACGGTAGTAACTGACGGCAAAAAAGTGTTTTTGATAGTCAACGGGGGAGCGGAACTCTCCAAAGGCGGGAGCGGGGATACTTTGAGCGGCGTTATATTAGGTATGGCGTCGCAAGGAAGAAGTCTTTTGGAAAGCGGATATAGCGCGGCTTATCTTACTGCAAGCGCGGCGAAAAATCTTAAAGACGAGTTTTCGGAATACGGAGTGTTGCCGAGCGACGTGTCGCGAGAGATTGCAAAAATAGTAAAATCTTATAAAAAATAGCAAAAAGGAGAAAGATGATGAAAGTATTACTTATCAACGGAAGCGCCAATAAAAACGGATGTACGAATAGGGCGCTGACGGAAGTGGCGAAAACTCTTGCCGAAGAGGGAATTGAGAGCGAAATTTTTCAAATCGGGGCAAATCCGATAAGAGATTGCATAGGGTGTATGCAATGCGCGAAAACGCTTAAAAACAACACCTGCGTATTCGGCGACGATATAGTAAACAGCCTTATTGAAAAAGCAAAAGATTGCGACGGATTTGTATTCGGAACACCGGTATATTACGCTCATCCGAGCGGAAGAATACTTTCCCTTTTGGATAGAGTTTTTTACGCGGGGTCGAGAGTATTCAAACACAAACCCGCTTTTGCGGTCGCAAGCGCAAGAAGAGCGGGGACAACCGCTTCGTTAGATGTGTTAAACAAGTATTTCACGATTGCTCAAATGCCCATCGCTTCATCGAGTTATTGGAATATGGTTCACGGAAACGCGCCAGAGCATGTCGAGCAGGATTTGGAAGGCTTGCAGACAATGAGAAACGGAGCCAGAAATTTGGCGTGGTTAATTAAATGTATAGAGTTGGGAAAACAACACGGGATTGACGCGCCGAAAAACGAAAGCGGAACGCGTACGAATTTTATACGTTAATTTTATTCAGACGGGAGGGAAGCGCGATTGTACGGCGACTCTCCCGAAAGTTGATTTATTTCAATAGAATCCCAAACTTATCATAAGGGCCTGGTTTATCTTTTGCATAGTGTCGATAGGTACTTCTCCTATTTTATCTTTCAATCGCTTTTTATCCAAAGTGCGAATTTGTTCCAGCAAAACGACAGAATCCTTTTGGAGTCCGTATTCTTTGGCAGAAAGTTCGATGTGAGTGGGCAATTTTGCCTTATTTATCTGACTTGTAACAGCGGCGGCAATGACGGTCGGACTGTATTTGTTGCCTACGTCGTTCTGCACGACTAGGACGGGCCGAATTCCGCCTTGTTCACTGCCTACGACCGGACTAAGGTCTGCGTAATAAAGTTCTCCTCTTTTTATCATGATATACTCCACAAGCGTTAGTCCTAATAAATAGTATGCGATTTATCAGGCGATTGATATTGTTGCCAAATTTACGTTTAATTATGCGATTTGTCAAAATTATACTTTTAGGGGAGAATTATAGACAAAATATTTGTACTTAACGGAGAATATTATGTACTAAATAACCGATAAATCAGACGGTCTATCACTTAGGTTGATAAATACTTTTGAAATTACGTAAAATATTTATATTATAATAATTATTTTATAAAAGGTCATTGACCGAATATGTAAATTATGTTATCATAAATATAATGTAAAAAAATTATGAAATTGCATTAAGGGAAAGAAAATTATGGCTTCAATCAACGAAAACAAATTTCTTTGCAAAATGTTGGGTACAGACCCCGCAAAGAAAGAAGAGATGCAACCGAAAGAAGTTTTGTCTTATTCCGTAGCGGGACTTGGACAGAACATCATTTGTCAATTAGTTACCACTTTCTTCATGATTTACATGACGGAAGTTGCTGGAGTTCAAGCGCTGTGGCTTGCGTGGATGTTCCTTGCGGCAAGACTTTTCGATGCGTTCAACGATCCTATTATGGGTACGTTTGTTGACAAGACTCGCAGCAAATGGGGTAAAATGCGTCCGTATCTTGTATTTTCTCCTATTCCTATTGCAGTTCTTACAGTATTGCTGTTCACGACGTTTAACTGGTCGCCCGAAGCGAAGTTTGCTTATTCTACCGTAATATATTTGCTGTGGGGTATCGCTTATACTTCCGTAGACGTACCGTATTGGGGACTTGCTTCTTCAATGACTTCCGATACCGATAAACGTAATACGCTTTTGACGATAGCGCGTCTTTTCTCGACGATAGGTAGCGGACTTGTTTCCGTAGCAATTCCAGTATTGGTTGATACAAATCCGGAAACGCAAGTATTTAAGGTTACTAAAGAAATGTTGCCGTGGCTTTACATTGTTATCGCAATAGTATGCGTACTTATGGCGGTTCCGACGTTCTGGCTTGGATTTAAGAATACAAAAGAAAGATTCTATGAAGAAAAAGAAACCAATTCTCTTCCTGAAAACTTAAAACTGCTATTTAAGAATAAGCCGGTACTTTTGATGATATTGGTAGGTATTCTCGGCGGTTTGCGTACGATTTATATGACGACTGCAATGTATTACGCAAAATACAATCTCCGTAGCACCGGTTTGGCTGCCGTAATATTCTTGCTTGTAGTTCCCGGCGGTTTGGCGGCTACGTTGCTTACTCCGGTACTTTCAAAGAAATTCGGTAAAAAGAATTTGTTCATTTGGTCGCATATCGTGGGCGGGGTATTGCTTGTTCTTTTGTATTTCATAGGATTGGATTCAAACGGTACAAGTACCGTAGCCCAAGTATTCTTCTACATAATAATTATTTTGGCGGGTATTCCTTCGGGATTCAGTAATATACTTACCTATTCAATGATAGCGGACTCGATAGACTATCTTGAAGATAAGACGGGGCAGAGAGCGGAAGGTATTTGTTTCTCGATGCAGACGCTTATATCAAAAGTAGGTATGGCGCTTACCGCGTTTGTTACGTTGATGGTACTCGGAAGTTACGGATATGACGAAATGGAAATCAAAGATTTGACTCCCGAAATTATCAATAGCGACGTTTTCCAACAGGTAATCAAAGGAAACTGGATGGCTACGACTTTGCTTTGCGGACTTTCTATGGCTGCTTGCGCGATTCCGTTGTTCTTCTATACTTTTACGGAAAAAAGACAGGTAGAAGCGGTATCGAGAGTTATGGCAAGAAAGAAAGCGGCAGGTACTATGAACGAAGCCGAAGCGGGCGAATTTGTTTCGCAGTTGAAACTCGTTGACGCTAAAACGCAAGAAAGAACTTATAAAGAGATAGCGGAAATTCTCGGTTGGGAAGGCGCGGATAGCGTAAGACAATTCATTGCCGAAGCAGACGCTATCGCAAAAGAAAACGAGGAGAAAGAGGCTATGTGGGTAGGCTCGGCAGAAGACCCCGAAAAGGCTGACGGTAATACCGAAAACTCCGAAAACAACGAAGAATAAGATTTAAGTAAATCGTATTAAATTTATAAAGGCTATCTTTTCGATAGCCTTTGAAGGTATAAACAGATATGGCATATACGTCGCTTTACAGAAAATACAGACCCGACACTTTTGATAAGATGTTGGGTCAAAAACACATAATAAAGATTTTGGCAAACGCAGTTTTGGGAGGGAAAATCTCTCACGCTTATTTGTTTACGGGTACGAGAGGTACGGGCAAGACCTCTACCGCCAAGATTTTTGCCAGAGCGATAAACTGTCTATCACCTCTTGCGGACGGTTCTCCTTGCGGAGAATGCGAGGTATGCCGTTCGTTGGCAAGCGCCAACAATATGGATATACTTGAAATGGACGCGGCTTCAAACAACAGCGTAGACGATATAAGAGATCTTATCGAAAAAGTTAAATACGTTCCCGCTTCCTGCAAATACAAAGTATATATCATAGACGAAGTACACATGTTGACGATGCAAGCGTTTAACGCGTTGTTGAAAACGTTGGAAGAACCTCCGGCGTATACGGTGTTTATTCTTGCTACTACGGAAGTTCATAAATTACCTCAGACGATATTGTCAAGATGTATGCGTTTTGATTTCAGACTGCTTTCTACCGCGGAATTGGCGGGATATTTATCCGATATAATGGACAAAGAGGGCAGAGAATATCAAAGCGAAGCGGTAAGAGCGATAGCGGAAGCGGGCGACGGAAGCGTAAGAGATATGCTTTCTGTGGCGGATATGTGTCTTTCCTATACAAGTGAAAAATTGACTTATGACGACGTACTTGAAGTACTGGGCGCGAGTTCTCCGAAAATGATAGTTGAACTTTGCTCGGCTATCGTCGACCACGACGCTAAAAAAGCGTTGGAAGTAACTGATAGGATACTATCTCTGGGTAAGAGCGTAGGTCTTCTTGCAAAAGACGTAGCAAAGATGATGCGCAATATGCTATATATTATAAATTGTAGCAACGCCAATAGATTTTTGTCTTTGCCCAAAGATATATACGATAGTTTGTATGAACTATCTGATAAAACCGACAACGATTCGCTTGTACGTATTATTGAAATTTTCGTAGGGATAGAAAACTTGTTAAGAGCGTCCTCATCTCCTACGGTAATGTTGGAAATGAGCGTAGTAAAAGCCTGCGATCCTACGATTGATTTGGATCAGGACGCTGTGCTAAGACGACTTAAAGACGTTGAAGCGAAGGTGCGTACTATCGCAAGACATTACGGGGAAATAGACGAGTCGCTTAAACTCGATCTCGGAGAAGTGTGGGGATATTTGCTCAATACGGTAAGAGCAAGCGCGAAATCGCAACAAGCGTACGCGTGCGCCGCAACGTTTGCTTCGGAAGACTTGACTTTTGCAGACGGCGTTTTGACTGTCAATGTTGACAATGAAAAGAATTTGCCGGCAATTAGACAGTATTTGCAACTTTTTGAGAATACTATAAAGAAAAGATATTTTGAAATCACTTCAATGAAAATCAATTATTTCAACAAAGAAGAGGCTTTGAATAAAGATATTCAGACAATACAGAATTTGTTTGACGAAGAAATGGTAAACATAACCGATTCTTCGGGTAAAAATATTAAAAATAACAACCAACAAGGAGATTGATATTATGGCTAAATTCGGTGGATTCGGCGGCGGAATGGGAAATATGCAACAACTCATGCGCCAAGCGCAAAAAATGCAACAGGAAATGATGGAAGCGCAGGAAGAACTTAAAACTATGGAAGTTACAGGTTCGAGCGGCGGCGGACTCGTTGAAGTTACTATGACTTGTGAAAAGCAGGTAGTTTCTCTCAATATTAAACCCGAAGCGGTAGATCCGGAAGACGTTGAAATGCTTGAAGATTTGATTATTGCCGCTTTCAACGACGCTGTTGGCAAAGCGGACGAAACCCGAGAGCAAAAACTCGGAAAATTTGCGGGTATGGGTCTGTAATATTATGGGATATTATCAACCGTTGGCAAGATTAGTCGCGCAATTCAGCAAATTGCCCGGAGTGGGAGCGAAGACTGCTCAGCGCTATGCTTACAAATTGATAAATATGAACGAAGAAGAAGTTGAGGAATTTGCTAAAGCAATAATCGAAACTAAACGCAACGTTCATTATTGTTCTATTTGCGGTAATTATACCGAAGAAGACACTTGCGATATATGCAAAACAAGAGATAAATCTATTATATGCGTAGTAAAAGAACCGAAAGATATTGTGGCGTTTGAGAAGATTAAAGATTATAACGGAGTATATCACGTTTTGCAAGGTACGCTAAACCCAATGCAGGGAATCGGGGTAGACGATATCAGAATTAAAGAACTTATGTCAAGGCTGGTAGGAGTCAAAGAAGTTATCATGGCTACGAATCCTGATATAGACGGGGAAGCGACCGCTACTTATATAGCAAGACTTATCAAGCCTATGGGAATTAAGGTAACAAGACTTGCAAGCGGAATTTCAATGGGCAGCGATATTGAATACGCGGATGAAGTTACGCTTTCAAGAGCATTGGCAGATAGAAAAGAATATTAAGAAGTTAATAATTGAATAAAAAAATCAGGCTTAACGCCTGATTTTTTTATAAAATATTGATTTTTAATTAGATTTCTTGCGCTCCGATTCCTTTGCTCATAAAGTTTTCAAAAGCAAGTTGACCTTGTTCGTTGTTTTTGAAAACAGCAGTGCATTCCAATATCTGCTCGCAAGCGTTGTTTACGTAGTCGGTTACCGTTTTATCCGCAAATACGCGATCCCTCGAAGTTCCGTGGTCGTTTACAAGTTGCAATATTGTTTGCGCGTGCTTGAACATAGGATTTTCAGGATTGTTCAGTTCTTGCAAATCAAGATTTTTAATACCGCTAATGTAATCTTTTATTACCTCAAGTTCCGTTTTCAATCTACCAGGAAGAATAAACAGTCCCATTACTTCGATTATGCCGATTCCTTCTTTTTTGATATTATGAAGACTTTCTTCGGGGTGGAATATTCCGTAGGGATGTTCGCTATCGGTACGGTTATTTCTTAGAATCATATCGATTATATAAACGTCGCCTTCTTTTCTTGCAATCGGAGTTACGGCATTGTGTTGATCCTCGGTTTTGCATATAATATTAACGCTTTCGTCGCTCCATTGCGACCATGCTTCTAAAATATTTGTAGCCGTTTCATGAACTTCAAATTTGCTTTTTCCGCTTACTCTTACTACACTGTTGTACCAATTAACTATAGAAACAGTAACGTTTTTGAATTTGCTTACGGTATAATTCTTTCGAATATCCGCTTCGAACATAGGAAGAACCTTGCTTCCGCCTTGATAATGGTCGTGAGTTAGTATACTTCCTCCGACAATGGGCAGAGCGGCATTTGAGCCGATAAAATAATGGGGGAATAGATCGACGAAGTCAAGAAGTCTGAACAGAGTATCTCCGTTGACGTGCATAGGTCTATGCTCATTGGAAAGCGCGATAATATGTTCCTTATAATATTGATACGGAGAGTACTGAATAGACCAATTTTCTCCTCCCAGTCTTACGGGTATCATTCTCAACGTTTGACGGGCAGGGTGATTGAGATTGCCCGCAAATCCTACGTTTTCTGTGCAAAGCAAACAGGATGGGTATCCGCTTTTGGGAAGAAGTTTTGCCAAAGCGATTTGCTTTGGATCTTTTTCAGGCTTTGAAAGATTTATGGTAATTCCTATCTTACCAAATTTTCCGATATGCTCCCATTTGATATTTTTGTTAATATCGACCATACGAATATAATTGTTTGCTATGGAGAGATTAAAAAGCCAGTCTGTCGCCGATTTAACTCCGCTGTTTGCGGCTATAATATCGAATTTATCTACTACAGAAGACGGGCAGGGTGTAACGATTCCCAGCAATTTGGTTTCGAAAAGAATCCTTTCTTCTTCTTTTGCAATTCCGCTTTCGATGGCGTGATTTACTAAAGGATCTACGATATCTTTTTGGAAGTCGCCGTATTTTTCTACGTTGGTAGCAGGCGCTGTCAAAGAAAACAAATCCAATAATGAATTCGTTACAAAAGATTCGTCTTCAAATCTAAGCGAAAGATTATCTTTAGCATAGTCTACAAGTTGAGCAAGTTTGATTTTCAGTTGTTCTGATGTCATAAAATACCTCTATTTTGGTCAATATTTACTGATTATTGATTGAACCTTGTTCAAAAACATAATTTTTTATCGAAATTTTGAACAAGGTTCAAAATAATGTCGTTTGAAATTCAAAGTTTTAATCGTATTTATTATAAAACATTTTCTTGCCGTTTGCAATAGTTTTGTTTCAATTATGTAAGTACTCGATTACCTTGTGTAAAGAAAAAAAGTATTTACAACGCGCTATATAATATGATATAATAATTCAGAAAAATATTTAACGTTAAATCCAATTACGTTATTTTTTACGGAGTTATTATGGCACAAAGAAATTTTATCAATAATCTTGCGAACGATGCAGAATTTGCAAGCAAGGTTAAATTACTTTACGGCGAAGGCAAATTGCATTATCAAGTTGACAGATATCGCAAGATATACGATATGCATAGCGCGAAATACGGCGAGGGCGGATCCTTCTATTCATCTCCGGGCAGAATCGAAGTTTGCGGAAATCATACCGATCACAACAACGGTAAAGTGCTGTGCGCTTCGATAAGCGTAGATACTATTGCGTGCGTAACGCCTTGCGAAGGTAAGATAATAGTTGAATCGGTAGGATTTTCTCCTGTCGAAGTTTCTTTGGACGATTTGCAGGCGAGAGAGGAAGAGTACGGCAACGCGGTCGCGTTGGTTAGAGGCGTGTGCGCTTATTATAAAAACAACGGCTTTAATCTCGGCGGTTTTTGCGCTACGACGACAAGCGACGTATTTAGAGGCGCCGGGGTTTCGTCATCCGCTTGTTTTGAGGTTTTGATTTGCGAAATACTTAATTTGATGTACAACGACGGTAAAATCGATAAAGTTACCAAAGCAAAAGCGTCGCAGTACGCCGAAAACGTATATTTTGGAAAACCTTGCGGTTTGCTAGATCAAAGCGCGATTTCTTTAGGCGGAGTAAGTTACATAGATTTCAAGTCAATTGCAAATCTTAAAATTCAGTCGATCGATTGGAATTTTGAAGATATGAATATAGTCTTGACGAATACAGGCGGAGATCACAGCGATTTGACCGACCAATACGCGTCTATTAGAGTGGAGATGGAAGAAGTCGCAAAACTTTTCGGCGCGAAAAAATTGAGAAAAGTAAAAGAGAGCGATTTCTATCAAAGGCTACCCGAAATACAGGAAAAAGTGTCGGGCAGAGCGATAATGCGCGCCATGCATTATTTTGATGAAAATAAAAGAGTCGACCTTTGCGCGAAAGCGGTTAAAAATTCTAATGAAAAGAAGTTTTGCGCGGCTATCAACGAATCGGGCATGAGTTCTTACTTGATGCTTCAAAACTGTTATCCGTTGTCAGATACCGCTCAAAGAATTCCGCTCGGAATAAATCTGAGCAAAAAAATAGACGGAGTTAAGGCTGTAAGAGTTCATGGCGGAGGCTTTGCGGGAACGATAATAGCGTACGTGGATAAAAACAAAACAAGCGATTACGTGGAGAAGATGCAGGCAGTATTTGGCAAAGAAAACGTTTTTGTCATCGGCGTGCGAAATGTTGGTACTTGCAAGGTGTTCGATTAAGGATTGGATAAGATGTTGATGGATTTATTGACGGCAAAAGACAACGTCGCTATAGTATTGCCCGGCGGATTTGAAATTTATAAGTATGCGCTCATGATAACGTTCGGTATCTTGTTGAGTTTTGTACTATATCTTATACTTTCCAAAAGCAGGGGAATCGATATAGATTTTTCATTGGAACTGTTTATATGGGTAGTTCCGCTTGCCGTTATTTTCTGCCGTATATTCTACGTCGTTCCTAGATTGGGCGAGGATTATACGTTAAAGACGTGGGAAGGCTTTTTGGAATGTTTGGATATTCGCGGCGGTGGATTGACTATCATCGGCGGTATTTTCGGCGGAGCGTTGGGAATATTCTTTTGCGCTTTGAGAAATAAAAAATATTCGTTGATGTACGTTGCCGACTGTGTCGTTATCGCGCTTTTCGTAGGTCAAATAATAGGTAGATGGGGAAATTATTTCAATCAGGAATTGTACGGTATAGAAGTTACCAATCCTGCGTTGCAGCGTTTTCCGTTTGCAGTCTTTATCGACGCCCGTCAAACGTGGCATTACGCGTCGTTTTTCTATGAAGGCGTACTGAATGCCATGGGTTTGATAATAGCGTTGCTACTGTTCTACTTGCCGAAAAAGAAGTTGAAAGCAGGCACGTTTTCGCTATTTTATCTTATGTGGTACGGATTTGTTAGAGGAACGTTGGAATTCCTCAAAGGTTCGGATACGCAGACTATAGGTAATTCGGGAGTAAAAACCGTGCAGTTGATATGCTATATAATGTGCATTGTGGCAATAGTCTTGCAGATATTGTTGCAGACGGGCAAAATTAAACTAGAAAGCGCTAGATTTGCAAAGCGCTGCGAGCAAAGACGCGATTTATTGCAGGAAAAAGCGGTAGCGCAGGCTCTTGCAATAGTAAAAGGCGAGAGTTTTTCAGATAATAATAAAGAAGCGGAAGAATCCGACAAAAAAGAAAATTGATATAAAATACGACGATATTAGAAAATTGTAAATGTCTATAAAATATATTCTTTTATTTTATCTTTCAACGTTTGACAAATTTCAATGAATGTCGCAAAATTTATACTGAAAGAAAAAGTAGGGCAGTAATTGGGTCATGGACAAGCCGTCCAACCTCACTGAAACTTGAAAAGGTTTTAGCATCAAAATATCAAATTAGGAGTTGTAATGAGAAACTTAACTTTACTTACAGACTTGTATCAACTAACCATGATGTACGGTTACAGTAAAAACAAGCAGATGAATGAAGTTGCGGTATTTGATGTGTTTTACAGAGGCGTCGGTAATAATTATGCGATTGCTTGCGGTTTGGAGCAGGTTGTAGATTATGTTCTTGGCTTAAAATTCGAAGACGAAGATATTGAATACTTGCGTTCGTTGAACACTTTTGACGAGGAATTTTTGACTCTTCTCAAAAATTTCAAATTTACGGGAGATATATATGCGGTTCCCGAAGGTACTGTAATATTTCCGCAAGAGCCTATTCTTACCGTAAAGGCGAGGATGTTCGAAGCGCAGTTTATTGAAACCGCAATACTTTGTATTCTTAATCATCAGACGCTAATCGCGACGAAGACTGCAAAAGTCGTATACGCGGCAAAAGGCGGTTCTATCGCAGAATTCGGATTACGCAGAGCGCAAGGTCCTGACGCAGGTATTTACGGGGCAAGAGCGGCTATAATCGCCGGATGTCAATCGACGTCCAACGTCCTTGCGGGCAAAATGTTCGACGTTCCGGTATCAGGTACGCACGCGCACAGTTGGGTAATGAGTTTTCCGACGGAACTTGACGCTTTCAGAGCGTACGCGGATATTTATCCAAACAAATGCCTGTTGCTTTGCGATACTTACGACACGTTGGGTAGCGGCGTTCCAAACGCTATTACCGTTTTCAAAGAATTAAGAGCCAAAGGTTACGAGCCTATAGGTATTCGATTGGATAGCGGAGATTTGGCGTATTTATCGCGAGAGGCGAGAAAAATGCTTGACGAAGCGGGGTTTGAAAAGGCTATAATTTGCGCAAGCGGAGATATTGACGAAAATATTTTGCAATCTTTGGCTACTCAAAACGCTTGTATCGACAGTTGGGGCATAGGTACGAAGTTGATTACCAGTATGGACTGCCCGTCGTTGGGCGGAGTATATAAACTCGCCGGGATTGAAATAGACGGCGTGCTTACGCCGAAGATGAAAATGAGCGATACTCCGGCAAAAATAACAAATCCGGGATTTAAGAAGATTGTCAGACTTTACGATAAAAATACAGATAAAGCCATTGCCGATTTAATCGCTTTGCAGGAAGAGAATTTTGACGGTTTGGATGAATTAGAAATTTTCCATCCCGATTTTGCATGGAAAAGAAAGAAGATTACGAATTTTTACGTTAAAGAACTTGGCAAGCAGATTATTAAAGACGGCAAACTGGTTTATGATTTGCCGCCTGTAAAGGAAATTGCTAAATATCACAAACAAAGTTACGGCGAATTTTGGAATGAATACAAGAGAATGTTAAACCCTCATATCTATAAAGTGGATTTGTCGCAAAAACTTTACGACTTAAAGCAAAGTCTTATCAAAGCGAATAAGCCGATGAAATAACGCGCTCGTCAAATACTATCAATAAAAGACAAAAAAACAGGTTATCGACAATGTCGACGACCTGTTTTGCGTTTATAATTTATTTGTACTATATAAATATATTATACAATATAAAGGAGCAAAAAATGAATTTTTCTATATCGAGAAAAGGTTACGACAAAAATCAAGTACAGGAGTATATAAAATCTCAATCCGATAAATACGAAAAAACAATATTGGGACTTAGAGATAGAGTAGAGGGGCTGATAAGAGAAAATCAAGAACTTGTAAAGAAAGTTGAATCTCTTAAAAAGGAACAGGATAATATAAACCTTGCGCTTACGCAGGCAATAGACAAAGCAAAGAATATTGAGTATTCGTCAAAGGTCAAATTTGCGCTTGAAGGAGAAAGATTAAAAATATTTTCCAGCAAATGGGAATCATATTGCAAAGCGAATATCAACGTTATAGATAAATCTCAACGCGACGGAGTAAGAGGAAGACTACGCGAATTTGAAGATGAACTTGTCAATCTTATGAGTAAGGAACTTAATATAGGCGACTACGTCAACGAAGCCGACCAAGATTTCTTCACTGAGAGTAAACGATTGAACAGAAAGTAAAAAGAAATATATTTTATCTGTAAACATATTCAGCGGAAAATCATTTTTCCGTTGAATTTTTATTTTTATAGAAACTGTATAATAATTTTCCAACCAAACATAAAATCTACGCTTTGTTTCGATTTTAGTCGGACTCTTTTTTATACTGATTTTTATTTAGACTAGATTCTTCAACTACGCTCAGAATGACGGGTAAGAATACAGACTTTGTCAACACTCCTGTCATATTGAGCGGAGCGTGGCGTAGTCGAAATATCTAGTTTTAATAAAGAAACAATATAAGAAAAGAGTAATACTAATTACCGGTTATATTGTATAGTACAGAGAAACGCTTATTCATCCGTCATTTCGACCGCAGTGGAGAAATCTAGTCTAATAAAATCAGTTTTACTTTTATCGCTCAATTAACAAATTTTCATTAACCTATACTTATATTTTTCGAAATTTGGTAAAAAAATAATAAAAAAATCGACAAATAGCAAAAAATTCCAAAAAAAGTGTACTTTTCCTGACCATGAATTTATGTCGAAAATGATACAAAATACGACATAATTATACAGATATATTATACAAAATCCCCTTGTCGAATTCAAGAGAAACAGGTCAGGAAAAGTACACTTTTCCTGACCGTATACAAAACGGGGTTAAAAATGGATATACGGAAGAAAAAATTTAAAGGCGTTTTTCTTATAACAACTTTGATAATTTTATGCTTATGTTTTATTAGCATTGTTTCGATATTTGTTAACAATAAGACTGCTTATGCTATTGCAAATTATGAACAGACTGTGGAAATCGGCGATATTACGTTGTCAGATTATGCGAGTTCAAATAGGACGGACGGAAAAGTTTTTGACGGCGATAAAATATTTGACATTTACGAGAGATTGACCAATCAAATCGGCGCTAATTTCAATACCGTAAAAGGGATGTCAGCGACAGGTTTAACAAGTGATGATTTCAGGACAAACAATAAAGGCAATGATATTGTTTTGACTCTTGACGGCAAAAAGTGGACGGCTACCTATTTATCTCAAAACAGCGCAGGGGATCCCATACTTACGCTATGGCTCGCAAACAGCAGTTATGGAAATCTTTCGCCATTCAGCGCTTTTCCTAGCACTACGACTAATCATGCTATGCGTTCTGACTTATATTCTTCAAGTTATGTCAGAACAGTAGGACTAAATAACGGCGGTAAATATGCAGTATCTTACAGCGATACTGCGCTTTCCGGAAACGCTGTGCAATCTAAGGATAGCATTTGGGCTAATTTTACGATGGATAAAAGCGATGACGTGCCGGGCAGTTTAACTAGATTTATCGAAGTGCCCGACGAAATGTCATGGCAACATAATCAAAGTGCCAAAGATTCGGCGGGACAAACTTACAATTCGGATAACGACGCATTGGATATTGGCGGTTGGGGCGGTTACAATACCAAATATCCAACAATTTATGCTGCGTGGGCAAACGATAAACTTTGGCTTCCGAGTGTTGCGGAAGTTGGAAGCGGCGGGACTTCGCTATGGAACGTGTCTATAGAACAGAAATTGGATAGCGGAGACGTTGTCCTTCTTAGATCGACATATCCGACATTTTACGGTTATCCTATATCTATGAATAAATCAGGATATGGCATAGGACATCCTAACGCTGATTGGTGGGCGTCAAATGTCCGTCCCGCATTTCATTTGAATTTGGCGGAAGTGGAGAACGCAAGGACAACCCCGAAACCGATAGCGGTGAAAGAGAAGAAATATTATGACAACGGCAATAGCGTTAAATTTGAGTTGGCGAGAATGACGGATGAGATTGAAGTTACGACTGTAAGCGCAACGGATATGGACGGCAATGCGGCTAGCGTTCCGACTTATGCCATTGACGAAGGTATTTTAGATTTTGACGTTACCGATGTTGGAAAATATATTATAAAAGTAAAACCCAAGACGGGAGAGAATTGGAGCAGCGGAAGCGCAACTGAAGAAGAGTATTGCTACAAATTGAAATATCATTTAATACCTTTGGAATTTGGCGCAGACGTCAGCAGTTTGATATACAAGGGTAGTCCGCATTATATTGCGCTTCAAAATTATATCGAAGATTTCTTTACCGTTACCGCGTCGACGGGAGCGGTTTTCGGAGAAATACCGGCAGGACAAGTCGATGCCGGCGAGAAGGGAGTATGGGCGACGGACGCAAGAAACAATTACCGTATCAGCGTATCATTAAATAATAAGGAATTTATGGAATGGACTGACGACGATACTGCGACAGATAGAACGTTGTCGTTCGATATAGCAAAAAAGACTCTCAATATAAAAGTGTTGGAGAAATGGAATACTCAAGTTTATACTGCTACAACTTACGACATAGAAATCGATTGCTGCGATGAAGATATTGGAAAATTGAAAATTGAAGGATATTATTTGGGGGGAAATGTTACCACGGAAACAAAAGCGCCAGTCCAACCCGTAATATCTGAAATAGAAAAAAAGTTAACGGTAACGCTTCCAAAACTTTCTGACAAAGGTACGTACAGTTATATAATGAAATTTGCGGACGGAACGGACGCGAATAAAAACTATGTTTTGTCGGCTGTCAATACGGTAGAATTTGAAGTCGGAAACAAAAAAATAGATATTAAAGACAGCGATTTGGTATGGCGATATGCAAACGTTAAGATAAACAACGGAAAATATAATAACATAAGTCAACTTGATGAAAACGGTATATTTAACGTAGACTACAATGGCTCGGATTTCGTGTTTGAAGTAGACGTTCTTGCTCTTAACGATGACGTTAGGGACAGTATTGATTATGAATATGCGGGAGTTACAAGAGAAGTAAACGTAGGTGAAAACGACTCTATTTATACTGCGATATTCAAAATCAAGGCAAAAGACGGTAATACTAATATAGACATAGTGAAAGACGAATTTACACTGAAATGGAAAATTAATAAGGGACTTTACGACTTGTCGGCAGTAATGTGGGATTATATAGATGGTCAGTTAAGATATACGGGAAATTCGCTTACGGTAAGGTTGATCGGATTGCCTGAAGGATTAAGTGTTTCTGACGACGATTATAGAGGCAATAAAGAAAAACTCGTTAAGTTGGACGGATATTATTCGGCAAGCGTTGTAAAATTTACTAATAGTAATTCTGCAAACTATATAACGCCTGTGTTAAGCGATAATACTACTTATATTTATAACGTAGAAGGTAAGGACTTTCCAAAGACGTTGGAATGGAGAATATTAAAAGGTTTGCTTATATTAGAGTGGGAAAAAGAAATCAAGACCGATATAAATGGATCAACGTTTAATTTGCCTCAAGTAGTAGGAGCAAACAAAGATTATATCGACTTAGAAAATTATAAATATTATAAAGACAATAACGGCGAAAAGGGAGAAGAGATAACCTTAGACAAGATTGCGGTCGGGGAAAGCGCGGAATATTATTGGGTCGAAGCGATATTGAAAAGCGCGGCATCTAATAATTATGAATTGGATACGGTAACTGCGCTGCAATCTTTCAAAGTCGGATCGAATAATGAAGAAGTATGCGTTGATATAGAAAAGTCTGTATTTGAGTATGACGGCGCTCTGCACGGCATAGAGTTGAGTATTCGAGAAGGAAATTTCAGTCTCAATAAACTTATTATAAAATATTACAAAGACAGCATAAGTGAAGATAACTTGTTGGAAGGTGCGCCATCAAATTCAGGCAAATATATCGTAACTTTTTCGTTGAATGAAACTGACGCGGAAGATTATTATCTTAGTAAAGAGCAAATAGAATTTGAGATAGCGAAGAAGCGTATAACGGCTGAATGGAGCACGAGCGGAAAGAGTCCGGAGATAAGCGGAATAAGCGAAACGGAGAAAGAAGTGATAGAATACGAGTACTACGACGAAAATGGCAACGTCGTAGAGAAGAGTCAACTCGAAGAAGGAAAGACTTACAGCGTAAAGGCGAAGATAAAGGACGAGTACAGGAATAATTATGAGTTTGTGGGAGCGGACGGAAGCATATTAGGCGCAGACGGAATAGAAACGGACAAAAAGGAATTCGAGATGAAAGCGGAAGATCCCGACGATCCGACAAATCCTGACGACGGAGATAAGGACGGGGATAATAAAGACGGCGCAGTAGACTTTGAGAAGATAGGGCAGATAATCAAAGAGTGGTGGCAAGTAGTCGCGAGCGTAATAAGTATAATATTGATAATAATATTTACAAGTAAGGGAATAAGTTACGCAAGTAAGAGAAAAGAGAACAAGAGAATAGTAGAGAGCAAATACAAGACGTTCTATGCTACAACAGGTTTGTTTGGACTTAGCATGACCAACTGGACGATAATAGCGAGCGTACTGATGGGCGTAGCGGTACTTTCGTTCGTGTTCATGCTAATAGAGAAACGCGGATATAAGAAGTCTGTAAGGGAACTGGAAGACGCTAGGGATGAGTATGAGAGAAGTCAAAGAGAAATGGAGAACAAGCGTCGCGACGAAGATATGAAGATGATGTTCATGCACATGATGGGCGGAAATGCCGGCGGTATGGGACAAGGACAACCGCAAGGCGGATTTGCTTATCAATCAGGCATAGGCGCGGAAGAAATGAAAGGAATGATAAGCGAGGTTGTAACGGCTTTGTTGCCCGGCGTACAGCAAATGATTCCTCAACAAGCGTCAGCAAACGACGAAAGAATAGAGCAACTGATGAAAGCAAATGAAGACCTTATGCGTAATCAGGAAATTTTAATGAAAAAACTTTCTGAACAGCCCAAAGAAAAGGATGGAATAAGCGAAGAAACTCTTGAAAAATTGATAAGTAAATTAACTACTCAACAGCCTGTAGAGAAAGTAATAGAAAGAGAAATTACAAACGGACAGGCGGTAGAGAAGGTGATACAGGTATCTGCCAACGATGAAAAAATGAATATGCTTATGCGCAATCAAGAAGAAATGATGAAACAAATGAAAGAATTGGCTGCGAATAAGAATACAGAAAAAGAAGTAATAGAAAAAATAATCGAAGTGCCTGTCGAAAAGATAGTGGAAAAAGAGGTAGTAAAAGAAGTAAAGGTGGAAGTACCGGTAGAGGTAGAAAAAATAGTCGAGAAGGAAGTCCCCGTTGAAAAGATAGTGGAAGTACCCGTAGAGGTAGAAAAAGTAGTAGAGAAGATAGTAGAAATCCCTGCGGTTAAACCCGAGCCTAAGGCAAAGAAACCTACCGCTCCAAGACTTACTTTAGACGAAGCGTACGCAAAACTATCCGCAAAGCAAAAGAAGTTCTTCGATACGTTAAAAGAATACGCAATGAGTAAAGATAAGTGTAAAGAAAAGAAATCCACGTACTATATCTTACTGGGACAGTCATCTGTAAATCCGTTGGTAAAACTGACGATAAAGAAAGACTGCACGGTAGCGTTATTCAAGATGGAAGACGAGTATATGAAGGACATCAGAAGGAACGCGGGAAGCGAAGGAACTAAGGTAAAGGTAAAGGAAACGGAATTGATAGTAGGAGATAGTCAAGCGTTGGCGACGGCAAAAGAGATGATTGACCTACGCGAAGACCAAATCGAACGCTATAACGACTTCCTCAAAGAGCAACGCAGTATGAGAAATAAATAGAGTCCGTTATTCGGCGTATAACAGGACACTTTTCGCTTGAACTGGGGATAGACATCGTTTGCCACATACGAGGAGTATGCTATGGCTACTCGTCTATCCCCGTTAAAACAAAAATTGCCCAATTCTCCGCCGTCTAATTGAGGCGTTGAGTAATAGGATATATAGATTAGATTCTTCGACTACGCTCAGAATGACGGATGAATAAGCGTTTCTCTGTACGCTAAACGCAACGAGCAGAAAACGGAAGTTTGTCTTCTCTCCCGTCATATTGAGCGAAGCGACAGCGAAGTCGAAATATCTAGGTTAAATACACAATCCGCTTAAGTCCGACCGAAATCGTAATGCAGTGAAGATTTCGCATTTGGTCGTGAATAGTGCGACTAAAATCGAAATGAAGTGTAGTTTTGTGTTTAGTCAAAATAATAATTTCAATATTAAAAGTATGAGTTCGGTATTGCGCCGAACTCATATTAAGTTTATTAACAGACTAAATTTTTATCTAGATTTCAGTAGAATAGTAATTTCAAAAATTATATAATACTACAAATTACTTTTCTCTTATTAGGTAATATACAATATTACTGTTTGGGTCGGTTTTGGGTTGAGGTTTTATTTCGAAATCTTCGCTTGCTTTGAATAGTTCGCTTAATTTTGAATAGCCGTAATTTCGGCTGTCGAAGTCGCTGTAAAGTTTGTAGAGACGGTTGCCTATATCGGCAAGATTTGCCCAGCCGTCTTCGTCTGCAAGTTCGGGTAATATTTCCGTTTTAATAAGTAGACTGATATTTTCCCAAGGCATAACTGCCGGAGACTCGTGAGCGTTATCGTCAGAGGACGTTTCGATAGTTGTGTCTTCCGCTTTATCTTCTTTGGAAGGTTTGCTTTTTGCTGTCGTTTGTTTTTTAGACTTTTCAGGTTTATCAGTCTTTTTGACGGCTTTCTTTTCGTCGGCTTTAGCAAGAACGTCCAAAAGTATAAACTTTTCGCAAGATTTTCTGAAAGCAAGAGGAGTTTTTTCTTCTCCCATGCCGAGTACGAGCATTCCTGCTTCTCTTAATCTGGACGCTAATTTAGTAAAGTCGCTGTCCGAAGATACAATACAAAAACCTTCTACGTTTCCTGAATAAAGTATGTCCATAGCGTCGATAACCAATGTTATATCGGAAGAATTTTTTCCTGCATTTTTATTTTTTTGAGAAGTATTGGAGTACTGTTGAATAGGCGTAAGCGAATATTTGAGCATGTCTTCGCTTGTCCAACTTATTGTTCTTGAAGTGAAATCTCCGTAAATACGTCTGTAAGTAGTTGTGCCGTATTTGGCGAGTTCGTTCATAATGGTTTTTCTGTAATTTCTAGAGATATTTTCCGCATCTATCAAAAGCGCGATTTTCTTATCTTGGTTCATAAAACTCCTTTTATATTATCAAAAAAGCCACTTTTAAGTGGCATTCTTATCTAAAGCGCTGCGCATCTGATTCTGATAATGACTACCCAAGCGTTACACAAACAGTTAACTCCTTCAAAGCAACCTTGTGGCACATCATACGATCTGCTTAATGCTGCTACGGTCAAGTCCTGACATGGTTCACAGGGAATGATTGCACAAGACCTTGATATCAACATCACTTATTTGAGGCAGACCTCACATAGCCAAAACCGCGATCAGCCTTCAGCCCTGCTGTTGCGGATTGCAGGTTATAGGGCACCGCAAGCTCCCCACCTAGCGCAGCCATTATAGTATAAATCATTTCTAAGAAAAAGTCAAGTTATAAATATAAAAAGTATGGTTGCGACATAATATCAGAAATTTCTAACGCTGCTTATATAATTCGACACTGGTGTTTGTCAAGATAAAAAAATATAAGGACAAATGCCTTGAAAATTCTAATTGCCAGTAATAATCGACCTATTGGTAAAATACAATTTATTGAATAGGAAGTTTAATGTAAATATTACAAAAATCGACATATACCGACAAAACATTGCAAATTTCCTAAATTTCGAAATGGTATTATCAAGAGGTGAAAAATGATTTATTCAATTAAGAAGAAATCAATAATCGGAACGGTGGTAATCGTACTGCTTATAGCAATATGCGCTACCTGTATGGCGAATCGCGACGTAACGGCTGTATTCAACAATCAAAGTTTGAGAAAAGTGCCAGTATATGGCGTTGATACTCAAGAAAAAGTGGTGGCATTGACGTTTGACGCCGCATGGGGCGCCGATAAGACGCAAGGAATATTGGATACGCTCGAAAAGCACGGCGTTGGCGGTACGTTTTTCCTTGTTGGCTTTTGGATAGATAAATATCCCGATATGGTCAAAAAAATAGCGGAAAGCGGTTGCGATATAGGCAATCACAGTAAAGAACATCTCAATATGAGTACGCTTAGCAAAGAAAAAGTGGAGTCGGAACTCGATTATGTGAGCGAAAAGGTCAATGAACTCACAGGAATTCAGCCAAAATTCTTCCGGCCGCCTTTTGGAGATTATAATAATACGCTTTTAGAAGTTGTGGAAGAAAAGAATATGATAGGCGTGCAGTGGACGGTTGATTCTTTGGATTGGAAAGGTTTGAGCGCTGCCGAAATCCTTTCTAGAGTCAATTCAGGCGTAAAAAACGGTTCGATAATCCTTTTTCACAACAATAGCGACAATATTTTAGAGGCTCTGCCGCTTGTTATCGCTAATCTAAAAAATCAAGGATACAAAATGGTTACGTTATCGAATCTGATATATCAAGATGACTTTACGATAGACGGAAATGGAATACAACACAAAAAATAATAAAATTACGCATTTGGAGGTATATATGAACTACGAACAGATGAACAATAACAAATTGCAACTAATCGGAACAATAGTCAAGGAACCGGTTTACACTCACGAAGTTTTTGGAGAAGGATTTTATGAAACGGTAATTTCAGTTCCAAGACTATCCGAGCAAAAAGATTTAATCCCTATTACAATCTCGGACAGATTGCTTTCCAGATACGAAGTTAAGGTAGGGGATAAAATAAATGTTGTGGGACAATTTAGAAGTTACAATAAATTAGAAGGCGAAAAATCAAAGTTGCTGTTGACGGCTTTCGTAAGAGACGTGCTTTTGGAAGATGAAGGACAGAGTCCGAATATTATAGAGATAACGGGTTTTATTTGTAAGCCTCCGATATATAGAACAACTCCTTTCAAACGCGAAATATGCGACGTCTTAATTGCAGTAAACAGAGCGTATAATAAGTCTGATTATATACCTTGTATCATGTGGGGAAGAAACGCAAGATTTGTGCAGAATATGAAAGTAGGGGATAAATTGAGCGTAGTAGGACGTATTCAAAGCAGGACTTACGTAAAGAATTTGGGTAATGATAATACGGAAGAACGCATAGCGTACGAAGTGTCTGTAAGTAAAATAAATATCGGTGAAAAAGACGAATTGTCTGCAATGGAAATTGCGAGCGCGGAAATAGAATGATAAAAATACTTCTAATTTAGAATTATTTATCATAAAATATTTACAAATTCTCGCAAATAATCGAGTAAAATCAATAAAATATAATTACTAAGCATAATTTATTGAAAATTCGCGATAATACAAAATTTTTGAACAAAATATTGCGCTTGACAAAAAAACGTCGCTAAAATTTGAAAAAACATAAATGGTCATAAATTTAAGAAGAGAGAAAATAATTGCAAATTTTTTCTCTTCTTTTTATTTTTACCATTGAATTGATTTTAACAAACTTATGAAGGCAAAAAGTTTGAAAAGTAGATTTTTTATATAATTCTCTGTAACGTTTTCATGACAGATAACGTGATGTTTGAAATATAATGAATAATGCAAAAATTGCTTTTGCAAATAGTTAAATTTATATGGATAAAACGGACTTTTTAATTGTATTATTTTTTGAATAAATTTTTATAAATAAATTGCGAAATACTAAATAATTTGCAAATTTTTCGGCGAAGGGCATTTATCATTTACTTTTATTATAAACTATGATATACTACTCATAAATAAATATTTTGGGTGCGCGTATGCAATTCGAAGAAATCGATGGAAAAATAGCCGAATGTTTACAAAAAATTGAAAATGCGAAACGTCGGGCCGGTAGAGAGGACAGCGTTGTATTGATTGGCGCGACAAAAACGCAACCTCCTGAATTGATAAAATACATTCAAGAAAAATCTTTGTTAAGCGACGTAGGAGAAAACAGGGCGCAGGAAATCATTGAAAAATTCGAATACGGAATGGATTTGCGTTGGCACATGATTGGTCAGTTGCAGACTAATAAGGTCAAATATATCATCGATAAGGTGGTTATGATACATTCTTTGGATAGGGAAAGTCTGGCGGACGAGATAGATAAACAGGCTAAAAAGCATAATATAGTCGCCGATTGCCTTATTGAGGTCAATATGGGAAACGAATTGTCAAAAGGCGGTGTAGATCCTAAAAATCTATTTAGATTTTTAGATTATGCGCAATCCAGGGAGAATATAAGGCTGCGCGGGCTTATGACGGTAATGCCAAATTTGCAGGACAGCGAGAGATTGATAAAACTCTATCAAAGTTTTGCAAAATTATTTGAAGAATTGAAAGATAGGGTAGATTCGAGACATAAAATAGACACGTTGTCATGCGGAATGACTAACGACTTTGAGATGGCTATAGAATTCGGAGGAGCGACGCAAGTTAGGTTGGGCAGAGTAATTTTCGGCGAAAGAAATTATACGGTTGCCAATATTTAAGAGGTAGATATGGACAGAAGAGATTATAACAATGAAGAGAGAGAAGTTTTTAACAACGACAGAGGTTTTCAACCTAGAAGAAGATTTAATTTTTCTCGCAGCGATTATCAGAATTTCAACACAGGTAGCGAATTTTCTGAACAAAATAAGCCTGTTTATCCTCAAGCGGGATTCACTCAGCAATATTCGCAAAACGTTTATCCGCAACAGCAACCTTATCCTCAGCAGCCTATAAATAACGTAGGCGGTTATGCTCCGCAATTTCAACAGGTTCCGCCTCAACAGCCGTACAATTATCAAGGTCAATATTATCCGCAACAAGAGGACGAGTTTGAATTCGACGGAAGAATGGCTCCGCAAGATATGCAACCTCAGAAAAAAAGAGGATTATTTTCTTTTAAGAATAAAAAACAACAGATGTACACGCAAGGGGATTTGCAAAATATTCTTATCGTAACGCCAAAGACTTTGTCGGAAGTGCAGGATATTATCGACAGTTTGAGAAATAGGCAGGCTATAATAGTCCAGTTTAATAAAATCAATGAAAAATATGCTCAAAGAATACTTGATTTTCTCAACGGAGCAATTTACGCGCTGGGGGGATGCGAGCAAAGAATAGGCGATAATATGTTCCTTTTCACCCCGGGCGGAGTATCAATACAAGGACCTACGTCGCTTAAAGATAAATATTGATTTTTTGAGATATGGGACGATTAATCTTTTGAAAACAAATAAATATTTATTGTATAAAGATAAATTCGAAAGACGGTTGGATAAATAAATGAACATAAACGCGGAAAATAAGAAAATTATTATAAAAAGAGCGGTAGTAGAGTTTGTATTGTTCGCTTTATTTTTGGTTAGCGACTTGCTGTCCAAAGATTTGGTTATGAACAGACTTGGATTGGTAAAATATAAGCAATATACTATCATTGAAGGCGTATTTGCTATTTATCCGTGTCTGAACGACGGGGCGTCATTTTCGGCATTTGCGGGCAAGACGGGATTTTTGATTGCGCTTACGTCTATTATGACGATAGCATTGATTGCATTTGCAATATTCAATTTAATAAAAAAACCTAAGACTTCCATGCTGTTTAGATGGTCGTTGATTTTGATAATTTCAGGCGCTATAGGTAATTTATACGATAGAATCTTCTGCGACGGCATGGTAAGAGATTTTATTCAGTATCTTTTTTTAGACGGTTTGTTTGACAAACTTTTTGATTCGTCCTTCGGTATAGGAAATATTGCCGACATATATCTAGTATTGGGCGTATTTTTAATGTGCGGATATATCATATTCGATTATAAAGAAGGGGATTTAGGGTTGTTGAAACCTAAAAAAGCCGAAGAAGTTGCCGGCGAATCCGATGGAAAAACAGAGGATAGCATCAATGAAAATAACAATGATATAAAAGTTGAGAATTCCGAGAAATCGACCGATATCAAAGAAAATGAAAAGAATAAAGAGGCGGACGCTTGATAATGACAGATGAAAAATTATCATTTGACAGCGCAGAGGACGCAGAAGTATTCAAGGTAGAAAAAGAGAGTGCGGGACAACGGCTTGACGTTTTTTTGGGAGAGAAAACGGGCGAAAGCAGATCTCACATTAAATACTTGATTGAAAGGCAAAAAGTATTTGTTAATAATGCAGTGAAAAAAGCGGGATATGCGCTTAAAGAAAACGACGAATTGGTTGTTTTGGAAGAAGAACCTCGCGAATTAAATATATCGGCTCAAGATATTCCCATCGAAATTATATATGAAGATGAAGATATTGCGGTTGTAAATAAACGACAGGGTATGGTTGTGCATCCTGCTGTCGGCTCGTATGACAATACTTTAGTCAACGCTTTGCTTTTTCATTTGAAATCGTTGAGCGCAATAAACGGAGTAATTCGACCGGGCATAGTTCATAGATTGGATAAGGATACTTCTGGACTTTTGGTTGTGGCAAAAAACGATGCCGCACATATTGATTTGCAGCGTCAGATTTCAAGTAAATCGGCTAAAAGATATTATTACGCGCTTTTGGACGGGAAAGTAAGTAACGACAGCGGAATAATTGAAACTTTGATTGACAGGTCGCAAAAAGATAGAAAACTTATGGCGGTGTCAAGAACTAGCGGTAGAAATGCAATTACTCATTATAAGGTGATTGAAAGATTTCCTCAATATACGTTTATGGAATACGAATTAAAAACCGGTAGAACTCATCAGATAAGGGTTCATAGCAAGCATATTGGACATCCGGTAGTGGGAGATATGCAGTATGGAGGCAGTAATAAGTTCGGTTTGAAAGGTCAATTGCTTCATGCGCATAAACTTGTTCTGACGCATCCTTCTACCGGTATGACTATGTCTTTTGAGGCTCCTCTTCCCGAGTATTTTCAGTCCGTTTTAGATAATTTAAGAGTAAAAAGCAATTAAAATACCATCAAAAATTTTTGAATATCAATTTATTTTACATAAAGTAAATTCGATTATTTAGCCAAGTATTCTTCATGTTTATTCGGCGTAACGTAAGCGGTTTTATAAGTTGTATAAAGCACCATGCCGGGTTTATTCGACGGATGTCTTTTAAGATTTCTGCGGAAAGTATAATCGCATTCTTGTTTCGTCGCATTTGCGCCGATAGAGTAGAAAGCCGCGATTTCACAGGCAATTTCTACGACGTTTTCGGGAATTTCTCTTCCTTCCGCAAATACGATAACGTGGCTTCCGTGCGTTTTTTGAGTGTGAATCCATAAATCTCCGCCATTGGCTACTTTGAAAGTAAGTTTGTCGTTTTGAATATTATTTTTTCCGACAAGTATAACGAATTCGTCGACTTCGTAAGCGATTGGTTGAGAGGGCTTGAGTTTTGTTTTTTCCGATTTAATTTTTTTCAACGCGCCTATATTTGCAAGTTCCTGCTGTAATTCCGCGATTTCGTCGGCGCTAGAGCAGAGTTCGATTGCCGGCGCTATCGAATCTAAATATAGCAATTCGTCTTCCAACTGTTCTATTTGTTTTGTTACGACAGAGTACGCGCGCTTTAATTTTGCATATTTTTTGTAATATGCTTGGGAATTTTGTTGGGGCGTGAGCCTGTCGTCCAGTTTTATTTTTATAATGGGACAGTCGGGCAGATAATAGTCTATTATGTCTGCGGTTTTGTCGCCTTTTTTAATGGAATATAAGTTTGAGAGTATCAAATCTCCGTACTTTTTTAAGTCTTCGGACTGTTTGCATTCTTCAAGTTTGTCGCGGTTTTTCGCTAGTTTTGCTATGATTTTTTTTCTTTGGGAAGAATATGCTTTTTGTAAAAATTTCGTTTTTTCTGTTCTGCGTTCGGCGCGGTCTTTCTCAAGCGTACACAGCAATACGGCTTCGTTGAGCGTGGCGACGTTTTCTAAATTTTCATACTCGGCGTATTTTTTAACGAAAAAATCGATATAAGAGTCGTTTTGTTTAAGCGCGCAAGGAGAATATTCTTCGCAGTTGAAAATATTGCAATATTTTTTCAATGCCGATGCAATAGACTTTGCGTTTTCATAAGACAGAGAAGTTGTATCGCGTTTTATACCTTGTTCGTTCAGTATTTGTACTGCTGTAATTAGCGCCAGTCCCGAAATATTTGAAATTATATATTTTGCCAGATCGTTTCCGTTGTATTCCGATAAAAGATTCATTATTTTTTCGGAATCGTCGGGTAAAAGTTTGCTTTGCGGCGGTAACGAGTACTTCGCGCCTGGTAAAAGACAGCGTTTTGTCATGGTGTCGTACGATACTTGTTTCAAGGTGTCGGATATAACTCCGTTGGATTTAACGAGAAGAATATTGGAGTATCTTCCCATCATTTCCGCTATAAGAGCAAAATCTACGGTGTCGCGCATTTCGTTTCGCGAAGTAATATGAAAACAAATTATTCTATCGTTTGCAAGAGTCTTTACGGAGTTTATTATTCCTCCCGTAAGATGCTTTCTTAGGTGCATACAAAAAGACGGCGCGGTCAGGGGATTGTTTTTTTTGTCGCCTCCGATATGGATTCGGGGATTGTTTGCGTTGCAAGAAACGGTGAGCAGTTTATTTGTTCCGTTTCCGCGTATATTCAACCCGATTTCGTCTTTTTCGGGCATATTGACTTTGTCTATTTTGCAGCCTTTTAAGACGGCGTTTATCTCTTGCGTAAGCGCGTTTAACGTAATGTAATCGTTTGGCATTATTTCCGCCTTTTATCGGTTTTTAAGCAAATCGATATAATTTTTTAATGATAGTTATTTATATAAATTATTATAAAATATAATACAAATTATTGCAATTATAATTGCATTATTTTATTTTATATGCTAAAATCATTAAAGTGAATATAATACGAACAACTTTTAGGAGATACATATATGAGTTACACAGTTGAAAATTTAGAGAAGAACAAGGTTAAGATTGTCGTCAAAGTCGACCAAAAAGATTGGCAAGACGCAATTCAGAAAGCCTATGAAAAAACCAAAAAAGACTATCAGTTGGGAGGTTTCAGAAAAGGACACGTTCCGTTTAAGGTGTTGGCAAATACCTATGGCGTGGGTATTTTCTTTGAAGACGCTTTGGATATAATTTTGCCTAGAGAATACGGAGCGGTGCTCGATAAGGAAACTCAAATCGATCCTGTTGACAGACCCGATATAGATATTGTCGCTATAAGCGACGCTACTCTTGAATTTTCCGCTGTCGTACAGTGTAAGCCTGATTTCAAACTCGGCGCTTATACGGGATTGGAGTTTAAGAAAGATTCTGTAGAAGTCAGCGAAGAAGAAGTAAATGCGGAAATAAACGCTAAACTTGACGAAGCGGGCGCATGGATTCCCGTTACGGACAGACCCGCTAAAAAGGGCGATCAGGTTACTATCGATTACAGCGGTAGCGTGGACGGTGTTAAATTTGAAGGCGGTACGGCTGAAAAGCAAACTCTTCTTTTGGGTAGCGGAAACTTTATTCCGGGATTCGAAGAGCAGGTTGAAGGTATGAATATAGGGGAAGATAGAGATATAACAGTTAAATTCCCCGAAGAATATCATGAAAAGAGTCTCGCGGGAAAAGACGCGGTATTCGCTATTAAATTGCATGAGATTACTTTCAAAGAGATTCCTGCGCTCGACGACGAAAGCGTAAAGGACATATCGGAGTTTGATACGGTAGCGGACTATAAAGAAAGCGTAAAGAAGAATATCGCAGAAAAGAAAAATTCCGAGGCTGAATCCAAACTTGAAAACGATATGATAGAAGCGATTGCGAAAAATTCTCAAGTTGAAATTCCTCAGTGCATGATAGACAATCAAATTGAGGATATGATTAAAGAATTTGAAAACAGATTGCAATATCAAGGACTTAAAGCGGAAGATTATTACAAGTATACCGGAATGAAGAGAGAAGATCTTCAAACTCAGTATAAAGATATGGCGGAAAAGAACGTTTTGTTCAGACTTACGCTTGAAGCGTTGCTCAAAGCAATTCAAGTTCCCGTATCCGACGAAGAAATTGACGATAAGATTGCGGAAATGGCAAAACAAGCCGGTAGAAGTGTTGAAGAATATTCGAAATATATCAATGAGGAATACAGGAATTATTTGAGAAATGACCTCATTACGACAAAATTGTTCGAGTATCTCAAAAATAACAATACAATTAAATAATTGACAAATTTATTGTATATTACCGGTAATATTCTTTGGAAAACAAGATAATAATTAAGTGTAGGCTTAGTACTCTAAAGAACTTTACTTCAAGTCCGACACGATAATAAATATTATGTCGGACTTAATAATTATATAGGAGGGTTTTGGTATGAATTTGATACCTTACGTTGTAGACAAGACAGACAAAGGAGAAAGGAGTTACGATATTTATTCCCGTTTGCTCGAAGACAGAATTATTTTTATCTCAGGAGAAATTACGGACGAAACGGCAAATACAGTAGTGGCTCAGTTAATTTATTTGGAGGCGAAAGATTCATCTAAAGATATAAGTTTATATATTAACAGCCCGGGAGGAAGCGTAACGGCGGGACTTGCCATTTATGATACCATGAATTATATAAAGTGCGACGTCAGCACGATTTGTATAGGTATGGCAGCGTCTATGGGAGCGTTTTTGCTTTCATCCGGAGCGAAAGGCAAGAGATTTTTATTGCCGAATAGCGAAGTAATGATACATCAACCGTTGGGCGGAGCAAGAGGTCAGGCGTCCGATATTGTAATTACAGCAAACCATATACAAAAAACTAAGGAAAAATTGACTAAAATATTGGCGGAAAACAGTAATCAACCGTATGAAAAAGTGCTTGCCGATTGTGAAAGAGATAATTATATGTCAGCGGAAGAGGCGCTTGAATACGGACTTGTCGACAAAATTTTTAATAAGAGAGGTTGATTTTGGACAGTAAAAGAAAATGTATGCTCTGCGGAAGAATACTTTATGAGGATATAGACTGTATAATTCCCGGCGCAGATCCGGAAGTGGGAATTTGTTATGACTGCGTTGCTACATGCGTGCAAATGATTAAAAAAGACACGCTTGATCCATACGCCGACGAAAATAACGCTGCGCCTGGAAATCTGCTTAAACCTCATGAGATAAAGGAAAAACTCGACGAGTATATAGTAGGGCAGGATAAGGCTAAAAAAGTTTTGTCCGTTGCGGTATATAATCATTACAAACGTATAAATTACAATAGCGGCGACGTGGAATTGGATAAAAGCAATATACTTATGCTTGGACCTACCGGAAGCGGTAAGACTTTGCTGGCTAAGACTCTTGCTAAAATTCTTAACGTGCCTTTCGCCGTTGCCGACGCGACGACGCTTACAGAAGCGGGTTACGTGGGCGAGGACGTTGAAAACGTTTTGTTGAAACTTATACAGGCGGCCGATTACGATATCGAAAAGGCTCAACTTGGCATAATCTATATTGACGAGATTGATAAACTCGCAAGCAAAAGCGAAAATATGTCTATCACAAGGGACGTTTCGGGAGAGGGCGTGCAGCAGGCTTTGTTGAAAATAATAGAAAGCACCGTTGCCAGCGTGCCTCCGCAAGGCGGAAGAAAACATCCGCAACAAGAGTGTATACAAATCGATACGACCAATATACTTTTTATCTGCGGCGGAGCGTTTGTCGGACTTGATAAGATAATCGATAAGCGTTTGGACGGTTCGGGATTAGGTTTCGGGGCAAAGGTAAGAGAGAATAATAAGATCGGTTATGGAGAACTTATCGGAGATATTAAGCCGGACGACCTTATAAAATACGGACTTATTCCCGAATTTGTAGGTAGAATTCCTATCGTGGTCGGTCTTGACGCTTTGGATACGGACGCTTTGGTTAAGATTTTGATTGAACCCAAAAACGCGCCGATAAGACAGTATAAGAAACTTTTTGAGATAGACGGCGTAGAAATTGATTTCGAAAATGACGCGTTAAGAGAAATCGCGAATCAAGCAATTAAACTCAATACCGGCGCAAGAGGATTGAGATCGGTGCTTGAAAATATTATGTTGGAACTTATGTACGATATTCCGACAGACGATACTATAGAAAAAATCGTCATTACAAAGGATGTCGTGCGCGGAGAAAAAGGTCCGCAAATTATAAGAAAAAGTTAAGAAAATTCTTACAATTGTTCCAAATTTTTTAGAATACGAATAATAATTTGATTTATTCGTATTCTTTGACTAAGGAGAAAATATGTCAAATACTAGAACGTTACCCATGGTGGCGCTTACAGACGAGGTAATTTTGCCCGATACTACCAAAACGTTGGAAATTGTAAGCAGATACAGTAGAAGGGCTTTGAGATATGCGTTTAAGGAAGGAACGCAGATTTTTGTCGGTAAATTTATCAAAGATAAAGAGAAATTTGAAAGCATAAAAGACGCGCATAAATACGGCGTTCTTTGCAACGTAGTTGATTTCCAAGATAAAGTAGATAAATCATTGGTTCGTTTGTCGGGAGTGGAGCGTATGGCTCTGCTTGACGCGGCAATGGACGACGAAGATATAATATGGGCGGATGTTGAAGAAAGCAATGGACAGTTGTTTGACGCGGAATTCAAAGAAAGTCTATATAAAGGCATTATTTATAAAGATATCAAGGCTCTGGAAAAATATAATTATCCTATCAGGCAGGCAGTTTGGCTTGCTTATGAGAAAATGGATAGCGTCTATGCGATAATGAACTTAGTTGCGGATAGTATAAAAGATCTTGACAGACAAGAATATTTGAACGAGAGCGATTGGGAGTTGAAGGCGCAGAAACTCTCGGCTACGCTTAAAGTGGAAACGTATAAGCGTAACGTAATGAGGGATATTGATAGAAAACTCGATGAAACGCTCAAAGAAAATCAAAAAGAATTTCTATTGAGAGAGCAGATAAAAGTTATTAAGAAAGAACTTGGCGAAGATGAAAGCGAGTTTGACGAAATTAAGAAAAAAATAACCGAACTTAAAGCGAATGACGAAATAAAGTCTAAACTGAATAAAGAATTGAGTCGTATGGAGAAGATGAACGTATCTTCGCCTGAATACGCTATTTTGAGAAATTATTTGGATATTGCACTGTCTTTACCGTGGGGGGAATATACCGAAGATAATTTTGATTTGGAGCATATAAGGGCAGTTCTTGACGAAGATCATTTTGGTATAGAAAAGGTTAAAAATAGGATAATTGAGGCTATTGCAGTCAAAAAATTGGCGGGAGATAACAATAAAGCGCCGATTATTTGTCTGGTTGGTTCTCCCGGCGTAGGAAAGACTTCGATTGCGCAGTCGATTGCAAAAGCATTGGGAAAAGAATACATCCACATGAGTTTGGGCGGAATACGCGATGAGGCGGAAATCAGAGGACATAGAAAGACTTATATCGGCGCTATGCCTGGTAGAATAATCTCATGTATGTCAAAGGCTAAGACAAGTAATCCGTTGTTTTTGCTTGACGAAATAGATAAAATGACGTCAGATATGAGAGGGGATCCGTCGAGCGCCATGTTGGAAGTATTGGACCCGAACCAAAACGCTAATTTTAGGGATAATTATCTGGAATTGCCTTTTGATTTATCTCAGGTAATGTTTATTATGACTGCAAATACGCTTTCGACAATACAAAAACCGTTGCTTGATAGAATGGAAGTCATTGAAATGGACGGTTATACCGTATGTGAAAAGTTGGAAATCGCAAAGCGTTATTTAGTGCCTAAGCAGAAACGACAGAACGGTATTGAAGACTGCGATGTTGAGTTTAACGACGTGGCTATCGAAGCGATTATTGACGGATATACGAGGGAATCGGGCGTAAGAGAATTGGAAAGACAAATCGCAAACGCTTGTAGAAAGATTGCGACTAAGATAGTCGGCGGAGAAAACGTATCATATCAAATAACTGTTGAAAATCTTGATGAGTATCTAGGAGGAAAGAAGTTTCAGGGAGATAGCGATATTGTAAGCGGAGAAGTCGGCGCTGTCAACGGACTTGCTTGGACTAGCGTAGGTGGCGTAACTATGCCGATAGAAGTAAAATTGTTGCCTTACGGCAGCGGAAAGATTCATCTTACCGGCAGTTTGGGCGACGTAATGAAAGAATCTGCGGAAATCGCGTTATCTTTGATAAAAAGTAAGGCGAAAGATTTGAATATTGGAGAAGATTTGTTTAATAAAAACGATATTCATATCCATGTTCCGGCGGGAGCGACTCCAAAAGACGGCCCTAGCGCGGGAATTGCTCTTGCGACAGCGATTTTATCGGCGTTTACAGGTAAAAGCGTAAAGGAAAGTTTGGCTATGACCGGAGAAATCACTCTTAGGGGTAAGGTTCTGGCTATAGGCGGATTGCGAGAAAAGACGCTTGCTGCGCAGAGAAGCGGGATAAAAACGGTAATAATACCCGAACAAAATAAGAAAGATATGCAGGAGTTGCCGAAAACCGTGCTAGACGAAATAAATTTCGTTTTGGTAGACAATATTGCAACTGTTTTCGAATGCGCTTGCGGTGTAAATATATAAATATACTAAAGAGAAAGATTATGGAGATTAAACAGTGTAAATTTATTACTTCCGTTGCAAATTCTAAACAGCGTGTAGATTACAATATGCCTGAAATTGCGATAGCGGGTAAGTCCAACGTGGGCAAGTCTTCTTTTATTAACTACTTGGTAAATATAAAGGGGATGGCAAAGACGTCGTCTACGCCGGGAAAAACTAAACTTTTGAATTATTTCGAAATAAACAAAGGCGAGTTTATGTTAGTGGATTTGCCCGGGTACGGATATGCAAAAGTAAGCGGCGGAGTAATGGACGATTGGGATAAGTTGATAGGCGAATATCTACAATCGGGAAAACGTCTTATAAACGTTTTTCTATTAGTTGATATACGCCATGAGCCGACCGCTTTGGATAAGCAAATGGTCGCGTATCTACATCATTATCAAATTCCTTTTAACGTTATTGCGACTAAGTGCGATAAACTTTCAAGGCAGGCGAGTATGAAACAAAAGCAAGTAATTGCAAGGGAATTGTGTTTGGGTGTTGATAATATTATGATGGTTTCATCTAGCGCTAAAATCGGCAAAGAGGAAGTTCTTGCTAAAATCGAACATTTGCTAAATACTTACAAATAGACAATTATTTTCTAAAATTGTTCTTAATTAAATCAACTTTTATAATAATATGCCCACTATATTTGACAATCATCTATTAAAATACTATTTTTAGATTTTTGTCAAAATCTTATTTTATCATGTATTTTATAGTTTTTATCTTATAAAAATTACAGAGTTCTACTCCGATAAGTTTAAGCGCGCGGTAGGTTGTAACATAAATTTCATTATTTGAATATATAGTTGTGAGCATACAAAATAACGTATGCCTTTATGACAATCAAATAGGAGGAATATAATATGTCATTTTCCAACAACTGCAAGTCCGATAAGGTTCCCGGTCCGATAAGGGGAAACGGCTTGAATGGCATTTGCGAGAGAGCGTGTATTCAGTGCGATAAAGTACTTGATATGTGTATGCGTCAGGAAACGCTCACCGACCTCAGTGTTACGATGACCGACGTGGTTCCCGCTACGGGACTTACTCCGCCGTATACGTTTGTAAGCGCGACTTCGACGTCCGCTCAGGCGACAATAAGCGACTTGACGGTTACTCCGATGGGGGACGATCAGTGTTCTTCAAGAGTTCAGTGTACAATTACTGTGCCGATACAGGTTAATTTTGTTGACGCGGCAGGCGTTAGAGGTTCGGGCAGCGCTACCGTTTCCGTAACGAGAGACGTTGTGCTTCATACTTCGGCTCCTTCGGTTATGCCGTACTCTATTGTTGCGTCCGCTTCGCTTTATAGCGTGAGGGGTACATACGTATCCGATAATACGTTTACGCTGACGGCTTGCCTGACTACGATTCTCAAAGTAATAATGCAAGTTCATCTGTTGGTGCCGTCTTACGGATATTGCTATATCCCACCGTGTCAGGAATACAATGAGCAGGTTTGCGACGGCGTATTTGACTTGCCGCTTTATCCGCAGGAATGCGGCGTCGAGCCAAGATGCAGATGTAATCTCAATAGCAACTGAAATAATTTATCAATTTTATAAGGGTAGTAGAGAATACTACCTTTATATTATTATATTTTTTGCGCGTAATTAAAAAACAATAATTCAAAGGTTGTGATTATCGCTGAAATCTGGTATAATTATTATATGAGCGTATATGCAATCAGCGATCTTCATTTATCTTTTTCAAGCGACAAGCCGATGGATATTTTCGGGGCTTGTTGGGATAATTATTGGGAAAAAATTTGCGATGATTGGCGAGCGAAAGTCGGAGATGAAGACATAGTGTTGATTGCGGGCGATATATCGTGGGCAATGACGTTGGAAAACGCGCTTATAGATATTGCCGAAATAGCAAAATTACCGGGCAGAAAAGTATTTATCAAAGGAAATCACGATTATTGGTGGAGTTCTCTTTCTAAGATTAGAAAAGCGCTTCCCGAAGATTTTTACGTTATTCAGAACGACGCGATAAAACTTGGAGAAGTTGTTATAGCAGGGAGTAGGCTTTGGAATATAATTTCGCAAAGCGCTGACGATAAAAAAATACTTGAAAGAGAAAAACTAAGATTGAGAATGTCTTTGAAAAAGGCTGCGGAATTGAGATGTAATAATGAGAAAATATTGGCGATGTGTCATTTTCCGCCGTTTGACGCCACTTTTTCGGATAATGACTTTACGACAATTTTTGAAGAGTATAGAGTGGATTCCGTTGTTTACGGACATTTGCACGGTAAAGATTGCAGAGCAGTAGAGTATTTGAATAAAAACGGAATATCGTATTATCTCACGTCTTGCGATAGGGTAAACAACAAACTTGTATGTATTTGTAAATAATAAAGTAAATTATATTTTTTCTATATTTAAGATATTTATAAATTATGTTACTAAGATTTATTAGAACAGACAAGTGTTTGCTACCACTTATACGGAAACAATCATATTAAACAAATGTAAATGCTAATCTATCAGTAAATTTCATTACTTATCAGACTAAACATAATATCTACGTTTTACTTCTATTTTAGTCTGACTGTATACGTATTATTTATTTTAGTTAAATATTATTTTTATATAAATTATCTCTGCGCTTGAAAGGTTGGGTACGAATACCCAATAAAATGTATCAAATGGAAAACTTGCCCTAAAACGGGGGAAAGTTATCGCTTCTGTGTAATAAAAATGATAGATATAACTTAAAAATATGTGTTTTTGCAGTGAAATACTAGTTTTTCTAAGCAATTAAAATACAAAAAGGGTGGTTGACGTTCTTATTTTTTACAGTAACATTAAAGGGATTTATTGAAAAATCTATTTGATTGCGTATTTTTTCCATAATTTTCCCAAAAAGTCGATTTTTGAAAAATTTTTTTAGTTTAATTCTTTCATAAGTTATATAATATTTAGATATAATACTTTTTATTATATACATAGTATATAATATATAGTAATTCATATATCTAAAAATTTTTTGAAATGTTTGGGAAAAAAATGGAAATTTTTCTTGACATAGATTTATATTAAGTGTATAATAAAACTACGAAACGCAAAGGAGAGGAGCATGAAGCCGATTTTTGGTACAAGTACTATACAGGCAGATGAACGCGGAAGAATAAGAATTCCGTCGTCTTACAGAACGGCTTTGGGCGACACCAAAATTTACGGTTTCAAAAACAAGAAAGGTTGCTACCTCAGAATATTCGGATCCGATATGCTAAACTCGTTGTTGGCAGGTTACAGCGGAATGGTTCCGCCGGAAGAATGTAGGACATCGGCAAGGGTCAGAGGAATATACAGCCACATCAGAGAACTGGAAGAGGATAAGCAAGGCAGATTTACGATTCCTCAGAATTGGAGAGAGAAATTGCAAATCGTCAAAGAAGTAGTTTTCATCGGTATGGGCAATACGATAGAACTTTGGGCAAAAGAAGTCTACGACGAATACGAGGCTCAGCAAGAATTGCTTGAAGACGATGAAGATGAAAACGGCGATGAAATATTCGGGACATTCAAGTTCTAAGGCGAAAAGATGGAATTCAATCATAAGTCGGTAATGCTGGACGAATGTATACAGGGACTTGATATTAAACCTGACGGAATTTATCTCGATTGTACTTTGGGCGGAGGCGGACACAGTCTGGAAATAGTCAAAAGACTTAGACAGGGAAGACTGATAGCGGTCGACAAAGACGAAGAAGCGTTAGCGAGCGCAAAACAAAGACTGAAAGAGTACGAAGATAAAATTACATATATCCACGACGATTTCAAAAACGTAATCGAAAGGTTGGACGAATTGGAAGTGGATAAACTAGACGGAGTACTGATAGATTTGGGAGTATCGTCATATCAGTTGGATAACGGAGAAAGAGGATTTTCTTACAACGCCGACGCTCCGCTGGATATGAGGATGGATAGAGGGCAGTATCTCAGCGCGTACAACGTAGTCAACGAATACGAAGAAGAAAAGTTGGCGGACATAATATGGAAGTACGGAGAAGATAAACTTTCTAGAAAAATCGCAAGAAATATCGTCGAAGCGAGAAGAAAAGAAAAAATACGTACGACGGCTCAACTTGCCGAAATAGTGGAGAATTCCTACCCGGCAAAATTGAGATGGAAATTTGGAAATCCTTGTAAAAGAACTTTTCAGGCTATAAGGATTGAAGTAAACGAAGAACTCAAAGATTTGGATAAAGTAATAAATCGGTTGAGTCTTAGGTTGAAAATAAGTGGACGTATCTGCGTGATAACTTTCCACTCATTGGAGGACAGAATAGTAAAAAGGGTGTTTGTGGAACTCAATAAAGATTGTATCTGTCCTCCGCACCAACCGATATGTACCTGCGACAAACGCAGAGAAGTGGAAATAATAACTAAGAAGCCGATGACGGCAAGCGAGAACGAGTTGCAAGAAAATTCGAGATCGACAAGCGCAAAATTGAGAATTGCGAAAAGGGTGTAAAAAATTAAATAAAGGTAAAAATACAAACGGGGGTGTAAACTACGATGGCATTTATGGTAAAAGACAGAAGAAGACAGGACGAATACGCTAATTACGAACAGCAGTTGCCTGATAGAGAAATATGTTATAGACAAGCCAATATGAATTCGCAACAGGGTTTTGAAATGCCCGATCGCAATTACGGATTCAATTCGCAGTATGCGCAACAGTCTTACGGTTATCAACAGAATGTCGCTCCTAGGTTTGTATCAAGTTATTATCAAGATCAAGTTGATAGATATTTGGCTAGCGGTCAAATGCCACAACAGGAGAATTACAGCAGAAACGGCGGTTTTGTAAGTCCGCAAGAACAGTACAAGTACGATGCGTACATGGGCGAAACTTATGATCGTAATGCTCAGGTAAGAAGAATAAGCGATCAGAGAAGCGGTAAGATGAAAAAGAAAAACGTCAATTCCGATATGATTAAGATAGTGGTTACTATTATGGTAGTTGCGCTTCTTATATGCGGACTTTTAATAGCGAATCAGTTTATATCGGGAAACGAAGCGTCGGCTGAAAGCGATATAATACAACCGGTTGATAGCGAGACTGTTTTCAGCGCGGCAACTTCGGATGGCAGCGAAATGATGCAACCGATAGAAATTATCCCCGAATATCAATACGAGCAAAGCACAAATTGGTTTGACAAAGTTTGCGATTTCTTCGGCGGAAAACTTAAATAAGACTTTCACACACTCCATCTTAATATATTTAACTACAAAAGGACGGCGACTGCCGTCTTTTTGTATTATATGAATATTGCAAGATAAAAATTTTAATGTTATAATAAAAAAAATATGAATACGATAGAAAAAACAATAGAGTATCATGAATTGATAATGACGTTGAATTCCTTTTCAGAGATTGAAGATTACGCTTTGCCAAAAGGTTACAAATTTATATTTTGGGAGAGAGATTCTGATATTGAAAGTTGGATAGATATTCATCTTAATTCGGGAGAGTTTGCGTCGTTAAGCGAGGCTCGCGAAATTTTTCATGAGTTTTATGATAAATTTTATAAAGAATTACCCAAGAGATGTTTTTTTATCGCAGACGAGAGCGGTAACAAAATTGCTACGTCGACAGTTTCTCCGTCAAATGAATTCGGATACGGATGCGTTGTTGATTGGTTTGCTGTTCACAGAGATTATCAAGGAAGGAAACTATCAAAGTCGTTGTTGTCGCGTACCGTAAAATTAGCGAGCGAATTGGGGCATGACAAAATTTTGTTGCGTACTCAAACTCAAAGTCCGGTTGCGGTAAGACTGTATTTGAATTTTGGATTTCGTCCTTTTAATATAGCCGATTCCAAAGGATGGAGTATAATCAGGACGGTTTTCGATCATGAAATACTCAAAGATTTTCCTATTCTAAGTAATAATCAAATATACGATTCGCTGATACTTAATGTGAAAAATAATTTGGATTTGATTCACAAAAATTATTTTTATAGCGTTTGGTATATTGAAAATAGGAACGACGTGTTTGTAAACGAACAGGGTAATTTCTATACTTATAAGTTTTTCGACAACGGTAAAGTTTTGAAAAAAGTTTAGACTATACCTTTTATTTATTCAGAATAATTCTTCTATCCGCTCAATAGTATATTTGTAGAGTATTGAGCGGAGGAAGTATTTCATTGGAAAAAATATCTCATTTCAGTATAAAGAAAAAATTGCTTGTCAGTTTGATTCTGATAGTATTTGTGTTTGCGTTGTTGTTTTGCAGACTTTTCTATCTTCAAATTCTTTGGGGGGAAACGTTGCAATATCGCGCGTACGATCAGTGGACGAGAGAGTTGCCGTTTAGGGCGGACAGAGGAGATATTGTCGATGCCAACGGTGTGGTTTTGGCAAAAAGCAGTACTAGTTATACTCTTTATGCCCGTCCAAATGAAATGAAGGATATCAACTATATTGCCTCAGCAATCGCCGACATTTTGAACATAGATAGAGATAAACTGTCTGAAAAACTATCCAAAAAGGGTGTCAGCGAAATAACGGTAGCAAAAAATCTTACTAAATCGCAAATGCTTTCGCTAATATCAACGGACGTTGACGGCTTGTATCTGACCGCCAATAGCGAAAGATATTATACTTATGGAAATTTTCTTACTCAAGTTTTGGGATTCACAAACAGCGACGGAGTTGGGCAAAGCGGAGTGGAACTTTATTACGACGATTATCTCAAAGGCATAAACGGCGCATCTTATACCCAAACAGACCTTGTAGGTAAAAAACTTTCGTCTAACGTTACGACTTACGTTGATTCAGTAAAAGGCATGACTACGCATTTGACGATAGATTATTATATGCAAAATTTTGCGCAAAAAGCAGTAGAAGACGCGCAAAAAATTTACAATTCCAATTCCGCAAGTTGCATAATTATGAGCGCGAACACCGGAGCGGTTATGGCAATGGCTAGCGCGCCAACTTACGATTTGAACGATATTCCGCGCGACAATATGGATTTATTGTTGAAAGGTTCTAGAAATTTGCTCGTCAACGACGTGTATGAGCCGGGTTCGACTTTCAAAATTTTAACTTCCGCAATAGGATTGGAGCAGAATGCGATAAAAAACTCTTACTATTGCGGCGGTAGCGCTACCGTCGACGGTCAGCGTATAAAATGTTGGAGAAGCATAGGACACGGAAGTCAAAACTTTCAGCAAGGCATTCAAAATTCATGTAACTGCGTATTTATGGACATTGCTTTGAGCGTAGGCAAAAACACTATGTACGACTATTTCGGTAAATTCGGAATAGGCGCAAAAACAGGCGTTGACATAAGCGGAGAAGCGGGCGGAATTATGCTTAACGTTGACAGAGTTCAGAACGTAGATATTGCGAGAATAGGTTTCGGGCAGGCTATTGCGGTAACTCCGATTCAGTTGGCAAGCGCAGTATGTTCGGTAGTTAACGGCGGTAATTTATATACTCCTTACGTTGTAGATAAGATAGTAGACGTAAACGGAAACACCGCTTATTCGCATACTTCGACGGTTAAGAATAAAACCGTTAGCGAAAGTACGTCTGAAATAATGAAAAAGTATTTGTATTCGGTAGTTTCCGAAGGCGGCGGAAAAAACGCTTACGTCGCGGGATATGACATCGGCGGTAAAACGGGAACCGCGCAGAAATACGAAAACGGAGCGATTGCTCAGGGTAAATATATATCTTCGTTTTTGGGATTTACAGACGTCGGCGACGATACTTTGGTTTGTCTGTTGCTTGTTGACGAACCGCAAGGTTACGCTTATTATGGCAGCATAGTTGCCGCGCCGTTTGTCGGAAAACTGTTTTCCAGTATTTTTGCCTATAAAAATATCAAACCGACATACAAAGAGGGAGAAGAACCCGCATATAACGAAATAGATATGCCCGATCTTTTGGGAATGTCAATAGCGGAAGCGTCCGTCGCTTTGAAAAAAGCGGGATTGGATTATGAATTTGCCGGCGAAGGCGGAAGAGTATCTTATCAATTCCCGGTAGCGGGTCAAAAAGTGCGTTCGAATGCCGTTGTATTTTTCTCGACAGAATAACGGTATAACGTTAGAAAATGATAAATTGTTCTATTATGCGTCTATAATGTCGAAGATTGTTAAAGGTATTGAAAGTCAAATATGCTTATATTATTATAATATAAACAAGCGCGTAAATAAAAGGAGTTGTTATGTTACTGAGTAAATTGCTGGAAAGATGCGACGTGGCGAGTATCAGCGGAGAAACGGATATTCAAATTGACCAAATAAAAATAAATTCCAAAGACGTAAACGAAGGCGATTGCTTTATATGTCTTGTGGGAAGTCGTTCGGACGGACATAATTTTGCCAACGAGGCAATAGCGAGGGGAGCGCGCGCGGTTATATGCTGTAACGATTACGCCAATTCGCTTGCTACTGTTATAAAAGTAGACGACACGCGAAAGGCGTATAGCGTAATAGCGAGCAATTATTACGGCAATCCGTCCGAAAAACTCAAAATTATTACTGTAGTCGGCACAAACGGAAAATCGACAACGGCGTACATAGTAAAGGAACTTTTAGAACGCAACGGCATTTCCTGCGGTTTGATAGGAACAATGTATTACGAATATAACGGGGTAAGACTTTCGTCTAATCTCACTACGCCCGATCCGATAGCGTTGCAGGAACTTTTTGCAAAAATGCTTGCGAGCGGAGTTGAGTACGTGGTTATGGAACTTTCCGCGCATGCTATTTATCTAAATAAGTTGTACGGAGTAAAGAGCGAAATGAGTATATTTACAAATCTGTCGCAAGATCATTTGGACTTTTTCGGGAACATGAATGAGTACGGTAGATGTAAAAAGAGTTATTTTGACAAAAAAAATACACGTCTTGCAATAGTAAACGTAGACGACCCGTTGGGGTTGGAAATTATAAAAGAGGAAAAATTGCCGATAATTACTTACGGACTTGACAATCCCAGCGACGCGTTCGCAATAAACATAACGCAGACGTCGCGGGGGGAATCTTTTGTGGCTAACGTCTTAGACGATATATTGGATATCGACTGCAAATTCTTTGGCAAATTTAATATATATAATTTGCTCGGAGCGTTGGTAGCAGTGAAAAAAGTGGGTTTGAGCAACGCTCAGATCATGCAGACGTTAAGGGAGATAGACGCTCCCGACGGTAGATTTAACGTTGTTAGAAAAGAGGGTATAACCTACGTAGTGGATTTTGCGCATACTCCCGACGGAATCTTTAACCTTTTGAAAGAAGGCAGGGAAATGACGGACAAAAGAGTTATTACAATCTTCGGTTGCGGCGGCGATAGGGACGTAACTAAACGTCCTATTATGGGTAAGATAGCAAGCGAAATGAGCGATATAGTTATCGTAACTTCCGACAATCCTCGCACAGAAAGCAGAGAAGGTATTGCCGGAGATATTCTTCAAGGCGTAAATCCGAGAGGGAAACTGTACGTAGAACTTGATAGAGCGAAAGCGATTAAATTGGGAATCGAACTTGCCGACGAAGGAGATATAGTTTTTATCGCAGGTAAAGGCAGCGAAAACTACATAGATGAAAACAATATAAAAATCCCTTACAGCGATATGCAGGAAGTCAGAAGGTGGTTGGGCTGATTGAGGAGATAAAATGAGCGAAGAAATAAAAATTATACTTGCGATCATATCGTCGTTTGTTTTGGCAATGGCGCTTTCGCCCTTGATTATAAGGATGATGAAAGCGCTGAAAGCGGGGCAACCGATACTTGAATACGTGGACAAGCATGAAGGAAAGAGCGGAACTCCGACAATGGGCGGTATTATATTTTTACTGCCAATGGCTATTATTACGATATTGTTCAGTATCAACGGCGAAAAGATGGGAATCGTAGCGATGGCGGTAACTTTGAGTTACGGTCTTATAGGTTTGCTCGACGATTTTATTAAAGTCAAATTCAAACACAATAAAGGATTAAAGGCGTATCAGAAAATAATAGGACAGTTCGGCATAGGCATTATCGCGTCTATCTACTGTTATAAAAACGCGTTTATAGGTTCGACTATAGAACTGCCGTTTACTGACAAGGTTGTAGATTTGCAATGGTGGTTTGTTCCGCTTTGTCTTTTTGTTTATCTTGCTATGACCAACGCCGTCAATTTGACTGACGGTTTAGACGGATTGGTAGGAAAAACATCGTCAGTTAATTTGGTCTTTTTGGCTGTGATAGTATATGTCGCTTACGTGTCCGCGTCGAAATTGGGGGATACGTTTTATTCCTATCAACTAATATCTTTGGAATATTTTGTTTGCGCTTTGCTTGGCGCAATGCTTGCTTTTATTTGGCACAACAATTATCCCGCAAAAATATTTATGGGAGATACAGGGTCGTTGGCAATAGGCGGAGCGTTGACTTGCATAGCGATTTTTATATCTCAACCTCTTATTCTTTTGTTTATAGGCATAATGTATATAGTTTCGTGCATATCAGTAATATTGCAGGTGATTAGTTTTAAGGTTAGAAAAAAGAGAATCTTTCTTATTGCGCCTTATCATCATCATTTGGAGTATAAAGGTATTCACGAGAACAGAGTTGTAGGGTTTTATGCCATAGTAACTTTTATTATGAGCGGAGTTGCGTTGATTTCTGTCCTCGTATAGGAGGCAAAATGGAAAAGGCTCTTGTTGTCGGTTTCGGCGTTAGCGGAAGAGGCGCCGCGCAACTTTTGTTGCGTCAGGGTATGGAGGTTAGCGTATTTTCTGATACATCGATTGATATTTCGGGATATCCGCAATTAAAAGACGTAAGTAATGCAAGCGAATTTGAAGCGGTGGCGGACAAGGATATAGTAGTTGTCAGCCCAAGTATTGAGAATTCTCACAAAATTGTAGAGTACGCAAAAAGATTCAATGTGCCTGTAATAGGAGAGATTGAATTGGGATACCGCTATTGCAAAGGCGGAATAATTGCGATAACGGGTACAAACGGCAAAACGACTACAACAAAACTTATCAATGAAATTATAAACGCAGGCGCGAAAAAGGCTTACGCGCTTGGAAATATAGGCGAGTCATTTTGCGCTCACGCCGATAAAATAGCGGAAGACGAAATCGCTGTGTTGGAAGTTTCTTCTTTTCAATTAGAAAGTATAAAACAGTTCAGACCGAGAATTTCGGCTTGTCTTAATATTACGCCCGACCATCTCGAAAGACATAAAAGTTTGGAAAATTATGCGATGGCGAAATTCAATATTTTTATAAATCAAGGGATAGGCGATTGCGCTATACTCAATTACGACGATACAATAGTCAGAGATTTTTACGACGATATTTACGGAGAAGTATTTTTTACCAGCGCAAAGACGGAAGTAAAAGGCGCTTATCTTTCAAACGGAAAGATTGTATTGAATATCGATGAAGCCTACGAATTTATGAGCATAGAGGATATACCGCTTAAGGGCGAGTACAATTATCAAAACGTTATGACGGCAATACTTGCATGCAAGTTGATAGGAATAGACGATACATATATAAAAAGCGCGATAGCCGACTTCCGTCTTCCCAGATACCGCAACGAATATATCGGTTCTGTAAATGGAGTAGATTTTTTCAATGATTCCAAAGCGACAAATATCGACAGCGCAATAAAAGCGTGCAATTCAATGAACGGAGAAACCGCGCTTATTGTCGGAGGTTATGACAAAGGAATCGCGTACGACGGATTTTTCACTAATTTACCCGATACAATTAAACATATAATTGCTACGGGCGACAACGTTTATTCCATTATGCAATTTCTTCCGTCATATCACGAATATACTTTTGAGATAACATCGTCTTTGGAAAGAGCGGTGGAACTTGCCGTTCAAAAGTCCGTTAAAAACGTTTTGTTTTCTCCTACAACTTCGAGTTTTGATAGGTATTCAAGTTACGTGGAACGAGGCGAACATTTCGATATGATTGTCGCCAACATGAAAGACTGAGCGGGGTAAGTAAGTGAACAAGAGGTTTTCAATTCGCAATAAAACATTGGTGGCGTGCGCGTTATTGCTTTCTCTTATCGGACTTGTCATGCAATACAGCGCGAGTAGTTACGGAGCGGAAAAACAATTCGGCGACGCGTTTTACTATGTGAAAAAACAGGCAATAGCGCTTGTATTCGCATTGGTAGTTTTGTACGCTTTGAAATTTATCAAAACCGAATGGCTTAAAAAATTTCGCTATCCGATTTTGGGAATCTCTCTGGTTCTTCTCGCTTTGGTATTTGTTCCTAAAATAGGGGTGGAGAACTATGGCGCGAAAAGATGGATAAATCTCGGATTTACGACAATGCAACCTTCGGACGTGGCAAAGTTTGCGTTGGTAATATTCATTGCGTCTTGTCTTGATAAGAAAAGCATGCTTACTTTCAAGAATATGTTGCCGGTACTTTTGGCGACTAGCGCCGTATGCGCTTTAATCATGCTCGAACCAAATATGTCGGTAACAATGTGCGTCGGATTGGTTGTTGTTATTTTACTGTTTGTCGGCGGATGTAATCTCAAACATTTTCTTATTATGGCTATACCGGTCGCTTTGGGCGTGATTGGCTTGATTTTTCTCGAACCTTACAGAGTAAAAAGACTTATGGCTTTTATCGACCCGTGGGCGTCGCCTTTGGGAGAAGGGTATCAACTTATCCAGTCGTATTACGCGCTTGGCAGCGGAGGACTTTTCGGACTGGGACTTTTTAACTCGCGTCAGAAATACCTGTTTCTTACGTTTGCCGAAAGCGACTTTATTCTTTCGGTAATAGGCGAGGAACTCGGATGGGTAGGCTGTATCGCGGTTTTGTCTATATTCATTGTCTTGATAGTTTGCGGTATAAAGATTTCTATGAGAGCGATTTCAAGATTCGATTGTTATCTTGCGGCGGGAATTACCGCGATAATAGCGGTGCAAACGCTGCTCAATATCGCGGTCGTTTCGGGAAGTATTCCGCCGACGGGAATTCCTCTTCCTTTTATAAGTAACGGAGGCACATCATTGGTTTGTTTTATGGCAGGCATAGGTATTTTGGAGAATATCGATTCTAAATCACAATGCGGGTATCTCAATCATAAAATGTATTGAGACTTAGCATATTCTTGGCGGAGTATGCCTATGCTTATTACTTATGGGAGAGAAATATGAAAGAATACATAATAAATGGCGGTCGGATGTTGGAGGGTACCGTAGACATTCGCGGAGCAAAAAACAGCATATTGCCTTTGCTTGCCGGCTGCATTTTGACAGATGAAATTATAGTATTGCACGATTGTCCTTATATAAGCGATGTGGACAGCATGATAAAGATACTTGAAGGTCTTGGATGTAAGATTATACGCAATGACAGAGATTTGATAGTAGACAGTAGCGGCGTATGTAATTCGCAAATACCTAGTTCGCTCGCAAAAGAATTAAGGTCTTCTATATTTTTGTTGGGATCGCTTTTGTCCCGATTAAAGAAAGCGAAAGTAGCGTACCCGGGAGGATGCGACATAGGTTTAAGACCGATAGATATACATATAGCAGGATTGAAGGAACTCAATATAGACATACAGGAACAGGGCGGATTTATTATCTGCAATTCTCAAAACGCAAGATGCGCGGACGTAGTACTTGACTTGCCTAGCGTAGGCGCTACCGAAAATCTTATGATGTCCAGCGTATTTATTAAAGGCAAAACCGTAATACGAAATTGCGCGAAAGAGCCGGAAATAGTCGATTTGCAAAAATTTCTAAACGCTATGGGCGCTAAAATCAAAGGCGCGGGAAGCAGCGTTATAGTAGTCGAGGGAGTAGATAAACTTCACGGCGTAGAGTATACGCCTATACCTGACAGAATAGTAGCCGGCACATACCTTATTGCAACCGCTATGTGCGGAGGCAACGTAGAACTTCGAAATGTTAACAGCGAACATATCTCGTCGTTAATATCTAAATTGTCTAAAACCACTTGCAAAATATATGTGAAAAATGATAGAATAATAGTCAAGAGCAAAGGACGTCAAAAAAGTCTGGATTGCATAGAAACTATGTACTATCCGGGATTTCCGACAGACTTGCAATCTCAAATAATGGCAATGCAGACGGTATCGAGAGGAACAAGCGTAATAGTCGAGAATATTTTCGAGACCCGTTTCAAAACCGCAAGCGAACTAAAAAAACTCGGAGCGGACATCACGATTAAAGGCAGAGTGGCGGTAGTAAAAGGCGTCAAGGAACTCACGGGCAGCGAAGTTGTCGCTACCGATTTGAGAGGAGGCGCGTCGCTCGTGCTTGCGGGATTGGTCGCATACGGAGAAACGGTTGTCAAAGATATCCATCATATCGACAGAGGTTACGAAGATATGTCGCTTGACCTATCTGCGTTGGGAGCAAATATAAGAAGGGTTTGAAATGCACAAAAGACTTTGGGTAATTTTGGCTGTAATTGCGTCGGCGGTCGTGTTGGCGGTGGTGTTGGGAACATTATTTTCCATTGGTGGAGTTGACGTAAACTCCACCAACGATATAACGCTGTCCGCCGAGCAAAAAACGGAAATTATTGCGTTGAGCGAAATAAAAAGAGGAAAAAATATTTTTTCTATCGACGAATCAATCGCTATCGATAATATTGAACTCAATCAGCCGTCGCTCAAAGTTATTTCTATCGAAAGGAAATTCCCTAATAAAGTAGTGATATATGTTACCGGAAGGACGGGCGTTTTCTGTTGCAAAACAGCGGATGGAGAGTACGCTATTTTGGATAGGGAAATGAAAGTAATATCTATGTCCGACGTTAAAGACAACTCTTTGACTGAACTGGTCGGTTTGCAAGACGAAACTTTGACGCTCGGTCATGAGTTGGGTTATAGAAACGGGTTGTTGCTGAAAATGGTAAAAGGAGCGGAGAGATGCTCGTTTATCAATGAAAGATTCAGCACCTTTTTTGTTAAAGCGGAAGTTAAGGAAGATACTATAGATCTCACGACTAACAGCGGAGTTATAATGCAACTGCCGGTGTCTTCGAATATAGACGAGAGCGTAATCGGATGCTATAATTACTATCTAAATAAAACAAGCGCTTTGGGCAAAAGCAGCGGATATATTCGCCTAAAAGACAACGGGTGGAAGTGGGAACCTGTCGAATAATTTACAAGAGTGTTAAAATACGCGTTTATTGATATTTTTTATCGAAAATTACCATTGTTTAAGCAAAAAATTTACAAGAGACGTTGACTTTTATATTATTATAATATTATAATAAATATATGAGAGAAGAATTTGCTGTCTTAGACATCGGATCGGGAAAGATTTGTTTTGTCGTCGGGACAAAATCCGCCGACGAAATATTTTTTGTAAAAAACTTTGCTTCGGTAGAGTATCCAGGTTATTTTAACGGAGATTGGATTGCAAAAGACAGACTTAAAGACGACATATCGGAAGTTATAGAAAAAAGCAAATTCAATTTCAAAATAAAGACTTTATACGTTGGGGTTCCGTCGGAATTTACTTTCGTAAGGACAAGCGGTATTCTGTCCGATTCGGGAAGGACGAAAACCATCACTTCGTCCGCAATAAGGGATATTCATAAAAGGGCGGAAGCGTTCAAAGTAAACGGCTATACCGCGTTGTGTTCCTCCGCTTTGGAATACTCGTTGGACGGGAATAGACATACTATACATCCTATCGGAGAAAACGCCAAGAATATTTATGCGGATATGTCATACATATTCTGCAAAGACGAATTTATACGCGCAATTTATAAAATCGCAATCGAGTTGGGATTTAGGTACGTTCGGTTTGTAGACGGAATATGGGCTGAAGGAACCCAACTTATCGATGAAATTTCGCGCGTTGACGGGGCGGTCATGATTGACGTAGGATACTCGTCGACTACTTTCGCTCTTATGAAAGGCGACGGAATTAAATATAAAAAGGACTGTCAATTCGGTAAAGGATATTTGATTGACGCTCTCGCGGGAGTTTTGAACGTTGACTACGAAGTGGCGGAATCACTTTTATCGAAAGTAACGCTTAATATCGAAAGCGACGATATGAGCGTTTACCAGTATGAAGTAGGAAAAGCAAAATTCGAATGTAAGGCAAAAGAAATCAATTCGTTTTTGCATAATTACATATTGAAAAATCTTGTAGATTTTGTGAATACGTGTATTTCGGAGATAAGGGAAGCGGATAAAATGTCCGAATCTCAAAACGCTTTTGGAGCGGGCGTATATCCGTCGGTCAACGATTTGACGAGGTTTTTCCTTGTCGGCGGCGGTATAAGCGAGATTCGCGGAGCGGCGAATTTCTTTGCAAGAGCGCTTTCGAGGGAAATAACTTTACTGTCCGCAGGTACGGCGGGATGGGACAAGCCGTATTACGCTTCGATGTTCGCGACTTTGGAAATTGCGGAAGAAATGAGTAGAAAAAACAGTCTGTTAGAGAGATTATTCAGATAAATCAGGGAGGGTTTTATGGAAACTGCTACAAAGATTAAGGTTGTCGGGGTCGGCGGCTGCGGAGCAAATACCGTCAACAGCATGATAGACGCCGGAGTAAAAGACGTAAGTTTTTACGTTGTCAATACCGATCTTCAACATTTGAATATGTCAAAGGCTCCTGCCGAACATAGAATTCAGATTGGTTTGGAATTGACAAAAGGTCAAGGCGCGGGCGCTAAACCCGAAATAGGCGAAAAAGCGGCCGAGGAATCCAGAAAAATTATCACGGATATGCTTGAAGGTACGGATTTGTTGTTTATTACGGCAGGTATGGGCGGAGGAACCGGTACGGGTGCGTCGCCTGTAATCGCTAAGTACGCAAGAGAAATAAATCCGGAAATGCTGATAATTGCGATAGTTACAAAACCGTTTAGATTTGAACGCAATAAAATGCAAGTCGCAGAAAAAGGAATAACAAAATTGCAAGAGTACGTAGATTCTCTTATAATTATTCCCAATCAGAAATTGTTTGACAATGACAGAAACGCCATACTTATGGACGCTTATGCCGGAGCGGACGATATACTTAAAAATTCTATAAGAAGTATAAGCGATCTTATAAACTCGCCGAGTATTATCAACGTTGACTTTGCAGACGTTAAGACAATAATGAAAGGCAAAGGATATTCTCATATTGGCATGGGAGAGTGCGAAGGCGAAAGTAATTCTGACAGAATGGTAAAAGCGGTAAAGATGGCGGCGAACGAAGATACTCTCAATACAAGTATTGCAGGCGCTACCGGTTTAATATTTAGTATACAGACGGGACTTGACTTAACTTGTAAGGAATTGGATGAAGCCGACGAATATATCGCTAGTCTTGTATCGAAAGATGTAAATTATATTTTTGGACACAGTTATGACCAGTCTATGAACAGAAAAGTAAGAGTTACGTTGATTGCGACGGGTTGTACAGCCGATAATATTCCCAGAAACGGAGGGAATATGATAAACGGGGGATTAAGACCTAATTTTTCAGGTATGAGAGGCGCGCCGAACGGACAGCCTATGGGATATGATACCAATCAGCGTCCGCAAGTTCCTCCAAGACCGCAACCTCAGCCGATGCCCAGACAGCAACAACCGCAAACTCAACAACCGACAAGAATAGACTCTGTACCTAGACAGGAATCGTCTAATAAAGATATTCCGCCGTTTATGAAAAGGCTGTTGAATAGAAAATAAGTTAGATTTTAGTAAGAAATTGATGTCGAATTTTAATCTTGCGATTTGATTAAATTGACGTTTGTTTCGGTAAATTTAATAAAAATTTTTAGTATGCGTCGATTATACGGTGCAATGTATATCGACGCATATTTAATTTTGTATTATGGATAATAGGAAGATGAAGATACAAACCGAAAGATTATTATTGCGACCGCTAAGCGTGGCCGACGCTCAAGAAGTATTTGAATGGGTAAGCGACGAACGGGTAGCAAAGTATATGATATATACGACTTACAAAAACGTCGAACAAGTCGAGAAGTGGCTTGAAAGCGTTGAGAAAGAAAAAAATATTTTTGAATTCGGATTTCAACGTATAAGCGACGGAAAACTCATAGGAAGCGGAAATATCAGATATAATCCGAATATCGACAGATGGGAATTCGGATACAATTTGCGTTTTGACTGTTGGGGTAAAGGTTACGCTACGGAAGCGACGAAAGCAATGATTGAATTTGCTAGATTGAAATTCGGCGCACGAAAATTTGCATCCGAGCATTGCGAAGAAAATGTTGCGTCGGGCAACGTTATGAGAAAATGCGGACTTAAATTTGTGGAATACGGAGAGTTTAAGAAATTAGACGGGAGTTGTCCGCAGCGTTCAATGAAATACGAAGGGGATTTATAATTCGTTTTCCAGCATTATTTTTGAAAATTTCTTATAATAAATTATAATATTTCGACACAGATAGAATATTTTTTTATTTTTAACAAGTTATAATCTTGCTATGCAAGTTTATATTGAAGTAGTCATTATCAACAATTTGGTTATCAACGCGTTGATTCTGACGTTGACTCTTAAATTTTTAAGACATAAAATAAGTAAAGCGTGGATATTTGTATCGTCGGCGATAGGTACGCTTTACGCAATTTTTTTACCGCTTGCAGACATATTAAACTTTTTCATATTCAAAATTATTTTAGCGATAATTATGGTAGCGATTACTGTCGGAAGATGCGCTTTTAAGCGATATCTTTCCGCGTGCGCGATATTTTTTGCGCTTACTTTTGCTATGGGGGGAATTACCCAAGGATTGGCTTCGATTTTTTCAATCGATTTGGAAAAAACAAATTCCACGTTGATTCCTTTTTTTGTCGGTCTGTCGGGGTTAATCGTCTTATTTGCGCAAAAACTTATTTATAAACATATAGTGCTTGCTCGTCGCAAGAGCAGGTATGAGGAAGTTGTCGTAATATCCGCAAACGGAAAAGAAGTAGAGTGCAAGGCTTATTACGACAGCGGAAACAGACTGTATTATAAAAATTCGCCGACTATTATCATTGACAGAAGCGTCGCTTTGCAGTTGTTTGCTCAGAAGGAACTTATCGATATTGGAGAAAACGCGCAAATCGACACTGTTACAGGCAAAAAGAAATTGCCTATCATAACGCTTGACTATTTGCGTACGCAAGATAAAAAGGATAAAGTTTACGGAGTTATGGCTGCAATCTCAGATTCTATCAGAGGAGAATACAAAGTCGTATTACATTGCGACATATAAATAGAGGTAGTTTATGTGGAAAAGAATCAAAGAAATATTTGCAAAGATTTTCGATATTCAAGGCGAAAACGTCGATTATATCGGCGGAGGGGAAGCGTTGCCAGAACCGCTGGATCAGGAAGAAGAAAAACTTCTGGTCGGGAAGTATATGCAAGGCGACGCAACTGCGAAAAGCAAGTTGATTGAACACAATTTAAGACTTGTTGTCTACATTGCTAAAAAGTTTGAAAATACCAACGTAGATATTGAAGATTTAATTTCTGTCGGAACGATAGGCTTAATAAAAGCGGTAAATTCTTTTGATGAAGCCAAGCAAATTAAGTTGGCTACCTACGCAAGTCGGTGTATTGAAAACGAGATACTTATGCACCTTAGAAAAGTAGTAAAGACCAGAAACGAACTTTCTTTGGACGAGCCGCTTAACGTCGATTGGGAAGGAAACGTGCTTTTACTTTCCGACGTTTTGGGAACGGAAAGCGACGTAATCTATAAAGACGTGGAAAACGACGTCGAAAGGGAAATTCTCATCGCTTCATTTAACAAACTACCGCCGAGAGAAAGGCAGATAGTGAAACTCAGATTCGGTATTTTAGGATCGCCTAAAAAGACTCAAAAAGAAATTGCGGATATGTTCGGAATATCGCAATCTTATATATCGAGGCTTGAAAAAAAGGTGATGAAAAAACTCAAAAAAGAAATGTCAAAAATGGTATAGTAAGATTATACAAGACAAAAATATTAGATATAGGTCTATAAAAGTTAAAATGACAATGGCAAAAATTTCTTTGAATAAAGACTAATTTTTTGCAAATAATACTATTGCGGCAATATACCCTCTACATATACTAAGGAGGATTTTATGCGCAAAGTTGTCATAAACGGCATAGACACCAGAAGTTTGCCGAAGATCACTCAATCGGAGTGCGAAGAACTGTTGCAAAAAACAAAAGAGGGAGATAAAGAGGCGCAGGACAAGTTGGTAATAGCAAATCTCAGACTTGTGCTTTCTATGGTTCAGAGGTTTTCGGGAAGGGCTAACGGCGACGATTTATTTCAAGTAGGAGTCGTGGGATTGATGAAAGCCATTGACGGTTTTGACCCAAAATTCAACGTAAGGTTTTCCACTTACGCGGTGCCTATGATATCGGGCGAAATGAGGAGATTCATTAAAGACGGCACGGGAATCAAAGTAAGCAGAAGCATGCGCGATACCGCTTACAAAGCATTGAAAGCGAAAGAAGAATACGAATTAAAACATTCCACTTCGCCCACTATGTTGGAGATAGCGGCGGAAATAGACGTTCCGCTCAGAGACGTCGTTTGCGCTTTGGACGCGGTAAGCGAAACGGTATCTTTGCAAGAATGCGTATACAGCGACGGAGAAGACGGTCTGCTTCTTATGGAGCAAATCGGAGATAGCAAACAAAACGAAGAAAATTGGTCGACAAATCTTGCTTTAAGAGATGCGATAGCGCAGTTGCCAGACAGAGAAAAAGAGGTATTGAAATTGCGTTATTACGTGGGGAAAACGCAAATGGAAATATCCCGCAAAATAGGAATTTCGCAGGCGCAAGTAAGTAGATTGGAAAAAAACGCCTTGGGTAAGATAAAGGAATGTCTGTGAATTAACTTAATCTGTCATATTTTTTATTTCGTCAAAATAAAATTAAACGAGGTGAAGATATGGCAGATTTATCGTTTTGTATACTTAGAGAAAAAATGGTCGTCAACGTTTGCGACGGAAAAAAGTTGGGACACGTAATAGATATTAGTTTTAATTCTCACGGTCATATTCTCGGAATTATCGTCCCGGGCGATAAAAAATTCATTAAAAGTTTTTCGGCGGGGGACAGTATTTTTATACCGTGGCGTTGTATATGCAAAATAGGAGAAGATACTATTTTAGTGGAACTCAACGGAGATATTACGCCTGCGGAATGCTGATAAAAATATTAAATTTGTAAAATTATTAGACAAAATCGCAGAATTGTTTTATAATTAACATAAGAATTGACTTGTGGAGGTTGATTATGAAATGCAATTTTTGCGGTTGTGTCGACAGTAAAGTAGTCGATAGCAGACAAAACGAAGAAGGTACTTCTATCAGAAGGCGCAGAGAATGTATGAAATGCGGCAAGAGGTTTACGACTTACGAAACAATCGAAACCGCCCCCGTAATGGTAGTCAAGAAAAGCGGAGCAAGACAGCAATTCTCGTCGGCAAAACTTAAAGCGGGTATTTTGAGAGCGTGCGAAAAACGTCCCGTGCCGATGATGCAAATAGACAGACTTGTAGAAGATATAGAGCGCAAGATTCAAAATAATCTCAACGAAGAAGTTACGTCCGCTCAAATAGGCGAGTACGTTATGGAAGGGTTAAAGAAAATCGATGAAGTCGCATACGTAAGATTTGCGGCGGTATACAGAGAGTTCAAGGACATCGAAAGTTGGCTTAGCGAAATAAATACTATTCTTAAAGACAAAAACTCGGATAAATAATTTATGGATAAGGGAGAAAAACCTTTCGCATTTACCGTAGTTCCCATAGGGAATTTTACCACAGGAACAGAATGTAAGTATAGCGCACTATACCTTGCAAGAAAGGTGAGTGCGTTTTTACTTTACCTTTTGATTTTTGTCGTTGTATAATAATAGAGCGATAAACAGTAATTTAGCGGAGAGTAGATAAAATGAAACAAAATATCATAATCGTTTTGATTTGCTTAATTGTGTGCGTAACAATAGGATTGACGGGATGCGGAAATGAATTTGCAAAACAAGAATATAATGATGCCGAAAAAATTGCGCAAATCGAAGATCGTTATGCAAAAGACAATTCGTTTTCTAACCACATAGACGGCGGATACACTCTTACGGTTTCAAAATTCAACGGACGGCAAACTCTATGGAATAAAACTCTCGAAAAGAGTGCAGAGATAGAAATACAACTTGATTTGAGTATTTCAAGCGGTAGCGCGAAAATCGTATATATCGATTGCAATAATAACGTAACCGTTTTAATAGAATGCTCGCAAAACGATTCCAATGAGCAAACGGCGACAAAAACCGTTTCTTTAACAAGCGGATTAAACCGATTGAAGATTGTCGGATACGATTGCAAAGACATAGACTTGAAAATATTATTTGACGAGCCACATATCGATAGCAACAAATAAATTACAATTTATCATCAATTATAAAAAGCGAAGAATTTAAAAATTCTTCGCTTTTTATATTCCCTACGGGAAGTACGCTTTAGCGGAAGGTTTTTCTTTTTGCAAAAATTTGATTTATAGCATTTTTCGACATTTTACCTCATAGAATTTAATAGTAAATTTTGGGGGTATATATGATTTTATCCGGACTTATAGGTTTATTCAGCCATATATTTTTTTTCAGCGGTTACATAAGTAACAAAAACGCATTTCCCAAGCCGCTTGACGCCGAACGGGAAAAAGAACTTTTAGAGCAGATGTACGCGGGTAGCAAAGAAGCGAAAGAAGAACTTGCAAAACACAATATGCGTCTTGTCGTTCACGTTGTTAAGAAGTTTTCAAATTACCATGACAACGACGAGTTGATAAGCGTCGGATCGATAGGTTTGGTAAAAGCGCTGAATACATATTCGCCCGAAAAAGGCACGCAGTTTGCGACTTATGCCGCTCGCTGTATAGAAAACGAAATACTTATGACGTGGAGAGCGAATAAAAAGAATCTCAATAACAAATCTCTTTACGAACCGGTCAGTTACGACAAAGAGGGCAACGAAGTGTCGTTAATAGATTTGATTAGCCAAGACGAAGAGAGCGTAATAGGAATAGTAGAAAATAAATTCGCTTCTCAAAAACTTATGGAGATTATAAAAGCGCAACTTTCGGAAAGGGAGTATCAAATAATCTCATTGAGATACGGACTTGACGGCAACGAGCCTCTTACGCAAAAAGAAGTGGCTAAGATTTTTAGAATATCCCGTTCTTACGTATCGCGTATCGAAACAAAAGTTTTGCTCAAACTCAGACAGTATATGGTAAAAGAAAATATTACTTTATAATAAAATTTGCAGGCGCGTTTTGTCATTTATATGGAATTCATAGACAGAATGCGTCTTTTTGTCAATTTTCATCTTGAAAACGCCAATTTAATATGTTATTATATTATAGATATATATATAACAATAATTTAAGGCGGCAACTTATGGAATTCGTGTCTTCTAAAGTAATAAAAGGCGTTGATAGAGCGGGCGGTAAAATCTTATCGTCGTATTTAGTAAATAGAATCACGCAAAAGCGTTTGGATTTTGTCGGTATAGAGTTTGGAGTATCGTATTTTATCAAGGAAACGTTGTTCAGAAAAAAAGCGTTTTTTGACAGCAACGACGCAACTTTAATAGACGCAAACGAAAGAGGACTTGAATATGTAATTACGAGCGGGGGTATTGATTGGAATATTTTCGTAGCGTATAGCGACGATGAAAAATCGGGAGTGTTGAGAAAACAAATCATACTCAAAATATCTAATCCCGAAGTGGTAATAGATTATATTCAATTAGACGGTTTTGACGTATCAGGCGCTGATTTTACGTGGAGTATCCCTAAAGTTGAGAAGAGAGTTTTTATTCCCGCGTATATAACTACTATGGGACAGCCGTACTACGTATCCGATATGTTTTTCGGAGGAGAATTTCCTGTCGCAGATAACAGAATAGAAAATGGAAAAGCGTACAGCAAATATTATATAGGTCGCAAATTCAAAGATATATCTGTAAACGGCGAGTATGAAAGCGCGCCTTTTGTAATAGGAAGCGCGTCGGAATCGGATTTTTACGTATTGCGAAGAGAATTTTTTGAATACATTTTTACTATTTCCGCCCAGCCTGCAAAATTTCGTATTCAGTTCAACAGTTGGTACGACAATATGTTGGATATAAACAGCGAAAAAATCGCAGATTCTTTTACGGCTATAGCCGACGGATTCTCAAAAGCGGGATTGCGTCCGCTTGACTGCTACGTAGTGGACGACGGTTGGACGGATTATAAAAAACCTAAATTTTGGACATTTGACGAAACAAAGTTTACAGACGGATTCGATAAAGAAACAAAACTGACGAAAGAATTGAATTCTACGTTCGGAGTATGGTTCGGTCCTCGCGGAGGATATACCAAACAGACCTATAAGTATGCTAAACTGTTGGAGAGCATAGGCTATCCGAAATGCCGTCAATCCAAAGATATTTGCGCTTGCAATCCGCGTTATATAAAAGATTTGTGCGACAAAATGGCTGATTTTTGCGTGAAATACAACGTGAGTTATTTCAAAATCGACGGATTCGCCATAACTCCTTGCAAATCAAATAAACACGGTCATCCGAAAGGGATGGGCGACGGTTTGTATTTCTATACGTTCCTTTGGGAAGAGTGGACAAAAGGATTTGAGAGAATTCGAAAAGTGCGTTCCGACGTATTTCTCAACGTTACGTCCTACGCTCATTGCAGTCCGTGGTTTTTGAAATGGTGCGATGCAATTTGGCTAAACAACTGTTCCGATATGGGCTATGCGGGCAAAGGAGATAATTTGTCGCAGTGTCTTAATTACAGAGACGGGAGATACATGGATTTTTTCGAAACGCGACAACTGCAATTCCCGGTATCCAACCTTTATAATCACGAGCCTTGCTATGCGGAGAGAAACTGTAATCCGCCTATGACAAGCAATCTTCAAAATCCTTCGTCGGCGCATCCGACAGTCGTATACGATTTGAAACAATTCAAAGAATATATGCTTATGTGCATGATGAGAGGAACGGGTTTTGCGGAATTGTATTTTACGCCAAAAATGTTTGATTCGCAAAGATACAAAGTTGCGACGGAAGTATTGCAATGGGCGGAGAAAAATTTCAATATTTTGAAGAGGAGCAGATTTTTCGGAGGCAAGCCGGAAGAAGGAAACGTTTACGGATATTACGCTAAGGACGGAGATAAAGCGATACTGGCTGTCAGAAACAGTTCCGAGAAACAGCAAAGATACGTATTTGATGAAAAACTTCTAAACTTTGCTTCCGATAAAATTTCAGTCGAGAGTTATTATCCCGACAATCAGGAAAAGTTTAATACAGACGGGAAGTTTAGCGTCGATTTACAGCCTTATGAAATAAGGATTTATTATCTTGAAAAGAGCGAGTAAAAAGAAAAAGACGTAATGGAAAGAAGAAAAAGAAATAAAATAACGGTAATTGCGCTGATAGCAGTAATAGCAATGGCTGCTGTCGGCGGATTGATTACAGGGATTTATTACGGCGTAAATAACGATAGATACAGCGGTTACGTTTTGGAAAGCGGCACTGACAGACCAATGGCAAACGTGTCGGTTACAAACGGCAGGGACGTAGTAAAAACCGATGAAAACGGTATGTTCAAATTGGACGGGTGGATTAAACAGAGATTTATTACGGTTACGATTCCTTCAGGATATTGGACGGAAAAGTATTATTTAGAAATCGGTAAGAATACGGACGGTTATGATTTTTATTTGGATAAAAAAGAAAAAGACGAAACCTCGCATAAATTTTTGCAAGTTACCGATACGGAGATAAACGGCGACGGAGCGGGAGATTTGGTAAACGAAGTCAAAGAAGACGCTAAGCGCGAAGACGTTTCATTTATCATACATACCGGCGATATTTGTTACGTTGACGGACTTAAACAGCATATAAACGATATGAATAGCGAAAATATGGAAACGCCCGTAAGGTATGTCATAGGAAATCACGACTACGTTAAATGGGGTAAGTATAGCGAAGATTTATTTGAGAGTACGTACGGTCCGGTTAATTACTCATTTGACGTCGGCGACATTCATTACGTAGTAAGCGCTATTGCGCACGGAGATTATTCGGCAAGATATAAACACAGCGACGTTTGGCGTTGGCTAGCCAATGACCTAAAACAAGTAGAGGAAGGAAAGAAAGTAATAATTTTTAATCACGATTACTGCCCGGATGAAAACGGATTTACGGTAAAATACGGATTAAATGAACTTGACCTGAAAAGCAAAGGATTGATTGCGTGGGTATTCGGACACTGGCATTATAATTATCTTAACGATATAGATGGAATACTAAACGTAACGACAAGTAAGACCGATGGCGGCGGAATTGACTCTACGCCCGCTTGTACGCGTTTGTTTGAATTAGACGGCGGAGCGTTGAAAGATACGCATTTGATTTACAGAAACTTTGTAGAAGGCGAGCCTCAGGAAGGTTCGCAGTGGGGAGTAAAGGTAGACGGACACGGCGAGTTTGCCGAACCGATAATTTCAGAGGGTAATTTGTACGTTGCCACTGTAGACGACGGTTATCCTAAAAACTGCGCTATCACGTCTCTAAACTGTGAAAACGGAAAGGTAAATTGGATTTATAAAACGAAAAATTCTGTAAGGAATTCATTTGTCATTTCACAAAATAAACTTATTGCGCAAGATATTGAAGGCAGAGTTTACTGCTTGGATTCCAAAACAGGCGAGGTTATTTGGATTAAGGAAACAAAAATTATGGCTGCCGCAAATACCGGACAAAACGTTGTCGTCGACGATGGCAGAGTGTATTGCGGAGGCGCTCAAAAAACAGTTTGCCTTTCGCTTGACAACGGCGATTTGATTTGGGAAAAGTCAAACGATAACGCTTGCTCTTCGCCTTGTAGAATGATTATAGACGGGGATAAACTTATTGTCGGCGCCAACTGGGATGAAATTATCGCTTATAACAAATACAACGGTAAACGTATTTGGGCAAATAAGAAAGGCGGAATTCGCTACCGTACCGCTACGCCGGTTATTTACGAGGGGAAACTGTACACCGCGGCTACTAGCAAAATCTTTGAAATAGATAAAGAAGACGGTAAGATATTAAGATCTCGCGATACCGGAATAAATCTCGATACCGCTACGGCGCCGTATATTGTAGACGGCATAGGATATTTTGCTACGGCAAAAGACGGCGTAGTTGCGTTCGATTTGAATACTTTTGAGAAAATAAATCAATGCAAAACGGGAACCGCGTTGGTCTTTACGTCCCCGTATACTTCGGGAGAAGTGGCGACGGTAGAGAGCGAAGTACTACCTTACGTAGATAATTTGATTTTCGGAGCGTCCGACGGATATATTTACATGACCGATAAAAATCTAAAAACTATTGCGAAATTCAACGTAGGTTCTCCGATACTCAGCAGATTGGCTGTACACGACGGCTATATCTACGCTTTAGATTTTTCGGGATACGTAACTAAAATCAAAATCGAAAATTTTGCCGTTTGACAATCGATTAGAATTTTGGTATAATTTTTGAGCAAGACAGCCAGACTATCGCAGACCGTAAGGTATGAGGAAAGTCCGAGCATCATAAGGCAGAGCGCCGGCTAACTACCGGTCAAGGCGACTTGAAGGAAAGTGCAACAGAAATAGACCGCCGACGTAAGTCGGTAAGGATGGAAAGGCGGTGTAAGAGACCACCGTCTTCGAGGTAACTCGAAGAGCCATGTAAACCCCGCTTGATGCAAGAGAAAATCGACTGTAAGTAGCCTGCTTGTCGAGAAAATCGCTTGAGCGCATCGGTAACGCTGCGCCTAGACAGATGATAGTCAAATACAGAACTCGGCTTATAGACTGTCTTGTACAAATACGTCTTTTGGGGCGTATTTTTTTTATATTAGCGTCAATAATCAATGTATGTTGTACGCGGTTATTACAGTATTATTTGTGTTATTGATTATATTAACGTTGATTGCAAAACGCTCGGACAGAGGCGAAGAATTCACTTCTACCATGAGCGATAAAGATCTTGAAGACAACGTAAAACGTCTTGCAATTTCTCTGAGAAGCGGAGAATTGGTAGGCGCTATTCCCAATATAAACGCGCATTTGAGAGTTATCAAAAGAGCGTACAAAACGCTATTGAATAAAGTCGATAACGGACAGTCATTGTACGAATGCGAAAAATGGCTTTACGAGAACTATTATTCCGCTACTATAAACGTAAAACAGAGCGATTATAAGTCGTTTAGCAAACTAACGCACAAAAAAAATAACGTCAGAATAATTCAGTTGGCGCGTTTTATGGTCGCTTCGTCAAATTGTAACCTTAATGCCGACACTATTAAGCAGACCGTTGATATTTTCAACGATTATACGCCGTTGCATTACGACGAAACGCTTAATTTGGATAAAGCGTTGGTTTACGCGCTTGTCGAGCGTATTGCAAAAATTTCAAAAGACATTATTTCCACTGAGAAGTTGAGAAGACAGGCGGACGGGGACGCGGAGCCGGTAAGAAGACTTTGCAAGTACGACGCTTACTTGTATTTTTTCAAGCACTCGGGAAAATACTTAGACGAAAAATATTTTTATAAAATCAACGATATAAATCCCGACAATATAGATATGTCGTTTGCAAATAATCTCGTGGATATGAGCGTGTTGATTTCAAATAGCATATCGTCTTTGAAAAGATTAAACGATATTTTTAACGACGAATTCAAAATACAGTTATGTTCGACGTACAGTATTATTTCGCATGACGAAACGTACAAAAATATGGATATGTGTTCGAAATTCGCATATTTAAGCGCGATAAGCAAACTGTCGTCGCTTTACGGCGCAAGCGAAAGGTCGGTCGCAAAATCGGCAATGGAACTTGCAAAGATGTACAACGTGCATTTCGGTGAAATCATATACGATTATAGATACGCTATAAAAGGCTATATTCATTCTATTACGCCGTCCGTATTGAAAAAGCCAACGAGCAAAGTAGATCAAAGACTTTACGCGATAACTATTACTTTGCTTTCGGCGTTGCTGACAGGATTGAGCATAGCATTTCTCAAATCGTGGCAAATGATGCTAGCGGTAGGTCTTATAATGCCTTTCGCGTCTATTCCTGTTGCAAGATTTGCGGTAAGTTTAATTGTCGATAAAATATTACCTGCGCGAAACGTCGCGTCTATGAATTATATTGATTTGCCCGAAGAAGGCAAGACGCTTGTGGTCAAGAATGAGTTTATAACAAGCGAAAAACAGGCTAAAGAGGCGAGCGAGAGTTTGCTTTCACTAGCCCAAGCCAATAAAGATAAGATGTTGGAATATTCGCTTTTGGTTGATTTGAAAGCGTCGGAAAACGAAGTGGATGGAAACGATCAGACTATTATCAACGCGTTTGAATATCTATCAAAATATCCGAACATCAATGTATTTGTAAGAAAACGCAAATTCATAGACGGGAAATGGCAGGCTTACGAGAGAAAAAGAGGCGCGACGGATACGCTGAATCGCGCTTTGCTTGACGGTAATTACGACGCATTTTCCTTTGTATTGAGAAAGCAGAGAAAGCCTAACTTTGTTTTACTGCTTGACGACGACAATACGTTGTTGCCGGGCGGAATCAAGCGCGCGGTTAATACAATGCTGCATCCGCTGAATGCAAAATACACGTTGATGACGTTTAGATCAAAATACAGATTATCTTCTTTGGATACGTTGTGGTCAAAGACTTACAAGTCGGACAGCGGCGTAGACGGATACTGCAATTACGGAGATTTTTATTATAAAATCTCGGGCAACGCCATATACTGCGGAAAAGGTATTTACAGACTTAAAGAGTATACGGAGCAAATAGAAGGAATGTTGCCCGACAATAGAATTTTGAGTCATGATATAATTGAAGGCGCGATTGTGTCTACGGGCAGTCTTGCATTGCCTACTTACGAAGACGCTCCGAAGAGTTTTGTAAGCCATATAATTCGTCAAAACAGATGGGAACGAGGGGATATCCTTTTGACGCCATATATCTTTTCTAAGAAGGTGTCGCAACCTTTTTACAGATACGTAATGGCTTTTAACGCGCTTAAAACCATTATTCCATCTTTGCAATTCGCTCTTTTGATTATGCTTTTCGTAAGCGCAGATTTGCTGCTACTAATTCCTTTTGCAATAAGCGCGGCAGCGATATGGCTTATAAGATTCGGACTTTGTCTTAACGCTTTGGGATATGATAAAAGACCCAGATACGTATTTAAGCAATTTTTCTCGGAAATCATCGCGATGGCTTACGAGTTGATTATGATTCCGTTTTTTGCAGTAAGCGGAGTTATGCTGTGGATAAAGATGTTGTTTAAGTGTTTGTTTGACAGAAAGAAATTGCTCGAATGGAAGACTTTTTATTCATCTCAAAGACAGAATAATTATTCAAAACATATTCAATTGCTTTTGCCCAGTATCGTAGCGTGCATCGTATTGGGGGGGATTTTCTATACGCAAATATATTTGCTTGCATATTTTGCTTTATATATAGCGGTTGCAAATCTGTTGTATCTGTGTTCCAAACAACGCGATAACAAAAAAGAAATTTCTCAAGAAAACAAAGATTTTCTTATTGATTTGGCAAACAGAACCTGCAAATACTTCGAAAGCAATCTAAAAGATAAGCCGTTGATATGCGATAATTATCAAGTGTTTCCAAAGAAAGAGGCAAACGGATTTACGTCGCCTACTAATATGGGATTCGCTATGCTTTCATATATTTGTTCTTATAAAATCGGCAGAATCTCTTTTGAAGAATGTATGGCTAAACTTGAAGAGCAGATATGCCTTACGGAGAGTTTGGAAAAATATAAAGGGCATTTGTTCAACTGGTACTCGCTGACTACGCAAAAACCGCTTGCGCCGTATTTCGTATCAAGCGTCGACAGCGGTAATTTTATCGCGTGCTTGATAGTCGTAAAGCAATTTGTAAAGGATAGCGATGTAAAACTGTATTCGCGCGTAGACAAACTAATTGAAGACGTAGATTTTGACGCTTTATTTGACGGCGGTCGCGGAAAATTCCATATTGGTTATAATAAAGCCGAGGGTAAATTTGAAGGGCATTACGATATGTTGGCTTCGGAATCTAGAACTTTGTGCTATATTGCGTCGGCGCTTAAAGGCGATACCAGATATTGGGACGGACTTGCCAGAAATATTGCGAAAATAAATGGCAATACTCTTGTTTCATGGTCGGGAACTGCGTTTGAATATCTTATGCCGCAAATTTTTATCGACGATTGCAAAGACAGTTTGATTACGTCAAGTATTAAGAACGTGATTAAAATCATGGAAAAAGCAAAATGTAGCGGAGTATGGGGAATAAGCGAAAGTTGCTACTATGAGTTTAACGAGGAGAATAATTATAAATATTCGGCTTTCGGAGTAAGCAGTATAAGTTTGAGCGCCGTAAAGGATAAATGCGTTATAAGTCCGTATTCTTCTGCGTTGGCATTGAAATACGCGCCGGAAAAAGCCGTGCAGAATCTAAAAAATCTTGCGGAAGAAGGATTGCTTACTCATCAGGGAATGTTTGACGCCGTAGATTATACAAACGGTAAAAATATTGTCGCAACGCTAATGTCGCACCACCAAGGAATGACGCTTTGCAGTATAGTTAACGCGCTTTTCGACGATTATATAGTATCGCTATTTATGAGCGATAGCGCTATGAACGGCGGAAGACTTATGCTTGAGGAACAAATTCCTACGTCAGTAAGCAAATCGACAAAAAAATTTGACTTTGTTTATAAAGACGGCGCGGTAAACAATTATCGCATGAGCGGAGATTGCGTAGGATTTCCGAAAGTTAATACGCTGTCCAACGGACACTATTCCTGTATTATAGATTCTTACGGCAACGGATATTCCTTTGCAAAAGGAAAGTATCTTAATAAACCTCCTATAGAAATAAACGAGAACAAAGGCGGATTTTTCTACGTCTGCGACAATAACGAGTTATATTCTCCTACGTTTGCGCCTTTTGGAAGAGATAAGTGCGTATACGAATTCCGTCCGTATGAAAGCGTATTCGAGAATATGGATAAATCGTGTAAGATGAGCGTATATATCCCTCAAAATAGCAATTGCGAAATCAGAAAGATTACTGTTAGCAATAAAAGCGATACTGAAAAGACATTGAAATGTGGATATTGCGAAGAAATTGCTTTGACTGATTTTGGCGCAACGTTCTCTCATCCTGCGTTTAACGATATGTTTATATCGACCGAACACGATAAGAGCGCAAACGCGCTAATTGCCAAGCGTACGGCTAGAAGTTTTTATGGAGACAGTTATTTGTCTTTGAGCGTAATAGGCGTAGATAAGTTTGAATATGAAAGCAATCTGTTCAATTTTGTCGGAAGGGAAAGAAGTTTTTCCAATCCAGTAATATTTGAATCCGACCGAAAATACGGAGTATCGACGGGCGACGTGCTTAATCCGTGTTTAGGATTCGTGGGAGAAATAACCGTACCTCCGCACGGAGAGAGAGAAGTATGTTGCATAAAATTTTACGATAGCGACTTGACGGCGTTGAAAAGTAATATAGAGCAGTGTCGCATGATTGACTTTGCAAAATATTCTTATGAAAGCGCAAGACTAACCACGCTTTCTAAAACCTACAAATACCAGATAAACGAAAAGATTAGCGAACTTATAAGCCGTATCGCTACAAACGTGCTGTATAAACCTTACGATAGAGATAAACTTGTCGCTATTGCCGATAATCTACATGAAAGTTTGCCGATGGGATTGAGTAAAACGATAAAATATATTTACTTTGAGCATTTTTCTCATGATGAAATGCTTAAAAACCTAATATATTCAACAATTTATCTTAACATGGCTTCGGTAAGATTTAATTTAGTAATTGCATATGGGGCGGAAAGCCAGAATAATGATAGCACGCTGAGATCGTTTGTAGATTTGACGAATATAGGGGATATATTGCAACTTGACTGTATTAAATTCCTTCGTCTTAACGGACTTGACGGCGGGGCGCTTAATATGATTAAGGAAAACGCCTTTGCGGTGTTTGATACTCCGCCTAAAAAAGGAGAGTCGAATATAGGAGAAAAGCAGTTGTTCGAATTTCCAGAACTTGAATATACTGAAAGAACAACGCAAAGACCGGTCATTTATTCTCAAATTGACGCAGGTATTGAAGTCCAAAGAGGAAAGGGCGGTTTTGATAAAAACGGCGACTACATCGTAACTCAAACGCCTGATTTGCCGTATTCAAACGTAATATGCGGAGAGAAAGGAGGTTTTATCGTAACGCAAAACGGCGGTGGATTTGATTATTTTGGAAACAGCAATCTGTTTAGAGCAAGCAGATGGGAAAATAATCCCGTATTCGATACGCCTTGCGAGGGAGTATATGTCGATTTTGGTTCAATGGTTAGAATTAACAGGTTGGTCGAGGGCGGTTATGTTCGCCACTCACAGGGCTATAGCGAATTTTGCGGAATGATAGACGGTGTGCAATTTAAGGTAAAAGAAAGTCTTGTAAAGGAAGGCGAAGGCAAAGCGATAAGCGTAGTATTGTCAAAAGAAAAAGACAGTATAAATACAAAAATACTGTTTACTATAAATGCTATGCTTGGCGACTTGCCATATACTCAAATGCTTTTTGACGAGCAGTTGAGCGATAATTCAATAAGAATCACAAACGCGTTAAACGGAAAAAGCGTCTATATAAAAACGAACGTGGATTGCGTTTTAATACCTGATAAATCTTGTATCGTAAAAGATGATAAAGGCGTTAATTTGGGAGAGGGAAAGTGTAATTTCCATTATCCTTCGCATTCGTTGGTTACGCGTAATTTAAGCGGAAAAAATATTGAGATCAACATCATCGTCTCATCCGATTATAATTTTATAAGAGATTTTGACGTAGATAATATTTATCCCGCAATTATTGAACAGGAGTCTAAATTTAAGAACCTGAACAAATTTGAACTGTGTTCAAATAACAAGAACCTTGATATTTTCTTCAATAAATGGCTTGCTTATCAGGTAATTTCGTCAAGAATCAACGGAAGATGCGGATATTATCAAGCGGGAGGGGCTATAGGATTCAGAGATCAGTTGCAGGACATGCTTACAATGTTATATATTGATCCGGATAAAGCAAAAAAACACATTTTACTATGCGCGGAACATCAATTTTTGGAAGGCGACGTACAGCATTGGTGGCATGGCGATTGCTTCGGCGTTCGTACGCAGATTACGGACGACAGACTGTTTTTGCCATTTTTGACGTTTGAATATATCGATATTACGGGAGATAAAGATATATTGAACAGCGTTCAGAAATATCTTGTATCACAACCGCTTGAACCTAATGCAGAATCGAGATTGGAAAGTCCCGATAGAAGCAGAATAGGCGAAAGTTTGCTTTCGCATATCAAAAGAGCGATAGATTCTGCGCTTGTATTCGGCAAAGACGGTTTACTTCTTATAGGAGGGGGAGATTGGAATGACGCGCTAAACGAGATAGGTATGCAGCGAAAAGGAGAAAGCGTGTGGCTGAGTATGTTTGCCGTCCATGTATTGAGAAACTTTGTCAAGTATGTCGATTTCGAACAAAGACAAAAATATATCGCTCATATTGAGAATTTGTTAACCGCGCTTGATAACGCTTATAAAGACGGATATTTTATGAGAGCCGTTACCGACTATGGAGAAGAGTTGGGCGTTAAGGACTGTAAACACTTTTCAAAAGATTTGCTATGTCAAAGTTGGAGCGTTATAGCGAATATCTCGTCAAGACAAAAACAGAGAAACGCTTTGCAGGCTGCGGGCGAACTCGTCGATGGGAAAACGGGAATTATCAAATTGCTTTCTCCCGCGCAGACAAAGGAGCGTTACTACGGATATATCTCGTCGTATCCTAAGGGAGTCAGAGAAAACGGAGGTCAGTATACTCACGCTGCGGTTTGGTTTGTTAAAGCGGTAGCGATGTTGGACGAAAAAATTGAAACTGCCGACGGAATACTAGACGCCAATGATTTGTTGGATATTATAAATCCGATAAGCAAAAACGTTGATGAAGAGAAAACTTCCGTCTATAAAGGCGAACCTTACGTTCTTGCCGGCGACGTTTATTCAAATAAGGATAATTACGGAAGAGCGGGATGGAGTTGGTATACGGGTTCTGCAAGTATTCTATACGATACTATAGTAAGAGATTTTCTTGGAATAACGATTTGCGGAAACAAAATGAATTTTGCTAAACCCAAATTAAGAGATTGGCAAGACATGAAGTTGGTATATCGTTATAAGGGAACGGTTTATACTATTAGTTTTGCCAAAGGTGTAGAAGACAGCGTTAAGGCTGACGGGATAACTTATAAGGGCGATACTTCTTTTACAATGCAACAGGATTTAGGCAAAAGATACGTCGAGGTTACTTTCAGATAGCGGAGATTAATTGACTTTGTTAAATTGAATAATATATAATATTTATATGAATTTATTTGATTTGATACAAAAAGACAACGCTCCGCTTGCGGAAAGAATGCGACCTACGACGTTGGACGAATTCGCGGGACAGGAGCATATAGTGGGAAAGAACAGTCTTTTGCGACGCGCTATTCTGACGGACAGTCTGGGCAGTTGTATTTTTTACGGCGCTCCCGGATGTGGAAAGACAACGTTGGCAAATATTATAGCAAATACTACTAAGTCTAATTTTGTCAAGTTGAACGCAGTTTCTTCGGGCATTGCGGACGCAAAAAAGGTCATAGAAGACGCGCGTTTGGAAAAAGAGCGGTACGGAATAAGAACATATCTTCTTTTAGACGAGTGTCATAGATGGAATAAAGCGCAGTCTGACTGTATGCTTGAAGCGATTGAAAAAGGGCATATAGTATTTATAGGTTCCACTACCGAAAATCCGTTTGTATCAATGACAAGGGCTATAGTATCGAGATGCAGAATTTTTGAATTCAAGCCTTTGAGCGATTCCGATATTAAAAATACGCTTATTCGCGCTTTATCCGACAAGTCAAAAGGACTAGGCAATATGAATCTCAAAGTGGACGACGAAGCGTTGGATCATTTCGTATGGGCGAGCGACGGCGATCTTCGCAATGCGTTGAATGCGTTGGAACTTGCCGCTAAAAGTACGAATCCCGATGAAAACGGGGTGGTAAATATAGATTTGACAACTGCCGAACAGTCGTCGCAGAAAAAGTCAATGAGTATTGACGAAAATATGTATTACGATATGCTTTCCGCGTTTTGCAAATCGCTTAGAGGTAGTGATAGCGACGCCGCGCTTTATTGGGCGGAAAGACTAATACAGGCCGGTTGCGACCCTATGTTGATAATAAGACGATTGGTTGTTCACAGCAGCGAAGACGTAGGTATGGCGGATCCTCAAGCGTTGGTGGTGGCTACTTCCGCGCTTACGGCTTATCAGAACATTGGTCTTCCCGAAGGGAAGATACCTCTTTACAACGCTATAATTTACGTTTGCGAAGCGCCGAAATCAAACAGCGTAGTTATTGCAAAATACGCCGTAGAAGAAGTTGTGGCGACTCGAAAAGACGATAAAGTTCCGTCATATTTGATGGATAAGAACTATAAAGCGCAAAAAATATCTGGGTATAAATATCCGCATGATTTCGGCGGTTGGGTAGAGCAACAGTATCTTCCCGATACGCTTAAAAACGAAAGATTTTACAAGCCCTCCGACAACGGGTTCGAGAAGTATCTTGTAAGAGCGAAAGATATTAAAGCAAATAAAGCGGAAAATAAAAAGAGTTGATATTATGAAAGACTGGCATACAGTCCGTTTTTCCATAAAATCAATACCGACATATATCTTCGTGTAAAATCTACACAAATTTTGTAATATTTTCCGAAAATTATTATTGACCTAAAAATAAGTAAGGATTTATAATAAAACCAAGCCAAAAGGCGGAGGGATATAGTATGAATAATATTTTAACAATTACGAATTTGAGCAAAAAGTATAAAGGCAACGATAAATACTCGGTAAAAGACTTGTGTTTTGAAGTGAGCGAAGGAGAACTTTTTGCTTTTTTAGGACCTAACGGAGCGGGAAAAAGTACTACAATAAAATGTATCACTGGCGCGCTGCCGTTTAATGAAGGAAACGTATCGATTTGCGGATATGATTTGCATGACAATCCTATTTCTGCTAAAAAGAATATCGGATACGTTCCAGACAATCATTTTCTTTACGAAACGATGACAGCCAATGAATATATAAATTTTATGGCTGATATATACGGAGTCGGACTCAACGATAGGAAGGCGAGAGCGGAGAAGTATTTGGAACTTTTCGAATTGACCGACGTAGTAAATAAACCTGTCGGCGGATATTCTCACGGTATGAAGCAGAAAATTTGTATTATCGGCGCGTTGATTCACAATCCTAAACTTTGGATACTTGACGAACCGCTAACAGGGCTAGACCCGAAGAGCGCTTATAATCTTAAAGAACTGATGAGGGAACATTGCAAAGAAGGCAATAGCGTTCTGTTTTCGTCGCATATTATAGAAGTTGTCGAAAAACTTTGCGACAGAGTAGCGATAATAGACAAAGGCAAACTCATAGTAAGCGGATCAATGGATGAGATAAGAGCGAACAATGAGGATAATTCCCTTGAAGAGTTCTTTATTTCGGTTACTGATTCGAGCGTACAAGGCGGAGAACGATTAGACGAAAAGTTCGGTAAAGACGAATTTTCCGCGTAGAGGTGGATTATGACTGCATTCGGTGCGTTGACAAAACGAATAATAAAGAATACTTTTGTTCCAAATTTTGAAAGCGATAAAGAAAAAAAGAAATTTATCGGCATACTTGTCGCTATAGCGATTAGTTTCGGAATACCGTATATTTTGATTCTAATCGGGGCGTACGGATTGATTTCTGCCGCCGTAACGGAAGGTTATCTTGCGGAAATGCTTTCCACAGTTTTCCTTATGAGCCAGTTGCTGACGATATTCTTTTCGCTTTTCATCTATATCAATATAATGTTTTACAGTAAAGACAATGAGTTTTTATTTACGTTGCCTATAAGAACGGTGGGCGTATTTTGGGCGAAAATGATTGCTATTGCTCTTTATGAACTCATACTGTCTGCAATAACTATAATTCCGGTATCAATCGTAGCGCTTGTCGCAATGGCAAATTCTGCCGTCGGAATTACTGCGGGTATGATAATATTGATTATTCCCGCAACGGTGCTTTTGCCGCTTATGGCAATACTGGTAATTGCGCTTGTATCGTATCCGATAATGAAAATAATGAATTATTTCAAAAAAAGACCGATATTGGGCGCGATACTTGCAATAGTTATGGTTGCGGCAATTTATATAGCGATTTATTTGCCTATAATGTTGAATAGCAACAACGTTGCGCCGCCGAGCGGAGATGTTTTTGATGAGGAAATGCTAGAAGACCAAGGCGATATTTCTCAAATATATAAAACAATTTTACCGTCTTTGACAGGGGTAGGAAAGTATTCGTTCCATACTTATTTTTTGGCTAAGGCAATGGTATCGACGTCTGCTTTGACCGGCTTCGGATATTCGATGGCGTTCGTTGGAATAGTTCTTGCATTGGCGCTATTGGGAAGTTTACTCGCTTCATGGCAGTATAATAAATTGGCTTCCGGCGCTTTGGAAGGCGGAGGAGTAAGCAAATCCAATTCAAAAAGTAAAACGGCAAAACAACTTGATGTCAAAAACGCGCTTTTCAAGAAAGATTTGTTTTCCGTATTGAAAAACAATACTATGCTGATACAAGCGGGTATGATGTGCGTGCTGCCTCCGATTCTCATCTTCTTTATTTGTTCTATGCAAAGCGGAATAAATGAAATCGGACCTGTATTGGGCGTTGGTATTGCGGAACTTATTATTAGGCTTATGCTTTCCAGTAATACCGCAAGCATACTTGCTTTTTCCCGCGACGGCGAAGGCGTACTCATGTATAAAACAATGCCTGTATCTACAAAAGATATTATCGCGGCGAAAATAAAAACTGGACTTACGTTCGCTATTATTACGGCTGGGTTAAGCGCGCTTGCGCTAGCGTTTGTCAAAGGCATGAACGTTCTGTATGTTCTAGGATTCTTGGCGTCCAGTATGCTTTACGCGTATGCAAGCAACAGATTTTGCGTATATCGCGATTTGAAAAAACCTAACATTCATTGGAAGAATATACAGGAAATAGTTAAAAATAATTTTTCGTCGGTTGTTCCTATGTTTTTGGCTTTTATACCCGGACTTATAACTATGTTCGGATCTATGATGGTCGGTATATTTCTTTCGCAACTTAATCAATATATTATCGCCGCTATCTATATGGTTATTACAATGGCTGTCAGCGGTATATATCTGTTGATTACAAAGTCAATTTATACTTATGACGAAGACGCTATGTTGCGTAATATAGAGTAAAAGAAATTAGCAGATAAAATATACGCGGCGTCTTGACGTCGCGTATTTGCTTGACAAAAGAACTAAACAGACGGATAATAATTGTATGAAATATTTGGCAATAGATCTCGGCGACGCCCGCAGCGGTATCGCGGTCAGCGAGAGCGGAATAATCGCTACGGGATTGGAAACTTACAAAAGAATTAACGAAGAAAAAGATTTGCAATATATTGCGGACCTAGTAAAATACTATAAAATCGACGTGGTTGTTTTCGGTCTTCCTCTTAATATGGACGGAAGCGAGGGCGAAAGAGTAGAGAAAACCAAGGCTTTCGCAGAAAAATTGCAGCCTTTAATTCAGGCAAAGATTGAATATGAGGATGAAAGACTTACTACCGTGGTAGCGGAAGAGATGCTTATCGAGGGAGGGATGAGAAGAGATAAAAGAAAAAAGGTCATCGATAAGATAGCCGCGACTATAATATTGCAGTCCTATTTGGACAGAGAATGATATTGAGCGAACATTGGTTCGCTTTTTTAATTGAGTTAAATTTTTGACAGTCGGTAAATTTACTTGCAAAAAAAATATTATTATTATAAAATATTTATGTAAAAATTTTTTCGGAGGGTAGTTATGTCCGGACATAGCAAGTGGGCAAATATCAAAAATAAGAAAGGTAAGAGCGACGCCAAGAGAGCGAGCGTGTTTACTAAAATCGGCAGAGAAATAGCGGTTGCTGTAAAACAAGGCGGACCGGATCCTAATTCCAACGCAAGACTTAGAGATGTTATAGCGAAAGCAAAAGCCAATAATATGCCTAACGACAATATCGAAAGAGGTATCAAAAAAGCAAGCGGCGAACTCAACGCTGTAAACTACGAAGAAAATATCTACGAAGGTTACGGAGCGGGTGGAGTTGCGGTTATCGTCGAAACGCTGACCGATAATAAAAACCGTACCGCAGGCGATATAAGACACCATTTCGATAAATGCGGAGGGGCGATGGGTACGAGCGGATGCGTTTCGTATATGTTCGAAACAAAGGGCGTTATCGTAGTAGACGCGGAAGGCGTAGATGAAGACGATCTTATGATGACTGCGCTTGATTGCGGAGCGGAAGATATTCTAAATGACGGAGACGTATTTGAAATATATACCGATCCTACTGCGTTGGGCAGCGTAAGAGAAAATCTCGAAAAGCAGGGAACGCTTAAAATTTTGTCGGCTGACGTCGATAGGATTCCTAATAATACGGTGAAACCTGACGCGGACGCTCAAGCGAAAGTACTTAAATTGCTCGATATGTTGGAAGATAACGACGACGTTCAGAACGTATATCATAATGCAGAGTTGGACGAGGAAGAGGAAGAATGATGGAAATAGAAAAAATCTGCTCATGCGCAAGAAACGCTTCGTATAAATTGGCGTCTTGCAAAAGCGAAGAGAAGAACAAGATATTGCTGTCTATAGCGGATGGTATCGAGGAGCAGAGAGAAAGCATTAAAAAAGCCAACGCAGTCGATATCGCTAACGCAAAGGGAGTTTTGTCCGAAGCGATGATAGACAGACTCACTTTGACGGACGAGAGAATAGACCTTATGGCGGAAGGGGTAAGACAAGTCGTCGCCCTTGACGATCCCGTCGGCAAAGTAGTAAGAGAATGGACTATGCCAAACGGACTGCATTTTAAGAAAGTGAGAGCCTCGCTCGGAGTTATCGGCGTGATTTACGAATCCCGTCCGAACGTTACGGTCGACGTTGCTTCGCTTTGTATAAAATCGGGAAACGGCGTAATACTCAAAGGCGGAAAAGAAGCGATAAATTCCAACCGACGTTTGTTTGAGATAATCGGAGAGGCGATTGAAAAATGCGGCTTTGACAAAAACTTTGTCGGCTTTATAGACAATGTCGACAGACAGGCGACTTTCGATATGTTGCAACAGTCAAAATATATAGACGTGATTATTCCGAGAGGTAGCGATAAACTTAAAAAGTTCGTGCTTATGAATTCACAAATACCGGTTATCGCTTCGTCGGGAGGAAACTGTCATGTATACGTAGAGAAAACCGCAGATTTGGATATGGCTGAAAATATAGTTTACAATGCTAAAATGCAGAGAGTATCCGTATGTAACGCTGCAGAGCAATTGCTTGTCGACGAAGAAATCGCGGAAAAATTTCTTCCTAAAATGCTGAACAGACTTATGAACGACGGTTGCAAAATCAACGGTTGCGAAAAGACTTGTTCTATAGTAAAAGGCGTTAATCCCGCCAGCGACGAAGATTATAAGACGGAAAGAGAAGACTATATTTTGACAGTAAAAGTCGTTAAAGACTACGTTGAAGCGATAGACAGAATCAACGCTAACGGCACGAAACATAGCGAGGCGATAGTGTCCAAAGACGAGAGCGTTATGGAAATTTTTACCGGTATGGTAGACGCAGGTTGCGTGTATACAAACGCTTCAACCAGATTTACCGACGGATTTGAATACGGTTTCGGCGCGGAAATAGGAATATCGACTCAAAAATTGCACGCGAGAGGTCCATTGGGATTGGAACAACTTACGAGCGAAAAATATATTGTTGCCGGCAACGGTCAAATAAGAAAATGATAATATTAGGCATTGACCCGGGACTTGCGATAGTGGGTTACGGCGTGATTGAAACGCAAAAAAGCGCTAGCAGAGCGATTGATTGCGGAGTAATAAATACACCCAAAGAAGACAGCGTACCTATCAGACTGACTAAAATATATGACGGGATGATTTCTCTGATAGAAAAATATCAGCCTGACTGTATCGCTATAGAAGAACTGTTTTTCAATACTAATATTACGACGGGCATAAATGTGGCGCAGGCAAGAGGAGTAATTCTTCTTGCGTGTACTCAAAAGAATTTGAAAATGTACGAGTATACACCCTTGCAGATAAAGCAGGCGCTTACGGGATACGGAAAGGCGGAGAAAAAGCAAATTCAGTTTATGGTAACGAGGTTGCTTAATCTCAAAGCAACGCCGAAACCCGACGACGCCGCCGACGGTTTGGCTGTCGCGCTTACTCATGCGCAGACGGCAAGAATGAGCGGCTTGTTTACGATAAGATAGAAATTTTATAAGGAATCCGATTATGTATTATTCGATTACAGGCAAAGTCATACATTACGAAGAGGGAAAAATCGTGTTGGAAAACAACGGTATCGGTTATGAACTCGGAGTGTCGGCAAACACTCTGTCGGCTTTTGCCAAACGCGGAGAAGTTATAACGGTATATACCTATCTCAAAGTTTCGGACGACTGTATAAGTTTGTACGGCTTTTATTCAAAAGAAGAAAAAGCCATGTTCATAAATCTTATAAGCGTAAGCGGAGTGGGACCAAAGATTGCATTGCAAATATTATCCGGGATAGACCTTCAACGGTTGGCAATCTGTATAGTCAACGGCGACGCAAAGACTTTGTCAAAGGTAAAGGGCATAGGCAAAAAGACTGCCGAGAGAATAATATTGGAACTTAAAGAAAAGATAGCCGACATAGGACAGGGCGAGGATGATTCGTTCTTTGGATTGGTTGGAGCGGAAACTTCCAAAGACGATATTGTCAACGACGCGGTACTTGCTCTCGTAAGTCTTGGAATTTCCAAGACGGACGCGGTTAAAGCGGTTGCTATCGCAAGACAGTCTTCCGATAAACTGGAAACGATAATAACAGCCGCATTAAGGAGTTTTGACAGATGATGGAATTTGATGACGAAGAGCGTTTTATGTCTTCGATGCAGGGAGTAAGCGAAGGCGAAAGCGAAAATTCTCTCAGACCGAAGAGCATGTCCGATTATGTCGGTCAGGAAAAAATCAAAGAAAATTTGGAAATTTATATCAAAGCCGCAGTCGCAAGAGACGAGGCTTTGGATCACGTTTTACTGTATGGACCACCTGGATTGGGAAAAACCACGCTTGCTCATATCATTGCGGGAGAAATGAATTCTCAAATCCGTATTACGTCGGGTCCCGCGATAGAAAAAGCGGCTGACCTTGCGGCAATTTTGACAAATCTTAATGAAAAAGACGTCTTGTTTATAGACGAAATCCATAGGCTTAATCGCAACGTCGAAGAAGTTTTGTATCCCGCTATGGAGGATTACGCTCTCGACTTTATGGTCGGTAAAGGACCGAGCGCGAGGAGTATAAGACTTGCTTTGCCTAAGTTTACGCTAATAGGGGCGACTACGAAAGCGGGAATGCTTACGTCTCCGTTAAGAGATAGATTCGGCGTGAACTGCCGCTTAGAAATGTATACTCCCGAGGAACTTGCAAGTATAGTTACCCGTAGCGCAGGACTGTTGAACGTGGAAATAACGAAAGACGGAGCGTTTGAAATAGCCAGAAGAAGCAGAGGAACGCCGAGAATTGCCAATAGGATATTAAAACGCGTACGCGATTACAGCGAAGTTATGGCGGAAGGCGTTATAGACGAAAAAATGGCGGATATCGCTTTGGGTAAAATGGAAATCGATAAGTTGGGACTTGACAGTATCGACAGAAAACTAATCTTGACTATTATAGATAAATTTAGTGGCGGTCCTGTCGGACTGGATACTTTGGCGGCTTCGATAGGCGAGGATTCGGGAACAATAGAAGACGTATATGAACCGTATCTGATGCAAATTACATTTATTGCGCGTACTCCGAGAGGTAGAATTTGTCTTCCTGACGCTTATAGACATTTCGGCAGAAAGGCGCCTCAGACGGCTTATGAGCAACTTTCAATGCTTGATAGCGAGGAAGAGTAATGGATACTAAAGATTTTTATTATGATTTACCGCAAGAATTGATTGCGCAAACTCCGATAGAACCGCGCGACGCTTCCAGAATGTTGGTTTATCATAGAGACAGTAATCTTGTCGAACATAGACATTTTTACGATATTGTCGATTATCTTCGCGCAGGCGACGTGCTTGTAATAAACAATACGAAAGTTATTCCCGCAAGAATATTCGCTACGAGATTGCCGAGAACGGAAAAGACCGTGGAGCAGAACACAGAGGTGTTGCTTCTAAAACGAAAAGAATACGATGTTTGGGAGTGTATAACAAAACCCGCTAAAAAACTCAAAATCGGAACTATGCTTGATTTCGGGGAGATGCAAGGAGAAGTAGTAGGTTTCGGAGAAGAGGGCGTAAGGTTTATAAAATTCATATTTGAAGGGGTATTTGAAAATATTCTGGAAATAATCGGGAATATGCCTCTGCCTCCGTATATTACGGAAAAATTGGAGGATAAAAACCGCTATCAGACGGTTTACGGCAAGATAGAAGGTTCGGCTGCCGCTCCTACGGCAGGACTGCATTTTACTCCTGAATTGTTGGAAAAGTTGCAATCAAAAGGCGTGCTTATCGCAAAAGTGCTACTGCACGTTGGATTGGGAACGTTCCGTCCCGTAAAAGAAAGCGATATTCTCAAGCACAAGATGCACAGCGAGTATTATGAGGTTAACGAAGAGAACGCAGAAATAATAAACGCCGCTATCAGAGAAGGAAGAAGAGTTATTTGCGTGGGAACTACTTCCGTTCGAGTTTTGGAAAGCGCGTCTGACGAAGACGGATATATCAAACCTCAAAACGGAGATACAAGTATTTTCATTTATCCGGGATACAAATTCAAGACGGTAAAAGGTCTTATAACGAATTTCCATTTGCCCGAATCCACATTGATTATGCTTGTCAGCGCTTTTATCGGTAGGGAAAACGCTTTGAGTATTTATAGGACGGCGGTAGAAGAGCGGTATAGATTCTTTTCCTTTGGCGATTGTATGCTTGTCTTATAAGCAGCGCATCTCTTTGTCGCGCTCCGCTTTTCTTGGGTCATTTACGCTCAGTAAACTCATTCGGGTTTTCCTCTCGCGCCTTGTCTTTCTCGGTTCTAAGTCCCTCATATAATGATTTCCGTGTAAATGAGGAATGCGATGTGGACTTATAAACGCGAGCAATTGAAATATGTATATACGATAAAATAACAGTAAAAATAAAAGGATAGTAATGAGTAGCAGTTTTAAGTATGAAGTAGTAAAGGTATGCAAGCAATCTGGCGCGAGAGTAGGTAGATTTACGACTCCGCACGGAATTATCGATACTCCCGTTTTTATGCCGGTAGGCACAAACGCGACGGTCAAGGCGTTGACGCCCAAAGACGTAGAGGACGCAAAGGCGACGATTGTACTTGCAAATACGTATCATTTGTATTTAAGACCGGGCGCAGATCTTGTAGAGAAGGCGGGCGGTTTGCATAAATTTATGAATTGGAACAAGCCGATTTTGACAGACAGCGGAGGATTTCAAGTATTTTCTTTGTCAAAAATGAGAAAAATATCTCCCGAAGGCGTAACGTTTTCTTCTTACATTGACGGTTCAAGGCATTTTATGGGACCGGAAGAATCTATAGATGTACAAAACAAATTGGGCGGAGATATTATTATGGCTTTCGACGAGTGTACCGACGGCAATACGGATTATAAATATGCGAAAAGCGCTATGAACCGTACGCTGGACTGGTTGGCTAGATCGGTTAAGGCGCATAAAAATCCCAATCAAATGTTGTTCCCGATTATTCAAGGCAATATGTACAAAGATTTGAGAATCGAGAGCGCAAAACGTACTATAGAATACGCTAAGTGCGGTTTCTCGATAGGCGGTCTTTCCGTCGGCGAACCTAAACCAATTATGTATGAAATGTTGGATGTATTAAGAGAGTATTATCCCGAAAATCACCCCAGGTATCTAATGGGCGTAGGATCTCCAGACTGCTTGGTAGAGGGGGTAATGCGTGGAATAGATATGTTTGACTGCGTACTTCCGACGCGTATGGCGAGAAATGGAACGGCATTTACGAAATACGGCAATCTTACCGTGCGAAACGCCGCGTTCAAAGAAGATTTTTCGCCGGTTGACAAAGATTGCGACTGTTATTGCTGTCGGAATTTTTCAAGAGCGTATATACGTCATTTGATAAACGCGGGAGAAATATTGGGAGGAAAGTTGCTTTCGATTCACAATATCAGATTTTTGACTAACCTTATGGAAGATATGCGCAAGGCTATAATGGAGGACAGATTCGGAGATTTCTATAAAGAGTATACTTCCAATTATATTTGGGGACACGGCGGAGTAAATACGGAAAAGAAGTTTTAATTATAAAATCTCGCCATTTATCGGCATTATATTGTAAATAATATATAAAATAGTCAATTATTAAGATAAAAACGCTTGATATTTTGCATTGAGGTAAGTTAAACTTTATTATGGTTGTTATGAACTATTATAAATGTTAATAAGGAGAAAAGGATGAATATAACACAAATAATGACTTTGGGCGTAGAAAGCAATCAGATTATTATGATCGTAGTGCTTATAGGTCTTATGATAGCAATGTTTGCAATGTCTTTCATTCCGCAAAAGAAACGTCAAAAGAAGGCGCAGGAAATGATGAACAGCATTACGGTAGGAACGAAAGTAAAGACTATCGGCGGTTTTGTCGGAGAGGTAAAGAGAATAGATACAGTTAACAACAACTTTATTCTCGATTTGAGCGCGAACGGCGACGGAAGTATGATGGTAACTATCGACAGATCTGCAATCTACGTTGTGCTTGACGCTGTTAAGACAAGCGACGGAGAAGTAAAACTTCAAGAAAAACCCGAAATTGCGGCAATGGACGATATTGAAGCGGACAATGCAGCCGCTGATAAAAAGGCTAAGAAAGGTTACGAAGAAGTTGAATCTAACGATTCTCTTGAGAAGAAAGATAACGAAACCTTGCTTAAAGATTGATTTGATTTTAACTTGAAAGAGAAGACTGTCAAAACGGCAGTCTTTTTTCAATCGCTTTTAATTTGTTTAGACAGTGTGTTATACTTTTAATAACAATATAAAGGAGAGTGGATAATTATGCGCGATATTTGGAATCCTTGGCATGGGTGCAGAAAATGTAGCGAAGGCTGTGTAAACTGTTATATGTATTATCTGGATAAGATACATGGAAACGGCGACAGTTCAATAATCCGTCAGACGGGCAATATGTATTATCCGCTCTCTAAAAACCGCAGTGGCGGATTTAAGATAAAAAGCGGAGAAACTATAAGAGTGTGTATGACGTCCGACTTTTTCATAGAAGAAGCGGATCAATGGCGAGAAGAGGCTTGGAACGTAATATACGAACGTCCGGACGTTAAATTTTTTATCTTGACAAAACGTCCTCAGCGAGTCGAACAGTGTTTGCCGAAAGATTGGGGCGAGGGATGGGAAAACGTGTTTTTTAACGTAACTTGCGAAAATCAACTTAGAGCAGATGAAAGAATTAAAATCATGAAAGATCTTCCTTTTAAGCACAAGGGGATTATGACGGCTCCGCTTTTGGGAGAAATATCAATTAAAGAATATTTGTCGGAAGGTCAGATAGAACAGGTTATATGCGGAGGGGAAAACTACGCGGGCGCAAGACTGTGTAAATACGAGTGGGTCAAAAAGTTGCGAGACGATTGCGTTGCCACTAACGTTACTTTCGCGTTTATCGGTACGGGAAATAAATTTGAAAAAGACGGACGACTTATAAGTCTAAACAACAATCGCGAACAAATGAAATTGGCATATTCTTATGGATTATCCTATCAAGGAAAATCGATAAAATTCAAACTTACAGATAGGTTGGGACTTCCGATAGACGAAGAGAGTTACGCCCCTCAGTTCAAATGCAAATGTTTGGATTGCGGCAGCCGTCCTGTTTGTAACGGATGCGAAAACTGCGGAAGATGCGACGGCGAATTTTTAACGGCAGAGGAAATATAAATTTGCTTATAAGAGCGCGAAAACAATATTTAGACATAACGCATAATTTGAGGACATATATTTAATTCAGGGAGGAGTATATATATGTCGCTTAAACTCAATAAAAAAGATTTTTTTGAAATGTTCAAAGGAATTTTGTTTTCTATAATTATTTCATTGCTATTGGTAGTTATTTTCGCAGTAATAGTGAAATTTGCCAACTTATCGCAAAAAGCCGTTCAAATCGTTAATGTATTTCTTAAAATAATAAGCATATTTTTCGGTACGCTTTTGGCAATTAAGTCAGGCAAACAAGGACTTTTCAAGGGAAGCATAATAGGCTTGTTTTTTGTGCTGATATCATATTTGATATTTTCTCTTATCAACGGTTCGTTTGCAATAAATCCATTGACGGCATTTGACGTTATATTCTGCTTGGCAGCGGGACTTTTGAGCGGTATTTTTACCGTAAACGTAAGACGGGAAAAATAAATCGTTTGTTATTTGACATAATATTATGTCGGAGTTATAATTATAAAGATAAAAATAATGTAATTGAGGAAATGTCAGATGTACAGAGAAGAATTGGACCGACTGATTGCTCAGCAACACAGTCTGTCTAAAGAACTCAAAGGGAATATGAGCGACGATATTGTTGCTAAGTTCAGGGAAAACGACAAAAGGATTTTAGCAGAATTTTCCATAAATCTTAATGATACTGTCGATTATTATAATACTTGCGACGAAGAGTACTTGATGCTGCTTTCTATATTGATTGCAGATTTAACAGAGTATTTTAGATCTGATAAATTAGTAAATTGCTTTGCAAATAGGATTGCCGGAGTGAAAAATCCAACATTAAAACAATCGTTGGAATTTGAACTTGATTTTATCAAAGGTATGTTAAAAAAATAAAATTGATAAAATATTAAAAGAATTTATACAAATACTTGCAAAAAATTTGAGTTTATAATATTATATAATTAATAAAATTATACGCTATAATGGAGATTATATGAAACATATTAACAGCATTGTAACAAATTCTATGAAAAAGAGCGGGAACATCGGTTGTGGAGAATGTCAATCCAGTTGTCAATCCGCTTGCAAAACTTCTTGCACGGTGGGAAACCAGAGTTGTAAAAATCGCGACGAAAAAATAAACGCTACAAGAAAACCGTTGATTTAATTGTCTGTAACATAAAATGGTACACGCTTTTAATTTCTGTTATCACGGCAGGACTTATTATTTTATTTGGGACGTAGAAAGCGGCAGTCTGCATAATGTGGATTACGTCGCTTTTTTGTATGCAAAAAAGAAATATGCGAAGTTGACGGATTCAAAGGAAATCGCGGATTTTTCCGTTATACCTTCCGATGAATTGATAGACCTTGAAGACGAGTTTTCTTATTTAGAACAGCAAGGCGCGCTCAATACTCCGTGCGACGTATACGCTAAGCGTAAAAGAATCGGCGAAATAAAAGCGCTGTGTCTGCATATTTGCAACGACTGTAATTTGAGATGCAAATACTGTTTTGCCGACGAAGGCACGTATCATACGAGCGAAAGGGCGTATATGTCCGAAGAGGTCGGAAAGAAAGCGATAGACTTTTTGATTGCAAATTCAGGCAAAAGAAACAATCTGGAAGTCGACTTCTTCGGCGGGGAGCCGTTGATGAACCTTTCGGTTGTAAAATCTATTGTCGCTTACGCTCGGGAAAGAGAGAAAGAGTCGGGTAAGACTTTTTATTTTACTATGACGACAAACTGCGTGCTTCTCAACGACGAAACAATAAAGTGGCTAAATGAAGAAATGCACAACGTTGTGTTGAGTATAGACGGTAGAGAATGCGTCCATAACGCGGTGCGAAAAGCGGTCAACGGAAAAGACTGTTATTCTTTAATCGCTAACAACGCGATAAAATTCGCAAAAGTAAGAGGAAATAAGTCATATTACGTTAGAGGAACTTTTACCGCGCGCAATTTGGATTTTTCCGACGACGTACTTGCTCTCAACGATATGGGATTTGACCAAATCTCTATGGAACCAGTAGTTACTGATATAGATGATTTGAAAATCACAAAAGAACATCTGCCTGCGATTCTTGCCGAATACGAGAAATTGGCGGAGAAGTATATAGACAGGCGCAAGACGGATAAATGGTTTAACTTTTTCCATTTTATGATAGATTTGGAAGGCGGTCCTTGTCTTGTAAAGCGTTTGACCGGGTGCGGTTCGGGATGCGAATATTTAGCGGTAACCCCGACAGGAGGAATCTATCCGTGTCATCAATTTGCCGAAAATAAAGACTATTATATGGGCAATGTTTTTGACGGAAAACTCGATTTGAGCGTGTCTGAAAAATTTGCCGAGAATATAGTTACCAACAAACCCGATTGCAAAGACTGTATAGCAAAATATTACTGTAGCGGCGGTTGCGTGGCGAATAATCTTAATTTCGCCGGAAGCATGGGCAAGCCTTACGATATTTCCTGCGAGATGATGAGAAAAAGATTCGAACTTTCTTTGGCTATCGACGCGATAGAAGGAAGCGAGAGAGCGGAAAAAGAATAATTTAATACGGAATTAGTTATTATTTATAAATAATATTACTGTTTTTATATAAATTCGATTGCCAAACGCTTTTACAGTGTGGTAGAATATCAAACGGTAAAATAAACACTCGAAGTCAGCACAGGCAGTTGCTTGTTTGCCAACAAGTTGCCGAAAGCGAAAATTTCGAGGAAGAATAAACAAAAAAAGGAGAAAACAAAATGGCAGTAGTAACAATGAAAAGCCTATTGGAGGCAGGCGTTCACTTCGGACACCAAACAAAAAAATGGAACCCTAAGATGAGTAAATACATCTATGCGGCAAGAAACGATATTCATATTATCGACCTTCAAATTTCCGTTGAGCAAGTAGAAAAGGCTTACGCTTTCGTAAGAGACGTGGCTAAATCCGGCAAGTCCGTGTTGTTTGTAGGAACTAAGAAGCAGGCTCAGGACGCTATCAAAGAAGAAGCGACCCGTTGCGGAATGTATTATATGAATCAAAGATGGTTGGGCGGTACTCTTACTAATTTCCAAACTATCAGAAGCCGTATAGAAAGACTCAACAAAATAAATCAAATGGAACTTATCGGTCAATTTGAACTTTTGCCGAAAAAAGAAGTATCCGCTCTTAAAGCGGAGAGAGATAAACTCGAAGCAAACCTCGGCGGTATCAAAGACATGACCCAACTTCCCGGATGTATGTTCGTAGTCGATATCAACAATGAAGATATCGCGGTTAAAGAAGCGAAGAAACTCGGTATTCCCGTAGTAGGTCTTGTAGATACCAACTGTAATCCAGAATTAGTTGATTACGTTATACCTGGCAACGACGACGCTATCCGCGCAATTAAGTTGATTGCAAGCATAATGGCAAACGCAGTTATTGAAGCAAACGAAGGTATCGCTTTCTCCGTTGACGAAGAAGTTGAAGAAGAGAAGAAAGAAGAAACCGCGCAAGAAGAAGTAGTTGAAACTCAGACCGAAGAAGCGGCTGAATAATTCGGAGGTAAAGATATTATGGCATTCACTAATAAAGACGTAATGGATCTTCGCGCTAAAACGGGCGTAGGAATGATGGATTGTAAAAAGGCTCTTACCGAAGCGGACGGAGATATGGAAAAGGCTGTTGAACTTTTGAGAGAAAAAGGCATGGCTACAAGCGCAAAGCGCGCGGGAAAAATCGCTTCTCAAGGTACTGTTGAGGCTTACAATGACGGAAAGTACGGAGTATTGGTAGAAGTAAACTGCGAATCCGACTTTGTTGCTCGCGGAGAACAATTTAAGGCGTTCGTTATGGACGTTGCTAAATACATCGCATCCAACGACGTTGAAACCGTTGAACAGGTAAGCGAAGGAATGAGCGTAGCGTTGGCTGAGGCTGTGGCTAAAATCGGCGAAAAGATTGCGGTAAGAAGATTCGCGAAGTACGCTGTTGCAGACAATAAACTTGAAAGTTATATCCACATGGGCGGTAAAATCGGCGTTCTTGTAGAAATGAGCGCAAACGCAAGCGATGAACTCGCTCACGATATCGCAATGCAGATTGCGGCGGCTAATCCTTCTTACGTTAAGATAGCGGAAGTTCCGCAAGACGAAATCGAAAAAGAAAAAGAGATACTCAAAGCGCAGGCTCTCAACGAAGATAAGCCGAAGCCATTGAACATCATCGAAAAGATGGTTGAAGGACGTATCAATAAGTATTATAAAGAAGTTTGTCTTCTCGAACAGCCTTTTGTAAAAGACGGCGACAAGACAATCAAGGCTCTTTTGAAGGAATCCGGCGCAGACGTAACAAGATTTACACGTTTTGTAATGGGCGAAGGTCTTGAAAAGAAAGAAGAGAATCTTGCAGACGAAGTACAGGCGCAAATAAGCAGCGCTAAGAAAGCGTAATTATTAAAAAAAAGGAAAACGGTTGTTTTCCTTTTTTCATATATTATATAAAAGGGTATTTTGGAGGATATATGGCAAAGTATAAAAGAGCGATAATTAAATTGAGCGGAGAAGCGCTCGCTGGAGAAAAAGGATTCGGAATAGACGAAACGGTAGTAGCGTACGTTGTGAATCAAATAAAAAAAGTTTTTGAACAAAAAGTTGAAATCGGTATTATAATCGGCGGCGGAAACTTTTGGAGAGGAAGACAGGCTCTGAAAATGGAAAGATCGGCGGCGGACCACATGGGTATGCTTGCTACGGTAATGAATTCTATCGCCTTGCAAGACGCTTTGGAATCTGCGGGAGTTCCTTGCAGAGTACAGACAGCGCTTACTATTACAAGAATTGCGGAACCTTATATTCTCAGAAAAGCATTAAGACACTTTGAAAAAGGAAGAGTAGTTATTTTCGCTTGCGGTACAGGCAATCCGTTTTTCAGTACGGATACGGGCGCGGCTCTTAGAGCGGCGGAAATCAACGCGGACGTACTTATGCTCGCGAAGAATATCGACGGAGTTTACGATAGCGATCCCAAAAAGAATCCGAATGCCAAGAAGTATGACGAACTTAGTTATATGAAAGTCGTCCAAGACGGCTTGCAAGCAATGGATGCTACGGCGATTACGCTGTGTATGGAAAATAATATTCCTATTATCGCATTTGCGCTTAAAGAAGAAGACAGTCTGCTCAAAGCAGTCAACGGCGAAAAAATCGGCACGTTGATTCACTGATTTTCTCAAAATATAAAATTTAAGACGCCTTTTAGGCGTCTATTTTTATTATTACGGATAATTTTTGATTAGAATTCGTTAAAAGTATCAATCAATTTAATTGGAATTTTTAGCGTACAGTAAAGTAAGATATAGTATAATGCGCGCTTGTTTTGTAAAATATTTATAATATAAAATATTTAACGGAGAAAAAGATAAAAAAAGCATTGTATTTGATTTATACTTTTGTTATAATTATGATAGCAAAAATTAAGGAGAAATATTATGGCTTACGAGCAAATGGAAGTTTTGGAAATATTCGACGAATTCGAAACTAAAATGAATAAGAGTATTTCATCTCTTCAATATGAATTTAACAATATAAAAGCAGGCAGAGCAAATCCGCATATTCTCGATAAAATTGTCGTAGATTATTACGGCGTTCCCACTCCTTTGAAACAAATAGGCAACATTCAGACTCCAGAGGCGAGAGTTCTTATGATTACCGTATGGGATACTTCGATACTCAAGGAAGTAGAGAAGGCTATTATTGCCGCAAATACGGGAATTACGCCTAACAACGACGGTAAAGTTATCAGGATGATTTTCCCGGAACTTACTCAGGAAAGAAGAAAAGAACTTTGCAAAAATCTCAGAGCGACTGCGGAGAATACGAAAGTCGCGCTTAGAAACGCAAGAAGAGATATCAACGATTCTATTAAAAAATTCAAAAAGGATTCTTTGATTTCCGAAGATGAAGCGGGAATTTACGAAAAGGACGTTGATAAGAAACTTGCCGAACAAATAGAAATTGTAGATAAAATGAGTAAGGATAAGGAACAGGAGATTCTGTCCGTATAAAGTTTTATTTATAAAATAACTATAAAACCGAAAGCGACGCAAGCAGGCATTCTGCTTGCCGTCAATTTAAGGAACAGATGGAAAAACAGTTGAAGATACCCGAACATATTGCTTTTATAATGGACGGCAACGGACGTTGGGCTGCGGAACGCGGACTTTCGAGGAGCGAAGGACACAGACAGGGCGCGGAAGCGCTTAAAACGGTGGTCAACGCGTGCGCCGAAAGAGGAATAAAAGTGGTAAGCGTATACGCATTTTCTTGCGAGAACTGGTCGCGACCGCAAGCGGAAATAAAGTTTTTGTTTTCACTCATTACTCAGTTTGCGAAAAAAGAACTTAAAAAGTATGCGGATTCAGGATACAGGGTAAGATTCAGCGGAGATTTGACACAACTTCCCAAAAGTACGCAAAACGCAATTAAAAAAGTAACAGATCTTAGCAAGAATAATACGGGAATAATAGTAAATATTGCCTTAAATTATGGCGGAAGACAGGAACTTACAAGAGCGGTAAATAAGATATTGCAATCGGGAATCAGGGAAATCGACGAGCAGATGCTTGAAGACTGTCTTTATACGGCAGGACTTCCGCAACTTGATTTGCTTGTAAGGTCTAGCGGGGAAAAAAGACTTAGCAATTTTATGCTGTGGCAATGCGCGTACAGCGAATTGATATTTACAGATAAATATTGGCCGGATTTCGACAGGGATACTTTAACGGAAATATTAAAAGAGTATTCTGAGCGGGATAGAAGGTTTGGAGGAATAAAGTAATGTTGAAAAGAATACTTACCGCCGTCGTATTGCTTGCGGTTGTGTTCGGTACGATTTTAGGATTAAGACAGGTGTACGTTGAGTTTGCGGATTTGGTAGCCGTCGCTATTTGTATTCTTGGAGTATATGAAATGGCGCAAGCGTTCAAAAAAGCGGAGTACAATGCGATAAAAGGAAGTCTAACTGTCGGTTGCGTAACCATATATCCTTTAATACTGCTGTTTGAAAAGACTCTGGGAAAAGGAGAACTCGGCATTATACTTTCTTTGGTATTTTCGCTGATGATTGCGATTTCTGAATTTACGCTTATACATAAATTCGAACTCAAAGATTTGCTTGCAACAGTATTTATACTGATTTATCCTTTGGGTATATTTGCTACGTTGGTGTTGATAAACCACAGCAATTACGGACTTTTAGGTATTTTCCTTGCGTTGTTAATACCTATTATGACAGATACGATGGCATATTTTGTCGGCATTACATTCAAAGGAAAAAAACTTTGTCCCAATATCAGTCCCAAAAAGACGATAAGCGGAGCGATAGGCGGAGTATTGGGCGGAATTATCGGCGCAATGCTTGTATTCGTACTGTTTGACGCAACCGGACTGTTTGTAAATTTCAACAATGTCGGATTGCTCAAATTAACAGATTCTTTGGGCGCTTCGGCGGGAATATACGCGGCTGTCGGATTGGTCGGCGGAGTATTGAGCGAACTGGGAGATTTAGGAGCAAGTTGGATTAAGAGAAAAGCGAATATAAAAGATTTCGGCAAAATATTCCCGGGTCATGGCGGAATTATGGACAGACTCGACAGTATTATATTTACTTTGCCCGTAGTATTGCTTTTGATAAGCATAATATCGGCGGTAAACGTCGCTTAATTAAATATGAGAAAAAGATTAACGATTTTAGGCAGCACAGGTTCTATAGGAAAACAGGCGTTGGAAGTTGTAGACAAATATCCCGACAAATTTAAGGTTACGGGACTTTGTTGTAATTCCAACGAAATTATAATCGGGCAGATAAAGAAATATTCGCCCGATTTCGTAGCGGTTTTAGATAGTTCGTTGGCAAATAAAATCAAATCTAAGTTTCCCAATTTAAGAGTATTGCTCGGAGAAGAAGGAATATGCGACTGCGCGTCTGTAAAAGTCGACTTGCTTCTAAACGCATTGGTCGGTATCAGCGGTCTTAGACCAACGATTAAAGCGATAAAAGCGGGAAATAATATTGCGCTTGCAAACAAAGAAACTCTTGTCGCAGGCGGGGAATTGGTTATGCCTCTCGCCAAAGAATACGGAGTAGAAATTCTGCCTGTAGATAGCGAACATAGCGCCATTTGGCAGTCTCTTACGGCAAAAAACGTGTCTAGAATTCTTCTTACCGCAAGCGGCGGAGCGTTCAGAGATTGGGATAAAGAAAAACTTGTTGAAGCGAAAGCCTGCGACGCGCTCAAACATCCGAATTGGGATATGGGAACAAAAGTTACGGTAGACAGCGCGACTTTGATGAATAAAGGTTTGGAAATAATAGAAGCGATGCATCTGTTCAATGTCGACGTCGACGATATCAATGTTTTGGTTCATAGACAAAGCGTGGTACACAGTATGGTCGAATATGCGGACGGAAGCGTAATAGCGCAAATGAGTTATCCCGATATGCGATTACCTATACAAATAGCGTTGCTTTATCCCGAAAGAGGGGATTTCGCCTTTGAAAAATACGATTTTATAGGAAAAACGCTTACTTTTGAAGAAGCGGACGAACAGAGATTCCCTTGTCTTGCGATTGCAAAATATTGCGCGAAAGAAAAAGGCGTCGCGCCGGTAATTATGAACGCTGCAAACGAAATACTCGTAAAAGCGTATTTGGATAATAAAATCAAATTTTATGACATACCATATTATATAAGAAAGGCTCTCGACGCGTATTATAGCGGACAGAGGATAACCGAAGAAGAACAAATCTACGAAATTGACGCTAAGGTAAGGACTTTTGTACAAGATCTTATCGATAAGAGGTGAAGATGGTATTGTGTTTGGCTGTAAGCGGACTTGAAGTTTTGAAATGGATAGGGTATTTTCTGGTTGCTTTATTATGCTTAATGCTGATGATAATGTTGCATGAATTGGGACATTATACTTTCGGTAAGATTTTCAAATTCAAAATAAATGAGTTTGCAATAGGTTTCGGACCTAAACTTTTCAGTAAAACTAATAAAAAATCAGGCGAAGTTTTTTCTATAAGAGCGGTTCCTCTTGGAGGATTCTGTTCTTTTGCAGGCGAAGACGAGGAAGGCGATAACGACGGAGATTTCAACAAACGTCCCGTATGGCAAAGAATAATAGTTTTATTTGCGGGGGCGGGTTTTAATTTCCTTTCCGCTTTTATAGTGATAACTATATTCTTTTCCGCTTACGGCGAATATTTTCCCGTTGTAGGAAACGTCTATCAGCATGTCGAATATATGGAAGACGGTTCGTACAGCATTCTCGAAGATTCTCAACAACTTAAAGAAGGCGACGTTATTATTTCTGTAAACGGAAAAGAATGTTACAGTTTGCTTGAATACAACAGACTTTCGTCTTTGATAAGCAAAGAAGAGGATAATATTGAAATTGTCGTTATAAGAAACGGGGAAAGACAAACTGTCAACGTAACTAAAGAATACTACGTGTCTTATACGGAAAGCGGCGAAAAGGATTCCGAAGGCAATCCCATTTTGCAAGAACAAATAAGCAAGAGCAAGGGATTGGGCATATCCATGGCTACGTTCAGCGTCCAAAAACTAAACGGAGCGCAAGCGTTTAAGCATGGCGCTACTTTCGGATACGACGTGTTGAGAGTAACTGCAAATTCTTTCAAACAGTTATTCAACGGCAGCGTAAGCGTGGGAGATACTATGGGAGGAACCGCAACCGCAATATTCTCGCTTGCTCAATTAGTTCAAGCAGGAATTCCCGCAATAATATACGGTTTTTGTATTTTATCCATGTCTATCGGAATAATGAACGTTTTGCCGTTGCCCGCGCTTGACGGTTCAAGAATCGTATTCGCGATAATAGAAGGTATAAGGAGAAAACCGTTAAATCGCAGAGTGGAAGGAACAATACATTTCGTAGGCTTGATAGTTTTGTTCGCTCTTGCCATAATACTTGATTTAGTTCACTTTTTCGGCTAAAATATAGGTAAAGAATACAGAGGTATATCTAATGTCCAAAAGAATTGTTGCCGTTGGAAACGTTAATATCGGAGAATCTTCCGTAAGTATTCAGTCTATGACAAATACCAAAACGGACGATATTGACGCTACTATTTCTCAGATTAACGCATTGAAAAACGCGGGATGTCAACTCGTACGCTGTTCGGTACCTGACGAGAAAAGCGCGATGGCATTGAAAGAAATAATAAAAAACGTATCGGTCCCGATAATAGCGGACATACATTTTTCTCATAAACTTGCTATAATGTCGGCGGATGCGGGAGTATGCAAGATAAGGATAAACCCCGGCAATATCGGAGGAGTTGACAAGGCAAAGTATTTGGCAGACTATCTTAAAGAGAGAAATATAGCGTTGAGAATAGGTGTAAACGGCGGTTCTTTGGATTCGTCGCATAGCGCTAAACCTTTAGCGCAGGCAATGCGAGACAGCGCGTTGGAATACGTATCGGTACTAGAAAAGTGTAATTTCTATAACACCGTTATTTCCGCAAAATCTTCAAACGCAAAGATTATGATTGAAACGTATAGACTTTTGCATGAATCTTGCGATTATCCGCTTCATTTGGGAGTAACGGAAGCGGGACTGTATCATACGGGAATAGTAAAGTCCGCTATAGGAATCGGTTCGTTACTGTGCGATGGGATAGGCGATACGATAAGGGTATCTTTAAGCGACGACCCGATAAAAGAGGTTGAGGCGGCGAAAGATATACTCAAAGCCTGCGATAAATATGAAAAACCTTATTGCGAAATTATTTCCTGTCCGACATGCGCTCGCACGAATATAGCGGTTAAAGCGTTGGCGGAACAAGTGGAAGCGATGTGCAAAGACGTAAATAAAAGTCTGAAAGTCGCGGTAATGGGGTGTGTAGTCAACGGAATCGGAGAGTCGCAAGGCGCAAATCTCGGGGTTGCGGGAGGTAAAGATAAATCGGCTATATTTGTAGATTCCAAATATGTCGAAACGGTAGATAATGCAATGATACTGCCGGTACTTAAAAAATACATAATGGAATATGAAAGTTAATAAACGACACGGAAGAAAACAATGCAATTTATCGAAAGACTAAACCAAGCGACGGGAAATAAATACGAATTTTTGAGAATAAGTAAACTTAACTTAGATATAGGTACGAGTTCGCTCTCTGTCGTGTGTCTTCTGCCCGAAGATATTTCCGAAGATAAATTTGGCGAAGAGGATAAAAAAGTCGTTGAAGAGTTTTGCAGATCGCAAGTTCCCGAAACGTTTTCATTGAAGATTGCATTTGTCAAAAACCGTATAAATAAAGAAGCGATTTCAAAACAGGTAATATCTTTTATTTCTTCAAAATATCAAACTTTGACAAGTCAGTACGACGCTTCGCTTACGCAAGTTAGCGTCGATAGTAAAAAGATTATAATAGATTTATATATGTCAAGTCCGGTGTTGCATTATTGCGAAAATAGCGGATTTAAGGACAAACTCTCAAAATTTATATATTCTCAAAATTGTTGCGACAAAGTAATCGTTAGGATAAATATGTCGCGTAAAGTAGATACGGACAAGTTGCTAAACGATAGGGAAAACGTACAGTACGTCGACGTTGGCGAAATAGATATTAAAGGGGATTATCATTACTACATAGGCAAAGATATAGGCAGAAAACCGCGATATATTTTCAAATATAAAAAAGAAATGGACGGCATTTGCGTATGCGGTACGGTATCCGATATAAAAAAGATAAATATTGTAGACAAGAATTCTCCTGATAGAAGACTTAAAAAGATACTTTTCAAATTCACTATCGACGATTCAACGGGGAAGATGGACTGTCTGTATTTTGCAAAACTTCGTAAGGCTAAAAAACACGAGGATGATCATGGAACGGGATTTGTAACCTGTCTTGACTCGTTGACGGAAGGCGACGACGTTGTTATATTCGGAAACTACAGACACAGCGATTTTTCCGATAAGAATGAATTGAACGTAACCAAACTTGCTCTTTGTAAGATAAATTATGAGGGGATGGCGAAGAGAAAAGAAGAAATTAAAAAAGCCAATAAGATAAAAGTATTTCAAAAACCTCAAAAATACGACGTCGATATCAATGAGAATTTACTTGATATGATATGGCATTGCGACTATATCCTCAACAACAAATTTGTTGTTTTTGATATCGAAACAACGGGGTTGAATACGGAAACCGATCAAATTATAGAGATTGGCGCGGTAAAACTCGAATATGGAAAAATAGTTGAATATTACGATACTTTGATAGACCCGAATAGAGAAATTCCGCCCGACGCGTCGAGAATCAATCATATTTATGACGACGACGTAAAGAATTCTCCGTATATTGAAGACGTGCTGGGATTTTTTATGGAGTATATCAAAGGATATAAACTTATCGCTCATAACGGAAACGGGTTTGACTTTAAGATATTGCGACGGGACTGTCAGAAATTGGGATTGCCGTTTGAAAACGAATTGATAGATTCTCTAATAGAAGCCAGAAAAATATTGAAAAGAGAAAGATCGCACAGTCTTGATTCGCTTTGCAGACATTATAACATTGTCAACAAAAACGCGCATAGAGCGTATGAAGATTCGGAAGCGACGGCTAAAGTGTTTGTAAAACTAATGGATGATTTATACAGTCTGGAAAAAGAAGAGGGCGATGAATAATAGTCTAAAATCTTCTTTTTCAACATATATTTGTTATTTCTTTGAAATAACGGTATAAAAACGCTTGCGCGGGAAATACAAATATGGTATAGTATTATTGCAATAGTTGATGACTTGAGCGACTGCAAAAAGCAGTCGCTCTCAAACTATAAAAAGAGGTGTTATGTCTAAAATAACAGAAAGCGTCAAAATTCTAGTCGAACCGATTGTAGAAAATTTGGGGATGGAATTGGTCGACGTGGAGTTCAAAAAACTTTACGGTCAAGATACGCTTATCGTATACGTCGATAAAGAAGGCGGGGTATGTCTTGACGATTGCGAAAACGTTCACAACGCTATCGACCAACCTTTGGACGATCTCGACCCGACGCTCGGAAAGCCGTATAACTTGAACGTGTCTTCGCCCGGCATTGACAGACCGTTGAAAACGGCAAAAGATTTCAACAAAAAAATCGGACTTGAAATGGAAGTATCGTTGTTTAAGCCGATTGAAGAAATCGGGAAGATAAAAAAGTTTAACGCGATTTTGATTGGATATGACGATAATACTTCGCAAATAGAATTGAAATACAAAACAAAAAATATAAAACTTAATATCAAAGATGTGGCTTTAATAAGGGAAGCCGTCATTTTCTAGGAGGATAAAATGATCAACAAAGATTTCTTTGCGGCGCTCGAAGCGCTTGAAAGTGAAAAGAAAATCGAAAAGCAACAGTTTATCGAATCGCTCGAAGCGGGACTTGCAGTCGCTTACAAAAAAGAAAGCGGAGAAGCAAGACCTGTTATGGTCGTACTTAACGCGCAAAGATGCGAGATAAAGATTTACGCTTATAAGACTGTTGTCGAAGAAGTGCTTGATCCGGAGAAAGAAATTTCGCTCGAAGACGCAAAGCATATTAAAAACGCTTACAAAGTCGGAGATATAGTTAAGGAAGAAGTAACGCCGAAAACTTTGAGCCGTATCGCGGCGCAAACCGCTAAGCAGGTTATAATGCAAAGAAACAACGAAATCGTCAAAGAACTTATCAAAGACGAAATGAATAACAAAGAAGGCGAAATCGTCAAAGGTATTGTCAGAAGAGTGGAAAACGATACCGTTTACCTTGAAATGGCGGGAACGCAACTCGAAGGCGTAATGCTTCCTTCCGAACAAATCAGAGGAGAAAAGTACAACGTTAACGACGTTATCAACGTTTACGTTAAGAACGTGCGTACTACTATAAGAGGAACGACTCAAGTTATGGTATCCAGAGCGTGCAACGGCTTTGTTAAGAAGTTGTTTGAAATGGAAGTGCCTGAAATCAAAGCAAATCTCGTCAATATCAAGAGAATTGTAAGAGAAGCGGGTTACCGTACTAAGATGGCTGTTTACGCGGAAGATTCTTCTATCGACGCGGTAGGAAGTTGTATCGGACAAAAGGGTATGCGTATCAATAGCGTCGTTCAGGAACTCGGCGGAGAAAAGATAGACGTTATCGGTTATTCTCAGGATATGGGAGAATATATTTCCAGAGCGCTTTCGCCTGCAAAAGTTATCGCCGTTATGTTGAATCCGGAAGAAAAGAGCGCGAAAGCGATCGTAGAAGACGAAAAACTTTCGTTGGCTATAGGAAAATCGGGGCAGAACGTAAGACTTGCGGCAAAACTGACCGAATGGAAAATCGACGTAAAACCGTACTCGTCTGTGGCAAGTGAAAACGGCGGATTAGAAGATATCGGCGAATAATATGAAAAAACCGCCTGTAAGAATGTGTATTGCGTGTAGAAACGCATACGAAAAAAGACAAATGCTAAGGATAGTAAAAGACAAAGAAGGCAACATTTCTTTGGACTTTACTTGGAAAAAAGCGGGAAGAGGAGCGTATATTTGCGACAGTGCGCAATGCGTTGAAAAATGCGTTAAAAACAAACTTCTCAATCGCTGTTTCGAGCAAGATATAAGCGCAGAGGTTTATGATGCGATTAAAGAGCAATATTCCCGAAAACAAGATTGATTGTTATATCAATTTTGCGGTAAAAGCGGGAAAAGTAATATGGGGTATAGACGGCTTGACAAGGTCTAAGTTTGCTCCGCTTATAGTGATTTTAGATAAATCGCTTGGAGAAAACAGCAGGAAGCAACTTGCGGACTACGTCGCAAAAACAAGAGTTAAGACGCTTGAACTTCCTCAAAATTACTTAAATTCATTGCTTAAAAGAGAGAATATCAAGGTTTTGTCTATTACCGACGTATCTCTCGCAACCGCAATACTTTCGTATTGCGATGAAGAATAATGGAGGTGTTTTTGTGAGCAACAACGAAAACAAAAATGAACAATTTAAGAGTTTGAAGGAGATTGAAACTTTTATTAAAGAAGTTTCAAGACCTTTTGTCAACGAAATTTCGACGACAAAAAATAGGTTGAAGGATTTGTATGACAAAATCTACTCGCTCAAACAAGAGAAAATTCAACAGTCTTTGAACATAGAAGAAGAGGACGATAATATACAAATCGAAGAATCCGTTAATCAGACGGAAAACGAAGTTGAACAAATCAAAGAGGAGTCGGTTAAAACAGAAGAAGTGAAGGAAACTGCTTCGCAAAAACCTGTTCAGAGCGAACCTGCAAAGTCTCAAACATATATAAATCCCGAGATGATTAAAAGACAGGCTCCGAGACAGGACAACCGTCCGCCTTACGATAAAAATAAAAACGGCGCTCCGATAAGAAACGGCCTTAATCAAAAACCTTTTGCGCCGAATAAAGGAAAAGCGGAGGTAGTTGCGCCTGCGCCTAATACCAATTTCAAAAACAACGACTTGAAAAAGAAGAAAGAAGTTAAGTCGGGATTTGCCAAAGACGATAACAAAAAGGGTATGAGTAAAAGAGATCTCTTTAAGAAGGGATACGCTTACGATACTACTCGCGAGGACGACAGCGATACCGCAAGATACGTAAAAGTCAAAAAGGCTAAAAAGGAGAACAATACTCCTCAATTTATCAAAATCGAGCATGCGGTGCTTACCAGCGAAAATATTCCTATTAAGGTATTCAGCGAGAAAATAGGAAAGTCGGCTACCGAAATCGTTAAAAAGTTGTTCGATATGGGTAAATTCGCTACAATAAACGACGTTATCACTTTTGAAGAAGCGGAACTTGTGGCGGTCGATTACGATATTACTCTCGAACTGAAACTTGACAAGACGGCGGAAGATAAACTCAAAGATATAATCGATACCCAACAGGTCGATACGGCAAAACTTGTCAAACGACCTCCTATCGTTACAATCATGGGACACGTTGACCACGGTAAAACATCGCTTTTGGACTATATCCGTAAATCTAACGTCGTTATGAGCGAAGCGGGCGGTATTACTCAGCATATAGGCGCGTATACAATAGATCTCAACGGCGAAAAGATTACATTCCTCGATACTCCCGGACACGAAGCGTTTACGGCAATGAGAAGAAGAGGCGCCAACGTTACCGATATAGCAATAATCGTCGTAGCGGCGGACGACGGAATCATGCCTCAAACAGTCGAGGCTATAAACCACGCTAAAGAAGCGGGCGTTTCGATTGTCGTAGCGGTAAATAAGATTGATAAAACAGACGGAAACTTGGATAGAATCAAACAACAGTTGACTAATTATAATTTGCTGCCGGAAGATTGGGGCGGAGATACTATGGTATGTCCGGTCAGCGCTAAAACCGGTCAAGGAGTCAAAGAATTGCTTGAAAACGTGCTTTTGGTAGCGGAAGTAATGGAATTGAAAGCAAACAAGAAATGTCCTGCAACCGGTTCTATTATCGAAGCAAGTCTTGACAAGGGCAAAGGACCTGTCGCAACTATTCTAGTACAGAACGGAACGTTGAAGGTTTCCGACTACATTGTTGCGGGAACAGCGATAGGTAAAATCAGAGATATGACCGATTATACGGGTAAGAGAGTAAAAGAAGCGTTCCCGTCTTACGCCGTTCAAGTGCAGGGCTTTTCGGAAGTCCCGAATGCCGGCGATATAATGGTAGTAGTCAAAGATGAAAAACTTGCAAAGAAAGTCGCGCAAGAGAGAGCGGATAAAGAAAGATCTGAAATGCAAATGCGCAGCAATGCAAGAAGCCTTGACGATATGTTTAAGAACGTACAGTCTTCGGACATGAAAGTTCTTACATTGATAATCAAGGGCGACGTGCAAGGTTCCGTAGAAGCGGTAAAACAGTCTTTGCTCAAACTTAACGACGACATGAAAGAAGATAATGTAAAGATAAACATTATCCATAGCGCAGTCGGCGCAATAAATGAATCGGACATTATGCTTGCAGATACCGCAAACAACGCCGTAATTATCGCGTTTAACGTTAAAGCGGAGGCAAAAGCGCAGGCTTTGGCAGATAGAAGCGGTATAGAAATTAAACATTACAGCATAATATACGATACAATCAACGATATTGAAAAAGCATTGAAAGGTATGTTGGAGCCGACATATAGAGAAGTTATTCTCGGACACGCGGAAGTCAGAGCAACGTTCAGAATCTCCAACTTCGGTACAATTGCGGGTAGTTACATCACAGACGGTAAAGTCGCTAGAAACTCTAAGGTCAGACTTGTTCGCGATAATATAATCATATATGAGGGCGTATTAAGTTCGTTAAAGAGAGAGAAAGACGACGCGAAAGAAGTCGCAAGCGGTTATGAATGCGGTATAGGTCTGGAAAAATTCAACGACGTAAAAGTCGGAGATACGATAGAAAGTTATATATTGGAGCAAATAGAGCATGAGTAGGATCGAAAGAATAAACGCTGAACTTAAAAAACAATTATCGATTGTTCTCCAAGACGGCATAAGCGATCCGAGAGTTGCTGGAAAGATGATTTGCGTAACCGAGGCGCAGGTTGATAAAGATTTGACGTTAGCGCAAATTTATATCAGCGTTTTGGGAGCAGAAGGCAACGAGCAGGATATTCTCGACGGATTAAATAGCGCGGAGGGATATATAAAATCCTGCTTGAAGTCAAAAATCAAATTGAGAAATATGCCTGCGCTCAGATTTATATATGACAACAGTATAAGTTACGGCAGAAAAATTTCAAAGATTTTGGATGAGATTCATTATGCCGAAAGTCATGAAAACAAAAATTTAGGTGAGTAATGTACGAAGATTTTATCAAAGCCGTTGATTCAAGCGAAACTATCGCGATAATATCCCATCAGAATCCTGACGGAGATACTTGCGGAAGCGCGCTTGCTCTATACAGAGCGTTGAATCTCTACGCTAAGAAAAATGTCTATTTATTTTGCGATAGCAATATTAAAGATTCGTTGAAAGTTTTGTACGGAAGCGAAAATTACAACAAATGCGAGGTTAACAAATGCGACCTCGCTATTGCTTGCGATTGCGCGGATATGGACAGAATGGGAAAATATTACGATTTTTTTATTAAATCTAAAATTTCTGTCAATATCGATCATCACAAGACGAATTCAAGATACGGAAAAATCAATATTATCGAACCGGGAATAAGCGCAACTTGCGAAGTAATGTATAAAATAATAAAGGCTTTGGATGCAAAAAAGCCTTGTTTGGACGATAAAGTTGCTAAATTGCTATACAGCGGACTTGTTACCGATAGCGGCGGATTTACATTTTCAAGCGTTTCTTCTCAAACGCATTTAGTTGCTTCCGAGTTGATTAAATACGATTTTTCAGCAAGCGAAGTATGCGAACGATTTCTAAAATCCGTACCAATGAATACTTTTTTGTTGCGCGCCAGAGTCCTGTCGAAAGCAAAGTTTTTTGAAAACGGAAAAATCGGTCTGATTGTATTTAGCGAGGAAGATTTTAAGTCAACTTCCACGACGCCTGAAAATACCGAGGGAGCAATAAACTTTATAAGAGATATTGCCGGAGTCGAAATCGCCGTATCGATTACTCAAACGGAAAAGCCTAACAATTACAAAATAAGCGTGCGAACGTCCGATAACGTAGACGCTACTAAAATTGTTGGATTCTTTGGCGGCGGCGGACATAAAAATGCTAGCGGGTGCAGGGTTTCAGGCTTTTTCGAGGATGTTAAAGACAGACTGCTTAAAGCCTGTCGCGATGAATTATGAGCGAAAAACATATAGCGATTATAAATAAGCCGTACGGACTTTCGTCAAGCGACGTCGTCATTAAATGTCGAAACGCTTATTCTCGCGCTGTAAACAGCAAAATCAAATGCGGACACATGGGGACGCTTGACCCTATGGCTACCGGCGTTTTAATTATTGCATTCGGAAACGCTACCAGACTTTTTGATTTTACTCTTAAAAAAGAAAAAACGTATATCGCTAAATTTGTTTTTGGCGAGGAACGCGATACAATCGACGCCACAGGTAAATTGATAAACGTATCCGATTTGCCGAATTATCAACACGTAGTCAATATTTTGCCTGAATTTATAGGCAATATCATGCAAATTCCTCCAAAGTACAGCGCAGTCAATATAAACGGTAGACGCGCTTACGATTTGGCAAGAAAGGGATGCGATTTTGAAATCAAAGCAAAAGAAGTATTTATCAAAGAAATTAAAATCACAGATAAGGTCTTGGAAGGGGATCTGTGTAAAGAAATAACTCTTTCTATTGTGTGCGGAGGAGGCACATACATAAGAAGTATATGTCGAGATATTGCGCAAAAAGTGAATAGCGTCGCGTATATGTCCGAACTTACGCGCACCGATTGCGGTGGCTTTTCTACCGATAGCGAATTTACCGTCAGTCTTGAAGATTTTTTGGCTAATCCGTTGAATTGCGTAATAAGCGCGTCGGCGCTTACAAAAACGCTTATGCCTAACTTGGAATTAAATGAAAACGAGTATTTCAAGATAAGAAACGGACAGAGTATAAAGGTAAATACGAAAGACGGATTTTACTGCGCAAATTATATGGACGATTTATCATTTATTCTAAATATAAATAACGGAACGGCAAAGTCTGTGTGCTATCTTGGAGATTGATATGGGCAGATGGAAAGGGATACGTACAATCGAATACTGCGAACAAAATCAACGCGATTTGGTAATCGCGCTCGGTTTTTTTGATTGCATACATAAGGGGCATATAAAACTTATAGACGAGTGCAAACTCTTTGCTTTCAAAAAATCCTGTTCAAGCGCCGTATTTACTTTTTCAAATTCTCCGTTTGAAACGTTGGGAAAGTGTTGCGGACAAATACTGACTTTTGAAGAAAGACTGTATAAACTCGATAATCTTCACGTAGAATTCTGCGTTAAAGCGTTTTTCGATAAGACGTTTTCTCAACTTTCGCCTATTCAATTTCTTGATAATTTTATTAGATATATGTCGGTAAAAGCCATTGTAGTAGGAAAAGATTATACGTTTGGGAAAAAAGGCGAAGGAAATATATCTACGCTTGCAAAATGGTGCGAAGAAAATTCTGTAGAATTGTCCATAGTGGATTTTGAGAGAGACAACGGCAAAAAAATAGCGTCGACTGATATTCGCGATTTGCTTATGAACGGGGATTTGAAAAAAGCCAACGATTATCTTGTAAAACCGTATTTTGTTATCGGGAAGGTAATTCACGGCTCTAAACGAGGTCGAAATATTGGTTTTGCTACGGCTAATCTCGAATATCCCGCAGATAAACTGAAAATTCAGCCCGGTGCTTATTATACCAGAACCTGTATAAACGGCGTTTGGCTTAAATCGGTAACGAACGTAGGAGAACACCCGACTTTTGACGACGGAAATTTCAATATAGAAAGTCATGTAATCTATTATGACGGCGATATATACGGCGAAAAAATTATAGTAGAGTTTTTGGAAAGAATTCGGGATATACGTAAGTTTTCTTCAAAAGATGAACTTGCAGAACAAATTACAAAAGATATTCAATTCGCTATGAACAGCGATTTATGAGGTGAAAAATGATAAAATTCGGACCTAGCGGACTTTGCGCAGGGTTTTCGCAAAGCGGTTACAAACATACTATAGAAGCGGGCAAGTGGCTTAACAATCAAGGCTTGAACTGTTTTGAGTATTCATTCGGAAGAGGAGTTCAAATAAAATCGGCGACAGCAAACGATATTGGCAAGGAATTTGCTCAAAATGACGTAGAGATAAGCGTTCACGCGCCGTACTTTATAAATCTTGCAACGCAAGAGGACGCTAAAGCGGAAAACAATCACAGATACATTATGGATTCTCTTGCCGCATTACGCGAGTTCGGCGGTAAAAGATGCGTTTTCCATCCCGGAAGTCCGCTTAAAACCGATAGATCGGAAGCGATGAAGACTCTTTTGAAAAGATTTGAAACGGTACTTAAATTGAAAGAAGACAACGGATTTTCCGATTTATTGCTATGTCCGGAAACTATGGGTAAAAAGGCTCAACTCGGCGATTTGGAAGAGGTAATATCGATGTGCAATATCGGTGATGAAACCATTGTTCCTTGTATTGATTTCGGTCATCTTAACAGCAGGGATTGCGGAATTTATTTTTCGAGCGACGACTATAAACGCACTATCGACAGATTACTGGAAGGAGTGGGAGAGCGTAAGACCGATAGAATGCACGTTCATTTTTCAAAAATTCAGTATACCGCAAACGGAGAATTAAGACATCTTACGTTTGAAGATGAGATTTACGGACCTCGGTTCGAACCTCTTATGGAAGTATTTGCGGAATACAAACTCAATCCTTATATAATTTGCGAATCGGCAGGCACGCAAACGCGCGACGCTTTGGCGATGAAGAGATATTACGAATCTTTAATAAAATAATATTCTTATATATAAATAAATATTGTACTTTACATACAAATAATTTTATGGTAAAATATGGATATGGACGTTTGCAGAAGGCTATATTATATCTCCGATACGGATAATTTGATAATTCAGTTGCCGTCTAATACTTTGTATTTATCGGGTTATCAATCGTCAAACTGCCAGATTATTATTACTAAAAAACAATCGTATTTTCTGACAGATATGAGATATTATCTTGAAGCAAGGCAGAGGTTGAGTGATAATTTCGAAGTTCTATGTCAAGACTTAAACAGTAGCGCCAATCTATTGGAAAGCGGCACAGTGGGATTTGAAGGCGATATTTCATACAGACAGTATGAAGCGCTGAAAAGAATTACCGACGGCAAAAAACTGATAGATATTTCCGATAAAATTGAGGCGTTGAGAGATATAAAGACGCAAGAGGAGATAAATAATATTAAATCGGCGCAATCGGTTACCGAACAAGCGTTTGTTGAGGCGTTGAAAATAATTAAAAAGGGTATCAGCGAGATTGAATTATCGGCTTATATCGAATATATTATGCAGAAAAACGGGTGCGATCCCGCGTTTGACAGCATTGTTGCATTTGGCGAGCATACGGCGAGTCCGCACGCGCACAGAAGCGAAAAGAAACTGGAAGACGGCGATTTTATAACGATGGATATAGGCGCAAGATACAACGGATACTGCTCGGATATGACCAGAACCGTCGCTTACGGACAAGTAGGTTCAAAGCAAGCGGAGATTTACAATCACGTATTGAAAGCGCAAAAATTGGCTTTGGACGGTATAAAGTCAGGTATAAAAGGTAAAGACGGCGATAAAATCGCAAGAGATTACTTTGCAAATGAAAATCTGGAAAACTACTTTACCCATTCGTTGGGACACGGAGTAGGTATAGATATACACGAAGGAGTGGGACTTACTCCAAGAGAGGAAAGAGTTCTCGAAAAAAATATGATTCTTACAATCGAGCCTGGACTATATATAGACGGAGAATTTGGAGTAAGAATCGAAGATATGGTTCAAATAATCGAAAATTCGGTAAACAATTTGACCAAAGCAGATAAAAAACTAATAATATTATAAATTATATTTCGGAGGTATTTTATGGCTGATTTCGTATTGGCAGGCGATTTTAGAAAGGGCGTTACATTTGAAATGGACGGCAAAGTTGTTACTATCGTTGACTTTTTGCACGTTAAACCGGGTAAGGGCGCGGCTTTCGTTCGTACAAAACTTAGAGACGTTATTAACGGAGGAACCGTTGAAATGACTTTCAACCCAACGGCAAAATTTCCAACGGCTCACATTGAGCATAAGAATATGGTCTATTCTTACAACGACGGCGACTTATATTATTTTATGGATCCGGTATCTTACGATATGTTGCCTATCAACAGCGAAAGCGTTGAGGACGCATTGAAATACGTTATGGAGAACGGGGAAGTTACCGTATCTTTCTATAACGGAACTCCTTTCTCTGTTGAACCGCCAAACTTTGTAGAACTTTTGATTACTCATTGCGAACCCGGCGCTAAGGGCAATACGACGCAAGGCGCTACTAAACCCGCTACTTTGGAAACGGGATATACCTTGCAAGTTCCGTTGTTCGTCAATGAAGGCGACACTATCAGAGTTGATACGCGTACCGGAACATATATGTCAAGAGTATAAAATTAAGTTGACATATTAACTTAAAATCGTTTTTTATATCGATAAAAATTTACCGACCTATTTAGTTTATAGGTCGGTTTTGCTTTTTTTGTGGATAAATGTTGTATTTAATTCTAAAATTTAATAAAAAGTAAAAGATTTTCCACAAAATTTATTTTATATTTTCTATTATTAAATAATAAAAACCAATAAAAAATGTCGAATAATTCAGTAAAAAATATACATTTGTATTTTCGTCATACCTAAGTTTATTAAATATTAAGATATTGTATGGAAAGATTGCTTTCGAAATTATTGCCGCTCAGCATATACAACGAATTGTATAAAGTCTGCAATTTTAACGAATTGAGCGAAATTCGTCTAAGGGTAGGCAAACCGGTGTACTATTCGCTAATCGGTCGGTATCAAAAACTCGGAGGCGAAATGTTTGTTTCATCGGGTGAGATTGGAGAAATACTGTCGCGCGCTACAAAGTCTTCGCTTTACGCGTACAATACAAATATCGTCGACGGATATATAACTTACGACGGGGGAATAAGAATAGGAATTACCGGAGAAGGAGTAATGAAGGGCGGAAGTTTATGCGCTGTTAAAAATATAACGTCGCTGTGTATAAGAATTCCGCATTATATAGAAATTCACGACAGAAGAATCGATAATATCATTAAAAATTTCAGAAATACGCTGATTATATCCAAACCCGGATACGGTAAAACAACGTTGTTAAGATATATGATAAGACGTCTTTCGGAAGAAGGATACAACGTCTTGGTATTGGATGAAAGAGGAGAATTGAGCGGTATAAGCGACGGTAAGCAAACTATAAATTTGGGCGACTGTACGGACGTGGCGTTGGGAATTCCCAAAATTTCCGCTTACGCTTCGCAAGTCAGAAGTATGCGTCCCGATATAATTGCTACCGACGAAATATTCGGAGAAAAAGAAATCGAGTGTATCGCGGATTGCGTAAGGTGCGGAGTCAAGATTATAGCGACGGTACATTCGGACGATCCTGCGAGTTTGAAAAGAAGTCGGGTTTATTCAAAACTGCTAGACAATATCGGTTATATGGTAAGCATAGTAGGGATTGGCAACATAGATAAAGTCATTGATATAAGACAGTAACTAAAAGGAGTAATTTTGCGAATGCTCAAATTGGCAATAGGCGGAATTTTGTGCTTTATAAGCGCGTATTTGGGGATTATCGGAAAAAGTTACTATGACAAAAGGTATCGCTATCTATCTGACTTTAACGATTTTTTACTTTTACTGATAGATGGGATAAGTTATGCAAAAGACCGTTTGCCGGAAATAACTAAAAAATATATCGCTTCTTCAAAAGGCGAGTTCTCTAGAAATTTGAATAACTACATAGTAGTTATAGAATCGACACAGGAAAAAGAAAAAATTTCAAAATGCTTTGACAGTAAGTATCTGAAAAAGATTGACAAAGCGTATTTATCGGAATTTTTTACGGCGCTGGGTAAATTCGATTACGATACGCAACTGTCAAGATTGAATTTATGCAAAGCGGAAATGGAAAAAACTTTGATAAAAGCCGAGAAAGATTGCAAATCCACAGGTAATCTGCTGTCCAAACTCGGACTTTTGTTGGGAATTGCAATAATGATAATTTTAGCATAGCGAGGACTAATATGGCAGTTGATATTATTTTTAAGATAGCGGGTATAGGTTTGCTCACGGCGATTATAAACGTCGTGCTTAAAAAGAGCGATAAGGATGAAATCGCAAATTTCGTTACGATAGCGGGATTGATTCTTGTGCTTATTTTAGTATTGGATATGTTGGGCGGACTGTTCGATACTTTGAAATCTCTGCTTAATTTATATTAGGTGGCGTATGGATATTTTCAAAATCGTCGGAATTGCAATAGTAGGGTGTGTGTGTACTTTGGTATTGAAAAATACTCAATCTCAATACGCCGCGCTCTCAACATTGGCTACCGGCATAATCTTATTGATAATTGCGCTTGCTTCGTTTTCGAAAGTAATACTATCGTTTCAGGCAATTATTGATAAAACCGGAGTAAATTCCGATTTATTTGCCAGTCTTCTGAAAATTATCGGAATAGGTTACATAACGGAATACAGTCAAAGCGTATGCGACGATTTAGGGTCGGGAAGTATAGGAAAAAAAGTTTCGTTTGCGGGAAAAATTGCGATATTCTTACTTGCTCTTCCTATAATAGAAAACCTTATAAACGTAATAGTGGAGATACTTTGAAAATGAAAAGAAGGAAATTACCTACACATAGCGTATATTTTGTCCTTTTAATCGCGATATGCGCAGTTGCGGTATTTTCTTTTTATTCGCCTGAAATCTGTTTTGCGGACAAGTCGCAATCGGGAGAGGAAATCATTGAGGATAACGTAGATGAAAATCTATCGAAAATGGATTTGAGCAAATTAGAAGAACTCTTGGCGTCCTTGGAAAACGATTTTAGGACATTGTTCGGAAACGACGCGGTCTCCACTATCAAATCAATAATAGACGGAGATTTTCAAGGAAATTTTTCTGATTTTATATCAATTATATCCAAAAGCGTAGGTAAAAGCATATTGGACGTTTTGCCTATGGTGCTGACTATTGTTGCAGTGGCTATAATATACAGTTTGCTGGAAGGATTAAGTTCCGGATTCGTTCGACAGCCTACGAAAAAACTTATTTATTTCGCTACTTACAGTGCAATAATATTGATTGTTATGGTTGAAATAGGTTCGGTAATATCCTTAACGACCAATACTATTACTTCTATAAAAAAAGTAATGGAAGCAATATTTCCTACGCTCTTAACGTTGGTAACGTTGCTCGGAGGCGTAAATTCCTCGGCGGTATTCAAACCTATGATGGTAACGCTTACGACATTTATCACATCGTTTATAGCAAATATAATAATTCCGTTTTTTATAGCGGCTATAGCGTTTAGCGTAATTGGAAACCTTACAAAGAGCGTAAAACTGGACAGACTTACCGGTTTTTTCAGATCGAGCGCGACTTACGTTTTGGGAGGAGTATTCAGTTTATTTATCGCGTTTTTGACATTCCAAGGACTGACCGGAGGAGTAATCGACAGTATTTCAATAAAGACCGCGAAGTTTGCAATTCAAAGTTACGTTCCTATTCTCGGCGGATATTTGTCAGACGGATTCGATTTAATGTTGGCGAGTCTTGTATTGATTAAAAACTCGCTCGGTATCGTAAGCCTGCTTATGATACTTTCGGTAATAGCGTTGCCCACTATAAAAATCGCAGTGTTGGGATTGGGGTTAAAACTTGCAAGCGGTATTATAGAACCGATTTGCGATAGCAAATTCAGTAAAATGTTGCACGGAGTATCGACTAATTTGACGCTGCTCATAGTATCGCTTGTCGGCGTCGGATTTATGTTTTTACTGACGGTCATGTTGGTTATCTATACTTTCAATGTGGGGGTGATTTAGACGAGCGCGTGGTTGATAGGTATCGTCGGAGTGGTAAGTCTTGGCGTATTGATAGAGATAGTGTTGCCCGAGGGGGAAAACACAAAATATATTAGAGGAATCTTTTCGATTATCGTTATTTTCGTTATTGTCGCGCCCTTGCCGAAAATGATGAAAGGAGATTTCTTCAAAGACTTTGTAACCGATGACGGAGGAAATATACAAATAGACGAAGACTATTATCAATCGTTAAAAGACAGTATACATAAAAGCGTAACAGAGGGATTGCAAGAAAAACTATCTTCAAACGGCTACGATAATATAATTTTTGAAATCACGTTTGACGAAGATTACGCTTATACGATTAGAAAAGTCGTGGTAAAGAACTCTGATTTGACTGATGACGAATGGAAGAAGATAAGGTCAATTATAACAGAATATGTGGGCAGAGCGACGGTTGAAAAGGAGGATACTTAAAAATGAAAGTAAAAGAGATTGTAGAAAGGTGTCGAAAAATAAAAGGTTTTGAGATAATTTGCGCATTGGTCATAGCCGTGGTGGCAATATGCGTATATTTTAGTGTAAATGCGATGACTGGCAACGGCGAAACAAAGTCGACTTCAACTTCGCAGAAACAAGACGGATTGATAGGAGAGGTAAAAAGCATACTGTCCAGTATAGACGGTGTGGGAGAATGCGAAGTACTGATAACCTACAAATACGGAGAGGAAGAAATAAACGAAGGGTCTTTGAACTCAACCGACAACATACAGGGCGTAGTTGTCGTTGCGCAAGGCGGACAAGATATTTACACAAGAATAAAGATAACAAACGCGTTATGCACGCTTCTTAAAATAGAGGCTAATAATATACAAATTTTTGAAATGAAATAATTGGAGGTCAACATGGCAAAAAAAGAAAAAACAAAAAAACTGTCTTCAAACGGAAAAAAGGTGCTTGTACTTTGCTGTATGGTAGCGCTGTTGGTGGTAACGGGAGTGTTGAACTACGTTCTGAACACTCAAATTAAAGACAATGACGATAATCTCGTCAACGGCGGAAACGACGGTACTGCGGTAGAAACATTCTTTTCTTCGCACAGAAGTAACAGAGAAACCGCCAGAGCGGAAGAATTCAGTTATCTCGACGCTATAATCTCTTCCGAAAGCACTAGCGAAAGCGTAAAAGCAACCGCTCAAGACAAGCAGGTAGAACTTCTTTCGTTTATCGAAAAAGAACTCGTACTTGAAAGTCTTATCAAAGCGAAAGGTTTTGAAGACGCAGTAGTTACGATGAGCACAAACAACCTTAACGTAATCGTTAAGCAAGCAGAACTCAGCAGAGAAGAAGTTGCTCAAATCTTGGGAACGATTCTGCAAGAAACCGATTATGTCGCTAATCAAATCTATGTAGTTCCTTATTCTGCATAACATATATATCGCAGAATATTCTGATGCTTTTGCCGATCCCCAAAAGGTCGGCAAATTCTCTTTTATACAATATTTTTTACAGTAATTTAATATTTGTCATAAATAAACATTACTTTAATAATTATAATTATATAAATAATACAATCTATACTTGTCAAAATAATTTTGTTATGCTAGAATTAAAATAACAACGGAGGTATAAATGGCAAGAGAAATGGGATTTGACAGCGGCAAATCCAACGAAACTTATATAAACGTAATATCTTCTATAACGGGCAGCGCGGCTTCGCAGGTCGACGGTGTAGTATCTGTTACCTACGGTAGCGGAAAAAGCGACTCAAAGAATAGAAAAAATAAAAACAAGGCTATAGACGTAGTAATATATGACAACAGACTTGCGAAAATAGAAATTTCTGTCAACATATATTACGGATACGTAATACCTGTGGTAGTTTGCAAATTGCAAGAAAAAATCAAACAGGAAATAGAAAAATCAACTTTTTATAAAGTGAGTAGCGTAAACGTAAATGTTGTCGGAATAGTTTCCGGCAATTGATTGGTCGAAGGAGTATACAAATGAGCAGAAGAAGCGCAAGACTCAGCGCGTATCAGTTGATATTCGGATATTTATTTTCAAAAGAAGTTGATTCCAAGACTTATGACGCTATGCTAAATGCCGAAGACATAAGCGAAAGCGACGCCGAATATATAGGCGAGGTTGTCAACGGAGTTAAAAATCATTACGAAGAACTTATGGCAATGATTGCCGACAACAGCAAAAATTTCAGAATAGACAGAATTTACAAACCTGATCTTGCGGGTTTGCTTTTGGCATGTTATGAAATGAAATACATAAAAGACATTCCGCTCAAAGTTTCAATAAGCGAAGCGATTGAATTGGTAAAAACGTTTTCTACTGAAAACAGCAATAAATTTGTAAACGGCGTTTTGAAAGGCGTGTACAACGAATTAAGCAGAGAGGTATAATATGTTAATTTACGGAAAGGAAGTGGCTGCAAAAACTCTTGAAAAAATTATGGCTATGACTGCGGATTTTGAAAGCAAATATTCAAGAAAACCCACTTTGGCTGTAATAATAGTGGGAGAGGATCCTGCGTCGCAGACCTATGTTCGCAACAAGATAAACGGTTGTAAACAGGTAGGATTCAACTCGTTGTCTTACGAATATCCCGACGGAACAGCGCAAGAAGAAATAGAGAATCGCATAAAATCGCTTGCCAAGGATGAGACCGTAGACGGAATTTTAGTACAGTTGCCTTTGCCGAAAGGTTACGACGAAGAAAAAATACTTTCCAATATTCCCGACAGCAAAGACGTTGACGGATTCAACGCGTCGAATATCGGTTGTTTATGTTTAGGCAGACCGCGTACGGTATCGTGTACTCCTTTGGGAGTAATGAGTATGCTCGAAAGCACGGGGGTAGATCTCAACGGTAAAAACGCAGTTGTGCTTGGAAGAAGCAATACTGTAGGAAAGCCTATGGCGATGTTGCTCCTAAACGCAAATTGCACTGTAACAGTCTGCCATAGCAAAACCCGAAACCTTGCAGACTTTACCAAAAATGCGGATATTTTGATAGTTGCGATAGGAAAGCCGAAGTTTGTTACTGCCGATATGATCAAAGAAGGCGCTATAGTAATTGACGTCGGCATAAACAGAGTAGACGGAAAACTTTGCGGCGACGTAGATTTTGAAAGCGTTGAGCCTAAAACGTCTTTTATTTCGCCAGTACCCGGCGGAGTAGGACCTATGACTATATCAATGCTTCTTTACAATACCTTGATGTCGGCAATTGCCCGTGAAAATGAACGGTAACATAATCAACGTTACAGCGCTTAATACCGTAATTTCATCTATCTTTCGAGCGGAAGAACATCTTCACGATATACAGGTCGCAGGAGAAGTATCCGAACACAAGATAGTAAAAGGACACGCGTATTTTGTATTAAAGGACGAAAACTGTCAGATCAGCGCCAATTGTTTCAACTGTAATAAAACTTATATACCGAAAGTCGGAGAAAGCATAATAGCAAAAGGTTCGGTAGATTATTACGCTAAAGGCGGAAAACTGAATTTTAACGTGGACAGCATTACGCCGATAGGTAAAGGAATTCTTGCGCTTCAATTTGAAATGCTCAAACAAAAACTTCAAAGCGAAGGCTATTTCAACGAGCAGTTCAAAAAGTCTATTCCACAATATCCAACAAACGTGTGCATCATTACGTCCTATCACGGAGCGGTAATAAAAGATATTAAAAAGACGGTACGTCGTAAAAACGATTTGATAAATATATTTATTAAAGATGTTAGAGTACAGGGAACGGAAGCAAGCAAAGATATTATAGAAGCGCTCGAACTTGTCGATAAAATAGGCTACGACGTGATAATAATAGCAAGAGGCGGCGGCTCGACAGAGGATTTGATGCCTTTTAACGATGAAACGTTGGTAAAGACGATATTCAAATGCAAGACGCCTATTATTTCTGCCGTAGGACATGAAACGGACGTAACTCTTTGCGACATGGTCGCAGATTACAGAGCGGCTACGCCAACAGCCGCGGCAGAATATATTGCTTATGATACCGAATTATTGAAAGAGTATTTTGCAAGTATTTTGATTAAAATGAGCAAATATACAAAAAGACGAGTTGAAGAGGGAGAAAAGGAATTAAAATCAAAATTAGGTTATATAAATTCTGCAATGAAACTCAAATATTCGTCAAACGCGCGCATAGTAGAACAATATTTAATGAAAGTAATAAACTCCGCAGAGAAAATGCAAACAGGTATCGAACACAGACTGGCGAATGCAATCGCAAAGTTGAAAATCTTGAATCCTCTCGCAGTTTTGGAAAAAGGATATTGGGTAATGAACAAAGAGGGCAAGCCTGTTTTTGAAGCGAAAAATCTTGCGGTAGGAGATAGCGTGTCTTTGCAGACAAAAAATTGCAAGGTTAAGGCGCGTATATTGGAGGTGGAAAATGAAGTTTGAAGAAGCGTTGAGTCAACTGGATAACATAGTTGAGAAACTTGAAAGCGGAAAACTGTCTGTGGACGAGAGTATGACTTTATATTCAAAAGCAATGGAACTTTGTAAAGACTGTAGCGAAAAACTCAATGACGTCAAAGGACAGATTGCTCTTTTGGAAGAAAAATCAAACGAGTTGGTCGCTAAACTCGTAGAGGTTGAGTAATGCAGAGCGCTTTGGAAAAATATAAAACGATATTTGCCGAACAACTCGAAGATTATTTCAAGAATAATCCATGCGATATTCAGCCTATTTTTAAGGCTTTGCGATACGGGATTGAAAACGGCGGAAAAAGAATCCGTCCTGCATTGTGTTATCTTGCGAGCGAGTTTTGTAACAAGGATACGGAATTTGTAGCGTCGATTGCAGTCGGAATAGAAATGATTCATTCTTATTCGTTGGTGCATGACGATTTGCCTTGTATGGACGACGATTCTTTAAGAAGAGGCAAGCCTACTTCTCATATCGTTTTCGGCGAAGGGATGGCTGTATTGAGCGGCGACGCATTACTGAATATGGCTTTCGAAGCAATGTTGGGAGATAAGAATTTTGACAGCAATGCGTTGCAGGCAATCCGATATATTGCAAAAAACAGCGGTATCAACGGTATGATAGGCGGTCAATGTATAGACTTGGCAAATGAAGACAAGAGCAATTATTCTCTTGATGAGATATTAAAATTGAATAGGCTGAAAACGTCATGTCTTTTGAAGAGCGCTTTGGTAGGTAGTATGATAAAGTGCGGAGGCAATGCGGAAGAAATAAAAGATATGGAAAATTTCGCAAATAAACTGGGAGAAATTTTTCAAATCGTAGATGATATTCTCGATAAAACTTCTACGAAAGAAGTTTTGGGAAAAGAAATAAATCAGGACAGCGCAAACGGTAAAAAAACTGTAGTAGATATACTGGGAATAGAAAAATCTATCGAGTATGCGTCGAAGTTGGAATCTTCAGCAATCGCAGATATTGAAAAACACGGTAAACGCTCGGAAAAACTTATCGCATTATGCAAATATCTCAGCCGTCGATTGAACTGATATTGCATAATAGTGGGTGATTATCCATATTTTATAATATGGAAAGAAAAAACCGTTGCAAAAAAATTGATAGACATCGAACGCCAAAGGGAAGGGCTAAGATAAATATCGCTGAAATGTGGGTAATAAAAATCACAATTTTTACCTTTTTCGGAGCAGTAATTTGCAGTTTTATTTCGCAGATTACGACCTCTAAAAGCGATATTATAATATCGATAATGCTTTTGTCGTTTATGATTCTGATAAGCATTATATTCGACGGTATCGGACTGAGCGTAGCGTCATGCTCTCAAGAAGATATAAAAAAGTATTCTCGGTATACAAAGCAATATAAAATCGCGCAGTATCTTGTAAAGAACGCCGAAAAGGTAAACAATATATGCGCAGACGTTATCGGAGATATGTGCGGAATATTGAGCGGAGCATGCGGAGCGTCAATAGTTTTGCAATTAAACCTCCACTCGCAGGGCGGACATTGGATAACAATTATAGTTTCCAGCGTTATTGCGGCAATAACAGTAGGCGGTAAAGCGTCGCTTAAAAAAGTAGCGGTAAAAAACAGCGCGGAGTTTGTATTTATGTCCGCAAGAATTATAGGAATTTTTATAACGAAAAAGAGGAAAATGGATGAAAATTCTAGATAAAGTCAAATTGCCCGACGGCTTAAAAAGTCTTAATAATGACGAACTGGTTGTTTTGTCGGAAGATTTGAGAGAAGTCATAACGGAATATACCTTATCCAACGGAGGTCATTTGGCGTCGAATCTCGGCGTAGTCGACTTGACTTGCGCTATTTCCTATGTATTCGATTTTCCCAAGGATAAACTGATTTTCGACGTCGGGCATCAGTGTTACGCTTTCAAAATATTGAGCGGAAGACTTGAAAATTTCAAAAAATTGCGTCAGAAAGACGGTCTTAGCGGTTTTCCTAAAAGAGAGGAAAGCGACTTCGACGCCGTAAACAGCGGACATGCGTCAACTGCGCTTTCTATAGGTTGCGGTATGGCGAGAGGCAACGCTTCCGGGCAAGTAATCTGTCTAATCGGCGACGGCGCAATGACGGGCGGACTCTTTTATGAAGCGTTGAACGACGCTTTGACTTTGGATAAAAAAGTCATAGTTATTATAAACGATAATAATAAATCAATTTCCGACAACGTCGGTTTTGTAAATGATTATCTAAAAATAGTACGCAAATACGGCAACGAAATCTCTTTGCCTAATATTGAAACAATAACAAATATTGACGGACACAATATTGCGGACTTAATCGGAAAACTCAAATATGCGAAGAATTTGGATAAATCTATAATTTTGCACGTAGTTACTCAAAAAGGTAAGGGAGCGCAGTTCGCGGAAGAAAATCCGTCTAAGTATCATAGCGTCGGAAAATCTTGCGACAAATTATGCTACGGACAAATTTTCGGACAGAGTTTAACCGAAATTGCAAAAACAAACAATGATATTTTTGCGATTACTGCGGCAATGACCGACGGTACGGGATTAAACGAGTTTTCAAAGACTTATCCCGACAGATTTGTAGACGTCGGAATCGCAGAAGAGCATGCCGTTACAATGTCGGCGGGACTTGCGTTGGCAGGAAGAAAACCTTACGTCGCAATCTATTCTACTTTTCTTCAACGCGCTTACGATAACGTATTGCACGACGTCTGTCTAAACGAACTTCCGGTAGTGCTGTGCATTGACAGAGCGGGATTTGTAGGCGGAGACGGAGAAACCCATCAAGGCATATACGACGTTGGTTATTTGGGAAGTATGCCTAATATGAGTATTTTCGCGCCTAAAGATTCGGAGGAGTTAAAATCCGTTATCCAGTGGTCTCAGAATTTTTCTAAACCGATTGCGATAAGATATCCTAAAAGCGAAGTATCTTTTGAGTATGGAAAGACGGCGCCTATCGAGTATGGAAAGTGGGAAAGACTTGTAGACGCTAATTCGAATATAACGCTTATTTCCAACGGAGACGTTCTTGCGAACGTGTACAAAGCGGCTCGAACTCTCGGTAATCTCGGAGTAAAAGTAAACGTAATCAATGCAAGATTTATAAAGCCTATTGACGTAACCATGCTTTCGAATTTTACGAAAGACGATACTTTGTTTATATTTGAAGAATATACTTCGTCGAATTCTATCTATTCGCAAGTTTTGGAATTTTTCAATAAAAGCGAATGTTACGCAAAGGTTTACGGAGTAAATGTTGAGAATAAGCCGTACGCAGTTGCATCAAGAGAAGAACTTATCGCGTCCGTCGGATTAGACGCAGACAGTATCGTATCGTTTGTAAAGTCAAAAATCAATAAATAATATGAGATTAGATTTATATTTAAGTAAAACTCTTAATATTACTCGCGCCAAAGCGCAACAAATGATAGATAATTCTTTTATTCAGGTTAACGGAAAAATTATTACAAAACCCGCTTATGACGTCAATGAACAAAATAACGTCGATATAAAAGTGCTTGACACTTTTAGATTTTCTTCGCTTGGAGGAGATAAACTTCAAAAAGCGTTGTTGGATTTTGATTATTCAGTGAGAGGCAAAATTTGCGCCGATATAGGAGCCTCAAACGGCGGATTTACCGACTGTCTTCTTCAAAACGGAGCGGAGAGAGTATACGCCGTCGACGTAGGAGAATGCGCTTTTTCGGAAGATTTGAAAAACAATCCCAAAGTTGTCGTAAAGGATAGAACGAACGCTAGATATATAAATATGGAAACTTTCGGCGAATACGTTGATTTTGTGTGCGTGGACGTAAGTTTTATATCCCTAAAATTAATTTTACCCGCCGTATTTAATATTCTCAAAAAAGGCGGAGATACCATTGCGCTAATCAAACCTCAATTTGAAGCGGGCAACAAATTTTTAAGCAAAAACGGGATAGTATTGAGCGATAAAATAAGACGGCAAGTATGTCGGGAAATAGAGAAATTTGCTATCGATCTTGGATTCATATATAAAAATATTACCACAGCGCCAATTAAAGCAAATAAAAACGTAGAATTTTTAATATTTTTATGCAAACCTATTGAATAATTATGCGAAAATCGTTATAATTATATTATGAAAATCGGCATACGCATAAACCTAAAAAGAGATATCAACGCTAAAGCGGCAAAAGTATTTTGCGCAAAACTCAAAGAAAACGACTTGCAGTACAAAGTTTGCGACAATGCAAGCGAATTTTTTGACGCGGATAGTATCGCGCCGTCGACCGTAGTGTTTGATTGGTGCGATCTTGTCGTCTCCTTTGGAGGGGACGGTACAATGTTGGATGCCGTCCGTAATTTAATCGATGACCGTCCTATACTCGGAATAAATATGGGCAAGATAGGATTTTTAACGGAAATCGACGAAAACGAAATGGATTATGCGGTAAAATGTCTTAAAGACAATACATATACCATTGAAACGAGAACTTTACTTAAAACAACAATCGACGGCAAAGATTATTACGCGCTCAATGAAATTATAGTCAACAACCAAGACACTTGCCATATTTCAGCATTTAACATTGATCTTGACGGCGTACGTTCAGACACGGTGCGTAGCGACGGAATATTGGTTTCTACGCCTACTGGTTCAACTGCCTATTCGCTCTCATGCAACGGACCTGTATTAAGTCCCAGCGTTAAAGCGTTGATAGTAAACGCTATTTGTCCGCACTCTCTGCACAGTTGTCCAATGGTAATTGACGACGCGATAAGTATAAGAATTTCTACCGATTCGTCTTTGATTCGAGTGATTGCGGACGGCATAATCGTTCATAAATCGCAAAACGGAATTGATATTTCGATAGAAAAAGCGGAAAAATGCGCCTCTTTCATAAGATTCAAAAACGAAAATTTTTACAATAAACTAAGAAAAAAACTCAATTACTGGGGAGAATAGAATGAGTTCTAAGACAAGACAACAAATATTATTGGACATAGTAACGTTGCATGAAATCGATAAACAGGAAGATTTGGTAAGTATTCTTCATGAATACGGAATTGACGTTACGCAAGCGACGATTTCAAGAGATATTAAACAACTCGGACTTGTGAAAGTAGCGGGATCGACAAAGAAATACAGATATACCCAAGTTCAATTCAGGGAAAAGGGATTAAAAAATAAATACGACAATATTTTCAAGGAATGCGTATTGGGATTGCAAAGCGCGGGAAATATATTGGTAATTAAGACGGTGTCGGGCGCGGCAAACAGCGCAGGCGCATATATAGATAACTTAATGATTCCCACAATATTAGGCACTATTGCGGGCGACGATACGATAATTTGCGTCGCTACAACTGAAAAAGACGCTCAGGATGCGTTGAAATTATTTAAGGATATGTTTTGATATATGTTGAGCAATTTGTCAATCAAAAACATAGCGCTGATTCAATCGCTTGACGTTAATTTCACGCAAGGTTTGAATATTTTATCCGGAGAAACGGGAGCGGGTAAGTCTATAATAATAGACAGCCTTAGTTTTGTATTGGGAAAAAGAGCGGATAAAACTTTAATTAGATTCGGAGAAAATACGGCTACGGTAACTGCCGTATTTGAAAATCTTTCAGAAAATACGAATAAAATCTTGGACGAATTGGAAATTGAAAAAGACGATATTCTTATATTAAAACGCTCTATGACGGTAGAAGGCAAAAATACCTGTTTTATTAACGGTCAAAGAGTTACCTTGAATACTCTCAAAGAAATAGCCTCAACTATAGCGGATATTTACGGACAGCATGAGAATGTATCCGCGTTGAATAGTTCTTATCATTTGGCTATAATCGATAAATACGGCGAGAAAAACATAAACACGCTAAAAAAATCGCATATTGAGTTATACGATAGGTATACCGACGTATGCGAAAAACTAAAAAAATACGGTTCGCTTAACGACGTTAATAAAAATATTGATTTATTAGAGTATCAGATTAACGAAATATCGCAGGCTGACCTAAAAGATGGCGAAGAAGAGGAACTTATCGCTTTAAGACATAAACTTAATAATTCTCAAACGATAATTTCTACGTTAAACGAATGTAACAATCTTCTTAACGGCGACGATAGTGAGAATTTACTGTCCGGCTTATCTTATGCAATTTCGCAACTTGGCAAAATTGCAGGATACGAAAGCAACCTTGACGAAATTATTGAGCGGTTAGAGTCATGCAAGATAGAAATTAAGGATATATCCGAAACGTTGGTAGATATGGCGGAAGACAACCGCTTTGATATGCGTCAATATGAAGAATGCGAACAGAGAATCGCTTTGATAAGATCGCTCAAACGCAAATATGGCAATTCTGTAGACGAAATAAATTCATATTTGGAAGTTATAAGGGAAGAATACGAATTTTTATCGGACGGCGAAGAAAAAGTAAAAGAATATGAAGAAGAAAAGCGTAATTTGTTAGATAAATTATATAAAAGTTCGACTATGCTTCTTGACGAAAGAAAAAAGACTGCGGAAAAACTTGCCGGCAACGTTTTGAAAGAATTAAAAGAATTGGGAATGCCTTCATGTAAATTTCAAACGGAATTTTCTCAATTACCGTCGCTTGATAATTTCCATCCCGATCCTAACGGCGGTGTTGACGCTATATTTATGTTTAGCGCCAACGCCGGACAACCGGTAAAAGAACTCTCCAAAGTAATTTCCGGAGGCGAATTATCCCGATTTATGCTTGCAATGAAAAAGATTATTGCAAATTTGGATGGAATATCTACTATGGTATTTGACGAAATCGACACGGGTATAAGCGGTAAAATCGCGCAGATAGTAGCGCAAAAGATGTACGATATTGCAAAGGATAAGCAAGTGCTTGCTATTACGCATTTACCTCAACTTGCTTCCATGGCAGACAGTCATTACCTTATAGAAAAATCAACGAATAAGGGAAATACCGTTACCAAATTGCTATTTTTGAGCAACGAAAGCAGAATAAGCGAACTTGCTCGATTGATTGGAGGGATAGAAACTTCCGCTTACGCCATTCCTCATGCAAAAGAGATGTTGTGTTTTGCGGATAGTTACAAATCAAAATAATTATTTTTTCTAGAAAACTACCATATAGACGAATATTTTTTCCTTCATTTCTCAAACTAATTCCCGAGAGGTTTGACAATGAACGTAAACTTGAAGAAAAAATTTTGTATTTTAACACTAATCATTCTAATAATATTATCGGCGGTAACATTGTATACGGTCAATCAGGTAAGCGAAATCAACGGACAAGTATTGTCCGTAAATTCTTATAAACATTCGGATATTCAATTGAATTCCGCGTTGCAATGTGAAAAAACTAAAGAAACAGTTAACTTCAAATTATTTGGATTTATACCAATAGGAAAGACTCAAATTGACACCAATCCTGAAAAATATGTAATTTTAGGCGGAAATCCGATTGGTATTGCCATAAAAACAGGTTTATATATAACTTCAAAAGTGAGCGTAGTAACCAAAGACGGCGCAGTCTGTCCGGTTGACGGCTTAGACATTCACAGCGGTGATATTCTGCTTTCAATCGACGGAGTTAAATTGGAATCGGTTACGCAAATAAGCGGTTTAATTCAGGAAAAAGAAGAAGTTGAAATATCCATAATGCGAAGAGGCGAAACTGAAAATTATAGCATAAGCCCGGCATTGGATATACTAACCGGTAAAAAGAAACTTGGATTGTTATTACAAGATCAAATAGAGGGCATCGGCACAATGACTTATATGGACGGTAATAAATTTTACGCTCTCGGACACGCGATAAAAGATATGAACGGAGAAGATATTGTTGCAAACGGCGGAAATATATACAATGCTAATATAGTCGGATTTGTAAGAGGTCAAAAAGGAAAGGCGGGAGAACTCAACGGCTCTTTCAGCACACTTGGAAATTCATTTGGCAATATTACCGCAAACAATATTTACGGATTATACGGAGATTTGAATAAGAAGAGTAGCGGAGAGAAAATTATTCTCGGAAGCAAAAACGACGTTCAACCCGGAACGGCTTATATCTATACTACCATTGACGGTATTGTTCCGCAAAAATATGAAATACAAATTATAAAGGCAAATAACCAAAATAGTCCATCAGAAAAAAGCATGGTATTACGGATTACGGACAAAAGACTTTTGGAAACAACCGGAGGAATAGTGCAGGGGATGAGCGGTAGCCCAATAATACAAAACGGCAAACTCATAGGCGCTGTAACCCATGTTTTTGTATCAGATCCTACAAAAGGCTATGGAATTTATGTCGATTGGATGAAGCCATAAATTAAAATAGTTCTAAATTAGCGCATTTTATTTCTTAATTATATTGAATAATATAATAATTAGTGTGATAATATAAGCATATAGAATATTATCGCACTAATTAACTTTTAGAAATATAGAAAATAGTTGCAGAAATAGTTTCTTTCAATTTTGTATAAAACATTTTATTTTTTTCAAGATAATTGCCCGATTTGCAATTTAAGTTCTACGGAGAATCAGTTTATTGATATATGAAAATAAAAATCCAATCATGATTTATAGGCACTAAATTGTCCATATACTATTTTAGGGTTTTAACATTTAAGTTATCCATTGTTTTTCTTGATTTAATTATAATATTATTATATAATGTATCTATAAAGATTTAATTAACAGATGAGGTATTATTATGTCTACAAATTACGTTGACCCATTGACTACGAGATATGCAACGAAACCGATGTTGGAGCAGTTTGCTGAGAAAACAAGAATGATATTATGGCGCAAACTTTGGCTTGCTTTGGCTGAAAGCGAGAAAGAATTGGGACTTAATATTACAGATGAGCAGATTACTCAAATGAAAGAGCATCTTGAAGATATAAATTTTGACGTTGCCAAGGAACGCGAACGTATAGTAAGACATGACGTCATGGCGTATGTTTACGCTTACGGACAACAATGTCCTAAGGCTATGCCCATAATTCACCTTGGCGCAACAAGTTGTTACGTTACTGACAATTCCGACGCTATTATTTACCACGACGCTTTGATACTGGTAAGAAATAAACTCGTCAACGTTATGGAAAAATTGGCTAAATTTGCGTTAAAATACGCGGATATGCCTACTTTGGGATTTACGCACCTTCAACCGGCGCAGTTAGTAACAGTAGGAAAACGCGCGGCGTTGTGGTTGCAGGAATTGGAAATGGATTACGAAAATCTTGAATTTGCAATAGCAAACACAAAATTAAGAGGAGTTAAGGGGACTACCGGAACTCAGGCAAGTTTCTTACAGTTATTTGACGGAAATCATGAAAAAGTCAAGAAATTAAACGAACTTGTAGTTAAAAAGATGGGATTTGATAAGAGTTTTGCCGTAAGCGGACAAACTTATAGCAGAAAATACGATTACAATATTCTTTCTGCATTATCTCAAATCGCTCAAAGCGCTTATAAATTTGCCAATGATATAAGAATACTTCAAAATATGAAAGAAATAGAGGAGCCTTTTGAAAAAAATCAAATAGGTTCTTCCGCTATGGCTTACAAACGCAATCCAATGAGAAGCGAAAGAATATGTTCGCTTGCAAGATACGTTATCACGTTGCCGGCTAACGCAGCCAATACTGCCGCTACTCAATGGTTTGAGCGTACTTTGGACGATTCTGCCAACAGAAGATTGGTTATGGCACAAGCATTTTTATCTATTGATGCTATTTTGGAAATTTATATGAACGTTGCCGACGGTCTTGTAGTTTACGAAAATACGATAAATAAGCACATCATGGCAGAATTGCCGTTCATGTCCACAGAAGTTATTCTTATGGAATGCGTAAAAGCAGGGGGAGACAGACAAGAACTTCATGAAAAAATCAGAGTTCATTCAATGGAAGCGTCTAAAATGGTTAAACAGTACGGTAAAGACAACGATCTTATTGACAGAATAAAGAAAGACAAAGCGTTTTCGGCAATAAACGATAAAATCGACAGTATTCTCGATCCTAAAAACTTTATTGGCAGAGCAAAGGAGCAGACAATCGAGTTTATAAATGAGATTATCCAACCTATACTCGATAAAAACAAGAATTGTTTGGGACAGCAAGGTCAAGTCAACGTTTGATTTTACGCCATGCAATGTAAATTTAACAGTCGAATCTATTAAATCAAAGCAATAATAATATAGACGGTAATTTTATATTGCGAATCAAATGTTCGAATAGAGAAATTTATAAATAAAAAAATGACCTTGATAGGTCATTTTTGGCAGGGGAGACGCGATTCGAACACGCAACCAATGGTTTTGGAGACCACTACTCTACCGTTGAGCCACTCCCCTAAAAAAGCGTTATAAATTACTTCTTAAATATTATATATAATCTTTTAAGAAGTGTCAACAGAATAATAATATTTTGGAGCGATTTTTATGAATTATAAATATAAATTGGGTTTTATTGGATGCGGTAATATGGCAAAAGCGATTATTAACGGACTTCTTGCAAGTAAATTATTGACCGAAAAGGATATGTTTATATCCACTCCCAGCATGAAAGAAAAATATTGCAATATAGAATTTTCAAATAACAATTCGGATATTATATCGTCTTGCGAATACGTAGTATTGGCTGTAAAACCGCAAATATTCAAATCTATTGTATCTGAATTCAAAAATAATATCGCTAAATGTATGATTTCTATAATGGCAGGAGTAAGTTGCAAAACAATCTTCGATGCAACGAATTGCAATGAAATTGTCAGGATAATGCCCAACACGCCTTGTTCGATAGGAGAGGGAGTAAGCGCGATAACTTCATTTAACGCCAACGAAGAAAGCATAAACTTTGTAGAAAATATATTCAAAACGATTTCAAAAACAATCTTCGTTGAAGAAAAATATTTTGACGCAGTAACGTCTGTGAGCGGAAGCGGACCTGCGTACGTCTACTATTTTATAAAAGCAATGATAGACGGAGGCGTCAAAGGAGGGCTTAATTACGAGCAAAGCAAAGCACTTGCAATTAGTACTTTTATCGGAGCGAGTAAAATGGTCGAGCAATCTTCGGAAAATATAGATACTTTGATTCAAAAAGTTTGCTCTAAAGGCGGAACCACTATCCAGGCTATTGAAACATTTGAAAAAAATAATATCTCATCCGGAATAGTATTGGGCATAGAGAATTGCCGCAAACGCAGCGAGGAACTAAGTAAGATATGAAAAACGTAGTACTTTATACCGACGGAGCATGCTCAGGAAACCCAGGTATCGGAGGTTGGGCGGCAATTTTAATGTATAACGGGCATGAGAAAGAACTTGTCGGTTACAATAAAGATACCACAAACAACCGCATGGAAATGTTCGCAGTCATACAAGGACTATGCGCGCTTAAAGAATCCTGCAACGTTGAAGTTTACAGCGATTCTGCCTACGTTTGCAACGCTTTTAGCGAAGGATGGGTTACTCAGTGGCAAAAAAACAACTGGAAAACTGCGGGGAAGAGCGCAGTTAAAAACGAAGATTTATGGAAACTTCTGTTAATGCAGGTGGCTAAACATAACGTTTCCTTTATCAAAGTTAAAGGACATGCAGACAACGAATTCAATAACCGTTGCGACAAACTTGCTACTGACGAAATAAAAAGAGTAAAACGTCTCGCTTCGGAAAACAATTAAAAATATTTATATTTTTTAAGAAATAATATAATATTGTAATTATTCAAAGTACAAATGCTTATACTAATTATAAGATTATGACTTTGAAATCCAGAATTACATCATCGATAATAATTATTATTGCCGCTATTGCTTACAATATCGTATTTTTTGCTACGACAGCAAATTTTGATGTAAACTATTATGTAAAAATTGCTTGTTTTTCATTAAATTTGCCTTTGATTATCGCGACTTTTTGCGCAATCGGCTTAAATTATCAACAACTTACACGATGGATAATAAGCGCTTCAATATTCTTATTTATCGCGTCGATGATATATTTTATCATACTAAAATACGATCTCTACTCGCAATTTGACAGCGCAGAAAAAATTAAAGCATTCCTAACAAAATACGGCGCCTATGCAGGATTGATATTTATAGTAGTACAATTTTTGCAAGTTACGATAATTCCGTTGCCTGCCGCAATTACAACCGTTGCCGGAGTAGCGCTATTCGGAGTATGGAAGACTCTTCTGTATAGTTCAATAGGAATTATCAGCGGGTCAATATTTGCCTTTTTTCTTGGAAGAAAATTCGGAATAAAACTCATGATTTGGCTTTGCGGTAAGAGTCTCTACGAAAAATATATGAAATTTGCAAAGGGGAGAGATAAAATAGTTTTGACCATGATGTTTCTATTCCCGTTCTTCCCGGATGACATCCTTTGCATTGCTGCAGGCATGACAAATATGACGTATATGCAGTTTTTTGCAATCATGCTTATTACCAGACCTTTGAATATCTTAGTTATGGAAGGCGCATTCAAAGGCATTTCTTCCATACCTTTAACCGGTTACGGTATACCTATTTGGATTGCCATTATTAGTATTGCGCTTTTTGTAGTTATCCTAGCGTTTAAGTATACCGATAAAATCGAAGGCGCCTTAATGAAATTATTTGATAAATTATCTTCTTTGGTTAAAAGAAAAAGTAAGATAGAAAACACAGAAGAAGGGAAGTATTCAAAGTCAAAATCTTGTTACGATAAAGACAATATAGTGAAATAATAGAAATTATTTCACTATATATCAGTAATCTTATTATATTAACGGTTAAAATGATTTGAAATCAATTTATATGGTATCTATAGGTTCTATATAGTATTGCGTAAGCAACAAAATAGAGCGGCACGTTAAACAACATAATACTGGGCAAGACAATCGTCCTTTCCATAGACGCATAGTCGTTTATATTAGCGCCGAATTCCACGAATGCCATAAGAGCAAATACAATCGGCAAGGTTATAATCGGCAATAATGATAATAATAACGACGTTTTTGGATTATAATTCGCCGGAGATTTCTTCGTTGGATCTATAAGATGTATTACCAGCCTTGCAACGGGGTAAAGCGCGATAACAACCAAAGCCAAAAATAATGCCCACCCCGGCATACGGTTGTCCGCATTTCTATTGCAAATTAAATGAGAAATAATCAATTCTACCGCCAAGATTGCAAAAATAATAATTGAGGTATGTAAATGCAGTTTATTTGAATAATAATACCTATTTACATAGAACTCCATCGTATCTTTTTTATCGTAAGGCTTTACGTTAACTCCTTTTGACTGAAATTTATATACCATTTCTTTCATAGTAAGATATTCGATTTCTTCTTTTTCATCTTCGATAGGCAAATCTTCGGGGATGGAATTAAACATATTTGAAAAAGACGATATATAATTTATTTCGTTGTTTTCGTCAAAATACTGTTTATGCTGATATATAGGAGAGGGAACTTCTTGCTCGAGTTCTTTCTCAACGATCTCTTCGGGTTGTTCATCTTTAGTATCTTGTTCGATAGATTCTATTTCTTCAACAACTTCTTCCGAGCCGTCATTTGCAATAAATAGACTTTCGTCCTCAATATTTTCTTCGAGTATTTCGTTATTTTCTTCAACAGAATCTTCTGAATCTTCTATTACCGATTTATTTTCAACTTCTTCATCTTCATTGGTATTATTTTCATCTAAGATTGTCTGAACAATTTCTTCGGATTCTTCTTCGGGAAGAGCAGTAATATCCTCCTGATTTTTCAATTCAGAATTAGCATCTTGCGGTAAATATACGTATTTAATAACAACCTTTTCATTCTCGGAAGAGGATTTATTTCTTCTGGTAAGAGGTCGAAAATCAGCGGGATCAAAAGGTTTTTCTTCATTTTGTGGGTCAAATTTACTATCCGAAATCAAATTAGACATCAAAAAATTGCAAAATTCCCAATACGATTTATCATTATTAAGATGATCTCGGCCTTGCTCCGTCAAACCGTAATAAACTCTTTTCGCGCCGTTTGATACGTCGCCATCATAAGATTGAACATAACCGTTTTTTTCCAATCTTTTCAAACTGCTATATAGAGTCGCTTGTTTCAGCGAATACATACCTTGACTTCTTTCTTGGATAGTATTAAGGATTTCAAGTCCGTATTTGTCATTATCGGCAAGAGCAGAGAGGACTATCATATCGGCTTGTCCTCGAACGAAATCGACATTTGCATTAAAATTATCTTTTTCCAACTCAATTTGCCTCCATTTTTCTCTATACAAATCTATTTTACTATATTAATAATAAAAAATCAACAAAATATTTAGACAGACAATCTTAATTGATAAGAATTTCTAGCAAAATAGAGCAGTCTGTTTAGATAACAGAACATCTGTTCATAAATATTATTTTCTCTAACCTTATTTTAATTTGAACTTGGTGAATAAATCTCATAAAATAAACGATATACAATCTTATTTCAATAAAATCGTACATCAAGAAAACAATAATACCGATATGATAAGAAAACACGTTTTCTTATCATAAAATATTAGATAGTTGCGAAAGAAAAATCCCGTAATTTTTCCGATATTTTGTAAAAGAGCAGCATATCTATCTATTCGCAAAACCATACTTGTATTTTTCAATTGGTTAAGTCTACCACAAGGGTAGACTTTTTCAACGGTAATTTTTAATTATCGATTAAAATCATATAAAATCATGTAATTATTAGATAAATCGGTTTAATTTGGAAGTATTTAAGTTAAGCGCTTAGGTAAAAATTACCATGCACGTATTTATTCTTTTTCTAAAATTTTTTTTATACGTTTACGTATATATTCGATTTCATTATCGTAATTAGTCCAAAACGCAATTAGCGGAATATTTGCTTGCGCGCAGATTTCTTTTACTTTTATATCTCTATATTGTCGTTTTCCTTCTAAGTGCGTTTTATCGTTCAATTCAATTAGCAATTCAATTTCTAATGTATTTTGATTCATTAAACCAAAATCAATAGTGCGATATAACTCATTTGCGTATCGATAGTCTGATACTTTTTTTACTATTGCGCTTAGCGGAATTTGAAATTGAACTGTATATCCTTTTGGAACTGCTTGTAATAGTTTTTTATAAAAAGTTTTTTCACTTGCAGTCATGATGGATTTGCTTTCGTATGAAATTTCTTTTTTTACATTCTCTTGTTTTTGTACTGTGTTTTTTGGTTTTTTAGTTTGCAATTCTTTCGAAAAGTCTTCGTCAATAGAGCAGAATCCCATATTTTCTCCTTATTTGAAAGTAATATTGTATGTTTTATTTTCTATTTTTCTTCCGTCTAATTCTTCTAAACCAAGTAGATAGTCAGAAGTAACATCGAAAACTATTGCTACTTTTCTTATTACACTTGCGGTTGGTTCGCATTCTTCTTTTTCCCATCTAACTATCATTGATTGGTCACAATCAATTAAAGAAGCAATTTTTGCTTGTGTAAGTCCGTTTTCTATTCTTAATTCTTTCAATTTTTTACCAAACATAATTAAATTATATCAAGAATATGAAAATACTCATTGACTTTATGAGTATTCTCATATATAATATTAAATATGAGTATCCTCATAATAATATAGGAGGCAAATCAACTATGTGTATATGTGAAGATTGTTTAAATTCTGCAATTTGTGATTTGGCTTTTTCGGGTGATTTTCCTTGCGAAAATGTTGAGCACGATCCTGTTGATGAAGATTATGATTAACTTTATTCAATTAGTTGGCTCTTTGTCCTTTTTAGTAATAGGCATTATCTTGTTTATGCTAATTACGGGACGTAGAAGAAATAAAAAATAATTAAACTTAGGAGGTTTATATATTATGGCAAAAACAGTAGCACGCTTCATGATACTCGCTAAAAGCGATAGAATGGGCAAATCCGACAAACCGGAAGCAGAAAAGAACATCAGGTATAGCGGATTAATTTCGTATGACAAAATCGATTTAAACAAAATCGCCAAAGAAATCAGTTTCGCTGATTTTTGGTCTACGACAGATTATAACGTAAAACCACAAGAAGAGCGATTCGCCGTTGTCGAAGTCATGAAAGAAGGACAATTTAGAATTACCGAAATCATGACAAAAGAAGAGTACATGAAAACATTGTAACTATGAAAGAGATCGACGGAAGCAATTGGCTATACAATCCATGGAAGTTGATGGCGTACAACTACTATTACAGATACTACGAGTATCGCAATAATAGATACATACGACGTCTACTTATAATCAGGACATCTGATAAGTGTTACAAAGTTACAACATGGAAACAGTACTTTGACGGCTACACAACGTCGCAAATCGATATGATAAGTTTACGTAGTTTCCATCACGTACGAGAGTACGCAAAAAAATTGATAGGAGAAGAAACTTGAAAAGAATAAAGGAAAAAACATTAACAAACATGATTAAATCGCTAACCGGCACAAAGAAATATGGCGGTTTAATAGCCTTTACTTGCGGATTAATCGTCGGGATAATCCGCTATTTTGTATGCAAAAATTTCCAATGCGCTTTTGGATATTTTGCTTATACGGCAATGATAATCGGACTAATTTCAATGTTTATGCAAATGACATTGAAAGTAGTAATAAAAAAGCAATTAGAATACTACAAAGAGTCGATAGCCAACGAACTGGACAGCGGAGTAAAGAAATTACTCGGCATAAATGACAGTGAATCGGCAGAAGATAATAAAACTAATAAGGAGGTATAAAAAATGGGAATAGCAGATATTTTCAAAGAGATTGCAGACGGTCTAACAGCGTTTGCGCCAGCGTTCGGCAAATCAATTTGGACATTGTTTTGCAACATCTTCTTGGAGTTTACAACGACAGAAGCCGGAGCAATTACAATAACCGGGTTCAACATGCTCGGAACATTGTCAATAGTATCGCTTGTCATGGGCATTACATATAAAACCGTGCCTATGGTCGTAAACTGGATTTCGAAAAAATCGGCGGCAAGAAGAAGACGTAAGGCTAAGGCATAATTATGAAGTTATCAGACACTATAATTACATTCATTGCGCCACTTGTTGAAGCAGGAGATTACCTTTTGGGTAATTTCCTGTCTTTGCCGGAAGTCTTTGGACTAGGTCTAGGCATGTGGTTTTTATTGTTTTTTGTAATACGAATAATTTTGAGGTGATTTAATGGAGTGGGTAAAACTTGTATTTTTTGCTTTGGTAATAATAACAATATTTACGGTATTCAGTTTTTTGGACGTAACAGAAGTATTCGGCGGTTTCAATTCTTTAATTGTTACCGCTTTACCACAATTTATAGGCGGATTAACGGCTTTATTTGAAGTTATATATAGTTTTAGATATGTTATGATGGTAATTTCTTTATTTTTATCTGCAAGTCTAATCGCTTATGTAAAAAATCATATTTTTTAAGGGATGAACAATGAGAAAGAGAATAGTAATAATACTTATTTTAATAGCAATCGCTATAATAAATTTTGTTGGTTGGGATGTTTCGGCAAGTGCAGACAGTGAACTTATTGCGCCACCGAACAACACTGTTTATTATAGTAGAATACTAGACTTTTCGGACTTCTTAGATAAGAAAAATGAAAAGCCTTATTTTAGTCCGTACAGTACTTCAAGGCTTACTTTAACTTTGAGCGGTTCTGTTGGCGTTGAATATCATTTTTCATCTATGACAATTTCAACTATAACGGGTTGGGATACGGTTACTGCCGGATTCAAAAAGTATTTTGAAGATAAGTTGTACGTTAGACTTTTATTTTCTCCGCACAACACTCTTGATTACGAACTTATATCTTCTGACGTAAGTGTCGGTAGAGTTAGTTGGTATTACAATTCTTTGACCGACGCGCGTTTACATGTTTGGTTTCAGTACAACATTGTCTTGTCATTGCCGGTATATAATCCTTTGTTCGAAGATAGAAAATATAGTTATGATTATTACGCGGCCATTATTGAGATAGGACCGAGTTCTTTCGCTAATTTAACAATTCGGGACAATAACGGTACGCTTGTTTTAGGCGATATAAAGACAGATAGATTGTCTATGTTAGGAAGTCCTATGACGTATACTTTCAAGTATCCTATGCCTGTTAAATTCAATAGTATAGGCTTTTCAACTTATCTAGATTACTCTATATATACGTCTGACCATGACTTAAACTTTTCCGGTGGAACTCTTGAAACAAAATTTATGGGATATGATTTGCCGGAACAGTCGCGCGACAGTAGTTCAACCGGCGGTTGTTGGTTCATTGAATTTGACTATGAAGTAGAAACCGATACTATAGAAATTTATTCGGATTGCTCCGGTTATCCGGTATATTATACCGACGAAGTTTTTAATGATCCTAATAGCGAAATGTGTTTTTCCTTAATTACTAATAACTTATGGCTTCCGGCATTGGATAATCAAGCGATTGCTATTACAAAACCTAGTACAAATAAGTTCGTCGATTTTTATAACAGTTTTGCAAGTACTCAAAGTTGCAAAATTTATGATATACCATGTCATTTGGGAAACGCTTTAACTTGGATATTGCATAAGAATCCTATTTTTAAGGGTATATATAATATTTGTTTGCCGTTGATAAACATTCTTATAACGTTTATAGACCTTGTTCTTGAATTTAAGGAACTTGGTATTGTTTCTATGGTAATTATGTTTATACTTGTTTTAGGCGTGCTATTTAAGTGGATTTCAAATTAAAAAGGGGGAATTATCATGACAGATTTATTATTGCAGATAAAAACACTTTGCGAAAGTTCTTTCGGATTAACGTTGATAGAGGTTGCCTGTTGCGTTTATATTGTAAAGAATTTATCGAAACTAATACTTACCGTACTTAAAAATATTAGAAAAGGAGATTAAATAATATGGATTTTACAAGCGTATATACTATAATCAAAAGCGCTTTGACTTTTTTCTTTCCGGCAGAGTTCTTAGAGACTCCCACCGTATCATTGTTCGTAGATTTATTTTTACTTGTTGCAGGCATGTACATGCTATATTTCATTTTGATTAAACCATTTATTGTATTATATCGTTCTGTCATTTCTTGGAGGTGCAGAAAATGAAGAAGTTAAAGATAGACAAGCGTTTTTTTATTAAAGCGCTTAGAATAATCAATAGGTTTGCGCCTTACATAGAAATGGCAATATTTATGTTTATTGCATTAAACTATGAAAAGCAATCGGATAAATGGTATAGATACCTATTATTTATCCCGGTTGTTTTATATGTTATTCGCGTTATAAAATGGGAATATAAATGCTTTACTAGCAAAGGCATAATACGTACAACCGCTTTACAAAAGAGGGTTCAAGGCTTTTCAGGCGCGCAAGGCGCAGGAAAAACATCGTTCATGTTATTTAGCGCTTATTGTATTAAGCCTTCTAACGTTTATTCAAATTTTCCGGCTAAACTCCGGGGCAAGTATACATACAAACTTTATAAAAGCGTACTTAACCTTGATACTAGAATCGACGACGGTAGTCTACTCATGATATCCGAAGCGACAATGTTATATCACAATTGCTTAAACAACAATAAGAGCAAAGAAGAAGCATTAAAACTGTATGGACAACAATTGCATCAACAGATTATACGTCATTGCTATGATGGCAATATGTTTTATGATAGCGTTGACTTAACTAGATTGCCGGCAATGTTGAAAGATAACATATCGCTTACGAATTATCTTTTAGGTCAACGTTCTGTAACTTTATCTTTTATTGTAAGTCCTATCTTAAATATAATTAGTAGGAAATTCTTTAATTACGAACTTTTCGGCAGTGTTCGTGTTTGGGAGTTGCAACAGTTCGAGAGAATCCCGGAAGAAGGTTATACGTTTGATTTAAGCCGGCAAGAGAAGAATACTGATACTAAGAATTATGCGAATTTGTTAGAATTGTGTTGCTGGAACGATATTCAGCGATTTGACTATGACGATAGATTTTTGCGCGGCATATATATGAAACTTCCGCAACATAATTCAAGGTTATGGGAAACTCTTTTATATGACGAGCCTATACTTAGGGAACTCGGCTACGGCGAACTTCTAGATTTCTTCGAAGCGAAGTTGCGGCTCTTAGACTAACCACATTCCTAATTGGCTCGCGCGCCAATTTTCCGTGGGTGTCGGGGCCCCACGCAGAAAATCAGCGCAATGGAGCCGTAGGCGGGAATAACAGACAAACCGATTAAAAGGAGTATCGAGAATATGAAAGCATGTTGTAGTCAAGTACGTCGCGCTTTATCTGGACGCGCTCCGCCCGCGCTGCTGGGCGAATGTTCGCCACAGTCGGCGGAGCGTCGCGAAGCGACGTTGATACTACTTACTTGATAGTAGTATCAAAACAGGTACAGAAATGTGGTGTTTTTTAACAGCGCATTGAATTGCTTTAATCAAAAAAAAGGAGAAAAACACATGTACAAAAATGTTAAAAATAGAGATGGCGAATACATAAACAATATTTATTGTAATAGCAATGGCGAATACAATAGAGTAGATTACGATAATTGCAATTACATTTTGAAGTTGAATGGCGACAATGTCGATTTACAATACTATCCAAACACTTTTTATGTTCCCGTTCACTCGGTCGAAAATGAAATTTGTCAAGATTATCATGTCGACATTGAAGTTGAACGTTGCTTTAAGCGCAACTTTGAGCGTAATAAAGTTACAAATTTCGCAAATAGAAAAGAGAACAGTACCGCGACGTTGCGAGATTTGCAACGTTCAATCAAATTAGGCGCGAAAAGGGCAATCAAGAACTTTTACGATTACGCTTTGGCGAATGATTGGGAATATTTCTGTACTTTTACTTTCGAATCTCAACGTATACAACACAATAATGATTTGTTATACGTTGCTTACGAAAACTTTCGAAAGCAATTACGACGCAGTAATAAAGATGTCAAGGCTTTGACTATTTATGAAGAATTCAAAAAGGGGGGATATCATTTACATAGCATTATTGGTAATGCTGATTTGCGCTTAGTGCCCGGCAGAAATAAAAAAACTGGCAAATTTTATTATAACGAGTTCGGGGTACAAATTTTCAATTGCATTGATTGGAAGATAGGTTGGAATACAATCGCTTGTATAGATCCTGAATCTTCTAGCGATCAATTAGCAAATTATCTTTCAAAATATATGACAAAGTGCAGTCCTGCGCCGCCTGGATGCAAAAGATATTTCAAGACTAACAATCTAGATAGTCGCGATACGATTGTTTCAAAAATCGATTCAATAGATGTTATAGTCAAGTCGTTGAATTTGAAAAAAATCAAAGTTACTGATAAGTGTATTTACTATTCAAATCATTCGAATTTGCCAGAATTATAAAAAGTGGGGAGATAGATGTATCTATTCGCAAAACGATACCTTTGCGAATAGATAGGCATATTTTAGACAATATATTGCTAATATTATTCTTATTTAACTGGATTTATTAAATAATCGGCCTATATATAACTAATTAAAATATGAAGTCTGGTGTCTAAATTTAGCAATAATTGAATATGCAAAAGTTCGCAATTTTTAATCTAATAGATAAAAAATAAATAATAATAAATGATCAAATTATGTACATTTGCAAGCAATTATTATATTCTCTTTTTCAAAAAATTTACTGCAATTGCAAATAATTTATTTTATTATGGCACTTTTCTTGCGGATAAGTTTTCTTATGTTTCGACAATAATTATATAATAAATATATGTTCATAAAATTTACTGCATTTGTTGAAAATTAAAAAACATCGTGGTATAATAACAATATATGGCGGAAAAAACATATTTTGACCAAAGAAATTACGATTGCACAATCAAATTAAGACAGTTATTACGAGAATTGCCTATAATTTGTAATGAATATTTTCTGGGAATCGAAAATCGCACTTCGATACTAACCCGTCTTGGTTATGCGCAAGATCTTAAAATTTTCTTTAAGTACTTATGTTCAGAATGCGCAGAATTCGTCGAAATCAAAGATATTCGTCAATTCGGATTTAATGAATTACGTCAAATAGATACCTTTCATATCGAAATGTTTTTGAATTACTTAACCGCTTTCAAGATTGACGGCGTCGAATACAGCAATTCCACCAAGACAAAGGCGAGAAAACTTGCCACAATAAAATCATTTTTCAAGTATAATTATAATAAGGATCATATTCCTTCAGACCCCGCGTCCAAAGTACTCAGTCTTAAATTACATGATAAAGCGATAATACGACTTGAAGTTGACGAAGTAAGTAAATTATTAGATAACGTTGAAAACGGTACCGGACTTACCCCAAAACAACTGGCATGGCAAACTAAAACCAGAAAAAGGGATATTGCCATATTAACGTTGTTTTTAGGCACCGGTATAAGAATCAGCGAACTTGTAGGTATAGACGTAAGCGATTTGGATTTTAATGTAAACGGTTTTAAGATTACCCGAAAAGGCGGAAATCAAACTATATTGTATTTTTCAGACGAAGTTGCCTCCGCTTTGGACGATTATTTGATAGAAAGAAGCAAAAACCCGATTCTAGACGATGAACCTGCCCTTTTCACTTCACTGCAAAATAAGCGAATCACGGTACGCGCCGTACAGAATTTGGTAAAGAAATATGCAGGTATTACAACTCCGCTAAAACATATTACTCCGCATAAACTGCGTAGCACTTACGGAACCAATTTATACAAAGAAACAAATGATATATATGTCGTCGCCGAAGTTCTCGGTCATAAAGATATAAATACTACAAAAAAACACTATGCCGCTATAAGCGACGAAATCAAACGAAACGCTGCAAGAAAAGTTAGCCTTCGCAATAATAACAATTCTGATTTTTAACAATACTCATTATTTGTCTTAAAACGCTATTTATTACTAACTGTAATTGAGAAGTATAATTATATTTCTTAATTACGCAAATTATTGTAACAATAGAGCGTATTTATATAAATTCATGCAAACTTATGTTCTTTTTATAAAAAGTTACATAATTATTGATTATAAATAAAATATAAACAAATATTCAAATTTTTATAAAATATGCTTGCCATATATGAACATTTGTGCTAAAATTTTATTGTCAAATAAAATAGATTTTGAGGTACTTATAGATGGCAAAAGGTAAAACAATTGAAAAAACCGCAGAAAAATGTTCACTAACTCTTGAGTTTATTAGAAAGTTTGTCGACGAAAAAGGCTACCCCCCTACTGTAAGAGAAATATGCAGTCAAGTGGGATTCAAATCCACTGCTTCCGCTAAATATTATTTGGATAAACTTGAAGAGCAAGGCGCTATTAGAAAGGGCGACAATAAAAATCGCGCAATAGAAATTGTAGAGAAAAATACAAAAGACAAAGATAACGCAAACGTTATCCAATTCAAGTCTGACAATATAAAGAACGTAAACGAAGTATTTGCCAATCTCATTTCAGTACCAATGCTAGGCAACGTCGCGGCAGGCTCTCCCCTGTACGCCGAAGTTGAAAACGATACGTCATACACTATCCCCGCCGATTTCTTTAATTGCAAAGGTCAAATGTTTTTACTTAATGTAAAAGGCGAAAGCATGAAAAATATCGGAATTTACAACGGAGATATGGTACTTGTCAAACAGCAAAGCGTAGCGAGAGACGGCGAAGTAATAGTCGCGCAGATAGACAACAATGAAGTTACGTTGAAAAGATTTTTTAATTGCGGAACATACATAAGACTTCGTCCAGAAAATGACGATATGAGCGATATAATCATTACAAAAGAACGCGAGTTTAGAATTTTAGGTATCGCAACAGGTCTAATGAGAAATAGAATTTTTTAATTTAATATTATATTAATATAAAAAAGAAGGCATTTGCCTTCTTTTTTATTTGATTATTCTTTCCATACAGTGCATAGTCGCAATCTTGACGTGTTCGTAAGTCAAACCGCCTTGAAGATAAGCAATATACGGCTCCTTTATAGGACTGTCTGCGGACAGTTCTATCGACGCGCCCGCTACAAACGTCCCCGCAGCCATGATTACTTGATGTTCATACCCCGGCATATCCCATGGAAACGGCACAACGTTACTGTCTATAGGCGAAACTTCTTGAACTGCCCTACAAAAATCTATTAACTGCTCTTTTGTTTCGAATTTTATCGATCTTATAATATCGTTACATTTTGCGCCGGGTTTCGGCATGGTATCAAATCCTAAATCATGGAAGACCTGCCCCATAAGCATTGAACCTTTTAACGCATTCGCAACGACGTGCGGAGCCATAAATAAACCTTGGTAATAGTCCTTATAACCATACGAGTATGATCCTACTTCCATTCCAATGGACGGCGCAGTCAATCTGTTTGCTATTAAATCAATATATTCCTTCTTTCCGCATATATAGCCGCCTGTCGGAGCGATTCCACCGCCGGGATTTTTAATAAGCGAACCTGCAATAATATCCGCGCCAACTTCGGTGGGTTCGATTTTGTCGAGAAACTCTCCATAACAGTTATCGACCATTATACAAACGTTTTCTTTTACATTTCGTATCTGTTTTATTGCAAAACTTATATCGTCAATTGATAACGCGTCCCTCCATTCATAGCCTCTTGATCTTCCAATAAACACTAATTTTGTCTTGTCCGTGATGTTATCTGACAAAATATCAGTATTTATTTTTCCGTCTTTTAATTGAATTTCATTATAATTTATTCCGAAATCTTTAAGCGAACCGTTCCCCTGTCCGCAAATTACTTCTTTAAGCGTATCGTAAGGGCTTCCCGTTATTGCGAGCATTTCGTCCCCCGGTCGCAAAATTCCGTATAACGACAGTGAAAGAGCGTGCGTACCGCTCACAATCAAAGGCGACACTATCGCGCTTTCGCATCCGAATATTTGCGCGAATAAACGACAAAGCGTGTCTCTACCAATATCGTCGTATCCATAGCCGTTAGTTTGAGAAAAATGTCTTTGCCCTACGTTGTTGTCTCTAAACGCTTGAAGTACTTTCATCTGATTAGCCATAGATATTTCGTCTATTTCTTCAAACTGTTTTGAAAGTTTCTGTTGCGCTGAATCTATAAAATTTATCGTTTTTATATCAAAATTCATTACTCACCTCAAATTTTCCAATATATATTCTCTTGCTTCATTTCTACTAGTCATTGAATCAAACCATTTTGCAAATTCGTATTTTTTCAACCAAGTGATTTGTCTTTTCGCATAATTTCGCGAATTCTGCTTAATTTTTTCTTTGACTTCGTCTTCGGCAATTTTCTTCTCATACAACAATCTGAATTCTTTATATCCAATCGCTTGCATACTTTGACCGTCAAAAGATATTCCTTCTTCTAATAAAGCGTCTACTTCCTTTGTCAATCCGCGTTCAAACATATCGTCAACGCGAGAATCTATTCTCTTATATAAAACATCTCTGGCAATATCCAAAACCGTCATACAACAGTCATACTGCAATTTTCTCTGAGAAATTTGCATATCCGACTTACGTTCTCCTGTAGTTTTATAAATCTCCAATGCGCGCAAGACCCTTTTTACATTATTGGGATGAATTTTTTCCGCGTCTAACGGATCGATTTCCCTCAAAAGCGCGTGCATATATTCTTTTCCGTATTTTTCACAGTCTTCTTCCAAACTTTTTCTTATTGCAATATTTTTGCAACCGCCGAATGACATCGGATATAATATTGAATCAATATAAAGTCCAGTACCGCCTACTACAATAGGAACTTTGCCTCGGCTTGCAATATCGCCAATCAACTCATTGGCTCTAAAAGAATATTCTCCGACGCTGAATTCTTCATTAGGCTCAACAATATCAATCAAATGATGAACAACGCCGTCCATTTCTTCTATCGATATCTTGGCTGTGCCGATATTCATCCTTTTATAGATTTGCATACTGTCGCAGGATATAATTTCGCCGTTTATTTCTTTCGCTATATCGACGCCGAATGCGCTTTTACCGCTTGCCGTCGGTCCCGCTATCACAAATACTTTAATCATAGTATCCTTTTGAAAAGTTTGTCAAAATCTTTTCTTGTATATACTATAACCGCAGGTCTGCCGTGAGGACACTGTAGCGGAATTCCCTCTTTCATAGAATCCAACAACTGTCTGATTTGCTTTTCATCCAATTTTTCGCCTGCTTTTATTGCAGACTTGCACGCTTTCTGCGCAAGTTTGTCTCTTATCAAATCGGAATTTTTCAAATTCACTACAGATTGCTTTTCAGCAAATAAATTATCAAAAAACATCGCTAAATTGATATCTCTCAAAATATGCGGCACACTGCTCACTTTCAAACTTAAACCGCCGAAATCCTCTATATCAAATCCCAACTGTCTAAGATTATCAATCATCGATGTGAAAAATTCATACTGCGCGTTGTTACACTCCAATACAAAAGGAACCAACATATCCTGTATATCTACGTTGCCGGCATTAACTTCTTTGAGCAGTCCGTCATATATAAATCTCTCATGACAAGCGTGCTGATCTATAAAATAGACTTTTCCTTCGCACTCCAAAATCAAATAAGTGTTGAAAATTTGACCTACAATCTTATATTCGCTTTCCAACTGGCTTTCAACTAATTCCATCAAAGAAGATTCCATTGAAAACGAAGGCTTTTTGTTTTGATGATTGACTTTTTGCGTAGAATCGTTGGAATTGTTTATTCTTCCTGCGCTTACGTCAAACGCTTTCACGCCGTCGGCGGCTATTGCGTTGGACTTCGGAAGTTCTCTATGATACTTCATTTCTTCCAAGACTTTTTTCTGCTTTTCAATCAAGTCCCTGTAATTATCTTTATATTTGTTTTCTTCATCGGAAAATATACTATCGGCAACCACCTCAGATACACCTATTGATTTGTCGGAAGAATTATCTATATTAAGTTTATTATCACTCAAAGAAGGTTTTATCAAAGTTTTTTCAACATTTTCAACGTTTTCTTTTTGTTCAGCGTTATTTTGCGATTTAGATTTACCAAATAATATAGCCTGTTCCTGTTCGGCAAGAGCCGAAGTTATCGCTTTGTATACGCATGAAAAAACTTTATGCGAATCTGCGAATCTAACGTCTGTCTTTGTCGGATGAACGTTGACGTCTACTTCGTCGAAAGGCATTACGACGTTTAATACAAAAACAGGAAAAGTCCTGGTCATCAATCTATTTCCGTAAGCCTGCGAAACTGCCGTTGATATTGTCGAATTGGTAATAACTCTGCCGTTAATAATAATCGTTTGATAATTTCTGTTATGCTTTGCTATCGACGGCGCGCCCGTATATCCGTACAGTCTGTACTTATCATAAGTGTAATCGAAAGGAATAAGCGCGTTTGCAATCTCATTACTGTACAAAGCGTAAACCGCCTCCTCCAATCCCCCGTTTGTTTGAAAAATAATTTTCTTATCAACAGTATATTTGAATTTAATATCAGGGTTTGCAAGAGCAAGTTGATTCATTACAGCGGTAACTCCCGCTTCTTCCAGTTTTGGCTTTTTCAAAAACTTTTTACGTACCGGCGTATTGAAAAACAAATTTTCCACTGATATTGAAGTGCTTTGAGCGATTGCCTTTTGACCTTCCTCTATCACTTTTCCTGCGCTGAGAGTAATGCAATTTCCTACGCTTTGATTACTCGTTTTGGAAGTCATGGTAATTTGCGATACCGCCGCTATTGATGCCAAAGCCTCGCCTCTGAATCCCAAAGTAGATATATTATCCAAATCTTCCGCTTTTGAAAGTTTAGACGTCGCGTGCGGTAAAAATGCAAGACGCATATTTTCTTTATCTATGCCAGAGCCGTTGTCCGTTATTATTATAGACGATATTCCGCCGTCTTTAATTTCAACCGAAATAGCAGTCGCGCCCGCGTCGATACTGTTTTCAACAAGTTCTTTAACTACGGAAGACGGCTTCTCTACGACCTCTCCCGCAGAAATTAAATTGAATATACTAGAATCCAATACATTTATTTTAGCCATAATTTACCTCTTAGACAATTCCACAAGATACGCTAGTTTGGATAGCGCCTGCATAGGAGTTAGATTTTCCACGTCTATTGCGTTAAGTTCGTCTTTAATTTCGTTATTCTTACTTATATCGAACAAATTTTCTTCTTCAAATGCATTTTTTTGCATTGTCAAAGGATTGCTTTCAAGAGTTTTGCATATTTCCTTTGCTCTTTTAATTACTATTTGAGGAATTCCCGCATATTTAGCCACTTCTATACCAAAACTCTTATTTGTTCCGCCTCTGGCAATTTTATGTAGAAACACAACCCCTTTATCTACCTCGCTTGCCAATACCTTAAAGTTTTTTATTCCGTCAAATGAATTTTCCATTTCGGTAAGTTCATGGTAATGAGTAGAAAACAAAGTTTTACAGCGAATCCTATTGTTGACGTCTTCCAAAACCGCTCTCGCTATGGACATACCGTCGAAAGTCGACGTGCCTCTGCCGATTTCGTCTAAAATCAACAAACTTTTGAAAGTAGCGTTTTGAAGAATCGTAGCAACTTCTACCATCTCGACCATAAACGTACTTTGACCGTAAGCAAGATCGTCGCTCGCCCCTATACGCGTAAATATTCTGTCTGTTATTGAAATCGACGCGCTTTCGGCGGGAACAAAACTACCTATATGCGCCATCAAAGTTATCAAAGCAACCTGTCGCATATAAGTGCTTTTACCGCTCATATTCGGACCGGTTATTATCATAGTTCTGTTTTGACAGCAATCGAGTTGAGTATCGTTGGGAACAAATTCGCTGCTTTTCAGCAAACTTTCTACTACAGGATGTCTGCCGTTTTTTATAGTAATTCCTTCAATTTTTTCATTTATTTCGGGTTTTACGTAATTATTTGCTATCGCTACGACTGCAAGAGATAGCAAACTGTCGCAAAAAGCAATACTGCGAGATGTCGACTGCAGTTGAGGAATAACTTGCAATAATTCCAACTTCAATTCTTCAAAAATACGGTTTTCGATTTCTATCGCCCTATCTTTCGCGCCCAAAAGTCTGTCTTCTATCTCTTTAAGTTCTTGCGTTATATATCTTTCTCCGGTCGTCAGCGTCTGCTTACGCTGATATCTAAACGGAACTTTATCCACGTTAGATTTGCTTACCTCTATATAGTATCCGAAAATTTTGTTGTAACCGACTTTAAGATTTTTGATACCCGTCGCTTCTTTCTCGCTATTTTCAAGATTTATCAGCCACTCTTTACCTTCGGTTCCCGCCGCGCGAAGTTCATCCAACTCCCTGTCGTAGCCTTTTCTTATAAAACCTCCCTCTTTAAGAACAATAGGCGGTTTGTCGTCTATTGCCCTTACGAGTTTATCTGCAATTTCATCCAACGTGAAAATATTTTCTTTTATCTCTTTCAACATCGGACTTTGAGCGTATTCAAGCATATTCTTGATTGGCGGCAAACTACGCAAAGACGAACCCAAAGCGAATAAATCTTTAGGAGTTGGCGAACCGTAAGCAATCTTTGAGGTCAGTCGCTCGATATCCCTTATATCGCCCAAAATATCATACAGATTGTTTCTCATCTTGGTATTGCCGACAAATTCGTCAACGCTTTCCAGTCTTTTATTTATTGTAGCGCTATCTCTAAGAGGCTGTTCCAACCATCTTCTCAAACATCTCGCGCCCATGCTTGTTCGCGTTTTGTCCAACACCCATAAAAGCGTCGCTTTTTTTGACGCGTCTCTTGTATTTTCACAAATTTCCAAGTTTCTACGGCAATTATTGTCCATTATTAAATATTTGTTGTTTTGAACGTATTTAATAGAGGAAATATGAGAAAGCGACCTTTTTTGCGTTTCATTGACATAGTTTATCAAAGCGCCGGCTACCGTAATTGCGAGTTTTTTATCTTCGAATTCAAATTTTGCCAAAGTTGTTACGCCAAACTGTTTGAGCAATAAATTATACGCCGTCTTATAGTCAAACACCCAATCGTAATACTTTTGGAATTTCGGAAGTCTGCCGATTCTGATAGCAGAAAGATTTTTTGATTCTTCGTACGCGTATTCGTTGCATATTATTTCAGAAGGCGAGAACGTTGCTAATACGTCTTCTATAGAAGAAAATCCCGAATACTCCGATTGAACGGTATTAAATTCTCCCGTAGAAATGTCAAGCCATGCCAAAGCGTAACATTTTTCGTCCGCGCAAATACACGCAAGATAGTTGTTTTTCTTATCGTCAAGAATATCGTCTTCTATTACCGTACCGGGCGTTATTACTCTAATAACGTCTCTTTCTACGAGTTTTTTACCCTTTTGAGGTTCGGAAAGTTGTTCGCAAATAGCGACTTTATATCCTTTTTGAACTAATTTTGCTATATAACTGTCCGCAGCATGATAAGGAACTCCGCACATCGGCGCTTTATCTTCCAATCCGCAATTTCTTCCGGTAAGCGTCAAATCAAGTTCCTTACTCGCCAATTTGGCGTCTTCGAAAAACATTTCATAGAAATCGCCGAGTCTGAAAAAGACAATCGCATCCTTATACTGTTCTTTCAAAGTCAGATAAAACTTCATCATATCCGAAAGTTCGCTCTTATTACTTGCTCCCATTATTCTTCCTCCGTAATTTTACCGAACAATGACGCCGACTGAGATTTTTCAATCGTTACGTTTACAAAACTGCCTATGAGCGATTTGTCGCCCTTAAACGTAACCATTCTTCCGCTGTCCGTTCGTCCGCATACATAGCCGTCTTTCTTCGGCGCATTGTCTTCGCAAAGGATTTCGTAAGATTTTCCCTCATAGCCTTTCGACAGTTCTTTTGTTACTTTGTTTTGCTCTGCAATCAATCTTGTAATCCTTTCTTTCGACACCTGTGGGGAAATTTGCGGCATTTGAGCGGCTTTTGTTCCCTTTCTTATCGAATATATAAACGTAAACGCGCTTGAATATTTTACTCTTCTGACTATGTCCAATGTGTCTTCGAAATCTTGCTCTTCCTCATAAGGAAAACCTACCATTAAGTCGGTTGTAATACCGCAATCCGGTATTTTGGACTTTATCGCTTCTACCGTGTCCAAATAATACTCTCTGGTATAATGCCTGTTCATAAGTTTAAGTATTTTATTTGAACCCGACTGAATAGGCAAATGGATATTATTACAAATATTAGAACTTTGTGCAATAATGTCAATTACTTCTCTATTAAGATCCTTAGGATGAGAAGTCATAAATCTAACTCTGTATTTTCCGTTAATTTGCGAAATTTTTTCAAGAAGAGTTGCAAAATTGCTTCCGTCCGATAAATCGTGTCCGTAAGAATTGACGTTTTGCCCCAAAAGCGTAATTTCTTTATATCCTTGGTCTAATAAACTCTTGAATTCATCAATAATATTAGCCATTTTGCGGCTTCTTTCTCTTCCTCTCACATAAGGAACGATACAATATGTGCAGAAATTATTGCATCCGTACATGATATTCAGCCACGCATTGCAACCGCTGGTACGGTAGATTTTTTCGTTTTCCAAAACCTGCGGATATTCATTTGGGTCTATCAATACGCTTTTATTTCCGCTTTGTTTAATTTTTTTAATACAACTTTCCAATTCGAAAAGATTATTTGTACCCAATACTATATCGACGTAAGGATATTTCGCTCTGAGATTCAATCCCGCTCCGTCTTGTTGCGTCATACAGCCTACAACGGCAATAATCAACCCCGGCTTCGCTTTTTTCAAGTGTTTAATCGCTCCGATATTGCCCAAAGCGCGCTTTTCGGCATTATCTCTTATACAACAAGTATTGAAAACAATAATGTCCGCATCTTCCGTACTTTCACACATCGAGTACCCCAAATCCTCGAGCGTTCCCGCAATCTTCTCCGATTCATGAATGTTCATCTGACATCCGTATGTAATAATCTTATACTTTTGCATATAACAATTATATCGAAAAAAGAGGGAAAAGACAAGTATTAAGTATTATAATGAAAAAAAATAATAAAAGAAAAATTATAAAAACTTTACTCGTTACTGCGGGAATTATGATTGCTATATCCGTAATTGCGCTCAGCGTTTTTTTCGGGACACTGTATTTCGGAGGAGAAGAACCGGATATGAACTTACTTGGAAAAACTCAAAATTCTCTAAATATTTATGACGGCGACGACCAAATCATTATGGATAGAAAAAGTCAAGAATATGTCGATTATTCTCAAATTCCTCAACTTCTAGCAGACGCTTTTATAGCCGTAGAAGACAAGAGATTCTATTCTCATCACGGCGTGGATTATGTCAGAATCGCCGGCGCAATGTTAAATAATCTAAAAGGAAACAGAACTCAAGGCGCGTCAACCATTACTCAACAACTTGTGAAAAACACATATTTGAGTAGCGAGCAGACATTTTCAAGAAAATTCAAAGAAATGCAGACTGCAATAAAACTTGAAAAAACCCTTTCCAAAGAACAAATTATGGAATATTATCTCAATATGCTCTATTTCGGCAGCGGCGAATACGGAATAAAAAATGCATCTATGAGATTTTTCGGAAAAGAGCCGATCCAACTAAACGCGCTGGAATGCGCAATGCTTGCCGGAATCGTAAAAAGTCCGACAAAATACAATCCTATTAACAATTATTCCAATTCCATAACGAGAGCAAGAACTGTTCTTAAATTGATGTTAGAACAAAATAAAATCTCTCAAAACATTTATGATAGTTATATAAATAGCGATATTATTATACAAAACAATATAATTGAGAATACATTAGACAAAAATTATCTAAACGCAACACTTATCGAAGCATGTGAAATTCTCAAAATTTCCGATAAAAATCTTGCAAACAGCGGATATAATATATACACTTTCTATGATAACGACTCGCAGAAAAAACTATACTCTACCGTAACCAACGCAGCCTATTACCAAGACAGTGCAACGTCAGGAATAGGAATATTATGCGATAATTCTTCTTACGGAATTAAAGCGCTTGCATCTAAAAACAACGTAAATATTTTTGATTTCAAAAGACAGGTAGGCTCAACTATAAAACCGTTGGCTTGTTACGCCCCTGCGCTTGACCAAGGAATAATCAGTCCCGGCGCAAAATTTTTAGACGAACCGACAACGTTCGGCAACTACTCCCCCTCAAACTACAAAGATATATATTACGGTTGGACTAGCGCGTACGACTGCGTCGCATATTCGCTAAATATTCCTTCGGTAAAAATCATGCAGCAACTCGGATGCCAGACTTCCGCCGATTATTTAACGAAAATGCATATTCCAATTGTAGAGGAAGATAAAAACCTTGCTCTTGCGCTAGGCGGCATGACGTACGGAATGAATATGATAGAACTATTAGGCGGATACGCTACGCTTGCAAATTACGGACTTTACAAATCCCCGTCTTTTATAAAGAAAATAACTGATTCTAACGGAAATACCTTATATTCCGCTGAAAATAATATAGCAAAACGAGTTTTTGACGAACAAAGCAGTTATCTTATGACCGATATGCTTATAAATTGCAGCAAGAACGGAACCGCCAAGAAGTTAAAAAATCTTGATTTTCAAATCGCTTGCAAAACAGGGACTGTTTCTATGGAAAACAAGGCGTTTAATAGCGATATTTACGCCGTCGGCTATACAGAATCGGATACCATGCTATTTTGGCAAGGCGACAATGCAATGGAAGCCTCCCAAACAGGCGGCGGAACAACGACTTTAATGATGAAAAACTTTGCCTCGCTATACTACAATAATTCCTCTCCCGCAAATTTCGAGATACCGGATGGAATTGAAGAGTTGAATATAGATAAATACTCCTATGAGCAACTAAACAAAATAGTATTGGCAAGTCAAAACGCTCCGCAAAAAAGCACCGTCAAAGTGCTATTCTCTCAAAAATGTATCCCTATCGAAAAAGATACGACCTATGACAGATTATCTATTGACGATATAGAATTCGAACAAAATAGCGGAAAAGTAACTATAAGTTTTGAGTTTAATCCGAAATTAGGTTATAAAATATACAAACGAGACTTCGCAAAAGGCGAATACCTCATTGAAGATATTAAGAACATGAGCGGTCGCGCGGATATACAAGTAGACGTCGACAGATTTTTTGGAAATAAAATAACCGTAATCCCCTATTATTTAGACGACGTTAATACAGAAATAATAGGCTCACCGTTAAAATTCTATTCAAATTCATTGATATCGGGACTTTATTCATAAAATAGACGGCATTTAGCCGTCTTTTATCTTAATATGTCGCCTTAATAATTTTTATTTCTACAGACTCAATTGCATCTTCTATCATTTTCTCTAATCCAATAATTTTTGCCTGTTCTTTTTTTGCTATCTCTAAATCCGGCTTTATTACAGGATTTTTAGGCAAAAATACAGTACAGCAATCTTCATAAGGGAGTTCAGATATAGCGTAAGTATCTATTTTTTCGGCAGTATCCATAATTTCATACTTATCCATACCTATCAGCGGACGAAAAACCGGCAAGGTTTTTACCGCTTCGTTAGTTACGGTAATGCTTCTTGTAGTTTGACTTGCTACCTGAGCAAGACTTTCTCCCGTTATCAACGCTCCGCAATTATTCTTTAACGCAATCTTTTCCGCGATTTCGACCATAATTCTACGCATAATCGTAATCATATAATCTTCTCTGCAATACTCGTGAATCGCCTGTTGAATATCTGTAAATTTAATAATAAACAACTTTATATCGGAACAATATTTTGTCAATTTCTCCGCCAAATCCAAGACCTTTTGCTTCGCCAACTCGCTTGTATGAGGATAACTGTGGTAATGTATTCCGTAAATCTCCATACCGCGCCTTGCCATCCTGTATCCTGCGACAGGACTGTCAAAACCTCCGCTCAGCAAAAGCATACCTCTGCCCGCGGTCCCCACCGGCATACCTTGCGCGCAATCAATCTTATCGGAAAAAATATATGAATAACCGTTTTCCCTTATATCAACACATATCTCATTTTTCGGATAATATAAATCTACGCTCAACTTGTTGTTTAGCGAAAGCAAGTACCCTCCGAGCATTGCCGAAATTTGCATACTGTTTTTATCCAAACTCTTATCGGCGCGCTTTGTCGTAATTCTAAACGTGCCGTCTGTCGGCATAAAATCCGCTATCGCTTCTTTTAGATTCTGATAATCCGTAGGCAATTTTATCGCAATGGATAAGGAATGCAATCCAAACACTTTTCTTACTCTCTCGACTATCTCGTCTTGCAAACTTTCGTCGAAATCCTCGATATAATATCTGTTTTGCGTGCGAATAAATTTATATTCAATATCAGTTAAAACTTTCTTTATATTTTCAATCAATCTTTTTTCGAATAAATTCCTATTCTTGCCTTTGAGAAACAATTCTCCGTATCTCAATAATATAACTTTCTTTTTCTCCATAAATTACCTCAACTTAAGCCTTGTAAGTATACAATCGTCCTTACCGACGGATTTATTCTGATATTTAATGAGTTCTGCCAAACTCTCAGACAACGCCGATATAAACGCGTCGATTTCCGATTTGGTATTGCTCTCGCAAAAACTTATCCTAATCATCCCTTGCGAGTAATCGTCGCTTATTCCTAAAGCCTGCGGAATTCTTTTGGTAGATCTTTTGGCGCTACAAGCCGAACCCGTTCCTACAATAATCCCCTTATCTTCAAGGCAATGCACCAATACCTCTCCTCGCGCGCTGTTAAACGCAAACGAATACACGTAAGGCGATGAATTTTTGATATCCGTGTTGATTTTGAGATTATCGAAAGTTGAGAGAAGTTTATCTGCCAAATAGTTTCGCAATTCTTCGACTTTTGAATAATTTGATTTTATATTAAAAAAACTTCTCTCCACTATATCTGCGAACGCCATAATAGAAGAAACGTTTTCCGTAGCGGACCTAATCCCGTTTTCCTGACCTCCGCCAAATACAAACGTCTTCAAAAAAATACCGCTTCTGCAATACAATGCGCCTATTCCTTTAGGCGCGTGTACTTTGTGTCCGCTTACCGTATATAAATCAACGCCCAAAGTTTTCACGTTTACCGCTATTTTTCCGTAAGCCTGTACTCCGTCGGAATGAAATATCGCTTTTGGTGATTTATTTTTAATAAGTTTTGAAATAGTTGAAAGGTCGTTTAATGCTCCGGTTTCGTTGCACACGTGCATAATAGACACTAACAGCACATTTTCATCCAAAATTTCCGCCAATTTTTCTAAATCGGTCTTTCCGAATTTATCGCAAGGCGCAAAAACAACGTCGTATCCGCGTACTTTTAATTCCAACGCAGTATTATATACGGCGCTATGCTCGCTTGAACCTACCACAATTTTACCGCTTTTTGCTCTTAACGAACATAACAGCGCGATATTGTCCCCTTCGCTTCCTGACGCCGTGAATATAATTTCATCTGCTTTTGCGCCTAGTGATTTTGCAATAATATTTCTCGCCGTTTTTATAGCGTTGCCGCTCTCCATCGCTTTTCTATACAATGCGGAAGGATTATAAAAATTATTCAAACCGTATTCTTTTATAATATCCAAACATCCTTCATCCAACCGCGTCGTCGCAGCGTTGTCAAGATATATCATGCGCCACCTCTATCAACGAATACATATAATCGTCAAGATTCAACAAAAATTTTCTTCCCGATAATTTTAACACATATCTGTTTGACACGCAACTTTTCGGAGACAACACTATTATTTTTCCGTAATCGATTTTATCCGAATATTTTTCGACGTCAATTTTTTTGCAATCGCAATCCAACAAAACTTTCTTTACCGCCCCAAAGGTTTTAGTAATACGCAAAATTCCGTCATCATATTGAATAATCAACTCATAGCAAATAAATAACGTAGAAAACTGAACCATTATTATTACAATAAGCGCTACTCCGTAAATTATTAAATCAAAATAATTGCCATTGCCGATACAGGCAATCGAGCCAATCAGTATCGCTAAAAAAGCGATAAGGCAAATTACAAGAATAATATTTCTTATAATCAATCTATCCTGATTTTTTATTTTTTGAGTATATCTTAATTTTTCCATTGCTGTCGTAAGGCTATTTCAACTTTGCTATAGTTACTCCGCTTTCGCCTTCTCCGTATTTACCCAATCTAAAAGATTCTATATGAACGGAAGTTTTTAAGAAATCTTGAACCGCTTTACGCAAAATGCCTGTTCCTTTGCCATGTACTATCCTTATCTCCTCGCAATTATGCAAAATTGCCTCGCTTAGGTAATTGTCAAGATTAAATAACGCTTCGTCTACGCGCTGACCTATGAGGTTTATTTCAAACGAAAACGCTTTATTTGAAAATTCCTTGCTCAACGTAACTTTAACGTCTTCTTTTATCGTATGCAAATCGACTTTTCTACAGTTTTCAAACTTGACGTTGGTAGTCAAAATACCGATTTTGACTTGATATTCGCGTTTTTTCTCATTTATTTTCTGCACTTCGCCGACTTTTTCAAGAGATTTTACGTATACGTTATCCCCTATTTTTATATCTCCGTCTATAAAATCATAAGATTTTACCGGCTTTTCTTCATCAACGCGTATTTCGCTCAATTTCTTTTTCAAACGTCTTGCCTCAAAAAGCGCTTGCTCATCGCCTTTTTTGACCTGTTCTTTGATTTCGTCAACCAAATCTTCCGCTTCTTCCAAATAATCGGACAGCAAATCTTTTGCAGATTTACGCATTTTCTCTTCCAATTTGGCTTTCTGATCGTTAAGTTGTTCCAAAGTTTTTTTCGCATCTTGCGCAAATTTCTCCGAAATCTCGTAATTTTCCTTTGCTTTACGCTCAAATTCCAACGCATCCCGCCTTGCTCTCTCCGCACCTTTTATAACGTTGTCAAATGCGACTTTTTCTTTTGACAGCCTTCCTCTTGCATTATCTACTATGTTTTTCTTCAATCCCAAAGCGGTTGCAATTTCCAAAGCGTTGGACGAAGCGGATTGTCCCATAATCAATTTATAAGTCGGCGCAAACGTTTGCGGATCAAAATCCATACCTGCCATAGCGATAGCATTTTCAGTAAAAGAATATTCCTTTAATTCATTGTAGTGGGTGCTTGTGATAGTTTTACACCCTTTATCCTTAAAATATTCTATAAGACTTATTGCCAAAGCACTACCTTCGATAGGATCGGTTCCGCCCCCTAATTCGTCAAGCAATAGAAGACAATTCTCGCTCACGTGATTTACTATATAAATCAAATTTGTAAGGTGAGAAGAAAACGTCGATAAATTCTGCTCAATATTCTGTTCGTCGCCTATATCGCAAAATATATTCTCGAATATCGCCAATTTACTTTCGCTATCGCATGGCGGAAATATACCGCTTGCTACCATCAAAGATAGGATTCCGACTAATTTAATAGAAACGGTTTTTCCGCCCGTATTCGGTCCCGTAATCAATAACGTATTGTATTCGCTGCCTATACTAATCGACACTGGCACTACTTTTTCTTTGTCAATCAAAGGATGGCGACCGTCGATAATATTGACGATTCCTTTATCGTTTATATCAACTCTCCTGCCTTTTATCTCTTGAGCGTATCTCGCTTTTGCAAAAATAGAATCTATATTTGCTATCGTTTGATAAGATATCAATAAACTTTCGCATATATAGTTAATTCTCTGAGAGAAAAACTGCAAAATCCTTTCAATTTCATTATTTTCTTCGGCGTTTAACGCGCGCAACTCATTATTTAATTCCACTATAGCCATAGGCTCGACATAAACAGTGGCTCCCGAAGACGACTGATCGTGAATCAAGCCCTTAATTTGCTTGGAATACTCGCTTTTTAATGGAATTACGTAGCGGTTATTACGCATAGTAATTAAAGCATCTTGCAAATAATTGCTGTAATTGGAAGATGTAACGTAAGAATTAAGTTTTTGTCGAATACGCTCATTACAATTTCTAATGCTTTGTCTAATTGACTTCAACGCAGAGGAAGCGTTATCGCTAACCTCATTTTCCCCTAAAATACTTTCATATATGTTGTTTTCCAATTCATTTTCAGTAAATAACCCGTTTAGCAACTCTTTTATATCGCTTATTTGACTGTCATTTATTTGATTTATTGAACTGTAAAGAAGCCTTGAAGTACGCAACAGTCTGCCAACTTTCAAAACTTCCGCGCAAGACAACGTCGCGTGCTTTTTCGCATTATTAAGTATTTCCGACATTTCGTCAACGGAAAACGACGGCGAAACGCAATGTTCGTATAAAATCTTATACGCTTGCTCCGTAAGATTCAATAAATATTCCGCTTGTTCCAATTCAATAGCAGGTTTTATGGACATTACGGTTGTTCTAGCAAGATCGGAAGAAACGTGATTAACTAATGACGATAATATTTTATCAAACTCCAATATTTTCAGACTTTTTCTGTTTAGAAACTTAACCATGAGTTTATTTTACTCCTCTAAATAAGTGTCCATAAGTAGAATTATCGACACTTACGCCGCTTTTTTTAACAAAATTGTTTATTATCATTTCAACATCTTTTTGATTTAGCGACCTTAAATCCAAATAAAAATTACCGTTAAATTGCGAAATTTTATTTCTAATATCCACAATCTGCTGATTATACAATTCAAATTGACAGTATTTCAACTTGATTCTCTCCAACTTATATTCGCCGCGTTTATCAAAATATGAAAAATTTCCATTATACTTACAGTCTGAGCAATTACAATTAGTATTTACCTGTATCGGACAATGAAGCAACGTCATTACAGCCAATCTGCCGAAACCGTAAATCAAAGCGTCGTCTATCAATTCGTTTTTGTTTAATTCTACTGAATTTACAGCGCAGTTCAATCCTAATATTTTAGGATAATTACTGTTATAGATGTTTAATCCTATCCCGCCGACTATCAGTTTTGAATATCGCCTTGCAAGATAAATCGCATATATATTATCGGCGATAATTCCATCTATTAAATTGATATTGGCTTCGATGTATTTTTCTATTAATTCAATATCTTTACCTCTCGCAACTCTCGGTAATTTTAGAAATATTTTTTCTATATTATTCTTAATTAAATCGTTCTTTAGAATAATATCAATATTCTTAGCCGATTTTTCGCTAAAAGTCAAACAAACATTAACTTTATTGTTTAATCTGCTTATCGCAATAAAATCGTCCTCTTTTCCATCAATTTCAACAAACAACGCTTCCGATATAATCCTTGTATCATTGCCAAATTCATTACAGCAACTATCTTTATAAGATACTCTTTGTCGCTTGTTCTCAAAGTCTTCGATGAGTTTTGCCCTTAACGTTTCTACTGCCCTACGTCTTAAATCATTTAGCATAGACAAAGGTATAAAACAAGGTCTATTTTTATCGCTTACAAACTCAATATCCTCAGTCGAAGAGGTAAAATCGCTTTCTCCCAATCTTAAAAGTTGTTCAGATACGCTTTCTTTTGTAGCGCAACGCGACTTCGCTTGCGATACAATATCTCCGTTGATTTTCACTTCAACGTTGCCGTATTTTGCTTTTAATTCCAATTCTTCACCGACATTTGCTTTCAACTCGAATTTTATGGATAATTTAGGTTCAATATTATCGTATTTATCTATTTGGCTTTTTTCCGAAGTCAGACATACTTTGCTTCCCTGTTCAAATCTTTTATTGTTGCGGACATAATATATATCGTTAGACCTTTTGACAATGTCCACGCAAAATCCGCCTAATTCTTTCCCGTTTTTTATAATTTTAACGCCGTCTCCGTTATTTAATTCAGCCTTACTCTTGATTTTGACGATATTTTTATTGCATCCTACTATTTCGCCTATTTCCTCTCCGATATTTCCGTTTATTTTTTCAAAAATTATCGTTTTACTATTTTCATAATTATATCCGAGCGTAAAATTTCCTCTGTTATATGCGCGTTTTAATGCGGAATAATCTAATTTTTCATTTTTATTCTGCATAATATTATCCACCGCTTTTCTATATTGAGCGACTACGTTTCCGACATAATGCGGTTGTTTTAATCTCCCTTCAATCTTCAAACTATCGACACCCGCTTGATATAATTGCGAAATCTTGTCTATAAGGCACTGATCTTTGGGAGATAAATAATACATTTCCTCTTGATTTAACGAAGACGAATACTTCAATCTGCAAGGCTGATTACATCTACCCCGGTTGCCGCTATCTCCGCTCATCATAGCCGACATAAGACACGAACCCGAAAAGCATACGCACAATGCGCCATGTACGAAATATTCTATCTCTAACGATGTGTTTTTCTTTATCTTTATAATATCTTCCAACAGCGTTTCTCTGGCAAGAACTACGCGAGTAAATCCTAAATCCTCCAAAACCTTTGCTCCTTCGAGATTATGCGCGCCTATCTGCGTGCTTGCGTGCAAAGGTATATCGTACTTTTTGAAAATATCCAAAGTTCCCAAATCTGTTACTATAAAGGCGTCGACTTTAGATTTTGCCGCAACTTCTACGTATTCGGCAAATAATTTCATTTCGCTATTCTTTACGGACGTATTAAAAGTAATATAAACCTTTACGCCGAATAAATGACATAGTTCGACGTAATTACGAAGATTATCTTTGGTAAAATTGCCCGCCTTTATTCTTGCGTTAAACATATCTAAACCAAGATAAACGGCGTCCGCGCCTGCATATATTGCCGATTTCAGCGCTTTAACACTTCCAATAGGTGCCAATACTTCCAACATAATTTTATTATACCATAGTCCGCGTTGTTTTTAACAGTCTTTTTATAAATTATCGTACGATAAATATCAAAAAACGACAACAAATATTGCTGCCGTTTTTACGTTACGTTTATTTAACCGCTATCTTTGTACTGCTCCGAACTCTCCAATCAATTTATTTAATATTCTATTGATTTTTGAATTTACTTCATCGTCGGTAAGCGTCCTGTCTGCAAGTCTGAATACTAAATTTATAGCGACGCTCTTTTTATCTTTACCCAAAACGCTCTCGTTTCTGTAAATATCGAAAATCTTCGCGTCAACCAACAAATTGCCGCCGCCGTTTCTGACACATTTCAATAAATCTCCCGCCAAAACGCTTTCGTCTACTACGATTGCAATATCTCTCTCGATAGGAGGATAACTGGAAATAGGATTAAATTTATATCCGAAATCGGCAATTTCATTAAGCATATCTACACTTATTTCGGCAATATACATTCTATCCGCAACGTCAAAATAATTAGCGACTTCCGGATGCACTTCCCCCAAATATCCCAAACATTCATTTCCTACGACTATCTCCGCGCAACGTCCTTTGTGCAAATACGTCATATCAACGCGTCTATATTCAGCCTTTATACCGAATTTTTTGAGTATTACTTCGACAATCCCTTTCATTGTAAAGAAATCTTCATTTTCTCCGTAACAACCTAAAACAAGCGAACTTATCTCGTCGGGCAACTCGTTTTGCGACGTTGCGTTGGGAATATACACGTTTGCAAGTTCAAACAATCTCGCATTTCGATTACTTTTCAGATTATTGCTTGCCAACATTGAAATCATACTGTAAGCCAACGTTGTTCTCATTACCGACAAGTCTTCTCCCAACGGTTTAAGCAATTTAACGCATTTTCTTCGACAGTCGTTCTCATCCATCTTCAAAATATCAAAACATTTAGGCGTAGTAAACGAATAAGTAAGCGTTTCGCTCATACCTTGACTTACGCATATTTCTTTTATTATATCGGAATTTTTCTCGCGAGCATTTTTTCCGCCCAAGGTCTGATTTCCGCCGACAAGCAACGTACCGATTATCTTATCATAACCGTAAAGCCTTATTACTTCCTCCGCAAGGTCGTTTGCGTTTTCAATATCGTCTCTAAACGCCGGACAAACGCAAGTCAGCACTCCGTTTTCCAACTTACTTTCTATTTGCAATCCGTTCAAAATATCCAAAATCACGTCGTCCGGAACTTGGATTCCCAATATTCCGTTGATTTCTTCTACGCTTGTAACGACTGTTTTCGTCGTTATTTCCTGCGCCAATCTGTCAATAACTCCGTCCGCGACTTTTCCGTAGCCGTACTTATCAATAAGCGTAAGCGCTCTCATCAATCCCAACCTTTGGCTATCCAAATCAATACCTCTTTCGTATCTGAAAGAAGAATCGGAACGAAGATTAAGCGTTCTTGACGTCCTTCTGATATTGTCGCGCATAAATTTAGCGGACTCGAATACTATTGTTTTCGTCGCCTCGTTTATACCGCTGTCAAGTCCGCCCATTACTCCGCCTACCGCGCAAGGTTTGCTCTCATCGCATATAACGAGCATACTGTCATTCAAAACGTATTCTTTTTCGTCCAAAGCGACGATTTTTTCGCCGTTTTTCGCTCTTCTGACAACAATTTTTCCGCCTTGCAAGTATTCCTTATCAAAAGCGTGCATCGGCTGACCTATTTCAACTCTTATATAGTTTGTAATATCGACGATATTATTGATAGGTTTCAGTCCTACGGATTTTAATCTTTTTTTGATATCTTCCGCGCTTTCTCCTATTTTTATATCGGTTACGCCCGCAGCCATATATCTAGGACACAAATCAGCGTCTTTTACTTCAACGTCGACGATTTCTCCCACTTTTACTTTTTTATTTACATTGAATCCTATATAAGGCATTCTCAACGGCTTTTTCAATATTGTAGCGATTTCTCTGGCAATACCGAGTACGCTGTTGCAATCGGCTCTGTTTGCCGTAACGCTTATATCCAAAATAGCGTCGTTATTATCAAATATCTCATTAAGATCCGTACCAAGCGGAAACTTTTCGCCGTTCATCAGCATTATGCCGTATACGCCCGCGCCCTTATAATCTTCTTCTGAAAGTTTTAATTCCTCTCCCGAACAGAGCATTCCGTCAGAAGCAACTCCTCTCAATTTTCCGCGTTTTATCACTTGCCCCGTAGGCAAAAGCGAGTTATGCAACGCAGTAGGCACAAGATCTCCTTCACTGACGTTTTGCGCTCCGGTTACTATCTGCACCATATCTTTTTTGCCGATATCTATTTGACAGATTTGCAATTTATCCGCGTCCGGATGTTTTTCCAGTTTGACTATTTTTCCCAAAACCACGTTTTTCATATTCTCGCCCGAGCGTATGATTTCTTCGACTTCAAATCCCGCTCCGACGAGTTTATCGGCAAGTTCTTCTACCGTAACGTCAATATCTACAAAGTCTTTTAACCAACTCAATGAAACTTTCATAACTACCTCCTTATTTGAAATCCTTTAAGAATCTTACGTCGTTTTCGAAAAGGATTCTCATATCCGGAATTCCGTATTTAATCATAGCGACTCTCTCAACGCCCATGCCGAAAGCCAATCCCTTGTATTTCTTGCTGTCTATCGAACAATTCTCCAAAACCTTAGGATTAACGACACCTGCGCCCAATATTTCAATCCATCCCGTGCCTTTGCATATTCTGCAACCTTTACCGTGGCAAACCGAACAAGTCAAATCTACCTCAACGCTAGGCTCTGTAAACGGGAAAAACGAAGGTCTGAATCTTACTTTGGTATTTGAATCGAACAGTCTTTTCGCAAAAGTTTCCAACAATCCTTTCAAATCGCACAACGTAACTTTTTCGTCGACAACTAGTCCCTCTATCTGTTGGAACATCGGAGAATGAGTAGCGTCGTCGTCCGGTCTGTATACTTTACCCGGACAGATAATTCTGATAGGCGGTTTTGTATTGAGCATAGTTCTCGCCTGCACCGACGAAGTATGCGTTCTCAAAAGTATATCGTCGGTAATATAGAAAGTATCCTGCATATCTCTGGCCGGATGATCGGGAGGAATATTCAACATTTGGAAACAGAATTTATCCAGTTCAATTTCAGGTCCCTGTCCCAACGTAAATCCCAAAGAAGTAAAGATTTCGACTATTTCGTTTGCTACCAACGTGCATGGGTGCAAACTTCCTCTCTCCGTCTTTTTTCCGTCAAGCGTTATATCCACGCTTTCTTTCATCATTTTTTCGTCGATTTCCGCTTGCGCAAGTTGCTTCGTTTTCTCTTCCGTCAACTGAGTAATCACATCTCTTGCCTCATTGACGTACTTTCCCACCATAGGTCTTTCTTCCTGCGGAACATCTTTCATTCCTCTAAGCAATTGCGTCAACTCGCCGTTTTTACCTAAAAACTTGACTTTGACGTTATTTATTAAAGCCAAAGTATCACTTTGTTCGATTGCGAGTTTTGCCTGTTCGATGATTTTTGCTATCTTCTCTTTCATATCCACCTCTCTAATAAAATAAAAAATACGTCCCGAATATATCAGGGCGTATTCAACGCTGTACCACCTAAATTCGTCAACGGTTTGTCCGTTAACCTCATTACGGCTGTAACGTAGCCGACGATTCTGCCTACAATACTTTTAGCATTTCAGCAAAATAACTCCGAGGCGAATTCTCCCAAACTTGCGATTTACCCTTTCAGCCTTTTGAGGTAAACTCTCTTTCGTTCGTTTTGAACGGGACATGCTCCTCATCACAGTTTATAGTGATATTTTATCATTAAAAATTGCCTTTTGCAAGCGTTTAAGCGTATTATAAAATCAACGACTGTAATATTTTATATCTACGGCAATAAATCTATCGATCCCAAACCGTATTGAAAATAAAACTCAGGAACTTTTCCGACAATGAGATTTTGATATACTACCATATTATTGTTTACTTTAACGTTCTTGACATACAAAGGAAGCATTACGCTTATATCGGCAAAAAGATCTATGTACATACACATTAAAGTTTGATTTACGCCCTTTGACTCGAATGTCGTGCGGTAATTACATTGAATATTACCAACAAGTTCAATATTAAGTTCGTATTTACCGCCGTAATTGGCTATTACCATACTGCCGAAAATACTGCTGTAAGGAACTTTAACTTTCTCCTCTTTGCACAGTTTATTTACTTCGCTTTGAGTTATCGCGGCGACGTCTCTCATAAGCGCGTTTATAACTACCATATCCGTACTTATTAGCGTTACGTTGCCTTCCGAATCATATCTTATTTCATAAAAATTAGACTTATCTTGGAACATATCTCCCGTCAAAGCCCTTGTCGTAGAATCATTAAATATATCTACTACCTTGGTAGTAATCAGTCCGCTTGCATATTTTTCGACATAGTTTATCAAATTGCTTCGAAAGTATAAAAATGAAGCAATTACCAATGAAAAAGATATAGAAAAAGCCATAAATCTTCTTATGCGAGAATTTTTACGTTTCTGCATACAACATTATATGCAAAAAACAGGAATAAATTGCCACGTTCAAAATCATAACAAACGCGGCAATTTTTAATTACACTTTCTTGGAGTGCGATTTGAATATCAGCGCAAAGAAAAATCCGAAGAAAATTGCGGCAGTTAGTCCGGCAGCCATATTTCTGAATCCGTAAGTTACGCTTTCAAACAAACCGATTTTTGCGCCCTCTCTCGCTCCTTTAACAATCGTACTTCCAAAACCTGTAATCGGAATCGTAATACCCGCTCCCGCAAATTCTTCTATAAACTTAAACGCTCCGACAAACTCGAGTACGACTCCCAGCAGCAAAAACATTACCAGTATTCTTGCCGAGGTCATTTTGGTTTTGTTTATCAAAATTTGCGCTATCATACATACCAGTCCGCCTATTGCGAACGCTTTGACATAACCTAAAAATATATCCATATCAATCCTCTCTTTCTATTACAACTGCATGAGCGATACCCGGAATGCTTTCTCCTTGCAATGCGGAATCCTTTGAAAGCATTGCGCCGGTAGGCACAAACAGTATTTTCTTCAACGATTTGTCCAACAATTTTTTATACAGATACGCGGCGAATACCAATGAACAGCATCCCGCGCCCGAACCGCCTTGACCAGCCTTTTGCTTATCGCTGAATACCAGACTTCCGCAATCGTTTAGATTATCCAACACATATCCTTCTTTTTTACACAGATAATGCAACGTTTCTCTTCCGAATCTTCCCAAATCTCCGGTAATAATCAAATCGTAGTAATCAGGAGAGCGTCCGGTATCGCGGAAATGACTGATAATCGTATTGGAAGCCGCCGGCGCCATCGCTCCTCCCATATTGTTGGGATCGCTTAAACCGAAATCTATTACTCTACCTATAGTATAACCTTTAACCATAGGATAATCTCCCGGCTTTTTGGAAAGCAATACCGCTCCGCTTCCCGTAACCGTCCACTGCGACTCAGGCGTTGGCTGAGTTCCCAATTCAAGAGGATACCTGTACTGTCTTTCTGCCGTCGCATAGTGAGAACTCGTACAGCACACTACTTTATCGAAATCGCCGTTTACCAAAGTCGAGCCAATTGCGAGCGCTTCTCCGAACGTAGCGCAAGCATTATAAAGTCCCATAAACGGAGTTCTGAAATCTCTTGCGGAAAAAGACGTAGGCACTATCTGATTTATCAAATCTCCTCCCATAAGAGCGTCGCAATCCATAGGATTTACGTTTACTCTGGAAAGACATTCTCCTATAACAAATCTTTGCATTTGTATTTCAGCCATTTCGTGCGACTTACATTTCCATTCGTCGTCTTCCATTACCGCGTCGTAATATTCTCTGAAATTACCTTTGGACTCATACGGACCCGCTAAAGAATAAGCGGATTGAATATATACGTTATTATCCAACAAATACGTCTGTTTACCTACTTTCATAACAACTCCTTAAAACAAACCGACAATCCAATATATAAAGCCTGTTACAACCGACGAAACCGTACCTGCAACAATAATAGGTCCGGCTACGACAAACATTTTTGCCATCATGCCGAGAACTATTCCCTCTTTATTAAATTCCATTGCGGGAGAAACTACAGAATTTGCAAAACCCGTAATCGGAACTATCGAACCGCCTCCCGCGTGAACGCCTATTTTATCGTATACGCCGATAGCAGTAAGAAAGGATCCTAAAAAAATCATAATCATGCTTACAAGAGCCGCAATTTTTGATTTTTCCCAATTTGGCAAAACCGCTCCGAATATATCGGCAAACGCTTGACCTATACAACATATAAATCCTCCTACTGCAAACGCCCATATCAGCGTAGTTACATGACTGCTCTTTTGCGCATGGGTATGAACGTACTCCATATATTGTTTATCTTCCATTTCCAATATCCTCCATCGCTGTTTTCTGTACGGCTTTATTTACTACTATATCCTTGTCTTCGGGCAATAAAAACTTAATTTCTTTATCCTCGACATTATCTTTGAACAACGGACTTTTCATAAAAAAATCACCCCCGATTAGATGTTGTCCAAACGGAAGCGATTTATACAAATTGATTTCTCTCAAGCCAGCGCTTGCTTCAACTGGCTTATAACCTTGCTTTCTATCCGCGAAATTTGCACTTGCGACACGCCTAAAAGTTGCGCTATTTCGCTTTGAGTCTTATCCCTGTAATATCTTAGTATTATTACCTTCTTCTCCCTTTCGGGAAGAGAATTTATATAATCTTTCAATAATATTTTGTTGATAACGTCGTCGTTATTCTCGTTGGAAGCGAGTTTATCCATGACGCACTGATTGTTATCGTCCTCATATTTTTCAAAAATAGATACGGGATATTTGTTGCTATCCATCGCAAAAACAACTTCCTGCTCGTCGATTCCGAAATGTTCGGCTATATTTTTAATCGAAGGCGTGTTATTTTGCGCATATTGCTCGTTGAGATAACTCTGTATTTTAGAGCAAAGACTTTTCATTGCGCGAGAAACCTTTATAGATCCGTCGTCTCTTATAAACCTTTTTATTTCTCCCGCAATCATGGGTACCGCATAAGTTGAAAACTTAACATTGTAAGAACAATCGAAGTTGTTTATTGCTTTTACCAATCCCAAAGCGCCCAACTGCAACAGGTCGTCGTATTCGACTTGCTTATTCCGATACCGTCTTGCAATACTCTTTATCAACGGCATATTTGAGTTTATCAACTTGCCTTTTGCGTCGTCGTCGCCGTTTTTGGCAAGTTCCAACAATTTTAAGGTAGTTTCGTAATCAAGCATATCAATCCTTCTTTATTTGTTTTTGCATTACAACTTTTGTGCCTTTATCCTTTTGCGAAATTATCTCAACTTTATCCATAAACGTCTGAATTAACGTAAATCCCATGCCGCTTCTTTCTTGTTCGGGTTTAGTAGTAAAAAACGGTTGAACAGCCTTATCAACGTCCGCTATTCCGCAACCTTCGTCCTCTATTATTATTTCCGCTTTTTGGTCTTCTAAACTGACCGATATATCGATATATTTATCCTCTTTACCGCCGTAAGCGTGTACAATACAGTTGGTTACAGCCTCCGAAACAGCCGTTTTAATATCGTTTATTTCCTCTAAGGATGGATTCAATTCCAGACAAAACGCCGATACCGAACTTCTTGCAAAACCTTCGTTTCCTGTCTTCGCCAATAATTTCATAGTAAATCTGTTCATAATAACCTCGCTTTAACTTATTTTCTTCATAATTGTGTAAATGCCGGCAGTAGATAAAATAAAATCTACGTGTCCCTTTGCATTACTGATATATATGGGGATATTTCGCTTTTTTAATTGCTTATATCTGCCCAACAACATTCCTATTCCTGTGCTGTCCATAAACGACAATCCTGAAAAATCAAAAACAAATTGTCCGAAATAGTTGTTGCGTATAAAACCGTCTATTTTCTCTCTGACGTTTTTTACGCAACCCTCGTCCAATTCGCCGTCTAATTTGGCAACAGCGCTATCCGCTTTGATTGATAATTCAATGCGCATAATTATACCTCCGCAACATTAGTCATACAGCAAGTTTAGCACATCAAACTTAATTAAAAATTGTAATTTTTGTAGAAATAAAACTAATTATAGATTATAAAATATAATGCCGTATATCGGCATATCATATAATTTAATAACGCAAAAAGTCCGAACCTAGGTCCGGACTTTTTGCGTTTAAGACAATACTTATTAAATTTTTTGTTTTCTCTTTAACGATTTTGAAATATAAACCGATTCCAATACTACGCCGATAATCGAGAACAACAATACCATTATCATATCAACTCTGAACATACCTGCGATCTCTTCGTCATCCATAATAATTTTGAACGCTTCGAATGCGGAAATATCCAAACCGACTTCTTTAGCGGCAATTCCCGCGTCTATAAAATAACATAAGAATACCGAAATCGCCATAAATACAAGAGTTACCATAGATACGATAACTATCATCATCTTCGTAGGTTTGCCGCCGAATTTTTTATAAAGCAAAGTTCCGACTACTATCGATACGATTGCCGCAATAGACGAATAGAAGCCCATATTAAACAATATGATAGCGACTACTATTCCTATTACTCCGCCGACCAACGCCCCACATACGCCTTTGAGATAATTGTTAGGCGCTTCTTCAAACGCTTTATTTTCTGATTCGATAGCGGCATTTATGCTGTCTTTACAATCGCTGTCGATGCCTATCGAAAATCCGTCTAGTTTCAATTCTTGCTTATTATCGCAGAATTCTTTGCCGCACATCGGGCAGTACTGGCGGTTAAGACCGCCGTTATTCGAAATCGTAGAGATGAACAATTCGAAAAGCGAAGGCAACCTCTCTATCAATTTGCCAAGCGTAAAGTCTGTTAATGCAACATACAATCCGTATTCGGTAAAATGAAATTGACAGCGCTTAATTTTAGCGTCGTCTAACGCATTTTTCATAATGCGTTTTTGATCGTCCGTAGCGTAAAAAGAAAAATGGAATTGATATGGATACTCCCCGCTGTTGGACGCTTGATTCACATTGAGTTCTTTTACGTTGACTTCATATTCGTTTATGACGCCATAAGCCTGCATACCGTTAACCGCCATACCCTTCGACGTACAGAACTCAGCAAGTTTCTTATTCATAACGCTCCTCTTATGATTTTATTTTTACAAAGATATAATAGCAGAATGTAAAATGTATGTCAAGAAATATTATTATTAAAATTTATATCATTCTTTGAAATATAACTCTATACAATATGACATGCTTTTTTCTCAAAATATTTCAATATGAATCTTCGTGTTTTACAATAGCGGACCGTCTTCTTGTTTTACTCTGCGTTTTTTCAAAATTTTTGACGTCAATCCCGCTACGCCTGCTATCGTAAACAATCCGCCCATCGCATAAAGGATAATTGACAGCAAATTCTTATCTTTTGTATAAAAGACGCTGTCTTGCGGATCGTTAGGATTATAAGCAATATCTCTGGTGGATCCGATAATAGGTCTTATATTGGATGACGATTGGCTTGTCTGTTTATAAACATTTCCGTCTACTTCGTATTCTACAATTTCGCGATAATACCAATCGTATCCATGATCGGAATCTCTTTTATACTCTTTTTCATAATCAACTACTGTTGCTTTAATATGAATCCAATCTCCGTATTTGTTATCCAAATGCTTTTTATAATAAGTAGCGCCAAACAGAATTCCTATTCCTATAATAAGAATTATTATAGTTCCGAATACTCCCATTTGCTTTACTTGCCTATCCATGACAAACCTCACACTTATAAGATATTCTTATTATAACATATACGATTAAGATGTCAAATATTGTAATAAAGTATAAAAAAATTTTTTATTTCATTTTTCAATTATTATTGAACGAGTTTAACCACGATTCCGTCGACTCTCTATCATTAAAAACGATAAACGGAACCTCGCTATTCTGAAGTACGGACATCATTTTCGGCTTTACGTCGCTTTGAAAATTATATATCCATTCTTCGAATTCGGAATCTACCATCTCTAAACACCCTTCCGTCATATCCGGACGGCTTTTACCGCTGAATTGCTTAACTCTGTCATGAACGCTTTTAATACATAGCGAGGTTGAATAATCAAGAAATATACAGAAATCTGCAAAACTCAATCTCTGTTCGAAAGTACGCTGATAATTTCCGTCGATAATCCAACAAGATTTTGTCAATTCCTCTTTTAGTAAAATATCGAATTCTTCTTTCGTTCTGTTTTGCCAATTAGGTAGCCACCAAATCTTATCAAGATGAACAACAGGTAAATTCAATTTTTTACCGAGTTGTCTTGCAAGCGTGCTTTTTCCCGCTCCGCCGCAACCGATTATCAATATTCTCTTATAATTAAATTCCATATTCTATGCCTCATTTGTTTACGTATTGATAAATCAGTTATAAAGTGTATTGATTTTCTTTTACTTAAAATCAAAAAATTGCATTTATTTAACTCAACGTTTCAATGCTACAACCGACGCGTTCGTAGTAATCTAACATTTCAGGGATTTTCTTTTTATCGTAACTGGTAATACAATCTTACAGCACGTGAACCGTATAGCCGTTCTTTGCCATATTATAACACGTCGATTTTACGCAAGCAATAGCATCTGCGCCTGCTATATAAAATTCTTTAATATTATTCGCGTCTACATAATCGGCAAATCCGTCGCTAGTCAACGCGTTGCCTTTACTCTTGACAAATATATTCTCTGATGCAATTTTCATATCGTCTACTAATTCCGCTCCGCGCGTGTTTGGGTTAAACGTTCTTGTTCCTGCGGATAAATTATTATGTTTAATATAAACAATGTGAATATTATTGTCAATCGCCCAATCAATAGCCTTGTTTATGTTTCCTATGATTTATTTGTAGTTTTTTGTAATGTCTTTTTGAATATCTATAACAACCAATGCCTTATCGCTCATTTATCTTACCTTCCAAATAATTTTATCGTTTATTAAAACAAATATATTATAGCATAAACGGCGTACTTTTTCAAGCGCGCATATAATCAATTCCTTTATTAGTAACAACACAGTTTATTGCTCAAAAGATATAATAAAACGACAGAAACTATACTATGCCGCTTAAAAGCGTAAATTTCAAAGCGCATAGCGATTATTTCTGCCGTTTTTTATTTATTAGATATTTTTAATACTGTTTCTTATCCCTCGTAACGGTCAAGATTGGCGCGGATTGCTTCAATTAAGCGCTTCTCCGCCGCGATTTTTGCATCTCTTGCAACCTTTGTGCAAACAAACGTGCCGTAAAGTTTTGAAAGATCGTCGACAAGATTCTTAAGATGTACGGTATCAAGAATGTTTGTCGAACCGCAAAGTTCCTCATCGGAAAGCGTTGTTGGAGTTACTGTCGGCGCAGCCTTGGTTATTGTAGTGTCCGTGATGTTCTTTTCCATATAAAATATCTCCTATATTATATATTCTTCGTCTCTGTTTACATAAGACTGCCGCGGATAGTCCTATATAACGTAGTCCCCTGTTATCGGTCGAGACAATCTACTTTGCATGCCATTAGTTAACCGGAAAAACTAATTAACTATTGCGATACCATATATTACGCCTTAAATGACTTAAAAATGCCTAAAACTTAATAAAATTAAAGAAAAACAATAGGATACTAATTAAACGAACGTTTTCTAAGCAAAAATATAAGCAAGATTTACAATAACGTCTTTCAACATCGCCAATAATAACATAAATGATAAATTATAATTCAATATCGAGTTTATATTTTGTATCAATCAATATATAATTTAACGAGTATTTTTTACACATTTGCAGATTATTTTGATTTTCTATAATCAATTCATCTTGCGTAAAATCACCGGCTAATCTCTTTTCTATTATATTTTCATGAGATAAAATCGTCGAATAGTTATTTTTAATATATTCTTTACTCATAATCAAGCAATAATATCTAATTTGCGATAAATACTCTTTTTCAAAATCTTTTTCCCAATCAAACGGAATATAACAGCCTTCTACAACCAGATTTTGTTCATTTTCTATCGCCGTTTTGATTATCTCTTTAACGATAGACCAAAGATAAGGTATAAGATTTTTATCATCGCATACGCTTAATGACGTTTGCCCGCTTCTTATCAATCCCATTTTCAAATGGTCGATTGACAAATAAGGAAATTTGTATTTTTCCAACAAACGCTGAGCCAATGCAGTTTTTCCCGTATGCGTCGCGCCTGATATTAAAATTATCATAATTCTCCACAAAATAATGTTTATTATAAATCATTATAACGTATTTAATCATTAATTGCAAATGTAGTCCTATACGCTATCGTTGCGGGCGCATATTTGCAATCCAATAAATATATCAAAATGACAGAAGTTGAAAAAAATCATAAATGATAAAACCTAATCAAAATATTTAACATATTGTTCGTCTTATGGTTTAGTTAGTATGCGACGACTCTCGACAAAATATATAATAATTTATTTTATACTCATAAAATAAGGACCTAATCCCATTTCAATTTCATGAGTTACAATATAAGTCCACGCAAAATCTTTCCCTACAACGTAAAATTCCGAATGTTCTCCATCGGAAGTTTCTAACTTATCCGCATTATAAAATTCTTCCGTTAATGGAATTGTCTCCTCATCATACCATAGATGTAAACAAATAGCGCCCTTTTTCTTTGCGTTGTTATAGGCAATCCTTGCATCATCGCCTTTAAGATATGCGCTTTTCGGAATAATGTCCCAACTGAAAGCATGCCAAATATATTGGTCGCGTATTCTTTTATTATACAGACTTTTGGTTATATTTGGAGCAAAAGTATGAATCCATTTATCTAAAAACTCTTTTTTGTTCACAATCTAATCCTAATTGTTTATTACGGGTAAATTAAATGACTGATAAGTATAATTTCTTACCAGTCATTATGTGGTGGGCAGGGATGGATTCGAACCATCGAAGACAGAGTCGGCAGATTTACAGTCTGCTCCCTTTGGCCACTCGGGAACCTACCCATATTTAATTTTGGAGCTGGTGATCGGAATCGAACCAACAACCTGCTGATTACAAATCAGCTGCTCTGCCTATTGAGCTACACCAGCGCACACCGTATAGGCATGGTGCCTCGGGGCGGAATCGAACCACCGACACGGGGATTTTCAGTCCCCTGCTCTACCGACTGAGCTACCGAGGCATAAATTAAGAGATTATAAAAATCTCAAAATTCAGAAGTATATTAAATTTGTTGGCGACTCGGAAGGGACTCGAACCCTCGACCTCTAGCGTGACAGGCTAGCGTTCTAACCAACTGAACTACCGAGCCAAATTCCATTTAATATTTATTATATTATGTGGTGGGCCATCAAGGACTCGAACCTTGGACCGACCGGTTATGAGCCGGTTGCTCTAACCAACTGAGCTAATGGCCCACACAATTTGCGCTTTGCGATCTGGTCGGGGTGAAGAGATTCGAACTCCCGGCCCCATGGTCCCAAACCACGTGCGCTACCAAACTGCGCTACACCCCGACGCCGCAATGCCTATATGAACTTGCGACTACTCAAATATACTATATACAGAGTTATTTGTCAAGGAATTTTTCTTATATTTTTGGATATTTTTTGGCGACACTAAACATATCGCCAAAACAAAATGTTGTCGCTTATTCTTTAATATCCAATTTAAGTCCCTTGAAGAGATCTGCCATAGTAGCCGTAGCATTTTCATCGCTCGACCAAGAAGAAACTTCTTCCTCTTCCTTCTTAACGGCTTTAACTCTTTTTACAGGAGCGGAAGTTGCGCTTGCAGTATCAAACTTCTTAGCGTTCTTCTTTGCTCTCTTCTCTTTCGCTTCCTGATAAGCCTCTTCGCTTACAACTTCTTCAACCTGTTTTTCTTCTTTTGCGATAAGAGCCTTGATGGAAAGCGTGATTCTGTTGTCTTCAAATCTGATAATTTGAGCCGTTACAGAATCGCCGGGCTTCAATACGTCCGCAGGATTCTTAGTAAAACTATGCGAAATTTCAGATACTGGCACAAGTCCGTCGATATTGTCTTCGATGAGTACGAAAGCGCCGTAATCCTTTACGTCTCTTACCGTTCCGTTTATAATGCTTCCGACAGGATATTTCTCAAACGCGATTTCATAAGGTTTCTTTTGAAGTTGTTTATATCCGAGTTTGATTTTTCCTGTTTCTCTGCTGATATATCTTACGATAAAATCATAAGTCTTGCCGATTTCAAAAACTTCGCTTGCAGGAACGTTTCTGTTGTAAGAAGCGTCGCTGTTGTGAACCAAACAGTCAAGTCCGTTTACGCTGACAAACGCGCCGAACTCGGCAAATCTTTTTACTTTACCCTTTACTATCTTATCTTTTTCAAAGAAAGCCCACATTTCGTCTTCTTTCTTTTTCTGTTCTTCTTCAAGTATTACTTTCTGAGAAGCGATAAAAGACTTCTTGCTCTTCAAATCAAGTTCTTTTTCCGGATCGTCTTTATTGGATTTAATAAGACGAAGTCTAAGCGTCTTTCCTACGTACTTAGCAAGGTCCGCGTCGGTTACGTAAGCGATTTTAATTTGAGAAGCCGGCACAAATATGGAGTAACCGCCATAATAGCCTTTAAGTCCGTTCTTAACGACTTCTTTCATCTCCAACTTAAATTCGGGTTGAGAAAGCATCTCTACCGCGTCGCTGTTTTCTTTATTTCTCTGGTCAACTGTTTTCTTGGAAAAATATATGTATTCCTTCGGTAAGGACTTAGAATTCTTTTCAATTACAATCGCCGTAAATATGTCGCCTGCCTTATAGTTGTCAGCCGAATAATCTACGCCGTCCATTTCTGCATCGTCTTTGCACACGAATCCGTCTTTTTTTCCGCCAAAACTAACGGCAATGCCTTCTTCGTTTGCGGAAATAACCGTACACTTATAAGACTTGCCTGCTTTGATATTCATAGACTTATCAGTCTGTGAAGCCTCAAGAAGCGCGCCAAAATCCTCCTTTGCAGTTTCGTTCTCAATTTTGATGTTTTCTTGAGATTCATTCATTAGATTTTTTACCTCCTCAATCAACTCCGGCGGAGTTGAAGCACCGGCTACTATGCCGATTTTAATTTTTTTATCCGCCTTAACCGAACTTAAATCGGCTAGCGTTTCTATCAAATAAGTATTTGGACAATTTCGAGCGCTGATATCGAATAATTTAGATGTGTTGGAACTGTTTTTACTACCCAAAACAAGCATTAAATCACTCTCTTTGCTTAGAGAATCACACTCTTCTTGTCTGCAAAAAGTAGTATAGCATATTGTATTATTTCTATCAAGCGATTTTATATTATTTTGTAAAAATTTAATAAATAATTCGACTTTTTTATGGTCATAGGTCGTCTGAACGACAAGACAATATTGCTTTTTATCGTCAAATTCGACGTTTTCCTCTCCGTTGTAGATTATTGCCGAATTTTCGCACCATCCGTTAATACCGATTACCTCGGGATGAGAGGGATTTCCTATAATGATTATGCTTTTCCCAGCCAAGTAATTTTCATGGACGATTTTGTGAATTTTCTTGACAAAAACGCAAGTGCAATCGACGTAATCTACGTTGTTTTTTTCAAGATAATCATATACGTCTTTGCCCACTCCGTGCGAACGGATAATGAGTTTTCTTCCGTTTATCTCGCTGAGATCGTTTATACATTCAACGCCTTTTTCTCTTAATTTTTCAAGAACGCTTTCGTTGTGAATCAATTCCCCATACACCGCGACAGGTTCGCTCATATTCATAGCGACGTCGACCGCTTTTTTCACGCCTTGGCAAAATCCGCTACTCTTGGCTACGGTTATTGGCATTTTCGTACAACTCCTTGCTTTGAAGTCGCTTGTACTTCAAATATTTTTTCTTGCTTCCTTTGCATTTTTCTACCAGCAAATCCACTTCTTTTCTCAAATCTACCATCTTCGCTCTAATGTAATCCGTAGCGACGTCCTTAACTTCACTAGGTTTTTGAGCGTAAAACTCGTCAAGCCAAAACGGCTCTCCCACTACAAGTTTATTTCTCTTAAAAATCCCCGTCTTTTTATAGTACATCATCGGAACGACAGGCGATTTTGTCTTTAACGCAAAAGTCGCTACTCCGGCTTTGAAAGGCAACATCTCCTTGAAATTTTCATTTTTATTTCGCGTTCCTTCCGGGAAGATAAGGACTTGGCTGTTGTGATTCAACGCCGACAGCACTTTTTTAACGGCGTTCAAGTCGGCTTCCCCTCTCTTGACAGGTATACAGCCTAACTCGTCGGCAACGCTTGCGATAAACTTGTTTTTGGTAATTTCGTTTTTCATCATTACCTTTCCGTTCTTTCCCAACAATCTGGATATGATTACACAAGGATCCAAAGCCGAATAGTGATTACATATAACCACTGCTTTAGAGTTTTTTATAAAATTATCTTTGAAATATATCTTAGTATGCCAAAGACCGCCCATTACCCACTTTACAAACGCGGCGAAACCTCTAATAAATATACTCTTTCTTTTAGTTTTTTTTGCAACTGCTTGAATCTCTTTGTCTTGCAACCTTGCCACTGCCGTATTGACAGGACATACGCTTTTGCCGTCAATTTCTTTTATATGTGTCAATATTAAATCGGCAACCTGCTCCTGAGCCAAAGAAGTACTGTCTATTTCTATTGAATCTTCAGTCTTTACCAACGGCGCAATCTGCCTGTTCATATCGTTGTAATCTCTATCGACAATATCTTGCAAAACCTTTTGATAATCAACGTCTTGTCCTTTTTCTTTTAACTCGGAGCATCTTCTTCTTGCTCGCTCTTCGGCTGTCGCCGTAAGGTAAAATTTATATTTTGCGTTGGGTAAAACGTTGCTGGTAATATCTCTTCCGTCAAGCACCACATCGTTTTCAGCGGCTATTTTTCTTTGCATCTCAACTAAAAAATCTCTGACTTTCGAAAGTTTGGATACTTCCGATGCGCTTTTTGAAATCTCATGACGCCTTATTTCCTTAGACACGTCGCGACCGTTAATACAAACCGCGTTTTCTGTTCCGTTATCGATAAACGTCAAATCTATATTATTTAACAATTCTCCAATCGCTTCCGAATCAGACAAATCCGCGCCGTTCTCGAGCGCGTAAAGCGCGACCGCGCGATACATTGCTCCGGTATCGAGATACATTATATTCAACTTTTTGGAAATTGTTTTCGCTATTGTACTTTTTCCCGCGCCGGACGGTCCGTCTATGGCAATATTTATCATGTTTACCTCATTTATTATATATAATATTCTAACCTAATTTCGAAAATAATGCAATCGATTAATCTATGTCAACAACGCTTTTACACATTTGATGAGCAGCGCTGAATGCAAGTTGAAGATTAAAACCGCCGGTCAGCGCGTCCACGTCCAATACTTCGCCGATAAAGTATAAATTTTTTACAATTTTACTCATCATTGTTTTAGGATCGACTTGCTTGCAATCTACTCCTCCGGCAGTAATTATTCCCGCGTTTATATTTTCAAGTCCTGCAATAGCAAACTCCAAATTTTTTATAGCATATATCAATTGTTCTCTTTGCTGTCTTGTTATCGAATTTATCGCCGTCTTCGGTGAAATTTTGCTTTGTTTTAACACAACGTCCACCAAAGCCTTAGGCATAAGCGTTTGAACCGCTGTTTTGATTTCTGCGTTACTCATTTGAGAGAACTCGCGCAAAAGCCTTGCGTCAAGGGTATCTCTCGTCAACGCAGGTTTCAAATCAATAATCAATTTATACTTAGCGTCAAATTTACCGCCGCGGTAATATTTATTTATTAAACTCGAAAGAGAAAGTATAATCGGACCGCTTGCCCCGTTGTGAGTAAAAAGCATTTCTCCGAACTGCGAAAAAAGAATCTTGCCGTCTTTATCAATAGAAGCGGTAACATTTTTCAAACTTACGCCTTGCAATCCATTCTGCTCCTTTAACAAAATAGGAACCAACGCCGGACGCGGTTCAACAATATTATGCCCCAACTCTTTTGCCCAAATATAACCGTCGCCCGTACTGCCTGTGGAACTGTAAGACACTCCTCCCGTTGCAATTACCACACAGTCTGCCAAAATACTTTCGCCCGAGTCGGTTTTTATTCCGCAAACGCCGTTTTCGTCAGTCAAAATACTTTTGACTTTCGTATTCATCCGTATATCAACATTGTTTTTTGTTAAAATCTTTTCAAAACATTTAATAACGTCGCTTGATTTATCCGATACAGGAAAAACCCTGTTGCCTCGTTCGACTTTCAAATCCAAACGGTTTTCCTTAAAAAATTGCATTGTATCCTGCGGCGTAAAGCCGTTCAAAGCCGAATACATAAACTTGGAATTGTTCACTATATTGGAAAAAATAGTTTGATTATCGCAATCGTTTGTAATATTGCATCTTCCTTTGCCTGTAATGAATAGTTTTTTTCCTAACTTCTGGTTTTTTTCAATAAGAATAACTTCAACGTTTTTTTGCGCCAGCAGAGACGCGCACATCATACCGCTCGCTCCACCGCCTACAATAATAACTTTCATATATTGAAGTCCTCTTTTTTGAATTTATCGTAATAGCCGTAATCGTTCCAATCATTCTTGACCGCAGAAACCGTTATATATTTATCTTCATATAAATAAACGTCGTCGTCTTTGCCATTAAAATCTCCCAACTCGCTTACACCTCTGAGTTTATACCCGTATTTCTCGTCAAATAGATATGACTCTTTATATTTTTTTACTCCTACTTTGGAAAATTTAACGCCTTTCAATACGTTTTTATCGTCGCTCGGAACGTTTATATTTAATACGGTTTGCGCGTCCTGAGGCAACATTTCGTATAATTTATATAGATTTTCGGCTAAAAACTTAGACGTAAACTCAAAATTTTTAAGATGATAATCCTGAGAAATAGCAATAGATTTTATTCCCTGAACAGCGCCCTCTAACGCAGCGTTAACAGTACCCGAATAGAATATATCCCATCCCAAATTGAATCCTTTATTTATACCGCTTATTATCAGATCCGGTTTTTTATCGTATATAAGATTCAACGCTATTTTTACGCAATCTGCAGGAGTTCCGTTTACGGCAAAACAGCGCGCGCCTTCTAGTATATTCAATTCGGTATAATTGACGTAACCGTAGTAAGAGATAGAGTGTCCCATGCCAGACATCTGCCCTTGCGGAGCGACGAGAGTAATCTCGTTTCCCGTCATAAGCGCTTTTGCCAAAGTCAATATTCCCTCGCTGTAAATTCCGTCGTCGTTGACCAAAAGTATATTCATATTTATATTCTATCAAAATAAAGGAAAAAAGTAAAACGATATTGTTATATCTATACTCGCTACTTCAAAAGAATAATAAAGATGCAACTCCCATCGGGAATTGCATCTTTATTATTTAATTATCATTATACAGGCTGAATTCCCGATACGGTATCTCCGACTTCTCTGTCAACGCGTTTTTTATTTGCTTGACGGTACTTAAAGAAGTTGAGAGCAACTTGCGGGAAGAGCGCGTAAGAAAGAACGTCTTCTTCTTGCTCGATATATTCTTTGATTTCTTCACGATACTTTTCAAGTTCAGGCTTCAAAAGATCAGCGGGTCTGCAAGTAATTCTTTCGGCGTCGCCCAAAACCTTTGAAATAACTTCGGGGTTAGGCTCAGCAGGAAGTTGACCGTACTCACCCTTTAATACGCCTTTCGTTTCTGCCGAAACCATTTTATATCTCTCTCCTGCGAGAACGTTGAACACCGCTTGCGTGCCGACAATTTGGCTTGTCGGAGTTACAAGAGGAGGATATCCCAAATCTTTTCTAACGTTGGGAACTTCCGCCAATACTTGGTCGTATTTATCCAAAGCGTTGGCTTTTTTCAACTGTCCTACAAGGTTGGAAAGCATTCCGCCAGGTACTTGATATATCAAAGCGTTTACGTCTGTAGCCAATGATTTATCGGTAAGCCATCCGTCCGCTTTCAATCTGTCTGCAACCTTTTTGAAATGATTGGATATCTCATTGAGGTAAGCCACGTCAAGTCCGGTATCGTACTCCGTTCCTTTGAGAATAGCGACCATAGGCTCGGTTGCAGGCTGAGAAGTACCGTTACCCAGAGCGCTCAACGCGCAGTCGATTATATCTACGCCCGCTTCAATAGCCTTCAAATAGGTTTGGTTACCCGTACCTGCCGTTTGGTGCGTGTGGAGGTGTATTTTAGTTTGCGGTTTAAGCACTGCTTTCATGCCTTTTACCAAATCGTAAGCGACGTAAGGCAACAAAATACCCGCCATGTCTTTTATACAGATATTATCCGCGCCCATGTCTTCAAGGGTTTTCGCAAGTTTTATAAAGTATTCGTTGGTATGTACCGGACTCGTCGTGTAAGAAATCGTAGCCTCGCATATACCTCCGTACTTTTTACAACTCTTAATTGCCTGCTCCATATTTCTGGGATCGTTCAAAGCGTCGAATATACGAAGTATATCGCAACCGTTTTCGATAGTCTTTTTGACAAACTGATCTACGACGTCATCCGCGTAGTGCTTATATCCCAAAATATTCTGTCCTCTGAAAAGCATTTGCAACTTAGTCTTAGGCATAGCCTTTTTCAAAGCGCGCAATCTCTCCCACGGATCTTCGTTAAGAAATCTAAGACAAGAGTCAAAAGTCGCTCCTCCCCAACATTCTATCGAATAATAACCCGCGTTGTCCAACTTTTCGCACATCGGAAGCATCTCGTCAAGTCTCATTCTCGTAGCGGCCTGAGATTGATGAGCGTCGCGCAATATTGTTTCTGTAATCATTACCATAAATTTATACCTCTCTTAATTAAGATAGTGTCTTCGATCAACCGAAGATTGCAAGCAAAACGCCTGCCGCAACCGCCGAGCCAATAACTCCGGCAACGTTCGGTCCCATTGCGTGCATAAGCAAATAGTTGCTCGGATTTTCTTCCTGTCCTACCATGTGCGAAATTCTTGCCGCCATAGGAACTGCGGATACGCCCGCTGATCCGATAAGCGGATTGATTTTGCCCTTCGAAAGTTTGGACATGAGTTTTCCGATAAGAAGACCGCCTGTAGTTCCGAATGCAAACGCAAATACGCCTATAAGGATAATCAACAATGTTTTTGTGTTAAGGAATACGTCCGCCGTAGCCTTACTACCTACTATTACGCCAAGAATTATCGTAATAATATTTATAAGTTCGTTTTTAGCCGTATTCGTGAGTCTTGGAACGACTTCGGACTCTTTCATAAGGTTTCCTAACATCAACATACCCAAAAGCGGTATTGCAGACGGCAAAATCATTCCGACTATACCTGTAACCGCTATCGGGAAGACAATTTTCTCCGTCTTGGAAACGGGACGAAGTTGTTCCATAACGATACCTCTTTCTTTCTTCGTCGTCATAAGTTTCATAATAGGCGGCTGAATAACCTTTATCAAAGCCATATACGAATACGCGGCGACAGAAATAGCGGGCAACAAATGAGCGGCAAGTTTTACCGTAACATAAATCGCCGTAGGTCCGTCCGCTCCGCCGATAATACCTGTAGCGGCCGCTTCTTCGCCTGTAAATCCGATATTTATAGCGATTATAAACGTTACGAATATACCCAACTGCGCGGCTGCGCCCATTATCAACGATTTCGGATTCGCAATCAACGGACCGAAATCGGTCATTGCGCCTATTCCCAAGAAAATCAACGGCGGATAAATAACCCATTCAACGCCTTTATACAGGTAGAAAAACAAACCTTGATCGGATACCGCTTCGTGAGATATTACGATTTTATTTTGAATATCCGGGAAGATGTCGCGAATAGTCTCCTCTATTGAGCCTAACTGCGAAGCAAGACTGGTACCCTCTTTGAAGTTTAGACCTAAAATCTGAGAAAGTTCAGTTATTGTACCGGACAATTTTTGTCCCTCGTACATTAAAACTTGATTTATCATTTGTCCGTCGACTTCCACCGGACCCGTAAACGTATAACCGGGTGTTCCGTACAACACGTTGTATGCGCCCGGAATATTGATTATAAACATGCCGAAACCGATAGCAAGCAACAAATTCGGTTCAAACTCCTTAGCGACGGCAAGATAAATCAAAACGCAGGCTATAACCATCATTATCAGGTTTTGCCATATCGGCGTCAGGCTTGTCATAAAGCCGGTGCTAAGCCACAAGTTTTTAATCGAATCAGTCATTAAACCCGATTGCAGCGTAGTAATTATGCTAAACATTTTGCCTCCAATATCTTAAACGATTATGCAATAGTGCAAAGAACCGCGCCCGTATCAACGTTTGTGCCTTCGGATGTGGAATAAGTGATTACGCCGTCTTTCGGAGCGGATACGGGAGTATCCATCTTCATTGCTTCGAGAATTATGATAGTATCTCCTTTCTTTACAGTAGCGCCGTTTGCAAAAGCAAGTTTCTTTACAAGACCGGGCATCGGAGCATTTACCGGTTCGCCGTTTCCTGCCACAGGAGCGCTTACTGCCGCTTTCGGAGTGGGAGCAACCGCAGCCTTTGGCGCGGATACTACTACTTGACCGCCGTCGAGAACTTCCTCTACTTCGACCGCATACGCTTTACCGTTTACATTGATGTTAAATTTACGCATAATATTTTTCTCCTATCTTTATTTGGATTTGATTAAATTTCTTTAATTGAACGAACTTTGAATTTAAGATTAGACTTATACTCCACTTCTTGAGCGTCGTAATAAGCCGTCAAAGCCGCCGTTATCGCAACTACTATTTCATCGTCGTCGCTTACTTCTACAGAATTTGATACCGACCGGGTTTCAACCGCTGGCTGCACTTTTGTTTTATTCTTGCGATTTTCTTTAAGTTGAGCAAATCCCATGAATATAAGTTTTATTATATTCACGGCAAGAATCAACAAAATCAACATCAAAAATACGGTTGCCAATCCCAAAAACGCTACTTGCAGACCAATCCACAAACGTTGTCCGAAACTCTGGCTTCCTATTTCCAATCTGTCGGGCGAACCGTAATCCTGATCGGATACCATCAAATATATGAGTCCCGCCAACAACGCCGCGAACACAACGCATATAATGATAGTACGTATCAATTTTTTCTTTGAGATTTCCTTCTTCATTACCTCACCTCGATTATAGACCGAGTACCATCAGCAACGCCGATGAGATATACGGTCTGAGATTCGTAGCCTCGATAACATTGTCGATATAACCGTCTTTTGCGGCAATAAGGGGATTGCTTTGCATCTCTGCATAAGCCTCTTCCACGCTCTTACCCTTTATTTCGACTTTGGACATTACCTTTTCGAAATACTTCATAGCCTTTTCCAAAGCGTTTGCATCTATATCGGTTTTTTCGCTCGCTTCTTTGGCCTTCTTTCCTACTTCCTTTATCTGATCTGCCGCTATTACTTTGCTAACATCCATACCAACGGGAGCGATTACCGCGCCGCTAGTAGCCAAAGTGTAATCAAAACCTATAGCCTTGCTCATAAGAGCGCTATACGCGTAGCCAACCGCATTGCCTACCGCAACCCCTATCTTTGGAACGGTACTCAACGAAATAGCCTTCATCAAAGCGCTTGTCTTCTTTGCAAATCCGGCAATCTCTTCTTTAAGCGAAGAATCCACGCCAAGCGAATCCACCAATGTAATAAGCGGGATGTTGTACGCTTCGAGTTTTTCTACAAACGATGTTGCCTTTTCCAAACCTTTGACAGATATATAGTCCCCTTCGGTCGCTATAACGCCGACGGAAAGTCCGTTGAGTTTTGCAAACGAACAAACAACCTCTTTAGCGTAAGTAGGACAGTATTCGATAACGCTGTTTTTGTCGCATACGGAAGTCGTTCTTTCTTTTGCAGAATTGATTTTTTCAAGTTTAGGATCGACTCTGTTGGGATCGTCCGACGGCTCGCCTTCGTCGCTAAGCAACGTAGAAGTAAGTTTCTGCAACTTCTGAGCGAGATCTTTAGCGTCGTTGAATACAAACTGAGCAACGTCGCTTTCGCCTTCGTACGCCTTATATCCCAATTGCGCCTTGTAATCTACCGGGAAAGATTTTGCGTCGGAGACAAGATACATGGGAGAATTTACCGACATTATTGCGTCTTTCGACATAAATACAAAATCCGCGCTAGCCGCAAATGTAGCCATCATACCAACCGCTACGCCTTTAATTATACAGATATGCGGGACTTCGTCCGAAAGTTGAAAACTACCCGCGATAAGTTTTGCATAACCTTCCATAACGCTTGCGCCTTCGCCTACTCTGGCGCCGCAACTGTCGATAACGGAAATCAACGGCGTGCCGGATTTAATCGCTCTTTGCATACATTTATAAATCTTGTTTGCATGAGCGTCGCTCAAACTACCTTTAAGCACGTTTGCGTTCTGCGCAAAAATGTGAACGGGATTTCCGCCCATAGTAGCGTAACCGGTTACAACGCCTTCGCCAAGCGCTTCGTCAGCGCTGTCAAAACTTTTACCCGTCAAGAAAACGTCCGTTTCAACGAAACTTTCTTCGTCCACAATGTTTTCCAAAAACGCTTTTATGTCGGATGTAGCCTTGTCCAAAGCCTTAACGCTTGCCAAGAGTGTTTTGTTCTCCATAAAAACCTCCAAAATGTTGTGTATATAAATGAATTTAATTACTATATATTGTTTATATAAGAAATTTTTGAAAAATTTCCTCTCAAATTCACAATCATAACTATTATATTTGCAAACGATTTTTTTTGCAAGCAAATTAAAGCAAAAAAATCAATAAATATGATAAAATATTTTATAATAAATATTTAATTATAAAAATACAAAAAAGCGCCCTGAAAAAAATCAGAGCGCTTTGCGTTAAATACGTTTCAAATAATATATTTCGTCTTCGTTAAGATACCTGTAACCGCCCCTTGAAAGACCTCCCAATCTCAACTCGCCGACTGCGATCCTTTTAAGAAAAATCACTTCCCTCTCTACCGCTTCAAACATCTTCCTGACCTGACGGTTTTTACCCTCTGTGATTGTAATATTCAATTTCGATTCGCCGTCTTTGTATTCCAAAAGTTTAACTTTACATCTTTTTGTCAGTTCTCCGTCTACCAAAACGCCTTTTCTTAGTTGAGCAAGTTTATGTTCAGGCATCTCGCCTTTTACTTTCACGGAATAGGTTTTAGGAACTTCAAAACTCGGATGCGTAAGTTTATGAGCCAATTCCCCGTCGTTCGTCAGCAAAAGCATACCTTCGGTATCGTAATCCAGTCTGCCAACGGAAATCAAATGCGGGATATTGAGATCGGACAGATAATCATAAATGGTTTTTCTACCCTTTTCATCGCTTGCGGTAGTGATACAACCCTTCGGCTTATAAAACATTAAATAAGAATAATCAGAAACAGGTCTTACTATAATATCGTCCACCATTACGGTATCGTTTTTCTCATTCACGCTTACGCCCAATTCCGTAACGGTTTTTCCGTTAACGCGAACTCTACCTTGGGAAATCAGTTTATCCGCGCTCCTTCTCGACGCCGCCCCCGTAGACGCTAAATATTTGTTCAGTCTTTCCATCAGTATAACTTACGCGCCAGTCGCCCACATAGGCGGAAAGTTTGCGCAAAACTCCTAAATCGTTAATCTTATCTATATTAACAATATTTGCGCTAAAAAGCAATCGATTATCGTCATAAAACTCCAATTTTCCTATCGCGCTCCCGCTTTCCAACGGTAAATTAAACTTATCGCCGATATTGAATTTGCAACTCAATCCCAAATTTTCGCCGTTTTTAAGAGGTAAAACCAAAGTGTTTTCCAACGCGATTTCATAGTTTTCTTGTCCCACCTTTATAGACTCTAAAATATCGCCTTTCCGACCTATTTCTACGGGAATATATTCCTCGAACGCTTTATCCATTCCCGCCGAACATGTACCGTACGTGTCGTAAATATTCAAAACTACGCTTATAAGTTGCATTCCGTTTCGCTCGGCGGAACTTACAAGACATCTTCCCGAATCTTTGGTATATCCCGTTTTGATTCCGTTAGCGCCCTCGTAAAGAGCAAGCATTTTATTCTTATTTGCGAAATAATACGTCGGATGAGTTTCATTTCCTTCGACCGTATACATTTTCGTTCCTACGATTTTCTTAAAATCTTCGTTTCTCATTGCAAACGCGGATATGACCGCAAGATCGTAAGCAGAAGTGTAATGGTTATCTCCGTGCAAACCGTTGGGATTCTCAAAATGAGTATTTTTAAGTCCCAAACTATCCGCTTTGTCATTCATCATCTTAACAAAATTATCTACGCTACCGCCAATCGCTACGGCAAGCGCAACCGCGGAATCGTTACCGCTTCTCAACATCAATCCGTAAAGCAAATCCCGAATTGTCCATATTTCATCATACTTCAAATATATCGAAGAACCCTCTACTCCTACCGCTTCGTCCGCAACGGTTATCTTCTTGTCCAACTCTCCGTTTTCAATAGCAACCAATGCCGTCATGATTTTCGTAGTGCTTGCCATTTCCAATCTCATGTCTTTGTTAAATCCGCCCAAAACTCTTAACGTCGATTCTTCGATAACGACGGACGACGAAGATTTATTTGCGCTCGCTTCAACGTTGTCAATTTCTTGATTATTAGAAGGAAACGTCTTTTTTAGCGAGCCGTCTGCGCTTGAAAGCACTGAATTATCCTCAATTACGGCATTTAATTGAATTAACACAAAATTTAGCATAATTATGGCTAAAATTACCGCTATTATTTTACTAATCGATTTAATTGAGAAGTATTTACCCATTATTTTTTATCCTTTACTAAGTTTATTGTTGCGGAAATCAAATCTTTCCATTTACCTTCGCCGCTTTTCTCATCTACTTTTACCAAGGTTGGCTGGTTGTCGTAAAACACTAAAAAACCCATCGGAGAGAGCGAGATTCCGCCTCCTCCGCCCCCTGCGTAAGGTTGAAGTTTGTCGCTTTTATTGTCGGCGAATTTATTACTCTCTCCTCCGCCTCCTCCGCTTACAAAACCGACGGAAACCTTAGTCAAAGGAATCGCCATCGTCCTATCGTCTAGATAAATAGGTTTGAATACCATATCTTCGCTCTGTACAATGCCCCTTAGATTATCAAGTGTATTATTCATAATCTCTTGTAACGAATTGTCCATATAATTTTCTCCTTGCTTAAATATAAATTACGCTGTTTGAAAACGCCTTTTCACCGATATTATGTGTAAGAAATAAAAAAATATTTTTAATAGTGAAAACTTCAAAGCGCCTTCTAAATATAATCCTTTGAGAGAAGTTGCACCGCCGATATTCTGCAATGTCAAATTCTTTAATTCCAACTTATCGTATAATACTCCCGCAGCAGTATATACGGCAGCCGAAACTCCCCCGTCAAACAGCGCTTTATTTTTAATCTCTTCAAACTCCGCGCCATATTTTATAACGGGATTATAAACAATAATTTTCGGCGCTTTTTCGATTGCGTAATATAAATATGAAAAAATCCTAATTTTTCTACTTTTCTTTTTACTTTTTCTATCTTGTCCTTTTCTTTCAAATAATTTTATATCTTTCTTATTTATCTGATAATAAAATTGCTGTTCGCTGACAAAAATCTTGAAACAAAAAACTTCAATCCAATCGAATATAAATATCTTTACACACAAACTTAGATTATTTACGTCAATTCTTACGGTAGTTTTTATTCCATAAGCCAGAATAACTAATCCGATATATATCGTCAATAATAATGAAAATAACAAATAAATGCGCCACATATTGTTATGTTGCGCATTTTTATCTCATTTATTTAAGTTTGGAATCAATACAATTTAATCAGATGACAATTTCGCCGCCGTCCTCGTCCTCTTCCGGCGCCGCCACGTCGCTCGCGACTTCTCTTTCTTCGTATTCGTCGCCTTTACCTTCTACTACCTGATATTCTTCCCCTTCCAAGAATTCCGGCGTTACGCTCCTATCGAGCATTTCGTCAAGCGCCTTGGTTTCCTCGTCATCCTCGAATTTATCTCCTATAACCCTTTCTCTATACAAACCCTCTGTTTGAACGTTGTAGTTGCTGTATTCGACCAATCTGCGCATGACTTCTTCATAATCGGGCAATTTATCAAGACCTGTGATTTCAAATTTCTTCAAAAACTCATCGGTCGTACCATAAAGCAACGGTTTACCGGGCGCATCTTTGAATCCGCAGGTCTTTATCATATTTATTTTCAAAAGCACGCTCAACGCATAATCGGCGCTCGCGCCTCTCGAATCTTCGATTTCGCCTCTGGTGATAGGCTGTCTATACGCTATTAGCGACAATACTTCAAGCAATATCTTAGACAATTCCTTTTCCCTTACGGGACGCAGCATATCGCTTACGATTTCTCCGTATTTACTATTAGAGGCAAACTGAATCTTATCGTTGAATACTTCAAGAACAATTCCGCTGTCGCCGCTATATTTCTCCGCAAGTTTATCAATAGCGTCGTTTAACTGTTTTCTGCTTACTTCTTCGGGCAAACTATTGAGAATTTCGCTTCTTTTCAACGGCACTCCCGCGGCAAATATAATCGCTTCGAGCGTCTGCAATAATTTTTCCATATCAATAACTCTCCTCGGTCTTCTTCAATTCCTGTATATTCACTTCGTCTGCTTTGACTTCTTCGTTCAATGAAATAAATATATCTTCGCCGAAATCTTTCTGAACAGCGATTACTATTTGTTTTTTCATAAGTTCCAACAATGCCTGGAACGTTGTAATGACTTCGCTTTTTGTTATATCTTCTTCAAAAAGTTTGTTAAATACTACGCTTTTATTCTTAAATACGAATTTAGATATGTATTCAATTTTATCGGCAACGGTAAATCTGTCTTTTTGAATCTTTTTTGTTACCTGCTTTTTCTCTTTTTCTATTGTTTTAAGAAGAATTACGCCGTACGCTTCAATCAATTTATCAAATGAAAAATCATTTACGACAATCAATGCGTCAGCGTTCGTAAATTTAGGCTTTCGATAAAATTTATTGAGCGTTTCCATATCTTTCAACTTCAACGCCTGTTCCTTACAGAGTTGGAACATTAAAATCTTACGTCTGAGTTCTTCTTCAGGATCAGTATCGTCAAATTCTTCGTCGTCAGGATCGTCCAATTTCGGCAAACAAGCGCGCGCTTTGATTTCCAAAAGCACCGCCGCTATTTTTATGTATTCGCTCGCTTCTTCCATATCGAGTTTTCCGACTTGCTCCAAATGCAGCATATATTGGTCGGCGATTTGAGCCAAAGGAAATGTTCGTATATCGTACTTCTTTTCAACCATTATAAGTTCGTAAAGAAGTTCGATAGGTCCGTCAAAATCATTTATATTGAGTATTATATTCTGAGTAGCGCGCCGTTCGAAGAAATTACTCATAACTCACCTAAATCCACCTAAGCGCCAATCCGAATATCTTGTCAAACAGCCATACCAACGCGTTTCGAACAGCATTTATATAGTTTGACAGTATATCCAACTGCGGTATAAATCTACCTATTACCAAACTTAAAAGCAATATCGCAAGCATTACGACAGAACCGTACTTATACATAAAATTAACGTATTTGTTGTTCGGCTTTGCAAGCGTTTCTATTACCCTAAATCCATCTAACGGATATATCGGCAATAGGTTGAACGCCATAAGCACAATATTAAAAGTTACAGACAACTGTAATAAGAAACTGATAAATATAAGAAAATAAGACAATGCGTTATCTTCGATAGCCACGTTTTCCGTTAACTTGGAAAATATCGCAAGACATAGCGCGCTTATGAAAGCGACAATAAAATTAAACGTTACGCCGGCAAGCGACGTAAGTACCATGCCTTTTTTGTATTTTTTGAAATTTCTAGGATCGATAGGAACGGGTTTCGCCCAACCGAATCCGACTATAAGCATCAATCCGAATCCCATAGGGTCTAAATGCTTTATAGGATTAAGAGAAAGTCTTCCCATAAATTTGGCTGTCTTATCTCCATTCCAATACGCGACGTAGCCGTGCGACATTTCATGTCCCACGATAGCGACCAACATAGCAATAACGTACGCAAGAATTCCGAGTACGACTACTCCGAACCCTAAGTATTTAACAAGCGAGTTATTTACAAGTCCCTGTATGAATGAAAACATTTATTTCTCCTAAAATCCTACTATATATTATAATAAATATTGACCTTTAAGTCAATGATAAACAATATTTTTGACATTGAATTTAGATAAATGCAATAAATATTTTACATCACGCTTGCAATTTACAAATACGGACGGCAAAACCGTCCGTATTTTAACTTTATTACCAATCTTTGGTTATTCCTTTAATAATATCCAAAAACGTGCTTTTTCTTGCGTCCTGCATGGCAATCAAATCAACGCTTACCTCTTTGCCGTCTACACTGTAAACCGCCTGTCCGATAACGTCGCCTTTCTTTATAGGAGCGGCTACGCTTTGCGGCAATATCAACTCGATTTCTTCACTGCCAACGCCCAACTTCGAAAATTTAGTAATATCGCTTGACGTTGCGACTTCTATCTCGTCAATAGGAGATTTAGAAACGCTTACTTTGCCTACAACGTCGCCTTTTCTGTAATAAATCTTATTAACATAGTTTGCAAACGAATAATCGAACATCGCTCTTACCTGATTAAATCTCGACTTACTGTCCGTTCCGCCAACAATAGTAGCGACGACTTTCATACCGTTTCTCTCTGCGCACGCCGACAAACAGTGTCCAGCCGCGTCGGTATATCCAGTTTTTCCGCCGATACAACCGCTATATTGTTTGAGCAGTTTATTGGTATTTACAAACTGAGTGATTCTGCCGGAAGGATGCTTGTAATCTTCCATCCAAACGCTTGCGTATTCGTAATATTTTTCATGCGACATAAGTTGTCTTGTCATTATATTAACGTCTTTTGCCGTGCTGTACTGCTCATTTTCATTAGGCAAGCCTGTACAGTTGGCAAATTTGGTATTTTCCATACCGAGTTGAACAGCGCGCTCATTCATCATTGCAACAAATGAATCCACACTGCCGGCTATTTTCTCCGCCATCGCGTAAGAAGCGTCGTTTGCCGATACAACGATTATACCTTTAAGCAAATCGCTTACCGAATACTGCGCTCCGCTGTCCAAAAACATTTGACTCCCGCCCATAGACGCCGCGTCAGGCGAGATAGTTATCATTTCGTCATAAGAAATCTTTCCTTCGTCAATAGCCTCGAATATAAGATTCGCCGTCATAATTTTTACCATGCTGGCAATTTCATGACGGGATTGCGAGTTATGCTCATACAAAACTTCTCCCGTATAATACTCGGTCAAGTACTCTCCGAATCCGTTTGCTTTCAATGGTTGGTCTACCTCAACTGCTGCGCCATCTGCATATCTGTAGGGCTGCGCTTTCATTCCCAATGGAAAAATCGCTAAAAGTCCTAATGCAAGTATCAAAAAAGGTAATAATGTTTTCTTTTTCATATTTTATCCCCTGATTTTGTATTTTCGCAAATATTGTACATCAATTACGGATTTTTATTCAACGTCGGCTATTTTGAGATTTTATAACTTTGTTTTTCTAAAACATACTGCAAAAATACAATTAAAGACATAAAAATATAAAACGATTATATTACTATATACCTATGGAAAAACAAATTTATTCTTATATGCTTTCTATAGGATTGCGCCCAAATTGTCTGGGATATAAATATATTTTGGACTTAGCGGAACTTTGGACGCGCGGGACAAATATCTTACCGTTAAAACTCAACGGCTACGTCATTTTGTCAAGAAAGTATAATAAAAATATTGCCGGCATAGATAAGAATATTCAAAATTGCATTTCCAAAGCATGGCTTGAGGGCGACATAGACTGTCTTTATAAAGAATTCGGCAACACTATCGACATAAGCAAAGGTAAGCCCACTGCAAAACAACTTATAATGCACATTTGCGACAAAATAACTTCAAATTGATTTGATATTGTCATAATTTGTCTTTTTATCAAATAAAATTTAGTACAACTTCAAAAAAGGCAAAAACAATGGGCAAGTTCAAAGGTATCAAAATCAACAAAGTCTGCATCACTCCCTATATCAAAAACTTTTTCAGGGAAAACAAACTTTTTATAATCACGTTTTACGGACTCTTTCTTTCGGTTTTTGCCATCTCGTTATTCGTAGTATTGAATTACGAAAGTGAATTAACGCACAACAACTATTATCAAATGCTTATGAACGGCGAATACAGCGTAGTAAAAGTAACGCTGAAATATTTCCTTTTCAACTTACTGTTCGCCTTCTGCGCTATGCTGACGTACAGAAAGAAATTTGCTTTCGCGATAATGTATTTCGCAATAACCTTTATTGCATATAGATTGGCGGTAAATATAGTAGGCAGTTGGAATTCAAGTCTGATTATAAACTTACTTAATACCGTAATATTCTACATACCTATATTTCTGCTCTTCGTAGTAACGATAGTTACAATAATATGTTATATAAATAAAAACTATCTCTATTGCAGTGGCAACTGTCCGATAACGCTTAAAAAAATGTTGGGATTTACGCTTGCCGTCGCTTGTATAATGGGAATAGCGATAGCCGTATTTACCGCAGTTCTTCCTATAATTATCAAACACATCCTCTTCTGATTATTTCATAAATCAAACGCGCAAGAAAAAAGGAGTATCTTTCGATACTCCTAAAAACAATTATTTTGCATATTCGATTTTTCTTACTTCTCTTATCACGTTGACTTTTATCTGTCCCGGATATTCGAGTTCCGCCTCGATCTTCTTTGCAATATCCTTAGCCATAAAGGTAGTTGCTTCGTCGTTGACCACTTCAGGCTTAACTATTACTCTGATTTCTCTACCCGCTTGGATTGCGTACGATTGTTCTACTCCGTCAAACGAATTTGCCACGCCTTCGAGTTTTTCGAGTCTTCTTACATAATTTTCAAGCGACTCTCTTCTCGCTCCCGGTCTTGCTCCCGAAATAGCGTCCGCCGCCTGCACTATAATCGCTTCCAACGTAGTCGGTTCAACGTCTCCGTGGTGCGCCTCGATAGCATGTATAACGTTACGCTGTTCCTTAAACTTTTTGGCTATTTCAACGCCGATAGAAACGTGAGTTCCCTCCACCTCATGGTCGACCGCTTTGCCGATATCGTGGAGAAGTCCCGCTCTTTTAGCAACTTTGACGTCCGCGCCCAATTCAGATGCCATCATACCCGCTATATAACTTACTTCAAGCGAGTGATTAAGTACGTTCTGTCCGTAACTGGTGCGGTATTTCAATCTACCCAAAAGTTTGATAATCTCGGGATGAAGTCCGTAAACGTTTGCGTCAAACGCGGCGTTCTCTCCCGCTTCTTTCATCTGTTGCTCAATATCTCTCTTGACTTTTTCTACCGTTTCTTCAATTTTCGCCGGATGAATTCTTCCGTCCGAAACAAGTTTTTCGATAGTAAGTTTTGCGATTTCTCTCCTTACGGGGTCAAATCCCGATACCGTTACTACGTCAGGCGTATCGTCTATTATCAAATCGACGCCGGTCGAATTTTCGATTGCTCTGATATTTCTACCCACTCTTCCGATAAGTCTTCCTTTCATATCCTCATTGGGCAGCGGCACTACGGAAACCGCGATTTCCGAAGCGTGATCGGCAGCGCATCTTTGAATGGCAAGTCCGATTATATTCTTAGCCTTTTTATCAGCCTCGTCTTTTGCTTTTTGTTCGATTTCTTTGGCTTTTGCCACAGCGTCTCTTTTGACCGTCTCAATAAGTTCGTTCATGAGAATGTCTTTGGCTTCGCTTTGCGTCAGTTGCGCTACTTTTTCAAGTTCCGCCAACATATTCGCATGCGCGTTTTGCAATTCCTGCTCAATATTATCGAGTTCTCTTTCTTTGTTTTCTAACTGTTTTTTCTTTTCGTCGATAGCGTCGGACTTTTTGTCGATTGCCAACTCTCTTTTTACAAGTTGGTCTTCTCTTTGAGCAATTCTCTGCTCGCTTCTGACCATTTCCGCCCTATGCTCCTCCGATTTCTTTTCCAACTCCTTACGAAGTCTGTCTTTTTCTTCCTGCGCTTCGAATTTTGCTTCCTTGAGATAAGACTTTGACTCTTCGCGCGCGTCTTTTTTAATACGCTCGCATTCTTCTTTTACTCCACCGACCGTCTTTTTTGCATAAGATTTGTATATCAAAATGCCGATACCTATACCGCCGCCTATACCTATCAAGGCTACGACAAGGGTAATCGCCACTACTATACCTGCATCAACCCCAAGGAGAAAATTCAAGCAATTCATACTGAATTTCATTTTTGCCTCCTCTTTATTAAATTTTTAAGTTACAACATAAAAAAATTTTATGCAATTAAATTATATCCCATTTGAAGTTATAAAGTCAATAGTAATTATATTATAATTATTATAATATTTTATATTTTCAGTATATATAGGTTACGATTTATTTTCAATATCAAGATATTGTATCGAATAAATAAATAGTAATGCGCAGAGAAAAAAGGCGGTTGCCCGCCTTTTATGTATTTTTTATTCTTCTTTCGCCTTTTCCATAATCTTGTTTTGGATTTCCAACGCAACTTCGGGATTGTCTTCAAGGTACTGTATCGTCTTATCTCTTCCCTGTCCGATTTTCTCGTCATTGTAACTTATCCACGATCCGCTCTTTTTAAGTATATCCAAACTTACGCCAACGTCAACAAGACAACCGTTATTTGAGATGCCTTTGCCGTATATAATATCGAATTCCGCAGTTCTGAACGGAGGAGCGACTTTATTCTTGACGACTTTTGCTTTCGCTCTGTTTCCGACAAACTCGCTTCCGTCCTTGATAGCGTCGCCTTTTCTTACCTCTATTCTTATACTCGAATAGAATTTCAACGCTTTACCGCCGGGCGTAACTTCGGGATTTCCGAACATTACTCCGACTTTTTCTCTCAACTGATTTATAAATACAACGCAAGTTTTCGTCTTATTGATGATGGCGGTAAGTTTTCTTGCCGCTTGCGACATAAGTCTTGCTTGCAAACCTACTACAGCCTGTCCCATTTCCCCATCTATTTCCGCCTTAGGTGTAAGCGCCGCAACGGAATCGACAACGATAATATCCATGGCGTTGCTTCTTACCATAGTTTCGACAATATCGAGCGCCTGTTCTCCGTCATCCGGTTGGCTGACATAAAGTTCTTTTACGTTTACGCCCAATTTCTCCGCATAGATAGGATCAAGCGCGTGTTCGGCGTCGACAAATGCCGCCAATCCGCCCGCAGCCTGACAAGACGCGATAGCATGCAACGCGACCGTAGTCTTACCCGAAGATTCCGGTCCGTATATTTCTATTATTCTGCCCTTAGGCAAACCGCCGACTCCCAAAGCCATATCAAGCGTAAGACAACCCGTGCTTATTACGTCTATCTGCTCTATTTCTTTGTCGCCCAATTTAATAATCGAGCCTTTTCCGTACTGCTTTTCGATTTTGGAAATCGCGTCCGCTATAAGTTCGGATTTTTCTTTTTCAACATTTTTCTTTTCCATATCTACCTCGTCTTAAAGTTCTTTTATATTTTTCAATGCCAAATACAACGCCGTATTTGTTACGCATTTTCTAATCTCATTTCTGTCTTTGTCAAAAAATGTATCGAACACCTGTATACCTTCTCTGCTTCCTATTCCGATATACGAAAGTCCGACGGGAGTATCGTATTCGTCGCTTTGAGGTCCCGCGCAACCCGTAGTCGAAATTGCGAAATCTATTTCGTTGTTTTGCAAAAGCCCGTAAGCCATCTCTTTAGCCACTTCTTCGCTGACAACACCGTGTTCCTCGATCGTAGAGAGTTTTACGTGAAGTCTGCGGACTTTTGCGGAAGCGTCGTAAGTTACGAATCCTTCGTAAAGTACGGAACTGCTTCCCGGAACGTTTACGAGTCTTGAACAAATCATACCGCCTGTAAGCGACTCCGCGACGGCGATTTTTGCGCCTTTGCTTCGCGCGTTTTCAATCAAACACTGTTCTAGCGTCGTGTCATAATTTGCGTAAACGTTGCTTTTTAGAAGTTCCAATATACCGTCGAGTATTCTTTGATAAGTTATATCGCTTGCGCTCTTATTTATCAAAGTAAGTTTGCAGTCCAAATTTCTTTGAGCGAATTCCAAACTAACGCCGTCGACGTTTGCCAATTCCCGACATTTGACCAACATATCTCCGTCTATGTCAAAGGCTTTCAGAACGCAATAATTTTTACATGTTTCTATCATAATTCCTCCCTTTTCGAACGTCAGTCGAACACCGCTCTGCCTATGTAATCTTCTCCGTCAAGTTCTTCAATCATGACCTTATATATCCTGCCTATTTCCAAAGGTTTGTCTGCGACGAAATAAATATTCGTATCGATTTGCGGAGCGTCAAACATACTTCTCCCATAAAACATTTGCATATCGTAATCGATACCTTCGTAAAGTACGTCCAATTGCTTTCCCAATCTCGATTTCATATTTTCTATCATCACGTTTTCTTGCAAAGCGTACAGTCTTTCCTGTCTTTGAAGTTTTACGTCTTCTTCGATTTGTCCGCTTAGTCTGCTAGCGGGGGTTCCGTCTTCTTGCGAATATGCGAAAAATCCGCATCTATCGAGTTTTGCCGTTGATATAAATTTTTCCAACTCCGCAAAATCCTCTTCGCTTTCTCGCGGAAATCCTACGATAAACGTTGACCTGATAGTAAAGTCGCCTTTGCTTCTTATCATATCGATAAGATTATAAATCTGCTCAGACTTAATCCTTCTGTTCATAAGTTTCAGGATACCGTCGCTTATATGCTGACACGGCATATCAATATAATTACATATCTTGGGATTGCCCGCTATGTAATCAATCAACGTTTCCGTTATATTTTCGGGATATAAATACAGCAGTCTTATCCAGTCCACGTCCAATTCGGACAACTTCTCCAAAAGTTGTATCAACTTTACTTCGCCGTACAAATCAACGCCGTATCTGGACACGTCTTGCGCCACTATAATCAGTTCTTTTATTCCGTAATCCTTAACTAGCGATTGCGCTTCGTCTACTATGTCCTCTATTTTTCTGGACGTATATTTGCCTCTGATATTCGGAATAGCGCAATACGTACATTTGTTATCGCATCCTTCAGCAATTTTCAAGTACGCGTAGTGATACGGTGTCGTAAGCACTCTTTTAGGAGAAAAATGTCTTACGTCCTTATCGTTTGTATACGTGCGCTCACTTCTGCCTGCAACCAAATCTTTAATAAGTTTGGGCAGAATATGATAATTAGCAGTACCCAAAAACATATCCACTTCGGGAAAGCCGTCAGCCATATCGGACATATATCTCTGAGGAAGACAACCGGTTACTATCAGATACTTACATTTACCTTTTTTATATTCGGACATTTCCAAGACGGTATCTATCGCTTCTTGTTTCGCGCTGTCTATAAATCCGCAGGTATTGACTATAATTATTTCAGCCAAAGAAGGATCGCCCGTTAGTTCGTACCCGTCGTCTTGCAAATAAGCAAGCATATTTTCGCTGTCTATTCTGTTCTTATCGCATCCCAAAGACACAACGCCTATTTTCATTCGTTTTCCTCGTTATTTTCCTTTGCGTCGTCATTCTTCGCCCCGAAAAGCAAAGTCTTGTTTTTGACAATATAATTTATACCTGATATTACCGTAACCGCCGTCGCTATTATCAACAACGCAAATCCCGCGTACTTAAATACTTCAAATACTACTCCGGAATGCGCCGAACACAGTAAGAAGGTTAGCGCAAACATTGTGCTTGCCGTTTTGATTTTACCCAGTTTATCAGCCGCCAACGCAACGCTTTTAAGCGCGGCTACCTGTCTTATAACGCCTATCATGAACTCTCTTGCGATAATAATTACCGAACATATCAATTCTATGTAAGGCACTTCGGGAATATAATTTCCGTCTATCAAAATAAACAGACCGGTAGCGACTAAAACTTTGTCCGCTATTGGGTCAAGCAGTTTTCCCAAATCGCTTACCATATTATACTTCCTTGCGATATGACCGTCGACAAAGTCTGTCAAAGACGCTATGATAAATAACGCCGACGTTATTATAAACAGATACTCATATAAAGGTTGAAGACAGTAACTGACAATCAACATAGGTATCATGACAAGTCTTACAATCGTTATTTTCGTTGGCAAAGTTATTGCCGAATTGCCATTCATTTTACTTCTCCTAATAAATAAACTCTTTCCCCGTTATTCTTCGCTATCGCCGTCGCCCGTTCTTGCGCCCTCGATGATTTCTTCGACTTCTTCGGCGCTAAGACGGCAAATACATTTGTTGTCCGCAGTTTTTTCCGTATATCCTACGTTAAGCAACCAGTCATAAATCTTTCCGCCTCTCGAGAATCCTATCGAAAATGCTCTTTGCAATCCCGATATAGACACTTTATCCGATCCCGCGATTTTTCTCAAAACGTCGGGAATAAGGTCGTCCGGAAAATCGAATTCCTTAATATCTTTGGGATTTACGCTCTCTTCCGTCTTAGGCGGCTCGGACATTTCTTTTATTCTGTTTTCTACGCTCTCGTCGTAATAAGCCTGATTGTGCTTGATTATATCGGACATGATATTTTTGATTTCAATATCGTCTACAAACGGATTTTGCAATCTTTCAAGTTGCTTGGACAACTTTCTCGTCTTTATAAGCATATCGCCTTTACCGAGAAGTTCTTCCGCTCCGACGGTATCCAAAATAGTTTTACTGTCCACTCCGGAAGCAACGGCAAACGCTATACGCGTAGGCAAGTTACTCTTTATAAGTCCCGTTATGACGTCTACCGAAGGTCTTTGTGTAGCAAGAATCAAGTGTATACCGCTCGCGCGCGCTTTCTGTGCCAAAGTGATTACGAGCGTTTCGAATTCTTTCGCGTATTCGCTGACCATTATATCGCCTACCTCGTCTATGATAGCGACAATATAAGGCAATTTCTTATCTTCGGCTATTACTTCGTCGAGCATATTAAAAGTAGGCAATTTATTCACTCCGTAAGTTTCGAACAAAGAATATCTTCTAGACATTTCCTCAACCAACCATCTGAGAATTACCAAAGATTCTTTTGGCGTGTTGTAAATTTGCGGAGTAAGCAAATGCGGAAGTCCTCTGTACTGACCGAATTCTACTCTTTTCGGATCGACCAATACTATTCTCAATTCTTCAGGCGAATACTTGTATACCAAAGAACACAGCATAGTGTTAAGACATACTGATTTACCGCTACCCGTTCCGCCTGCTATAAGTCCGTGCGGGAAATCGGTAAGATCTTCAAAATGACAGTTATTATCTACGTCTTTACCGAGCGCAAAATACAATCCGTCGCTCTTGCTCTTGAATTCTTCGTTTTCGATAAACTCTTTCAATCCGACCGTTTTTCTCTTAGCGTTAGGTATTTCAATACCGCAAAGCGATTTACCCGGTATCGGCGCTTCGATTCTTATCGACGTTACCGCAAGATACATCAAAAGGTTGTCCGCCTTTTTACGGATAAGTTGAACGTCTATCTTGGAGAGAACTTCAAACTCGAATCTTGTTACCGTAGGTCCGCTGACGATATTTTTTACGCATACGTCTATTCCGAAATCGGCATAGGTTTCTTCGATGATTTTCGCCTTAGCGTTGAAGTCTTCTTGATAATCGCTCTTATCTATATAATCTTTAAGATTATCTACGCTCGGCGGAATATAAGGACTTCTCTTGATTTTCTCTTTGGGTTTTTCCTCTTTCTTTTCGGTTTCTTCCTTCTTAACCGGCTTTTCTTCGATTTTGTTTACCGGAGTCTTGGGAACTATCGGCTGTTTTGGCGTAATAGGCTTAGGTTCGAAAGTCTTTTGGAAATAACCGTCGGTAGGCTGAGCCTTCTCCGCCTTGATTTCTACGTTTTTAGTAGCGTCGTAGTTTTTGATTTGAGGCGTATCTTCCTGCTTTTTCTGCCTGTTGATATTGGCGATAAAATCGTCCATCGACTCTATTTCTTTTGTTTCAGTCTTATCCTGAACTTTTTCGGTATCGGATTTTACAACCTCGTCCTCTTTTTTATCCGCGTTTACGTTGTTACCGTTCTTCAAAGCCTTGAAGTCGAAATCAGCCGCTTTTTCAGATTTAACAGTCGGTTCAGGCTGCGTATCAAACGTAATTCGTTCGATAGGTTGGCTTTTACGCTCGTTTTCTTCCGCTTTGTAAGACGGTTTTTTATTCAAAATTTCGCTTATCTTCTCGCCGAAACTCTGTTGAGAGCCTGTAGTATGGTTTTCCGACGCCCTAAAATCATTACCCGAAGCGTTTTGTTTGCTTCTTCTTTCGTTTTCAGCCATGATGCGCAATCTTTCGCTGGTGGAAAACCCTGCGTATCTGGATGCGTCGTAATTTTGAGTATATGAGTTTTCCTTTTGCGACGGAATATTTTCTATGGGCGATTCCTGTTTTCCTTCGTCGATAACGTTCATTTTGCCGAAACCGTCTATCCCGAATATCTCTTTTTGAGCGAGGGAAATGTCCACCGTTCTGTCAATACTGTCTATGTCCTCGCTTGCATAAATCAAATCCGGTCTGTCCGCTTCGTTTCTGATTTCGTTGGTATCCAAAATAAGTTGAGCGTCTTCGCCGACAAAATTATTGCTGTAAATATCAAAATCCTGCTCCTCCGACACGTTAATTCTGTCTATAGGAACATAATTATCCAAACTGTTCTTTCTTCTGCCCTTTGCGTACAGACTGTCGCCCATATCTTTACCGTCAACAGTGTGATTGTTGAGATTGACTACGTTTTCCGATTGATAGTCGACGTCAAACATTCCTACGTTCTCATTTTGACCGCTGGATATCTTTTTATATTTTTTTCGAGTAAATCTTTCTAAATTTATATCTATATTTACTTGCAACAATACCGCTATCACGATAAGTCCTGTAGCAAGAATTCCGTTGGCAACCAGACTGAGTATATAGATTTTCTTCATCGCGAACGGATAAAGGAATATGCTCGCAATCGCGCCTCCTGCAGTATTCGCGCTTTTATAGGATTGACTTATATAATTTCCCCAACCGTTTTGAGTATAGGCGCGCGAAACAAGAATATGAGCAAAAATAATTACCAATACCGCAATAGCGACGTAAAGTAAAATTATCTTTGCGTTCTGCTTAGGTTTGACGTTAAGACACATCAATACCCCTACCAACGTCATCGCAAAACTGTATCCGTATATAGCGTAACCGAACACTCCGACGAAAAAGTCTACGAGGACTTCTCCCGCTTTTCCGAATACGCCCAACAAAATCAAGTCCATTGCAACAAAAATAATAGTAATTACTATTCCGTTCGTACGGTTTGATTTCGCCCTCTTATTTTGATTGTTATCTTCGTAACCTTTTGGCATTGAATTTCTCCTTATAATCTCATGTTAGATTATACCACATCATACATTGAATTACAATATTTTTAATTCAATTATTATTATAATAAAGCGGTCTCAAAAACGATTTTACCTTATCAAGTCTCGAAATGTGTAAATATTTATACATCTAATACCGTTTTTGCCCATATTTTTTGACTAAATACCCCTTTTTACTCCATATTATACGAAAAAAGATAGGCTTGCCTATCTTTATCCCGCCCTATACAGTTAATCTGTTCCGATTTGTCAAATCAACTTATCTATATCGCATTTAGGTTTTTTACCTATATACGCTATACTTGCCTTAGTTATATCGTACGAATAGTCGATTACGTCTTTGGTCTGTTCGATAGTAATATTTTCAATCTCCTTTATTTTCTCGTCTATATCGAAAATTTTATCGGCAAACAGCGTGTTTTTTGCGTTTACTCTCATCATCATTCCGGTACTCTCCTGTCCCAAAACGTAAGAACCTTTAAGTTGTTCTATTCCTCTTTCCAACTCTCTTTTGGTAAGTCCGTTCTTTCTCAATTCTTCGATAAGATCCAAAGTGCAGTCAACGGCTTTTTTTACTGATTCAACGTTCGTACCTATATACAGCGACAACAGTCCGTTGTTGATATAAGAAGAATTATAAGTGTATACGTTATAAGCCAAACCTCTTTTTTCTCTGACTTCCTGAAAGAGTCTTGAACTCATTCCTCCGCCGACAATAGTATTTACCAACAATTCCGCCATAGTATACTTGCTGCCATATTCAAAAGCGGGAAAACCTATTGCGATATTCGACTGTTCGATGTCCTTAAACTTGCTCTTAACGCTTCTCTGCGTCTTGTGATTTATATCGCGCCAGTCGCGATTGCAATTGCAAGAAAATTTGCCTTCAAAATATTTTTCGCACAGTTCTTTGGCTTTTTCAAACGAAATATTTCCCACTATCGACACAACGCTGCTTTCCGCGCAATAATTGTTCGAAATATAATCGAGCAAATCATGTCTTGTAAAATTCTTAACGTTTTTCCTCTCTCCCAAAATAGTCATACCGAGTGGATTCTTACCAAAATATCCTTCTGCAAGCAAATCCAATACCACGTCGGAGTTATCGTCTTCGCACATAGATATTTCTTCCAACACGACGCCTTTTTCTCTCTCCATTTCGCTTTCGTCAAACGTGGATTCAAACAAAATTTCGCTTAATATTTTAGCGCAATTTTCCGCTTGGGTGTCGATAGACAGCGTGTAAAAACAAGTAGTCTGTTTAGACGTAAACGCGTTTATCTGCGCGCCTATTCCGTCCACGTACTCCACTATCTCAAAAGCGCTCTTATCCTTTGTGCCTTTGAAATACATGTGTTCGATAAAATGGGAAATGCCGTTATTATCCTTTGTTTCATTCCCGCTGCCTACTCCGGTCATTACCGCTATTCCTACCGATCTGACCGACGGCGAGTATTTATACGCCAGACGAAGTCCGCTTGAAAATCTGTGTATCTTGTTCATAATATAATCTCCATCTTCGACAAAGTCAATTTAATATTATTCTACAATAATTATTATCAATAGTAAAGTATATTAGTAACGCTTGCCTATATTACGATATAAAATTTATTGCCGACTTTTGTCGACAATAAACAAGTTTGTTTTATTTATGCTATCTAAATAATCTCTTGCTTGATTATTTGAGATACCGTTACGGGAGTTAAATTATTCTCCTCATAGAAAGATAATATCTCTCCCAACGCCGCCAAAGTATGCGCTGTCGGGTGCATGAGAATCATATCTCCCGCCGTTACTTTATTAGTCGCACGACTGAATACCAGCGAACTGTCTTTGTCTCGCCAGTCAATGGTATCTCTGCTCCACATAATCGTCTGCATTCCCAAATCTGCCGCCACTTTGAGCGTTATATCGTTAAAACTTCCCGACGGCGGAGCAAACAAAGTCATTTTATAGCCTGTAAGTCCGTTAACAAGCACGTTATTAGACTTGATTTCGCTTTCGTTTTGCGCGTAATTCAGTTTAGCGTGATCTTTGTGAAAATAACCGTGATTACCAATCTCGTGTCCCTTTTCAATCATCTTCTCCAAATACTCACTGTTTTTACTCGCCCAACTGCCGCCGACAAAAAACGTGCATTTCGCATTATGATTCTCCAACACTTGGAGCATATCGTCCAGATATTCCGTACCCCAGTATACGTTTATCATAAGAGCGACTTCGCCTCTCGTCGGATTACCTTTATAATACGGTCTGTCGTTCGCGTTCAAAGATACGAAAGACGAATACTGACCGCTGAAACTTACTACGGTAAGGCTTATCAGCATTACTATAATGATTATATTTGTTACTGCGCTTGTAATTCTCCTGTACTTCTTCATTTACACACCTCAAAAAAAGATATGCAATGAAAATCCATATTATACTAACGCTAATTGCTTTAATCTCCGCCTATTGAGAATTTAATAATATATCACGTTGGCTTTGCATCCCTTACGCCACTTTTGGAAAAACTTTATACCTTTGAGAAAACTCGGAGCGTAAATCGTTTGATTTTCCGTCCAACCTCTAAACGCGTAGGGTCTAATGCTTAATACGCCGGTATTCGGCAATTTGAGTTCTTTAATATTAGTACAGTTCTCAAAAGCGTTGTTATCAATAAATTCTACGGAATCGGGAATATTCAACTCGAAAAGCGACTTGCGATTGGCAAAAGCGTAAGAACTGATGCCGTATATTCCATCTTCAATAGAAAATTCACTGTCTACTCCAAGATATTTTTCAAGATACCGCTTATTATCGTCAGACGTTGAGTAAATAACGTCTTTCTTTTCTCCGCCTATATATACTTCTTCCAAAAACTCATTACAGGATATAGAGTTAACTTCAAACTTGACGTTTGCGTTTTCGAAAACGAGTTTGGTCAATTTGTCGCAGCCGCCTACCGCGTCTTCCCAAAGTTCTTTTACAGTTTTAGGAAAATATATCGCTTTAAGTTCGCTCATAAACAAAAAAGCGTACGACTCTATTTCGGTTACGCCTTCCGGCACACATACTTCCTTTGCATCAAAATCGTGAAAGGAATCTAACGCTCCTTCCTCTATCGTCCACTTGTCGTCGTCCAAATTAAAATCCGAAACTACTTCCGCATCTTCGTTAAAATCGCTTTTATTATCTGAAAATTCCTCGTCTTCGAAAAACATTTGCTCTCCTCCCTTTACGCAATATCAATAGAAAACAATATTTGCGCTACAGCCGGCTTGCCACTTTTCTTTGAATAACTTCTTAAATAAACCTTTTGATTGAAATTTACTCGGAACATAAATCGTCTGATTTGTATCCCAACCGTAAAACGCGTATTTACCTATTTCTTCAACGCTTTGAGGCAATCTCAATTCATTTACTCTTACGCAATTATAAAACGCGTTTTCTCCGATTTTTCTTACGTTATCGCCCAAAGTCAGTTCTCTTAGATTTTCACATTCGTTAAACGCATTGTCGCATATTGTGTCTACAGTATCGGGAAGAACTATTTTTGTCAGCGTTTTACAGTTTTCAAACGCATTGTTATTTATCTGTCTTACGCCTTCTTCAACGGTAATTTCTTCTCCCTCGCCTAAATATCTCTCAAAGCACTTTGCTCCGTCGCTATATCTCTTAGCGACTATACTATCGACTTTTTTACCGCCTATATATACTTCTTTTAGCGCTTCGTTATAGGACAGTCCCCATTCCATTATTTCAATATCGGGATTATCAATGACCACTTTCGTCAAGTTTCCGCATTCTGCGATACCGGTAGATTCCAATCTTTTTACCGTTTTGGGTAAATGAATAGATTTTACGGAATAATTGTCCATAATCGCGTAAGTATTTATGCTCGTTACGCCCTCGGGAATTTCCATTTCTTCCGCATCGCTTTTTCTGCATTCCTCCAAAACTCCGTCGTTGATATACCAATCGTCATTATCGATATTTTCGATATACAAAGATCCTTCTGGCTTTTTGTTGGTAAATTCTTCATCTTCAAAAAACATTTTTCTATCTCCTTTCGTAAGTTTTACGTTAATATAATTATATTACTTGAAAATTATATTGTCAAGACCAACAATTTTTACGTCGATTTTTACCCGTAAAAATCAATAAATACGAAAAGAAGCGGCCGCTCGGTCGCTTCTTTATATTTCATAATATAGATTACAAAACTTCCAAAAGTCTTAACGCAACGCCCTTATCGGTAATATCTGTTACTTTTACTTTAACTTTATCACCGATGTTGACGACGTCTTCAACTTTCTCAACTCTTTCTTTTTTGAGTTTGGAAATATGAATCATCGCGTCTTTACCGGGAGCAATTTCTACAAACGCGCCGAAGTTCATAATTCTTACTACGGTGCCTTCGAATTCTTCGCCGACCTCAGGGTCGTTTACTATCAAATCAATGATTTTCTTTGCCTTAGCGTTCATTTCTTCATCTACGCCGGATACGAGAACGTTGCCGAAATCATCGATATCGATTTTAACGCCCGTTTCGTCGATAATCTTATTGATTACCTTGCCGCCGCTTCCGATAACGTCTTTAATCTTGTTCGGGTCAATGCTGAAAGATACAATCTTAGGAGCAAATTTAGACAAAGATTTATTTGTTTCGGGCATAACTTCAAGCATCTTGTCAAGAATAAACAATCTTCCCTTCTTTGCTTGAGCAAGAGCCTTTCTCAAAATTTCTTCGTTTATACCTTTGATTTTAATATCCATTTGGATAGCGGTAATACCGTCTTTTGTACCGGCAACCTTAAAGTCCATATCGCCGAAGAAATCTTCAAGTCCCTGAATATCCGTAAGAACGGAAATCTTTGATTTATCTTCGTTGCTGATAAGTCCCATAGCCACGCCCGCAACAGGTTTCTTAATAGGAACGCCCGCGTCCATAAGAGCCAAAGTAGATCCGCAAACAGACGCCTGAGAAGTAGAACCGTTGGAAGAAATTACTTCGCTAACGGTACGGATAGCGTACGGGAACGCCTCAACGGACGGAAGCATAGGTTCCAACGCTCTTTCAGCCAAAGCGCCGTGTCCGATTTCTCTTCTGCCCGGACTTTTGAGCGGTTTAGCCTCGCCCGTGCTGTACGGAGGCATATTGTAATGATGGATATATCTCTTGCATACTTCGTCGTCAAGTCCTTCGAGTTTCTGAACTTCGGAAAGACTTCCGAGCGTACAAATCGTCATAACCTGAGTCTGTCCTCTGGTAAATACGCCGCTTCCGTGAACTCTCGGCAAAACGCCGTGTTCGCACCAAATCGGTCTGATTTCTTCAAGACTTCTTCCGTCTGGTCTTACGCCCTTATCGAGAATCTTTGCTCTTACTTTCGCTTTCTTCATAGCGTAAAGAGTTTCTGCAATATCTTTCTTTCCGTCAGGGAAAATCTCTGCAAAATGAGCAAATACGTCTTTATCGAGAGCGTCTTCCGCTTTATCTCTGTCCTGCCTGTTGAAATTGTCAAGTACGTCGTCCATCATCTTGTCCGCATACTCTTTGACCGCCGATTCGATTTCGGGTTGCGGATGATAAAGTTCGGGAACTACCTTTTCTTTACCTATCTGAGCCTGAATTTCGTCTATAAATTCAACAATCTTCTTAATTTCTTCATGTCCGAACAAAATAGCGCCAATCATTTCGTCTTCGGTAAGTTCGTTTGCTCCCGCTTCAACCATGAGTATCGCTTCTTTTGTTCCGCTAAGAGAAAGATGAAGTTTGGACTTCTCTCTTTGCTCCGTATCCGGATTGATAACGTACTGACCGTCTACGTAACCTACGATAACCGAACCTGTCGGTCCTGCAAACGGAATATCCGAAATGCTCAACGCAACGGAACTACCTATCATAGCGTAAACTTCCGGCGGAATGTTGGGGTCTACGGACAACGCGGTTGCGACTACCGCAACGTCGTTGAAAAAGCCCTTTGGGAAAAGCGGACGAAGAGGTCTGTCAATAAGTCTTGACGTCAAAATCGCCTTGTCGCTTGCGCGTCCTTCGCGCTTCTTGAATCCCCCCGGAATCTTGCCTACGGCGTACATCTTTTCTTCATAATCTACTCCGAGCGGGAAAAAGTCTATTCCGTCTCTGGGAGTTTTAGCCATAGTAGCGTTGACCATAACCGCGGTATCTCCGCATCTTACGATACAACTACCGTTGCTGAGTCCACAATAAGCGCCGGTTTCGATACTTACTTCTCTTCCGCCGATCTGTGTGGTAAAAATTTTTCTTTCTATCATCTAAACTAACCTCCAATAATTAGTAATTTAATCTTGAACAACGCGCTTGAGCATAAAATAAAATGCTTGTCCAAACGCCGATAAATAAAAGAAATTTCAAAAAAATGGGACGCTGAATGACGCCCCATCTTATTTTACTTTCTGATTCCGAGTTTTGCAATCAATTCACGGTAACGCTCTATATCCGCATCTTTAAGATACTTCAACATACTTCTTCTCTTACCTACCATCTGCAACAAACCTCTTCTGGAATGGAAGTCGTTTTTGTGTTCTGCAAAGTGATCGTTGAGTTGAAGAATTCTCTGCGTCAAAAGCGCGATTTGAACTTCCGGCGAGCCGGTGTCGCCTTCATGCTTTGCAAAATTTGCGATAACTTCCTGCTTTGTCATTTCCTTTACGTTGATAATTTCCATTGTTTAGCCTCCTTCTTTGGAAAATAAATTTAGCGCCAACCAAGTAAGACATCGGAGTTTTTGTCAAACCTAGTCGCGTTAGAATACATTTATATTAACACAATTTGTGTTCGTTAGCAAGCGTTTCGAATAAAATATAATAAATATTTTCTTACTTATGTTAATATTTTAATAATTCAAAATTAACTAATATTCTATTATGTTCGGCGAGCGATTATTTGAGCGCAAACCTTTTAATTTCAAGTTTTGAACACTGTTCAAAAAACTTTTTCTTGACGTCAATAAGCGCCTTATCCCTTTGAATATACACGTCAATCCCCTTTGGATCGGCAAGACGCTCCAACCTGTTTTTATCAAAAATACGTTTTGAAATTCCGCCTGCTCCATTGGCGATGATACTAGATATTTCTTCCATAATATCAATGTTATAGACACAGGCCTTGCCTTTTTTGCAATAGCCTACGTTTTCAAGATTTCCAGACATATATTTTTGCTTATACATATAATACGGCTCGTATCCCGCGCTCTTAACGCTTTCATAAGCGTAATCAACCATGGCGACAGCCTTTTCCCATTCTCCGTTTTCATATCCGTCGATTTTCAAAGCGGAACCTTTTTTAATCGCAAGCGTATGTACCGTAATATTTTCGGGTTGAAGAGAAATAGCGCAATCGACAGAATATTTGAAATCGTCCACGTTCTCCCCTGGAAGCATGGCAATTAAATCCATATTTATATCAAAGTCGTAATCTCTTGCCATTTTGAATACCGAGTAAATTTCTTCCACGCTATGACTCCTGCCTATCGCGTCCAAAGTCCTTTGATTAAACGTCTGGGGATTTATTGAAATACGGGTTACGCCATACTTGCTCATAATATCCAATTTTTCTCTTGTGATTGTATCGGGTCTACCCGCTTCTACGGTAAATTCTTTAACGTCGAACGCAGAGCAAGCGCGAATCACTCTTTGGAAATTTTCATTGTCAAGCGATGTCGGAGTACCTCCTCCTATATAAACGCTCCGCACTTTCAAATTGTTTTCTTTTACGATTTCTTGCGAACCCTGAATTTCTTTTACCAACAAATCGCAATAGGGAGAAACAAATTTTTTTATCTTATCGAGTTGAGCGGAAATAAACGAGCAATATACGCACCTAGATACGCAAATTGGTATATTTACGAAAATATCGACTTCGTTCTCGGCGACTTTGTAATAAATCTTTTGATTTTCAACGATATTTTTGATAAGCGAAACTTTTTGCCTTGAAACGTCCAATACTTCGAGAAAATATTTTTCCGCGTCTATTCCCTTTTCTACTGTTTCGTGAAATAATTTTGTAGGACGAATACCGGTAAGCGAACCGTACGGCAATTTTTCTCCGGTGATTTCAGATAAAAACTTATAAAGCGCGGCTTTGCTGTGCCTTTTGACCTGCGCTTTATATTTTATCTGCCTGCAATCGCAATCGTTTTCTTCCAAAAACTCTTTTTCCAGCAAATATCTGTACTCTTTCGCTTTGTCTTTGAACGATATCTTTGCGTGAAACTCATACTCGCTTGATTTTTCCAAATTAAGTTCTAGCGTATCTGCGCTTTCATCTATCTTTACGTGAGGATAAAAAGCGCGGACTATATCTAAATATTCATTTTCAAATTCTTGCGCGTTTGTATAAAAATTTACTTCTATCATAATTTCAATACTTATCCCCTAAAATAGGGTTATTTTCTCTTTCAAATTCGCTTGTAGTAGGCGCGCCGTGTCCGCTAAGCAAAATATAATCGCCCTGCATATCCAAAATTTTTTTTACGGATTTATAAAGTTCCCCGAAATCTCCTCCCCGAAGGTCAGTTCTGCCGTAACTCCCTTTGAATATCGTATCTCCGCAAAAAATCACGTTATCCAATACGTAGCAAACGCCGCCGAGAGAATGTCCCGGGGTATGCGCAACTTTTATTTTTTCTCCGCACAAATCCAAAACGTCCCCGTCTTTTACCAATATGTCAACTTCGAATTTATCGTATCTTCGGCTTATTTTAAGAGGATTATCTATAAAATCCACGTCGTCGGCGTGCATATAAACTTTACAGTTAAACTTTTCTTTGAAAAAACAAACTCCTCCTATATGATCGAAATGTCCGTGCGTAAGTAATATTGCTTGCAAATTCAAAGAATTGCTTTCGATATAATTTGCCACGTCTTTACTGGGCGTAGACGGATCTATCAATAAACAAGTATTATTCTCACGATTTGTTGCCAAATAAGTATTATTATTCAAAAGTCCTAAAACAAAAGTCTTAATTTCCATTTCCAAATCCTTTTAATCCATCAAATATTTGCGTTTGCTATTTTTCCAAAACCATAGTTATAGGTCCGTCGTTGGACATTTCAATGTGCATGTGCGCGCCGAAAACTCCCGTCGCTATATTGCCTAATCTTCGCTTAAACTCTCCAACGGTATAATCATAAAGAGGTTTTGCAATATCGAATTTCGCAGATTTTGAAAAATCCGGACGTCTTCCGCTAAATGCGTTGCCGTACAGCGTAAAATTGGATACGACCATCACTTCTCCGCCTATATCTGCAAGCGTTTTATTGAGTTTATTGTTTTCGTCTTTGAAAATTCTCATGCCTATGATTCTGTCGACGATATAACGGCAAGTATCTTCCGTGTCTTCGTTGTTGTAGCCTACCAAAACCAAATACCCCTCGCCTATTTGCGATATAGGTTCATCTTCTACGGTCAGTTTTGCATAATTAACTCTTTGTACTATCGCTCTCATTCTTTACTCTTTATACTCTTTGACGCTCTCTTTATTTCTCTTATGCCTTTTATAGACTGCGTAATTTTGTTCATCAGTATTTCCAGCATATTAGTGTTCGTAACTTCAACCGATACTTTTATCGTAGCCATGTTATTTTTTTCCGATTTAGCGGATATACTAGTCATCGCCACTTTCATATTGGTAATCAGCGTAGCGACTTCGATTACAAGTCCAGTTCTGTCAAACGCCGATATTACCAAATGCGCGATAAACTTTTCGCCTTCCGTCGCGGGCCATTCCGCTTCTATTATCCGCTCCTCTTCAAATCCTTTGCAATTCGGGCAGTCGACTCTATGAATTACCACGCCGCCGTTACGCGAAATATATCCCAATATTTCATCGCCGGGCAAAGGCGAACAACACTGCGAGAATCTATATTTCAAGCCATGTTCCCCTTTGATAATAACTCCGCCTTGCTGTTTTCTCGCAGTCGGCTTTTTTGTAAGGCTGTCTATCGTCTGCGATTCGCGGATATTTTCCGCCTTATACAGTTCGACCAACTTATTTATTACCTGCAAAGAGGTTAATTCTCCGTAACCAACCATTGCAAGCACTTCTTCGGACGTGTTGAGTCCGTATTTTTGCCTGATAAATTTACTCCAACTTTCCGTCGCTAAAAGGTCGTTGAGTATATATCCTCTATGCTTGGCTTCTTTTTCAAGAATTTCTCTGCCGCGCTTTTCGTTTTCCTCTCGCATTTCTTTCTTAAAGAAAGAACGTATTTTACTTTTCGCTCCCGGCGTTATGACAAATTTAAGCCAATCGCGGGAAGGCCCTTTGGAATTTGTCGTTATTACTTCGACTACGTCGCCGTTATTTAACTTTGTGCTAACGGGCATAATTCTCGAATTAACTTTAATTCCCGAGCATTTCTCTCCTACTTTACTGTGTATGGCGTAAGCAAAATCTACGCCTGTTGACCCGTTGGGCAAGTTAAAAACGTCGCCTTTGGGAGTAAAGACAAATACTTGGTCGGAATAAAGATCTACTTTAAGCATATCGAGATATTCCTGCGAATTGCTCGCCTCTTCTTGAAGTTGCATTACATTGCGAATCCAAGCGAGTTTATTATCGTCGATTTTTGACGAATCTACGTTGTTGCCCTGTTTATATTTCCAATGCGCCGCGATACCGTATTCGGCTACCTTGTGCATCTCGTGAGTACGTATTTGAATTTCGAACGGCGCTCCGTACGACGTAAGAACCGTGGTGTGCAATGATTGATACAAATTCGCCTTAGGCACGGATATATAATCTTTGAATCTACCCGGCAAAGGTTTCCACTTTGTATGTATCGAACCCAATACTGCATAACAGTCTTTTACGTTGTCAACTATGACTCTCAACGCTATCAAATCGTAAATCTGCTCAAACGGTTTGCCCTTTTGCAGTTTTCTATATATGCTATAAAAATGTTTAGGTCTGCCGTTTACTTCGCCTTTTATACCCAGTTCATCAAGCATTTCGTGAAGTTCTTTTGAAATGTGATTGACGATTTCTTGACGTTCCATTTTTGTCTGAGCGACTTTTTCGGCGATATAATAATAACTGTCGGGATAAAGGTATCTAAGACATAAATCTTCGAGTTCGCCCTTAACGCTTGAAATACCCAAACGGGCGGCAATCGGCGCGTATATATCGAGAGTTTCTCTTGCTACTCGTTTTTGTCCTTCTTCGTCCTTAAACGAAAGAGTTCGCATATTGTGCAGTCTGTCGGCAAGTTTGATAATGATAACGCGAATATCGTTGCTCATCGCCATGAACATACGACGTAGATTTTCAGCCTGCTCTTCGAGTTTTGACTTAAAATTGAGTTTTCCCAGTTTTGTTACGCCTTGAACCAATGAGAGCGCTATCGGACCGAAAGTCTGCCTAATCTCCTCTGCGCTCACGTCCGTATCCTCTATTACGTCGTGCAGAAGCGCCGCAACTACGGTATCGCAATCAAGTCCCAAATCTATCAGAATGTCCGCAACCGCGTTGGGATGAATAAAATAATCTTCGCCCGACTGTCTTTTCTGTCCGGCGTGCGCAGTCTTTGCGAAATAATACGCTTTCAGTATTTTTTCCGCGTGCGCTTCACTGTAATTTTCCTGTATCTTATTTATAAATTTGATTTTCTGCTCTTCCACTTCAACCCTCGATTAACTTATAAATTTTGCTTTCGCTCAATTTAGTCTTGACGGCGGAGTCTATGTACAGTTTATCCGACATCTTCAATATTCCCAAATCGGCAAGCACAACAGCCGAAAGTACAAATTTATTATACTCCAATTCGGATTTTTTTGCAATAGCATAATATAAATCCGATATTCCCGCATAGTTTCTCCCGCTAAGAGTTTCTTTGATTTGAATAAATATAGACGCCAATTCTTTATAATCCGGCAGGTATTTTTTTAACTTAGTCAAAATATTGACGTTTTGAATATAATATACGTCTTTACCTTTGCCGTTTAATCGGTTGAAAACTTCGATTCCCAACGGCTTATCCAACAGTACTATATTCTTATAGTAACCCAAATCTTTGAGCGATACCGGAGCGAAAATTATTTTCGTCGTCGGAGCGCAATCTGTAGAGCATCTGTTTTGAGTCGTTATATTGCCGATTTTTTGATTATATATTTTGATAAATTCGTTGTATGTGTCGATATCGTACGCGATATAGCAAGTTGAATACAACGTGTTTCCAAGCGCAATCGCCTCCTCTACGCTTATCTCCACACCACTATCACGCCCCTTGAAAAAGCCTGTCATAAGATAAGAAGAATAGTCCCCTTGCGAGTCGACGTTACCGCATTCTATCGCGTTAACTTTCGCTTGCGCATATACCCTGTTTTTATATGTCTGCAAAGACAGCGTAAAGTACAAATCTTTTTGTACTTTTTGGGACAAAAATTCTTTGTATTTAAGTCCACCGAATATTACCGTTTCCTTATCTCTTTCGCGACAAACTATATGTTGAGTATCGCCCATCTGTCCGAAATCTTTGCTTTTTACGCTTTCTTTGAATCTAATACCGGGATTACCTTCTCCGCAAGGCTCCAACATTTTCAAGCCTCTTGCCATATCTATTGCGCTGTCTACGTCCGCCATATCGATATCGTATTTTATCTTTTTAGAAAAATAGGACATATCAAAATCTGCTTTTATCAACTCGTTGAGTTTTTTGGCAAACAATACTATATTTTCTTCTTTGATAGATATACCGCACGCCATTGCGTGTCCGCCGAATTTCGTCAGCATATCAGAACACATAGATACATATTTATATATATTCAAACCTTTAATGCTTCTTCCGCTACCTTTGAATACTTCTCCGCTTTTTGTTATAAGAATAGTCGGTCTATGGAATCTTTCGGCAATTCTTGCCGCGACGATTCCTATAATTCCATCGTCCCAATAAGCATTGTTTAACACTATTACGGCATTTTCTTCAAAATCAAAATTTTTAAGCATTTGATAGCAATAGTCTGTCAAATCGTTCGTTAATTCCATTCTTTTAGCATTGCTTTCGTTAAGTTCGTTAACAACGTTAGTAAGCAAAAAATTATCGTCAGTGCAAAATAAATCCAATACTCCGTTTGCATCGCTCAATCTACCGACGGAATTTATTCTCGGAGCCAACTTAAACGCTATATCAAACGCTGTTATCTCACCCGCCACGCAACTTTGCGCAAGCATTTTTATTCCTCTGCGCGCATTATAAGAGTTTATCGCTTTCAATCCCGAGTAAGTAATAATTCTATTATCGCCTACAAGCGGAACTACGTCCGCTACCGTTGCAATAGCCGCAATATCAAGATATTTTTCCATCTCGCTACTTCCGCCTAGTCCTTCTACAATTCTTAAAGCGACTCCTGCTCCGCACAACTGAGTAAAAGAATTACAGTCCGAAAGTTTGGGATTAAAAATAAGACAGTCGGGCAAAACTTCTCCCGGCTCGTGATGGTCGGTAACAATAACGTCAAAACCAAGCGTTTCGCGCGCGTATTCCACTTCTTCGACGCTTGTTATACCGCAATCGACGGTAATAAGCAAATCGCTTAGATACTCTTCCGCAAGTTTCTCCAACGTTTCTATAGAAAGCCCGTAACCGTCGGTGTGCCTATTTGGCAAAAAACAGTTTACGTTTACGCCTTTAGACTTAAAATAATTGTATAAAATCGACGTTCCGCAAACGCCGTCGCAATCGTAATCCCCGTAAATCAACACGCTTTCGCCGTTATCGATAGCAAACTTAATTCTATCTATTACTTCGTTATATCCAACATAATTTTCTACGCTTGAAAGATTATCCAACGTAGGATAAAGAAAATCGCGGAGTTTCTCTGCGCTGTCATAACCTCTGTCAATCAGAATTTCAATAAGTTTTTTATCTACGGCAAAATCCTTCGCCAAATTTTCTATTTTATCTTTATCCATATACTTCCGTTAAACGTATTGACCTATAATAATTATACAATATTTTTATAGGTATTCTCAATTATTTTTAAGTTAATTCGAAGAGTTTATTATAAAAAAATCGGGTCGCATTGCAACCCGATTTTTCTGAATTTAATTTTAGTTTTTCGCGCCTGCGTATTTCGGCTTGTCTTTCTTTATAATGTTGTTTTTTACCGCTTTTCTCTTGTCTGCCGTATTTTTCATCAAGCAGTACAACGACGGGGCGATTACCAACGAAGAATAGAAACCTGCAAGCAAACCGAATATAACCGGCAAAGCAAATTCTCTTACCGACGCGGTTCCTATGATTGCAAACAACGTTATCGCTACCATAGTGGTTATAGTCGAGTTTATCGATCTTACCAAAGTCTGCATTATAGATTCGTTTACGATGGAATTGTTGTCCAACATTGTGCTTCTGGCAATAGATTTTTCTTTCTTCTGATTTTCTCTTACTCTGTCGAATACTACGATAGTGTTGTTTATCGAGTACGAAACTATCGTAATCAACGCCGCTATAAACGCGCTGTTGACTTGAATTCTGAATATGATAACCAAGAATACCATCATTGCAACGTCGTGAATAAGCGCTACTACTGCGGCTATACCGCTCCAAATCTCAAATCTTATCATTATATATATGAGAATGAGTACCATAGTAATCGCAACCGCGCCCAATGCCGTTTTGATAAGCGTCGCAGACGCCGTTGCGCCTATATACGAAGTGCTTACCGTAATTCCGTTGTCGGGATAATTGGTTTCGTAATAATCTCTGATTTGGTTTTCGAGAATTTTATTTCTCTGCGTGGTAATATCGTTCATCTTCGTATCATACGCGGAAGAAATATTATCGTACTTTATTATCAACGACATATCAGTATCGTTGCCCGAAGTCTGAACGTAACTTATAGACGCCAACGCCGAACTTACCGGAATATCTATGCCGTACTCTTCTTTTGCGAAATCTACTACTTGTTTTGCGATATCCTCGCTAGTCAAGATACTTTCGATATGATCGTAATGCTCGTTGTATTTCTCGCTGTCGTTGAGTATATCCGAACCGAGTTCAACCGTCAAAATAGAACCTCCCGCGAAGTCGATACCAATATTCATACCCTTAGACATATCTTTGTTTTTTACGGCAAACGAAGTAAATACTATTACCGCAATAAGGAAAATCAATACGGGAGCAATCGCCCAAATACCGTGCTTTTCAACTATTCTTGCTTTCTTTGGCATTTTCATCTTAAGACTCCTCCCTTATCAATATTTTTCATATTCTTTTCTACGGAAGAAATATCTTGATCTTGGTCTTCGTCGATTTCTTCTTCAACTTCCTCTTCCGCTCTTTTAAGCGCAAATCTCTTTGCCTTGCTCTCGTCATTGAAGACAAGTATGCATCTGAGAACGACTCTCATAAGAACAAGCGAAGAAATCAATGACAGTATGATACCTATCAAAAGCGTGATACCGAAACTCTTTATCGTGGACGCGCCTACGATTATCAATACCAACGCGCCTATAATCGTCGTGATATTTCCGTCTAGTATTGCGCCGAGCGAACGCTTAAAGCCTGTCGTAACCGCCGTACGCATTGTTTTTCCGTTTCTATACTCTTCTTTTATACGTTCGAATATAATTACGTTCGCATCGACTGCCATACCTATCGAAAGAAGTACGCCCGCAATACCCGAAAGCGTAAGTTGTACCCACGGGAATATGGAAAGGAAGAACAAATATGTCAACGAATAGAACCACAGCGAAAGGCTTGCTGCAATACCCATAAATCTGTACATTGCAATTAAATAAATACAAATGAGAACCAAACCTACAATACCGGAGATAAGTCCCGCTTTAATTGCCGAACTACCCAAAGTAGCGGTAAGCGAATTGCTCTCTTCCAATTTAAGTACCAACGGGAAAGAACCGGATTGAATTCTTACCGCGAGATCGTACGCTTGGTCATAAGTATAATTACCGCTGATAGTAGCGGAACCCGTTGAAATCGCTTCGTTTACGTTAGGCGCTATAACGAATTCGTCGTTTATCCAAATAGAAAGTTTAGAACCTGTCAAAGCGCTTGTCGCCGTTGAAAATTTTTCAGTGCCTTTGCTCGTAAAACTCAAAGCCACTTGCCAATAACCTGTCTGTTCGTCGTAAGTTACGCCGGCGTTGGAAACGTCGTTGCCGGTAAACTTGCTGTCAAGTTTTACTTTACCGTTCGGATCGTTAAGCGAAAGGTCGCCCGCCGCGCCGTCAACGTATTCTTTGAACTCAAAACTTGACGGACGTCCGATAAGATTAAATATTCTGTCCGGATCGTCTTCATCCGGAATTTCTACACGGATTTTATTTTGCGATACGGTAATCTGAGCCTCCGTATAACCTTTGCTGAACAGCAAAGATTCCAAACTTGCTCTTGTACCCTCAATCAAAGTGTCGAGTTTGTCCTTCTGCTCGTCAGTAAGTTTTGATTCGTCCACGCCGTAAACCGCATAGACTCCTCCGCTGAGGTCAAGTCCGAGACTGATGTTCGTGATATAGGCGAAGTAATTTTTAGTACCCAACTCACCTTTATCCAACGATACAAATCCGAATACCGAGCCGAGTACAATAAGAATCGCCAAGACTGTCAAAATCACGATTGACTGCCACTTTTTCACTTATTGTTGCCTCCTAAAATGTTAGTCATTATTTATTATATATATATAATATAAATAAGTCAATAAAATTTTCTGCTTTTTTAATCTCAAATTATATTTTGAGCGAAAAAAGTTCCCGCTATTTATATTTGACACTTTTTGCCAAATTGAAAACGGGCGCGGCAAAATGCCGTACCCGATTTCGATATTCTTTATAGTTTTCTTTCTTACTCTTCCCCTTCCTGAGCGTCGCACTCTTTAAGGTACTCTTCGTAAAGTTTTTGCAACAGTTCCTCGTCTTCAACGGGCATAAACACGTCGTTGCCCTCCTCGTCAGACTCAATTTTGAATATAAGCATTTCGTCTTCGTCCATCTCTCCCAATTCAACGGGCTGTAGATAGATATACCAATCGTCTTTATAATCCAAAGTTGCAATATGATGGAATTCGACTTCTTCGCCGTTGTCGTCGACAAGCACCATTATTTCCTCGTCTTCCGTCATTTCTTCTTGATTTTTGATATCTTCTGCCATAGTAAATATCCTCCTATATATTTTATATGATACAATGTATTTAGCCTTTTTGTCAAGCGGGTTATTTACGATACTCGAATGCGTATAGCGCGACGGACAAACTTACCGCGGCGTTTAGCGACTCCATATCTCCCGACATAGGCAAGGCAACTATACTTGCTTTATCTCTGAAAATCCGCGACAGTCCTTTGCTTTCGCTTCCGACAGTCAACGCGTAAGGCATTTGAGGCTTAAATTCTCCGAAAATGTTTTCCCCGCCCATATCCAACGCGTAGAGATTATAATCTTTTACTATCTCCAACGCTTCTTCGCGAGAACATTCTATTATATCGGTTCTGAATACTCCGCCCATAGACGACCTGACTACTTTGCCCGAAGTATAATCTACGCTCTCAGTCGCCAAAATATTTTTAATCCCCAGCGCGGCGCAAGTCCTAATTATCGTCCCGAAATTGCCGGGGTCGCTTATTCCGTCCAATATCACGACGTTGCCGTCTATATTCTTATCTGCTGTATTTTTTCTTACTACCGCTAAAATTCCGCAAGGAGTAACCGTTTCGCTCAATAATTTCATTACTTTTAAGTCTACCGCCGTTACGGATTTTGAGTCGTATCTTTTCAGAATATAAGAATAGTCTGCCAGTTTTTCGTCTATTACAAAGATTTCTTGGACAAAAACATTGGAAGGCATATCCTTAATCATGTTTTCGCCCTCTACGATAAACAAACCTTCGCTTTTTCTAAAAGACTTGTCGTGTAATTTTTTTACAAACTGTATTTTTTGATTTTTTACCGATGTAATAACTTGCATACAATGCCTCTATTCAATCTTACACGATAAAAACCTTAATTTCAATTATTTAGGGTTAAAAAAGTAAATTTATCTATTATCCGCTAAAATTCGACAGAAAATTAAGATAAATACGATACTGCGATAATAAATAAATCGGGAAACAATGTAAATTTAATTAGAAATTAAAAAAATCAGGCAGCCTCACGGCTGCCCTTACAAATCAATTTTATTATCCCTTAACCTTTTCGCACAAAGCGGTAAAAGCGCTCGGATCATTTACTGCGATGTCTGCCAAAACCTTACGGTTAAGATCGATACCGTTCTTTTTAAGACCGCTCATGAACTTGCTGTAATTCAAACCGTTAAGTCTTGCAGCGGCATTTATTCTGGTAATCCACAAAGATCTGAAATCTCTCTTCTTGAGTTTTCTTCCTACATACGCGTAATTTTGCGATTTCATAACCGCTTGACGCGCTACTCTGTACAACTTGGACTTCGCGCCGAAGTAACCCTTTGCGGACTTTAATATTTTTCTACGCTTCTTAACAGCGTTAACACCTCTTTTAATTCTCATTTTCTCTTACCTCCGTAGACTAAATCATTTCCTTGATGGTCTTTTCTTGTGTTGATGAAACGTAAGCGGTCTTTCTGAGTCCGCGCTTTCTCTTAGGCGCCTTCTTGCTCAGAATGTGTCTTCTGTTCATTTTTGCTCTCTTTACTTTGCCCGTAGCGGTCAAATGGAAACGCTTCTTAGCGCCACTGTGTGATTTTTGTTTCGGCATTTATCCGTCCTCCAAAAATTTATTATTTCTTAGCAATAGGAGCCAGAGTCATAGCGATGCTCTTGCCTTCCAACAAAGGCTTTTTCTCCATTTGCGCAATGTCTTTGAGTATATCGAAAAAGTCGTCCATTACTTTCATAGCGAGTTCCGGTCTTGCCATCTGTCTTCCTCTTAGTCTGATAGATACCCTTACTCTGTCGCCGTTCGTAATAAACTTCTGCGCCTGTTTTGCTTTCGTATTGAGATCCCCTACGTCGATTGTCGCAGAAAGCCAAACTTCTTTAAGTTCCACAACGCGCTGATTTTTCTTGTTTTCTTTTTCCTTTTTTACGGTCTCATATTTGAATTTGCCATAGTTCATGATTTTACAAACGGGCGGCTTCGCCACAGGAGAAATCAACACTAAGTCAAGGTTCTTCTGTTGAGCAAGTTCGTTTGCTTCGATGCTAGACATAATACCGAGTTGAGCGCCGTCCTGGTCGAGTACCCTGACGGATCTTTCTCTTATCTGTCCGTTAATAAGCATATCTTTTATGGTCGTATCCTCCCTGCCGTTTGGCATAAAAATATGAGCAACACAGCATAATGTTACTCATAATAAATCCTAATTTATTAACCGATACGGCGCGATTGCCGAAAGGTGAGTATCAATACTGCTTTGTTTTCACGAGTATGATACCAAAATTTTATCGCGCTGTCAAACGTTTTTCAAAGGTTTTTACATTTATTTATTAAAATTCCAATATATTTAATATATCCATGGTATATTTGCCGTCTTTGCTATCGGCAAGTTCGAAAGTAGAATACCCCCCTTCTTTTGTCAAAGATACCACTCTTCCTCCGCGGGCGTAGTTCTTATAAAGTTTACGTTTCTTTCCGCTGAACATAAAATACTTCCATTCTCCGTAACCGTAAGAAGACATTCTGCCGTACGCAAGAATCACGCTGCAATCCTCGCCCATATTATATATTCCCGCAAAATTACTTAAATGGTCATGTCCGGCATAGACGCCTTTTACGTTTTTATTGGCAATCATGCTTTCTCTCAAATACTCATTGGTCTCTGGATTTTTTGTCGGATAATACGACTTTCCGTCTTCGGGGCTTTCTATCTCTCCCAAAAACACAGGAACGATTTCCTTATCTTCTCTGTTGTCGTACATTGTCTGAAATTCTTCCGTCGGCTCGTGAGTATAAATACTGAACTCTACGTCGTAATTCTCGCTCATTTCATTGTAAAAGTCAATCTGACCTTTCGTATATCCGTCGTAAGGTCCCAAAAGGCATGACGCGCAATCGAGAAGCATTACTCCGTGAACTACTTCTTCTCCGTCATACACCGGAATAAAGTAGTTGCAATAAGTATCCTCTTCCTCGTTTATATAGTAATCATCGCAATTCAGACTTTCGTCCAATCCTCCGATAAAATAAGCAGACTTTTGATATATTTCAAGCATTTCTCTTTTGGAAATAACTCCGAGCGCTCCGTCGTGATTGCCGAATTCGGCTGTCCACGGAATTTGCTTGCTGTCAAAATAAGAAGTAATCTGATTGAGAATCTTCTTTGCTTTCCACTTTTGACCGATGAGATATTCGGGACTGATTTGGTCGCCCGTCAAAACGATAAGATCGGGATTTGCGCTCGCTATCGTCGCGTCCATCACCGCTATACTGTCCTCTCCTATCGCACCGATAAATTGTATATCCGCCATTTGCAAAATATCGAATTTCCCGTCTTCTCCCACTTCCAAACGCAAATCGACGCTTCCTCTTTCAACTCCCGACCATTCAAATTCGTCGTATTTCGCGCAACCTGCAAATGCGAAAGTAAGCGTTGATATAATAAATAAAAATACAATCAATCTGATAGCAATTTTCTTCACGATATACCGTCCGTAAAAATTTGTTTAATCTTAACATAATAATCCGATTTTTTCAAGACTGAAAATAAAAAAGTTGGGCTTCAAAGTAAATTTTTTATGAACTTTTTACTTTTTTGAATAACGTAAAATTTAATTACACGAAAATTTCGTTAAAATATTGTCAATCTATAACAAAAAGTCGCCGTCCAATCAAGGACGACGGCTTTTAACGTTGAAATCTTTTTATTTATTAGTCCAACCGCTTGCTTGCGACGTCTTCAAGCACTATTTCGGCAAACTGCGCGAAAGACATCTCTCCCATCACTACGCCGCCTCTGCGTCTTACCGCAACTACGCCGTTTTCCACTTCCTTGTCGCCTATTATCAGCATATAAGGAACTTTTTCCAACTGCGCGGATCTTATCTTGTATCCTACCGTTTCGCTACGAGAATCGACTTCCGCCCTGATTCCCATCGCTCTGAGTTTTTCGTTTATCTTATTACACTCGTCTACAGTACGATCTGTAAGACTGATAACTTTTACCTGTACGGGACTTGCCCATACCGGGAACGCGCCCGCAAATTTTTCTATCATCAACGCCATAGTTCTTTCATAACAGCCGATTGACGATCTGTGGATAATATAAGGTCTTTTCTTTTCGCCGTTTTCGTCGATATAAGACATATCGAAATTCTCCGCAAGGAACATATCTACCTGTACGGTAATTATCGTATCCTCTTTTCCATAAACGTTTTTGATTTGAATATCGAGTTTTGGACCGTAGAAAGCCGCCTCGCCCTTTGCCTCGACGTAATCCAATCCTATATTGTCGAGGATTTTTCTCATAGTATCTTCAGCCATTTCCCATATTTCGGGTTCGTTAATATACTTTTCGGTATCGGCGGGGTCCCACTTGCTGAATCTATACGTTACGTCGTTTTCAAGTCCCGTGCATTTCAGCATGTACTTGATAAGATCTACGACGCCTCTAAACTCGTTTTCAAGTTGTTCGGGCGTGCAAACGATATGTCCTTCGGACAAAGTAAACTGTCTTACTCTTATAAGACCGTGCATCTCGCCCGACGCTTCATTTCTGAACAGCGTAGAAGTTTCGCCGTATCTAATAGGCAAATCTCTGTAAGACTTCAAACCGTTGTTGTAGATTGTATATTGGAAAGGACAGGTCATCGGACGCAAAGCGAATACTTCATCGTCCTTTTTTTCGTCGCCTATGACGAACATCCCGTCAAGATAATGGTCCCAGTGTCCGGATATTTTATACAGATTGGATTTCGCCATATATGGGGTCTTGGTAAGCACGTATCCTCTTCTTTCTTCCTCGTCTTCTACGAATCTTTGAAGAATTTGGAACAGTTTCGCTCCCTTAGGCATGAGTAACGGCAATCCCTGACCGATATTTTCGTCGGTCATAAATATACCCATTTCTCTGCCGAGTTTGTTGTGATCTCTCTTTTTGGCTTCTTCTACCGCGAGAAGATACTCTTGCAATTCGGATTTCTTATCAAAAGCTGTGCCGTATATTCTGGAAAGCATTTTGTTCTTCTCATTGCCTCTCCAATACGCTCCCGTAAGACTCGTCAACTTAAACGCTTTAACCATACCGGTAAACGGCAAATGCGGTCCCGCGCACAAATCTACAAAATCTCCTTGTTTATAGAAGGATATTTCCTCGCCTTCGGGAAGGTCGTTTATAAGTTCTACCTTATAATCTTCTCCGTATCCCGCCATGAGTTTGACAGCCTCGTCTTTTGGCAAAACGAATCTGGTGATAGGATAGTTGGCTTTTATGATGTTTTTCATCTCCTGCTCTATCTTATTAAACTCGTCGGTAGAAATAGGCGTTTTGAAATCAAAATCATAATAAAAACCGTTGGCGATAGCCGGTCCTATGGCAAGTTTTACCGTCGGAAAGATATTTTTAATCGCTTGCGCAAGAATATGCGAAGCCGTATGTCTGTAAATAAGTTTTCCTTCGTCGTCAGCAAAAGTGAGCAACTCCAATTTACAGTCTTCGTTGACAATAGTTCTTGTTTCGACTACTTTTCCGTTAAGTTTTGCTCCGAGCGTCGCTCTTGCCAAACCTTCGGAAATTTCTTTGGCTATTTCGTAAACGCTCATTCCCTCGCTAAACTCTCTGACGCTTCCGTCTTTCAGCGTAACTTTCATACAATTCACCTCATTATTTTATATATTTAACTTTTTAACTCCAAAAAAAATACGTCCTTGAAGTCATTGACTTTAAGGACGATTACTCGCGGTTCCACCTTAATTACAGCATATCTGCCGTCGCTTTGTTTTGCCGATTCGTTCGGCGAACGTGCTTTTCCTACGGTGGTACGACCGACATCCTCGCGTACCTCTCTCAGCATCCGGTACTCTCTGTGGCGATTGACTCTCGATCACATGTCCTTAGGCGCTCAATTTCTTGCGCTGCAATTAAATTGTATTCATATTATAATACCGACTTTTTTTCTTGTCAACACAAAAAAGAAATAAATTTATTAACAGTTTTTGGGTTATAAAACGCAAAAACGCAATATCTTGCGTTTTTGCATTAAGAATATTGTTAGGCTATACAATAAATAGTTGTCATAAAATTTTGACGTCTACGATGTTGCGCAGCGCGTTTAACAGTTCTTTGTCGGCGTTGCCTCTTTCAATCACTACTTCGCTTGCTCCGTACTTGACTATAGCGTTTATGATGTTGTGTATCTTCTCCCCGTATATCTCAGGCACTTTGACAAGTCCGCCTTGAGATACGTTGGTAATAAGGATTTCCCTGCTGTCCGCTATAAAAAGACTTGTGTCTTTTCTCTCTCCCAACATATACAGCGCGAGAGAATATATCTCTTTCTCTCCAAAACCTTTTCCTATGGTATTGAGTATTATAGTTCCCAATTCCTTCCACTCATTGACTAAATCTCTCAATCTGAAATTCACTATGCCATCTACGCAGTAGTTTTTCAAAGCGGCGATTTGCTTCTTAACGTACTCCTCTTCTTTTTTATTGTCGTAATACAACATAGAAGATATAAGCGTGCAAAGCGAAGTGTCAATCGCTCTTTTTCCGAGCGACGTCAAAATAAACTGCAACTTTACGTTGTTGAGTATAATATCCGCTATCAGTTCTCTGACCGCGTCAATACATCCGTCTTTGTCAAATTCCTTCGCCGCAATGTCATAGGATAGATACCCTTCTTCTTCGCCTTCCGCAAAATACAACCCTTCTATTCTTTCCAAACCTTTTTTCAATACGTCGTCTTTATTGAATTGCTTACTTATTAAAATAGTACTCTGCCACATAATTTCCTCATTAGGTATTGTATGCCAACAAATTTAATTTATGCTTGCTCTCGCTTCCAAAATATGTAGATAAATACGTTTGAATTGACAGTAATTTGGCAACAGAGTATAATATATTGTATATAAAAATACGCGAGGTTGAAATGAAAAAGAATACGCTGAAAGAATACGCCCGCTTAATCGCGCAGAAAGGCGTGAACGTACAAAAAGGTCAGGAAGTGTGGATAACCGCTTCTCTAGACCAGCCCGCATTTGTGGAAATGCTTGTAAAAGAGTGTTACTCGCTCGGCGCAAAAGAGGTCGCGGTGGATTGGCAACATGACCCGTTAACCGTACTTGATTCGAAATACATGAGCCAAGACGCTATGAACGAAACCAAAGATTGGCAGATAGAAAAAATGAAATATCAGACAAAAACATTGCCTGCCCGAATATATTTGGATTCCGAAGATCCGGACGGATTAAAGTATGCCAGACAGGATAAAATATCCAAAGCGAAAATGGCTAAATACCCTATTCGCAAACCTTATATAGACGATATGGACAACAAATATCAATGGTGCATAGCATCCGTTCCCGGCGTTGCGTGGGCAAAAAAAGTATTTCCGGGCGAACGCGCGTCCTTAGCCGTTGAAAAACTTTGGCAAGCGATACTCTTTGCTTCAAGAGCGCAAAGCGACGCTATAGAAAACTGGAACAGGCACAATGCCGACCTGCATTCCAAATGCGATTACCTGAATTCTTTGGGATTAAAGTATCTTGAATATTCTTCATCCAACGGCACGAATCTGAAAGTAGAGTTATTGGAAAACGCCAACTTCCTTGCGGGAAGCGAAAAGACTCTTCAAGGCGTAGAATTCAATCCGAATATCCCCAGCGAGGAAGTATTCACTACTCCCAAAGCGGGAAGCGTCGAAGGCGTCGTATATGCTACAAAGCCGCTTTCCTATCAAGGCGCGCTTATCGAAAATTTCCATTTGATTTTCAAAGACGGACGGGTATGCGAAGTCCACGCCGAAAAAAATCAAGATTTGCTAAAACAAATGATATCTATGGACGAAGGCGCGAAAATGTTGGGAGAATGCGCCCTTGTACCGCAAAACTCGCCTATCAGCAACAGCGGAATACTCTTCTATAATACTCTATTTGACGAAAACGCAAGTTGTCATCTCGCTTTGGGACGGGGATTTTCCAACTGCATAAAAAATTATCAAAACTATTCTCAAAAAGAGTTTGACGAAATGGGCGTCAACACCAGTATGATTCACGTAGACTTTATGATAGGAGCCGACGATATGGACATAGTCGGCGTATGCAAAGACGGAAAACGCGCGCAAATTTTCAAGAACGGAAACTGGGCGTTCTAATAATATCAAATCAAAGTAAACAAATTCCGCCCTATCGAAGGGCGGAATTTTTATATGTTTATTTTTATCTATAAAATTCTCAATTCATATTTGAGAATTTTATATTACCCGAACCGGAGTGTTTAATAGCAGGTTCTCCGTAATACTCTACTTTTATATTGCCGCTTGCATAAGCGATAATCTCCTCTTGGACGTTGACTATCATATTTGCGTTGCCGCTAGCGTCAATATTCAAAGTATTAAGAAGAAAGTCTTTTGCTTCTACTTTGCAATAACCTGTTACTTTTGCGGAAAGTTTACTGCCTTCTCCCGCTAAATTAAATCTTGATACCCCGCTTGTTTTTACGTCGATTTGAGGACAAATAAGGTTTTCTGAATAGAGATTCAAATTACCCGAAGCCTTTATATCAACGATATTTGCGCTTCCGTTGACGTTCGTTTCCGTCATACCCGAGCATTGGATTTGGACGTTTTGAAATTCTCCCGCCAAATTTACTCTGCCGAAACCCGAAACGTTGATTGATACGTCTTTGGCTTTTATCGCAGTCGAAGAAACGTCCGCTTTTCCCGTTATTACAAACTCTAAATCTCCGTACTCCCCGTCTGGCAAATCAAACTTACCTTCTCCCGAAAAGCAACATCTAATTGACGGAATCTTATCCTCGGGCAAGGTAATTATCAAATCCGTCTTTTTACGTTTGCGATACCAATTTTTGACGACTTTTTTCCAACCTACCTTTTCTCTAAGCGTCAGAACGCCTTCCTCTTCCGTAACCGTAATATCGGAAATTTCGCTTTGAGAGTAATTCAAAGATGAATTTTCGCCTCTTTGAAGTATTACGTTGTAATCGCCTATTAAAGATACGTCTACCTTTTCTACATCGCTTTCGGCGGTGTATTCCTTGTCCGTATATTCCAAAACCTGCTCAAACACTTTGTTATCGCCTCTGTCATACATGACGTAACCTACTCCGAAAACAATAGCGCTCAAAACCAACAATGCTACCATTGAGAAAAAATATTTTTTCATAACTTCCTCCTTAAGCGCGTCCTTTTACTATGCGTTTGAAACATTTGCCGCTTAATTGTCCCAAACATTGTATCATACCGCCGATTGCCATAACCGCTAAACCCGAACCGATTACCATTATAAAGGCTCCCATACTTTCGCCTAACAAAGTAAACGCGGCTATTATAATCGCAATTCCGGCAATTGTAACCGCAATGTGCGTCAAAAAGAATGCAATCATACACGCAATCAATACGACGCATAATATTACAGAAAAAAATACTTTTAATACCGTCCCAACAACTCCTCTTCTCTTCTTACGCCTTCTAGGTCTTTCGCTATAAGAATCGTAGTCGTCGCGATAACTTTCTCTGTACTCGATACGGCGTCTTTCTCTTCTACCGTCTCCGTGTACGCTGTCTGCAACGTCTTCCGGAAAACCGAATTCGCGCAAAACTTCTCTTTCAGTCCATCCGTCCTCTAACTTATCCCGATACATTTCGTTATAATAATTGAGAACTTCTTTGCGTTCGTCTTTCTGAACGCCTTGCGCAGTCAATTCACGCTCTAACTGCCTAAACCAACTTCGTTTGTTCATTTCAAACTCCTCCTACTTCCTTAAAAAACGGTAAATTTCCATAATCTGATCCATATCTTGGCAAAACTCCCTGAGTTTTGATTTACCTCTGTCCGTTATGCGGTAATACTTACGCAGTCTTCCGCTGTAAAGTTTATTTTTGGTAACAACGCATTTGGAACTCTCCAATCTTTTCAAAATCGGATACAACGTAGATTCCGAGATCTCGATGTACGGAGAAAGTTGCCCTATTATCTTATATCCGTACGATTCTTCGTCGCGGATAGCAGCCAATACGCATCCTTCCAACAGTCCTTTTTTCAATTGCGAATCCATGTTCACCTCAATACCCTTTATTACATAATACTATACATTGCATAGTATAGTTTGTCAAGAGTTTTTTACAAAAAACCTAAAATTATTTTGACGCTACATTTTTCGATAATATTGATTAAATATATATAATATATAAAGGCTTAAACTGATTCGGATAAAAAACTGAATAAAAATAATCAAAAACATTTGACAATGCCAAAACTTTTCTATAATATAGTTATTGCAATATTAAGCGGTTATGGCGGAATAGGCAGACGCGTACGTTTGAGGGGCGTATGGGAGACCGTTCGGGTTCAAGTCCCGATAACCGCACCAAGACAGACAGAGATTGAACCCTAAATATCTATTCGTGAACGGAATAGCGGGTTTTATCGCTGAAAGGTAAGGAAAAAGCACAAGGTTAAATGCCTTGTGCTTTTTCTATTGCCCACCCAAGAGAACCCACCCTGCGAGCCGTTAAAATGGGCTTTCGCCGTTATCGTCAATCGATATTAAGGTTATAGCCTTTTGTTGTAATTTGCCCGTATGCTTGTTTACGGGCGTTTCCTTGCTTATATCGAAATTATATACCGCCGTAATTCGTCGTAGGAACGCCGCCCAAGATTTAGGCTCTGTCTGCTGTATATTTTTGTATTGCTCCGTAAGCGGTATATTTGAAACGATATACACGATTTCATAACAAGCCACGCGGTTGAATTGCCGCCCGCGTATTCTGATAGGCTGCCCGTCCAAGTAGTCCAGTATTTCCGAGATTTTGAACGAACTGCGAAACTCGTCTAAAAATAATACCTTTTCGCCGTTGTAGTCGTCTATCCAACCGAACTCGTAATTCGTTGTTCTGTAAACGTCGTCATAGCCGTGTTTATTGAAAACGTAACTCGTTTTACCGCACCCCGCAGAGCCGTATATATAATAAACTTGCATTTTGCGGAATTGCCGTTTATACTTGTTTTCCAAATATGCTTGTCTATACTCTTTCGCCCATTTCATAACGTGTATAAAGCGGTTGCCGTGCTTTTTAGATAGGTCGTAAAAACTCATATCGTTTTCAATGTCGCGCATTATGTCAGTTAAGTCCGTGCGTTCGCCGTCCTCGATAAACTCGCCGTATTCGTAATATGTAGGACTAATTCTTGTTTCCTCGTCCATACAGTATAGGCGGGCTTGCGTTCGTTTGGCTTTACGTTGTTCTATATGCGTGTCAACGCCTATCGTCTTTTTAGATAGGCATTTTTTAATGGTAGTAAACCATTTCGGTTGCGTAAACTCAAAATACCCTTGATAATGTTCCGTTCCCGTTTCGGGGGCGCGTTCACGCTGGAATACCGCATAACGCAAATCTGATACCGTTTGTAAATACGCCAAAAATTCTTGTTCAGACTGTACGGGATTATTGATAGTAAAGCACCAGTCGCGCGCTTGCTTATTCTTTTTTGGCTGTTCGTTCGTTTCGTCCGTAACGGACAAATCTATTTTAATCTTGTTTTCGTCCATATTAAAAACTCCCTATAATTGCCGCCAACACGTTACAATATGACATAGTGGCGTGGTAATACTATACGCCACGCGCGGGCGGCAAGCCGCCCGCGCACGTTGCCGTTTTGTTTGCGTTTGCAAAGTAATCGCTTAATTGTTTTTGGTTGCGCTTAATCATTATTTCCGATATGCGGTGCATAACGCTTTCTTGCGCTTCCGTCATACCGTTTTTATTTACTTCCGATACCTTGACATACAAGGGTACGTTTATCATAGGCGAGCCGTCCTTTTGGCGTAATGCGATATACGCAACGGCTTGATACAATTCTTTTTCCATAGTGCTACGCTCCTAAATTTTTCCGCAAATGCTTATATATCGTTTTCATACGTTGCGATATTGCCGATTTTGATAAACCTTTTTCTTTTGCGATAGCGCGAAAAGACTTTTCTTCAAAGTAGGCTTTTCGTATAAGCTCGCGCCGCTTGTCCGTAAGGTGCGACATTGCTTTTCTTACGCTTGCGATATTCTCTTTTCGTATGTAAAGTTCAAGCGGACTTTCCGTGCGCTTGTCCTCGAAGTCTATTCCCATATCAGTAAAATAATACAGCGAAGTATGCCGCCGTGTTTCCCGTCTGTTATTGCTTATTTCCTCTTTCGTAAGTTGTAAGTGTATCAAATATATATCTTCCGTAACCTCGACTGCGTTCGTCGTTCCGTCCACAAACTTATATATAATTACTTGCATATAGAAAGCCTCCACTTATAAGCACGGCGGCGGCATTGTGGTAAGGTTTTTATAAAAATTCTTGAAAATAAAAAAAGCCCGACAAACTTTCAGACTTTGTAAGCCTTGAAAATTTGTCGGGTTTTACTCTTTCATAGAGAGCCTTAACACCTATAACAAACGCCAGCCGTAAACGTGCGTGCGATTACTGCCCGATATTTCATTGCGAGGGTATGGCGTTTCTATGAGGTATTGTATAAAAAAAGAATTGAGTGCGCCATTTACTGCTCCCGAAAGTTATTTTGTCGTTTTACTTTCGTACACTCAATTCTTTATTTGCTATAAAGTTTTATTCGGTTGTTAGATTTTATCAGCCAATACTTTTTGAATAATGATTTTGCTGTCCTTGATTTCTATTTGTAATTTCAATTTGCATTTCGGACAAAGTATTTCCGCGTTCGAGCCGTCGCCTAACTTAAACAATTTATACCCGCAGTCTGGGCATACAACGTAGTTTGTCATATAACCTCGATATAGTCAGAAAGATTGCGCCGCAGTCCGCAATTTGTGCCATATTCGTCCACATAGCCCAACCGCAAAATCATTTGCACAGGCGCGGTAACGCCTAAATCGGTTTGTATAGACGAACAAAACGGTTGAGTTTCCAATGCGGCGGAAAAAGGTTGTACTGCTATATTGTTTTCGGTACAGTCAAACCAAAATGCTTGCGTTTTTCTGCCCGTGCTAATCAATTCTTCAAAGGTATTGCCGCCCGTAATAACGGCGAACGCGCCGCAATTATTCAGTTGCTTGTTCGCCGTGTCAATTCCTTGTTGTGCGAATTTATCGCCTTTTGCACTTTCTCTTGTCGTCGTCCAATAATAGAAAGTTTTGACTATGCCTTTTAAGCCTATCATATCGGCAGTTATGCCGTCTAATTTGTTTTCGGCTTCCTTATCGGAAAAGCGCATCCATTCCGCTAATTCGTCGCGGTATGCTTGATTTGCCGATTGCACCGTAACCGCGTCCATTGAAATGCGTTTTATATAATCAAAATTTTCGTCGCCGTTTTGATAGAGCGATATATCGGAATATTTACTTAATAAAGCGGTTGCCGTTTCTTGTTTGATTTTTCCGTTTGAGTACGCCGATTTATCGGTATGCCGTTTATCAATCAATGAAAGTTTGACGGTATCGACAGTTGCGTTTTCGCGTTTTTGATATGCAACTTGCACGGACAAATCGTTGCAGTTTATTTGTGTATCATAGCCGTATGCGCTAAACGCAACGCTCATTGTTTCTACATAGCAACCAAGCGAAATATAAGCCTCGCGCTTTTCGCTATCTACTACACCTAATACGCGACTTTCGTCTATTGAAATTTGCAAACGGTTTTCGTTCGGGTAGAGTTTAACACTCCACATTTGCGTATTGTGAGAATTAGCCGCGATAGAAGAATACCACAACGCATTTTGTATATCGTCGCTTACGCCGTCTAATTTGCGCGACGGATTGACTTTCAACGGTCTGCCCATAATTGCCGCCGCAGTCAGAACAGCGGACAATGCGACAATGACCGCGCCTATAATCGAAAATACAATAATCATAATTTTCTTTTTCCTTATCATAATATTTGCCCCTTATTTACAAGCGCATAGCAGCCTTTCAAAGCAAAACGCCGAAAAGTCTTTTTCGCTTAATTGCAGAATTTTCAAATAGTCTTTTTTGTGATTTATCATTCTGATAATACCCGCAACCGAACTCCAAACGAATAATAAAATTGCTGAATTATCAAGCGCGGCGTTGATTATTCCTTCGTCTTTTCCTTGCTGTAATATCGCAATTAGTTTTTCGTTTAATACCTCGCCCAAATGGTATATGTCCTTATAAATTTGCGGCGTATCGTCGGCTTTTATATTTACGTTTATTGTTCCGATAAGCCCCTCGAAATAGAGCGGGTAACGGGTTGCAAGCCGAAAAACATCTTGACAGATTTTTGCGAACGTATTCTCAAAAGCGGTTTTATCGTCGATTGCTTTATCGACTTTAACGACTATCTTTTCCATAAACTCCAAAACGAGCGCAAAATATACCTCGTCTTTATCTTTGAAATAGCCGTATAAAGTAGGCTTGCTATAACCTGCCTCTGCCGCAAGTTGTTCCATTGTCGTCTTTTCAACACCATTTTTGCAAAACAGTTTGTCAGCGGCGTCTAAAATGTTACGACGATTAAATGTAATAGTCCTTTGAGTTCTTGTGTTCATAATATGCTCCTATATTTAACTATTAGTAAAATAATAATACTTTCAGTAAAGAAAGTCAAGCGTTTTATTTGGCTTTTCGTTCATTGTATGGTATAATATCGGCATAGCACAAAATATTTTTCGGTAAATGTTTAATAGTCTTTTGTGTTCGCTTGTGCTTACCGTCTGTGGACGGAATACGCCGCCTTGACAAATTATCAAGGGCGACGATTTATCTCCCGTAAGGCATAAAACCGTCGTCGCCTTCGGCGCAAACCCTTGACAATTTGCCTGCGGCGGCATTTTTTGCTGGTTAAGACGGTAAGCACCAAAGCGAACAACAAAATTTTTAAGCCGCAGTCCGCACGGACGGCGCAAAGGAGCAGACAATGAACAAAAACGCAGTTATCTATGCCCGCTATTCCTCGCAAGGGCAAAACGAGCAAAGCATTGAGGGGCAAATTCGCATTTGCACCGAGTACGCCGAAAGCAACGGCTACACCGTTGTAAAAGCCTACAAGGACAAAGCACGTTCGGGAACGAACGACCACCGCCCCGACTTTCAAAAAATGATAGCCGATGCCGAAAGCGGCGCGTTCGAGCAAATCATTGTCTATAAGTTTGACCGTTTCGCCCGTAATCGCGTGGACAGCATAATGTATAAGGCGCAGTTGAAAAAGCGGTACGGCATACGGGTTGTTTCGGCAACCGAACCCGTAAGCAATGACGAGGGCGGCGAGTTCTACGAAATGTTTTTGGAATGGAACGACGAAAAGTATTCGCAACGCCTTTCCAAGCGCGTACACGACGGACTTGACACAAGCGTTAAGAACGGCACTTATTGCGGCGGCACTCTCATTTACGGGTACAAACTTATTGACACCGACAAGCGCGGCAACAAGGGCATTATACACCGCGTAGCCATAGACGAAGAAAAAGCCGAAATCGTCCGTTTCATTTTCACGGAATACGCGCACGGAACGCCGAAAAAGGAAATCGCGGACGAGTTGAACAAGCGGCATATACTTTACAAGGGCAAGCCCTTTACATACCGCACGTTTGAAAACTGGTTACGAAACCGCAAATATACGGGCGACTGTATGCACGGAAAGAGAGTTTGCACTAATACATACCCCGCCATCATAGATAAAGCCACCTTTGCGGCGGTGCAAAAGCGGCTTGAAAAGAACAAGATTTTAGCGGGTGCAAATTCGGCGGTTGAGCCGTATATACTCACGGGGAAAGCCTTTTGCGGCTACTGCGGCGACAGTATGACGGCGGGCGGCGGTACGAGCCACACGGGAGCAAAGCACTATTATTACGTTTGCCACAGCAAGCGGAAAGGCGGTTGCCGTAAATCGAGCGAGAACAAAAACAACCTTGAATTTACGGTTGCGAACGCCGTTTACGACTTTTTGAGCAGACGGGAAAACGCCGAACTTGTCGCGCAAGACACGATAAACTATTACGAAAAGCGCACGGGCGAGGACAGTTTGCGGAGCATAGAGGCGCGAATACGCCACGCGCAAGACGAGGCGGAACAACTGACAAACGCTTTTATTTTGGCGCGGAATGATATGCTACGGGCGAATATTGAAAAGAAAATGCAAGAGATTGAAATACTTATAAAAGACTTATCGGCAAGCAAGGCGCAAATCGAACTTGAACGGGGCGAGAAACAAACGAAAGAGAAAATCATTGACTTTATTGCTGAAATGCTAAAAGGCGACCCGAACGACAAGGAATACCAAAAACTACTCATTGACAACCTTGTTTACAAGGTGTTTGTTTATGATGACGAAATCGTAACTTATCTGACTTTCGGAAACGAAAAGGACATTAAAGAAATAAGCCTTGCCGATAACGACAAGGCTATTGACGAATTAAAGGTTCAACCTTTATCGTCTATGGTGCACCACCAAGACACACGCAAAAGGAGCGCACAAATTACTCCATTGCGTGTGTCTTGTTTTATGCGAAAATTCCCATTATAGGCATTTTATCATTAGTTACCCTTTTTGCCGCGACGGGATTTATTATTCTCTGTCTTACTCTTTCTTAATTTTTGGGTCAAACATAGCAAAAAATTTTGCCACTCATTATACGAAAACAAGCGGACTCTAAATAAAAGAATAAAAGCGGACACAGTCCGCCTTTTATTATCTGTTGTCTATTTTTTCGGGGTACATATCGTGGCGCGAAAGCCTGTCCCATGCTACCTCTTCCCACTTTGTCCCCTTTTTGCCGTAATTGCAATATGGGTCTATGGAAATTCCGCCGCGGGGTAAAAACTTGCCAAATACTTCAATGTATGCAGGGTCCATCAAATCAATAAGGTCGTTCATAATTATGTTCACGCAATCTTCGTGGAAATCGCCGCGGTTTCTGAACCCGAAAAGATACAGCTTTAAAGACTTGCTTTCAACCATCTTTTCACGCGGTACGTACGAAATATAGACCGTGGCAAAATCCGGCTGCCCCGTAATGGGGCAAAGACTTGTGAATTCGGGACAGTTGAACTTTACGAAATAGTCTCTTTCCGGGTGTTTGTTTGTAAACGTTTCCAAAACAGACGTATCATAAGTCTGCGGATATTTAGTGTTGTTGTTACCGAGCAAAGTAATGCCTTCTTTCTGTTTTTCTCTTGACATATTATTCTCCTTTTCTTGCAGGATCCTCTATTCCGTTGTTCATAAATGCCGTGGCGCGGTCGCGACAGGTAGCGCATACGCCGCAAGGTTTTTCGCCGCCCGAATAGCAACTCCACGTATATTTATACGGAACGCCGAGTTCAAGTCCCATTTTTACAACCTTAGATTTGTTAAAATTTACAAATGGCGCAAGAATTTTAAGTTGACCGCCGCTACCCGTATAAATCGCTTCTCCCATCGCAGAATTGAATTTTTCGCTGCAATCGGGATAAGCATTGCCCGCCGCGTCGTCGCCGTGCGCGCCGTAATATATCTCCTCGCAACCTTGCGACAGCGCCACGCTTGCCGCCGCAGAAAGAAACAGCCCGTTCCTGAAAGGGACGTAGGTTGAAACTGGTTTCCCGCCCGTTACCGAAATCTGTTCGGCATAACTTTGCAGAGGTATATCATTGGGCGAATCCGCCAAGAGCGAACAATCCGAGCCTTCGAATATGACCGAAAGGTCAAGGCGCTTCAAAGAAACACCGTAAAAGTCGGCAACTTTTTGCGCGGCGTCAAGTTCTTTACTGTGGGTCTGACCGTAATAAACTGAAAGCGCCGAAACTTCCGTCGCGCCGTACTTTTGAACCGCCAACCCAAGACAGGTTGCGCTGTCTACGCCTCCGCTTAATAAAACAAGCGCTTTCATACCCTGTCCCCCAAAAGATTTTGCAGACAAACGTCGTCTTTGAACGCGTCAAAGTATTTTTTAATAACCGTTTTTGACGATACGTTTTTTATTCCGTATGAGGTCATACATCTGCGGCAGCCATCTATCCTTACGCCGATCAATAACCCACATATATGCTTTTCTATTTCTTTAGTATCCATACTTTCTCCTATACCCCGCGCATATCGGGATCCCAGATGATTTTATGCAACTGTAATTGCAGGCGTACGCCGTTAAGTTTACGCGCTTTCATAAACTCCGCTATTTCTTCGGGCTTGATTTTTCCGAACACGGGACTGAAATAAACGCGACACCTGTCTGTAAGTTCGTACACGTTTATAATCTCTTCCGCGCGAACCAAATCGCAAATATCCCCAACAACAAACTTGACCGCGTCGCGAAACGTAAGGTATGCAAAATTTTCGGTCAGCATATATTTTTCCATTCCGCTTGAAGGAAGTTTATAATCGGCGGTAACGGCAGGACGTGGCGAAAGAGAAACGATATTTTTCAACGGCACGCTCCCGTTGGTTTCTATTTCGACTTCAGAGCCGGACTCTCCCAACAGTTCTATAAGATACGCAATATTCGTCTGTAAAAGCGGTTCGCCGCCCGTAAGGGTAACGTTTTTTACTCCCGTTGATTTCACGTATGCAACAAGTTCTTCCGCAGAAATAAGTTCATATTTTACGTCGGAGGTATTTGCCCAGCGCGTATCGCAGTAGCCGCAATTGAGATTACAGCCGCAAAACCGTAGAAATACGGCTAGTTCGCCCGCGCGAGAACCTTCGCCGTTTATGCTTATAAACTTTTCGGCAACTCTAAAACAGCGCATATCACTCTCCATACACTGCGCAGTTTTCGGGAGATTCGTACACAGCCACGCTGAAAACGGGCAAACCCCTTTTGCAAAGATCGGCGTATATGTACGCGGCAAAGTTTTCGGCGGTGGGTCTGAAATCCGTTTCAACCAATGAAAAGCCTTCATCTTTTAGCGCAACAAGAGTTGTAGGCTTAAGTGTGCTTTTTTCATAAATAAGCGTATGGTCAAAACCTTCTGCAATCTCTTTGACCGCCTTCTTAAAATCGCCGAAGTCCAGAAGCATACCGCGCTTTTCGCCGCTGTCTTGCAATTTGTCGCCGCATATCTTTACTTCCACAATCCAGTGATGACCGTGAATATTTGCGCACTTGCCGTTATATCCGTGAAGAAAGTGCGCGCTGTCAAAACAAGCCTTAGTTTTTATATAATACATATCTCTCCCTTTGCGCAAAAAAAGTACAGTCGCAACAAAACGACTGCACCTAAAAAGACTATCCCTATTCAGATGCCCTGGTTTTGTTTAACGACAGGATGGCGCAAACGAACTGTCTGTTTAATTGGCTATATAATACCACGCCGCAACGCGCATGTCAACCCAAACGAAGCGCTTAAACTCTACTTATTTTCAGAATGGCGGTAAAACGTGATTAGAGTTCAGCCTCTGTGTCCGTCAGTTATACTTCTCACCATTTCAGTACAACAATTTCATTTATCATTGACATATAAATAACATATTTGATTTTCGACTTGCGTTATTTTTATTTATTAAAGCGTCATCAATATATTATTGTCAAAGTAATAAATATTTTCTTTTTTATAACCATATTTTGAGCCTTTAACCGATATATGCGGTTCAAAAGTAAAGTATCTTACACTTCCTAGAGTTGCCCTATTTCCTTTCTCGATATATATTCTATCTAATTTATCAGTTACAATAGAATGTCCCAAATTGCCTAGAAAATCTAAATTTATATATTTATTTGAAACAATAAAGTCGTTTATATGAAAGTATAATTCTTCAAACGTCGTTTTAGGAGTGGCAAATGACAGCAATTCGCGATGTAATTTATCTTCCATAAGCAAGCCGTTTTTCCATTCCGTATTGCTTATTTTATTTATATCGTTTACAACCACGCCGTTTTCAATTATTAACGTTCTAGCGTAATCTCCCCAAGTATTCCCGACCTGAGGACTTAAATCTACTGTAATTATATCATTTTCTTTAATAAGTTTGTTTGCAGTACGATAACGTTTGCCCGATATTGACAAAGTAGTTTCATCTCCTGAAAATACAAATGCGCCTACCTCCCAATACCAAAAAGAAGTTGCTCCAAGTGAAATCATTTTACTTTCGGCAATTTGTCTTAATTCCTGCAAACTCATACCAACCTTTATTTCTGATTTTATAAAATCTATTGTTTGCTTTGCTATCTGTTGAACTTCGTAGTTATTCATAAATTACCCCCTATTTTATTCATGCAATACATCGGACTTTATAATACTGATAGCCTACGGCATAGGACTTAGATATTTGACTTCGCTTCGCTCCGCTCAATATGACGGGTAAATATGAATATTAACGACGTTTGAGCCTCTTGAAAAAGGCAATTTGGAATAATCAAAATGAAGAGATTTGCATTTGTATAACTGAAATTGCAATCTTCCTATTTTGAACAACTCAAATTGATTATGATTTTGCTGTATCCAGCCTATATTTTTCCAACCTCTATTTTCTAAGTTTTCGCACCAAATTCTTATATCGTCGAACGTCGCCTTGAATATCTCTTCGCTTATTCCCGCTTCTCTGTATTTGAGCAACGTTCTTTCTGCGGATTTCAACGCGACCGCAAGTTTTATTATAGGGTCTTTTCTTTCCAAAGCAAAAATTTTGCCTTTATTATACCTTTTACTTAATCTTAAAACCTGTCTTTGGCTTTTCTCATCCAAATTTTTTAATTGGTCGACAAAGCGTTCGCTTAATGATATATAATCAAGTAAAACATAATTCATAGTCTAATCAAATATTGAATACGCCGAAGACGTCCAAAAGAGACGTAACGAGTATTATCGCTATACAAAGAGGACAGATGTATTTAATCATTACGTTGAAAAATTTCTTCCATCTAAACCTGCCGTTTAATTCTATCTCGTCGGTAAGCGTTTGACATCTAACCACAAACCCTATAAATACGCAAGTAAGCAACGCGACTATTGGCATTAAAACGGAATTGCTCAAGAAATCAAACATATCCAATATCGTCATCCCTTTTATCGAAACTGCGCTCCATACGCCGAATCCTAGCGACGACGGAATACCCAACAACAGCGTTCCGACATAGGTTATCACACTGGATATTTTTCGCGAAAGTTTGAATTTGTCCATTACGATAGAAACTACCGTTTCCATAAGAGAAATAGCGGAAGTAAGCGCGGCAAAGAATACCAACGCAAAAAACAGCGCGCCCAATATTCCTCCGCCTACTGCGCCGAACGTATCAAACACTTTGGGCAACGCGACGAACATAAGTCCCGGCCCCTGCCCCAACGTTTCGGGACTTCCGCCTGAAAAAGCGTAAGCCGCGGGTATTATCATAAGACCGGAAAGCATTGCGATACCCGTATCGAATACTTCTATTTGATGTACGGACGATTCTATTTTGTTTTCCTTCTTCATATAAGAGCCGTAAGTTATCATAATTCCCATTGCAAGCGACATCGAGTAAAACAACTGCCCCAACGCCCCAAGCACCGTCTTTATGGAAAATTTCTTGAAGTCAGGCAAAAGATAATACTTTACCCCTTCCCACGAACCCGGCATGGTAAGAGTATATATAGTTACTCCGATAGTTAGAATAACAAGCGCGGGCATTAAAATTTTGCTAGTCTTTTCCACGCCCTTTTCTACTCCGAAAAGTACTATTACAAACGCGATAGTAATAAATATTGCAAAGAACAACAACGGTTGCCACGGCGAAGCGATAAAATTATTAAAATAGTTATCGCCTGCGGCTGCATGACCGTTACCGGATAAGAACGTTATAAAATACTTTCCTACCCATCCGCCTATAACAGAATAATACGGTAAAATAATAATAGGAATTATGGCGCATAATACACCTAAAAACGCCCACTTTTTGTTGAGTTTCTTAAATGCATTTATCGCGCTCGCTCCCGTCTTCCTGCCTAAAGCGATTTCCGCTACCATAAGCACGAAACCGAACGTAATAGCAAGCGCTATATACGTCAGCAAGAAAATTCCCCCGCCGTATTTTGCGGCAAGATAGGGAAATCTCCATATATTTCCCAATCCGACGGCAGATCCCGCGGCAGCCAATACAAAGCCTACTTTACTGGTAAATCCGCTTCTCTTTTTCGTCTTTCCTGTATTTTCGCTCTGTCCGTTATCGACTGACTCTTGCGTTTTTTGAGCGGTCGTTTGTTCGCTATCGGGGCGGGTATTATTCTCGTCCATATCTTTCCTCTTTGTCGTATTTTATCCAGTTTAGCATAAATTTATAGTAAAATCAAGCGACGGACAAAGCAAATACGGAAGTTAATTCCTTCCGTACTCTTTCTATATACAAATAACTCTGCCGACAAAATCTTATCCGATTTAAGTCGTAGGACGTCAAATAAGTTAGACGGCTTTTCCCATTTCGTACGCTTTATGCGGAAAATCCGTATCTATTATCTCGCCTTTGGAATCAACGCCGATTGCTCTAAGAACGTTAGTTAAACTTACGCCGTCAAAACAGTCTATCCAACCTTGAATCGCGGTAACGGAACCGTCCATAGCGCTTTCGTCATTTTCCGCCGAAGTCGCCAAAAGATACACTTCTTTGAAATTGTTATCTCTCGGATAAAGCGGATTGAGTCTGTCGAGAAAAGTCTTTAACTGCCCTGATACTGAATAATAATAAACAGGCGAAGCAAATACCAATACGTCCGCATTTTGGAAATCTTCGTACAGTGAATTCATACCGTCTTTCAATACGCAAGCGCCGTGAGATTGACAGTACATACAACCGCTGCAAAATTTCAAATCAATATCGCGAACGGCAACGAATTTGACGTTATGTCCGCTATCGCTTGCGCCCCGGGCAAAACTTTTCGCCAAAATCTCTGAATTACCGTCTTTTCTAGGAGAAGACGTAACCACTACAACGTTTTTCATATTAACCTCCAAATAAAAACCGACTTACTGCGACGTTGTTTTTCCTATTATAATACGTTTTTTCCAATATGTCCAATGCTTATTTCTTATCCCTATCCATAAGCGTTGCTCATTACAACTGTCAATATATTTATTACTATACTTAATTTCATTGCTATTTGCAGTAAATTTTGTTATCATTTAACCACAATAATCAATAGGAGGTCAATTATGACTTATTTAATGTCGGCAACCTTATCCCTATCCCAAATATTGACGAATATTTGCAACTGGCTTGTTACGGAAGGATTGAAAATCGTCGTCGCTTTGATAGTTTTTCTTATCTATTGCGCCGTGGTAAAATCCATTTGTAAAAAACTGGACAAGCGCTTAAAGAAAAAGAACGTTGACGAAACTTTAAGAAAAGTATCTTTACCGTGGCTGAGAAGAATTCTTGTATTTATCGGTTTTGCATGCGTACTCGCTTATCTGGGAATAGAAACTTCATCCATCGCTGCGGCTATAACTTCGGTAGGTTTGACTATCGGTCTTGCTTTGCAAGGCTCTCTCTCAAACTTCGCAGGAGGCGTAATAATCATAATAATGCGCCCGTATAAAATCGGCGATTTTATTGAATGCGACGGAAACAGCGGTACGGTCGAAGATATAAAACTCTTCTATACTTATTTGCGTACCGGCGATAACAAAATAGTCGTTATACCCAACGGAGTGGCAGGCAATCGCACCGTTACAAATTACAGCGTAAAAGATACGAGAAGAAACGATCTTGTATTCAGCATCTCTTACGACTGCGATTTTGAAAAGGCAAAACAACTTATAAAAGAGTGCATGGATAAAAATGAAATAATTCTTCAAGATCCCGCTCCGTTTATCAATATTAAGGAACATTCTGCAAGTTCGATAGACATTCTTGCGAGATACTATACAAAAAGCGACGACTACTGGACGGCGCACTGGTATATGCTCGAAGCGGTAAAAAAGACTTTTGACGAAAACGGAATTTCCATTCCCTATCCTCAACTTGACGTTCACGTCAAAAACGATTTGGATAATATTTCAAAGGAAAAAACAAGCAAGAAGAATAACTGATTCGCATTTCTTAATATTTCAAAAGCCGACGGAAATCCGTCGGCTTTTGAAATATTCATCGTGATTTATTTACTTAAACTACCGTTTATTTTTTCAACCACTGCAATATCCACTCCACCTGACTTTCCAACGCTTGCTCATCTGCGTCGTTGACAATAACAAAATCGGCAAGACTCTCCATTTCTTCGTCGCTCAACTGGCTTTCCATTATCAAATTTATGTAATCGTCGCTATGTCCGTCGCGGTCTTTTATTCTAGATACCCTTGTCGCGCGTTGACTTCTGACTAATATAATCGTATCAAAACTGTCTTTAATTTTTACATCGAACGCCGATATTTCCGCAAAAATATCGCTACTATCGGCGCGATATATTCTATCCAACGCTTTCAATACCAAAGGATGCGCCAAGGAATTGAGAAGGCCTAGTTTCTCTTTGTCCGAAAAGACTATGCTCGCTAATGCTTTTTTGTCTATTCTGCCGTCCTTGACCGTGTGAAAATTCTCGTCAATACTGCGTATATAATCGGGCGATTCGCAAACTTCTTTATAAATTTTGTCGCAATCGCATACTCTTTCTCCGTATTGGGACAAAATAGAAATTACTTTGCTTTTTCCGCTACCTATACCGCCTATTACTGCGATTTTCATTATTTCGCCTCCAACCAACTCTTACCAGCGCTACAGTCTGCGACCAGTTTGAGAGAAAAGTCGGTAGTTATGTTTTCCATACTCTCGACGAGAAGTTTTTTTACTTTCTCGCTCTCTTCTACGGGAGAATCGATTATAAGTTCGTCATGAACCTGCATAATCAGTTTTGCTTTGAATCCGCCATCTTTCAACGCTTTGCTTACTCTGAGCATAGCGACCTTAATTATATCGCTCGCGCTTCCCTGTAAAGGCATATTCATAGCGACGCGTTCGCCGAAATTCCTCAAATTGTAGTTGGAAGATTTCAACTCGGGAATCTCTCTTCTTCTATTAAGATAAGTAGTAACGTACCCTTTCTCTTTTGCAACCTCTACGCATTTTTCCATATACTCTTTTACTTTGGGATACGTCGCGAAATAACCCGCTATGAAATCTCTCGCCTTGTATACGGGGATGCCTAAATCTTCGGATAGTCCGAAATCGCTTATACCGTATATTATACCGAAGTTGACCGCTTTCGCCTGTCTTCGCATATCCGCCGTAACCATCTCCAACGGAACTCCGAATACTTTCGAAGCGGTCGTAGCGTGAATATCTACGTTATTATTAAAGGCGTGAAGCATTGTTTCGTCGCCACTGAACTGAGCCATCAATCTCAACTCGATTTGAGAATAGTCGGCGCAAACCAACTCATTTCCTTCGCTCGCAATAAACATTTTGCGAATCTGCTTTCCTTCCGCTTTTCTTATGGGGATATTCTGCAAATTGGGTTCTGTGGAAGAAAGTCTGCCCGTTGCGGTAACCGTTTGTTTGAAAATCGTATGAATCTTATGCTTGCTGTCAATCAGCGGAAGCATACCGTCTAGATAAGTCGACTTTAATTTGGCAATTTCTCTTTGTCTTAGAATAAGCGGAATAATAGGATGCTGATTCTTTATCGAGTTCAAAACCTCAACGTTTGTCGAATATCCAGTCTTGGTTTTCTTTCCGCTTTTAAGTCCCAAATCTTCAAAAAGCACGCTAGCCAACTGCTTTGTGGAGTTGACGTTAAACGGCTTGCCTGCAAGTTCTATTATTTGTCTTATAAGCGAATCCAATTCCTTGGAATACTTATCGTTGAGTTCGTTTAGAATATCCAAATCTATTCTAAAGCCCTCTTTTTCCATATCAAACAACACTTCTACCAAAGGCAACTCGACATTCTTATATAAATCCACAAGTCCCCTCTCCTGCATTTCCCTATCCAATATGCCGTCTAAATACGCGATAAGCGCGCTTTCCTCGCCTTCGGGAAGATTGTAAGCGTTGAAAAGTTCCTGCTCGGACTTATAGTTTCTGTTGGCGTCTATTAAATAGGCTTTGAGAAGCGTGTCGTTTTCAACGCCTCTGAGAGTTATTCCGTCCTTATCTAAGACATGTAAATTGTTTTTATAATCAAAACACGTCTTTACTATTTTTTCATTTTCAAATACGTTTTTGCACGCGTCAAGAAAATCGCCGTAATTTATACCCTCTCCCAAAAGATTGTCGGCTATAACGATATTAAAACATTCGTCGTCTACGGAAATAGTTATTCTTCCCGAGAGAGAAAAAGCGAATTTGCCGTTTAGGATTATTTTTGACAGAACTTCGCTCAAGCCTTCCAGCGTATCTATATCCTGCGACTTAGGAATAAAAATCTCCGCGACGGCAGAAGCCTCGCTTGAATCGAAATTCAGTCTGTCTATTATCTTAGTCAGTTCGAGTTTTTTCAAAAGCGCTTTGACTTCGCCCGAAAAAGTCGCGTTTAGTCTGGCTTTTTCCAAATCGTCAAATTCAATAGGAGAATTTACGTTGATTGTAGCAAGGTCATAGGAAAGATAAGCCATTTCCTTGCCAGAAATCAATTTTTCTTGCAATTTTCCTTTTATCTCGTCTATATGAGCGTATACTCCGTCCAAGGTGGAATATTTTGCAAGTAAATCCTTCGCAGTCTTCTCGCCAACGCCTGCAACGCCGGGAATATTATCCGACGAATCGCCCATAAGCGATTTGAGATCTATTATCTGCGACGGAACAAGTCCTTCGCTCTTCAACGCGGGTTCGTCGTAATACGCTATCTCGCTAATACCCTTCTTTGTCAAAAGTACTGTAGTAGTATCGTCTATAAGTTGAAGAGAATCCTTATCTCCCGTTACTATAAAAGTCTTCGCCGAATATTTTTTGGCAAGAGTTCCAATTATATCGTCCGCTTCGTAGCCGTCCATTTCCAAAATCGGAATATTCATAGCCGCAAGAATTTCTTTGAGCGGAGCAAGTTGACTTGCCAGTTCATGCGGCATTGGCTTTCTCGTAGCCTTATAACCGTCGTACATTGATTTTCTGAACGTAGGCGCTTTCCTGTCGAAAGTCGCTATTACGTGTGTAGGTTTGTAAGTATCGAATATTTTAATCAACATATTCATATATCCGAAAATCGCGCCCGTATACTGTCCGTCATGATTTGTCAAATTGGGAAGCGCGTAATACGCTCGGTTTATCAAACTGTTGGAATCCAATAGAATAAGTCTGTCCATATTTACCTCATATATCAATTATATCTTATAAAGCGTCCGATTTCAATTATAAATAATAATATATTGATAAAAGTTTTGCATATAGTATAATAATCAAAATACGCTCGGCTCATTCGTCCGTAACAAATTTATACTAAAAAAGTGAATTAAATATTGCTCAAATTATAACCGTGAGAAAAGTGCATGGACAAATCGGTCAAATCTTTGGATATAAAAGGAGCAATTATGGAGAATTTCATAAAATATATGGATTATTTCATAATTTCCGCTATAATTCGCGTGCGTTTTTGAAATTTATGTGATATAATGTCGACGATATGAATATGTTTGAATCAATTCTTTTTCTTCTTGGAGGATTGGGCGCTTTCCTCATCGGTCTTAAAATGATGGGCGATAATCTGCAAAACATTGCAGGCGACCGTCTTAAATCGCTTTTTAATAAAGTCAGCAACAATAAATTTATAGGAATCGCTACAGGAGCGGGAATTACGGCGGTAATTCAATCTTCTTCGGCGACGACTGTCATGATAGTCGGTTTTGTAAATGCCGGAATGATGACTTTGAAACAAGCGACAAGTATTATAATGGGCGCTAACATAGGAACTACCATTACCGCGCAGATAACAGCGTTGCAAAGTTTGCCCATTACCCCGTTTTTAACTGCGCTTGCGTGCGTAGGCGCTTTTATGGTAATGTTCGGCAAAGACAAATTTACAAAAGCCGGTATGCTTATAAGCGGTATCGGTATTATATTCATCGGAATGAGATTTATGAGCGATTCTATGGACAACGTAAGCAGCAGTCCGCAAGTAATAGAATTACTCGCTTCCGTAACCAATCCCGCGTTGCTTATGCTCATCGGCTTGGTATTTACTGCGATTTTTCAATCGTCGTCGGCAACGACTTCGATATTGATTACGCTCTGCTCCGTTTCATTAGACGGCGGAGGTCAACTAATGACGCTCCGGAGCGCTATTTTCGTAACGCTCGGTATAAATATTGGCACTTGCGTAACCGCTATGCTCGCTTCTATCGGCGCAAATACAAACGCTAAGCGCGCTTCGGTAATCCACTTGCTTTTTAATATTTTCGGTACGATAATATTCTTGCTTATCATATTCATCGCTCCGCTTATAAGCGAAAAACTTGCGTTTGACTACTGGTTGCCTCGCGCATTCGGTCCCGTTAGTACGCAAATAGCAATGTTCCATACGATATTTAACGTACTTGCTACGCTTGTTCTCGTTCCATTTACCGGAGGTCTTACCAAGTTGGCTACTCTGCTGGTACGCGACAAAAAGAATTCTCAGGAAGACGCGGAAGAGAAAATTTTCGCTTATATCGACGAAAGAATACTTAAATCTCCGTCAATCGCGCTTATGGTAATGAGAAAAGAATTGCTTGCTATGGCTTCTCTTGCAAAACTCAACTTCGATATAGCGATAGACACGTTAACAAACCTTAACTTTGACAGAAAAAAAGAATTCGAAGAAAGAGAACAACGAATAGACTTTCTTAACAAAAAACTTACCAAATTCGCAGTTAAAATATCCGCAAAAGATATTTCGTATAAAGAAGAAAAAGAAATAGCGTCATTTTATCATGTCATATCCGATATAGAAAGAGTGGGAGATTACGCGGAAAACATCTGCGAATCGGCGCAGGAACTTGTCGACAACAATCTCAACTTCTCCCCCAAAGCAATAGAAGAAATCATGATGATGAAAGGCGCGATAGATAAACTTTACGATTTTGTAATGCAAGCGTTCGAACAAAAAAGTTTAGTTCTTAAAGACGAAGTAAACGGCTACGAAGACTTAGTAGACACCTATGAAGAAAATCTTTCTAAAAATCATATCGTAAGACTTCATAACAGCGAATGCAGCGCGGAAAGCGGCGGTATATTCCTCTCTATCATAAGCAATATGGAAAGAATTGCAGACCACTTCCGCAACGTATTTACAAGTATGTCTACTTATGTATCCGCAGTTAAGACCAAAGCGAGCGTAAAAGACGAAACTCCCCTAGCCGACGTCGATAACAGCGAAAACGTAAGAATTCTACCTTCCTTCCCCGCGGAAAACGATACGGAACAAAAAGAAAACGAGGTTATCGCGCAGGTCAGCACAAACGATAAAGATAATAAATAAAATTACAACGGTACATAGTAAAACGGCAAATTCACATTTGCCGTTTTTGTTTTATCAAAATCTATTTATATTATAATATATTTCCCTATTATTTCTTTGCGTCGTTCTTTACGTCGTACAACTTATTATAATTAGCCAAGTCGTCGTAAGAATTGGTCGCTATACCTACGTTGAGGAATCTCGAAATATCGTACGCTCTCCAAGGCACTTCGTCTTTCGGCGGATGTACGATAAAAGTCATCTTTTCCTTAGTCGTAGGATGGGTAAACTTTATTTGCGTCGCCCAAAGTCCCAAATTATGTCTGAACGTAGCGGGATTCGCTCCGTACTTGCTGTCGCCGAAAAGCGGCAGTCCTTGCGAAGCCATCTGTACTCTTATTTGATGCGAACGCCCTGTTTGCAAATTTATTTTGAAAAGACTGAATCCGTTGACTTCTTGAATAAAGGAATAATCAAGTTCGGCAAGTTTTGCTCCGTCCGTCGCTTGCGGAACTATCTGCACAAGATTTTTAGCCTGATTTTTTTTAAGATAATGTTTCAAATGCGCGTTTCTCTCTTTTGGAAGACCGCACGATACGCACAGATACTGTTTTTCAAACTCATGATTTTTTATCTGCTCGCTCAATCTGGCAGCCGCCTTAGACGTACGTGCGAAGACCATTACTCCGCCTGTAGGTCTATCCAATCTATGCACTAAGCCTATGTACGCGTCTCCTTCCTTGTTATACTTGTCTGCAACGTACTCTTTTACCAACGTCAGCATATCTTTGTCATTGGAAGAGTCTGATTGCGAAGGTATATTACAAGGCTTTACAGCCACTATAATATGATTATCTTCGTAAATAACCGCTAAATCTTTATAATTAAATTCCTGTGCCATATTTTTCTCTTTTGTCGAAGCAATGCCCCGATTCTCTTTTATTTCTTTGTTTTGTTAACTTTTCCCGTCCAAAGTCCGCTACATCCGCAAGGCAAGATAATCCCCTCGTCTGTAGGCAAACCGACTTCGTACGCCTCGCTCTGCCCTTTGAAGTCCGATAGACAAAGCGTCAATATATTGTCGATTACCTGCGGTTGAAGTCCGGTAGTATATGAATTGATAAGGAAGAAAAGCGGATTGTCAGTCAATACTTTCGCGCATTCTTTTACCAAATCGAAAATACAGTCTTCAAGTTTCCAAACTTCGCCGTTTGCGCCCCTTCCGTAAGACGGAGGATCCATTATTATCGCGTCGTACTTGTTCCCTCTGCGAATTTCTCTCGCTATAAACTTCTGACAGTCGTCTACAATATAGCGAATCCTATCTTGTTCGATACCGCTCAAATTAGCGTTCGTTTTCGCTCTGTCGACCATTGCCTTAGCCGCGTCGACGTGAGTTACGTACGCGCCCGCTTTCGCGCAAGCGACGGTCGCGCCACCCGTATAGGCGAACAAATTGAGGACTTTTATCTTTCTGCCGCTCGACTTAATAAGGTCTTGCATTAAGTCCCAGTTGACCGCCTGCTCGGGAAAAAGTCCGGTATGCTTGAACCCCATCAGTTTGAGAGAAAAAACAAGTCCTTTTCTCTCAACCGTAAAGTTTTCGGGGATATTGCCTTTATATTCCCATCTTCCGCCGCCTTGATTGGAGCGTATATACTTTGCGTTTATAGACTTCTCTTTATCCAAAGGGCGGCTACTTTTCCAAATAATTTGCGGGTCGGGACGGAGCAAAACCAATTTGCCCCATCTCTCCAACTTCTGTCCGTCGCCGGTAGCGACGATTTGATAGTCTTTCCACTCCCGCGCTACTTTTATCATACTGTTAAATCTTGGCTACGACGACTGTGATAATTTCGCCGTTTACATCAAGTTCCTTTTTATATCCGTCCATCGTTCCTTCAACGAGTTGGTCGCACAGCACGCCTTCGCAAATACTCTTATCTTCTTTCAGCACTTGCGCGCATTTACCGTTGCCTTCAAAAGCGACTTTGATATGGTCGACAACCTCGAATCCCGCTTCTTTACGCATTGTCTGTATTTTGGAAGTAAGTTCTCTCGCTATACCCGCGCTTATCAACTCTTCCGTAAGATTCGTATCTATTACAACCGTCATGGAGTTATCGTTTTCAAGCGCGTATCCGCTCTTGTTGATAGGCGTAATAAGCAAATCTTCCAAAGAAAGTTCCACCGAAGTTCCGTCCGCGTCGATTTTGTATACTCCTCCGCCATTTACGCAATCAACTATTTCGCTTGCGTTGTCGCACGTCGTAAGGAACTGTCTTATAGCGCCCAACTGCTTTCCGTATTTCGGTCCCAAAGTTTTGAGTTGCGGTTTGAGTTCATAAGTCATAAACTTGGATTTATCCGATACTATCTCGCAGTTATTCACGTTGATTTCATCGGCTACCAAACTCAAAATATTTTTGTCGTTTACCTTTTTATCGGTAAGTATATAAAGATTGCCCAAAGGCTGTCTGTTTTTGATATTTGCCTTGTTTCTTGCAGATCTTCCGAGTACGACCGCTTGCAATACGAAGTCCATATCCGCTTCGAGGTTCTTGTCAACCATACTCATATCCGCTACGGGGAATTCGCACAAATGTACGCTCTCCGGCGCGTCTTTGAAGAAGTTGACGACAAGATTTTGATAAATGCTTTCCGCCATGAACGGAGTGTACGGAGCGGTTATTTTAGCAAGCGTAACAAGCACCGTATACAGCGTGGTATAAGCGGCTATCTTATCGTCGTTCATATCGCTTGCCCAATACCTCTCTCTTCCGCGACGCACGTACCAGTTGGAAAGTATATCTGCGAAATCCTGTATCGCTCTCGCGCTTTCGGTTATCTTATAGGTATCAAGACACTTATCAACATAATCTACCAACGTATTGAGATTGGATAGTATCCATTTATCCATGTGAGAAAGTTTGCAGTCTTTAAGGCTGTACTTACTCGGGTCGTACTTATCTATATTAGCGTAAAGCACGAAGAATGAATAAGTATTCCAAAGCGTACCCATAAACTTTCTCTGACATTCCGAAACGTTGTCCGCGGAAAATCTGGACGGAAGCCACGGAGCGGAAGACGAATAGAAATACCATCTGACTGCATCCGCTCCCTGAACGTCCAATACCGACCACGGGTCTACTACGTTACCTTTATGTTTGGACATCTTGATTCCGTTTTTGTCGTTGACGTGTCCGAGAACTATACAGTTTTTGAAAGGCGCTTTGTCAAACAAAAGCGTTGATATAGCCAAGAGAGTATAGAACCAGCCTCTCGTCTGATCGACCGCTTCGCTTATGAAGTTTGCCGGGAACTGTTCTTCAAATACGTCCTTGTTTTCAAACGGATAATGCAACTGCGCAAAAGGCATGCTTCCGCTGTCAAACCAACAGTCCATAACTTCCGGCGTACGCTTCATTTCTCCGCCGCATTCGCATTTGAAAGTAACTTTATCGATATAAGGTTTATGCAACTCGATATTTTCTTTCAAACCGCCCAAAGCGGCAAGTTCCTCTCTGCTTCCTACAACTTTGATTTTTCCGCAATCCGGACATACCCAAATAGGCAACGGCGTACCCCAGTATCTTTCGCGAGATATTCCCCAGTCTATAACGTTTTCAAGGAAGTTGCCCATACGTCCCGAGCCTATCGTCGGAGGCATCCAGTTGACCGTAGCGTTGTTTTTAAGAAGTTGCTCTCTTACCTGAGTCATCTTTATGAACCAACTCGATCTAGCGTAATACAAAAGCGGCGTGTCGCATCTCCAACAGAAAGGATAGGAGTGTTCAAACATAAGTTCCTTGAAGAGCAAACCTCTCTGCGCAAGATCTTTTATTATCAATTTGTCGCCGTCTTTGACGAATACCCCTTGCAAATCTCCCATTGCTTCGATAAATCTGCCTCTATCGTCGACCATTTGAACAAACGGCAAATCGTATTTTCTTCCCACTTTCGCGTCGTCTTCGCCGAATGCCGGAGCGATATGTACTATACCGGTACCGTCCGTAAGCGTAACGTAGGAATCGTTGGTAACGTAATAAGATTTTTTATTTGTATCGTTGGTATTGAAAAGAGGGATATACTCTTCGCGTTCGTAATCTTTACCCTTCTTCACGCTCAATACTTCGTACTCTTCGAAAAGCGACGGAACCAACGCTTCGGCAAGAACGTATATTTCCTCGCCGACTTTTATCTGCGCATAGTTTTCCTCTCCGTTCATACACAAAGCGACGTTAGAGGGCAACGTCCAAGGCGTCGTCGTCCATGCAAGAAAATATCCGTCGTTGTTCTTTCTTTTGAATTTTACGAATACAGACTTTTCTTTTACATCTTTATAGCCTTGCGCCACTTCGTGAGAAGAAAGCGCCGTTCCGCATCTGGGACAGTATGGCACGATTTTGTGTCCTTTATAGATTAGTCCTTTGTCCGCGATAGTCTTTACCGCCCACCATACGGATTCTATATAATTGTCGTCGTAAGTGATATAAGGGTTGTCCATATCTACCCAATATCCCACTCTGTCGGACATTCTTTCCCATTCGCCTTTATATTTCCATACGCTTTCTTTACACTTTTTGATAAAAGGCTCGATACCGTACTTCTCAATTTCGGGTTTTCCGTCGATACCCAAAAGTTTTTCGACTTCCAACTCTACCGGCAAGCCGTGAGTATCCCAACCGGCTTTTCTAGCGACGTAATATCCTTTCATGGTCTTATATCTCGGAATAATGTCTTTCATTACTCTCGTAAGAATATGACCGATATGCGGCTTACCGTTTGCCGTAGGCGGACCGTCGTAAAAAGAGAAAGACTCTTTTCCTTTATTTTTTTCTACGCTTTTTTCGAAAATCCTGTTTTCCTTCCAGAACGCTATTACGTCTTTTTCTCTATCGCAAAAGTTCATTCCGGAATCGACCTTTTTGTACATTTCTGCCTCCTGATTTATATACTACTGTTAAAAAGTTTAATTGCTATTCTTGCTCGCTTTCTTCCACTGAGTTTACTACAACTTCCGCTTTTTCAACTACCGTGTTGTCCATCTTCTTGACTGTGATAGCGAGTTTTTCAAAATTGATTATATCTCCGACCTGAGGCATTCTTCCCAGCGCGTAAGCGATATATCCGCTCAGCGTAACGGTGTCAAACTCCTCTTTGTTTTCGTTGACGTCGAAATATTCAAAAAATTCTTCGAGATTGGTTTCTCCCAATACCAAATATTTATCTTCGGTAAGTTTAACTATCGGCTCGACTATTTCGTCTCTTTCGTCATAAATCTCGCCTACCAACTGTTCAAGAATATCTTCGAGAGTAACAATACCCATCGTTCCGCCGAATTCGTCGGCTACGACGGCAAGGTGCATTTTAGCAATCTGCAATTTTCTCAACACGTCGCTTATCTTCATTGTGTCGGGAACGTAAATTACGTTCTTTGCCACAAGACGCGAAAATTTGCTTTCGCCGTCTATATAAGCCTCGTAAAAATCTTTGAGGTTAAGCACGCCTACAATCGTATCGATATTGTCTTTGTATACAGGAAGTCTGGAATATCCGCTTTCTCTGAACACTTTCATTACGTCGGGCATCGAATCTTCGACTTCTATCGCTTCTACGTCTACTCTGGGGGTAAACACGTCTTTTACCGTCATATTGTCGAATTCTATAGCCGAACGTATAAGATCGCCTTCGTATTCGTCCAATCCGCCTTCCGTCTGCGCTTCGTCGACGTAAGTAATAAGTTCCTCGTCGGTAATGTTTTCATTTCCTTTCTTCTTAAAAATTTTGCCGATAAGTTTCTGCAAAAGTCCCATTACCCACACTAACGGATAAAGCACGTAATACAACGCCAAAATAAACGGCGCGGTCAATCTCGCAAAATACTCGGGACTGCGCTTAGCCATCGATTTCGGCATAACTTCGCCGAATATGAGAACGACTACTGTAATCACGACCGTAGAAACTATACCCGCCACGTCCTGATTTGCTATCAACGCGGTAAACATCATGGTCGCTAGCGTAGACGCCGTAATATTGACTATATTGTTGCCTATCAAAATAGTAGAGATAAGCGCGTCGAAATGTTCGCTTAAAAAATATACTTTAGAATATTTTTTCTTGTCTGTGGAAACAAGGTTTTTCAATCTGATTCTGTTGAGAGAAGAAAAAGCCGTTTCTGTAGACGAGAAGTATCCCGATAAAAAAATAAGAATGACGATTGCTACGATGTAGCCCGATAATCGCGACGCTCCAAGGTCAGACGCTGCGGACAGTAATGGAACAACCATAGTTTGTTAAAATCTCCTTAATACTAAATATATAAATTATAATTTATTATATTACATACTATAATCATTTGTAAAGTAATTTTTGCGTAATAACGCTGTTTTGCCGTATAAGACATGAGTTTTTGATAATAAATCTTATGAAATCGCCGAGAATTTGCAACTTTTTGTATTAGATTGCTTTCAAACAAATACATAATAATATTGACAAACGCCGTCGTTTTGGAAATAAATTTATTACAAAGATAATAACATTTTTGCAATTTGACAGACCTTTTATTGCGCGTGAATACTCCTCCTGCGACGGAAGTTCATTTTTTATATTTAGAGATAGAATTTTAATTAAAAAACGGAAAAATCAATCTGCTTAAAAACTTTTCAAACAAAAAATCAAACTATAATTTATACCGAAACGTCCATATAAATCTAACGCTTTAATATAAGATAAGGGACTGAAAATCAGTCCCCGTTAAAAAAATTTATTTCGCTCAGCGGACAAGTCTGTATCCTATGCCTCCCTGCTCTGCGTACGCCGAATAAACGGCATACTGAACCTTGGTCGGAGAAGATTTCATCAGATTTGACAGCGCAAGCGGAGATATGTTGTTGATTTTCAACGCTATTCCGCAAGAATGCGTAATGCTTCTCGGCGCGTTGATGATAGCGCAAGAAACGCCTCGGCTACCTAAGTAACTTCGCATTGTCAAAGCGTCGTTGCGGGAGCGAAAAACTATTACTAGATAATTCATGTTTAATGATTTTCTCCTTGGTATTTATGTACTTCGCTCCTAATACAATATATTAGAAATAAATACAAACTGTGAGGGAAAAATGATTTATTTAGACAATGCCGCAACTTCAAGATTCAAACCGCGCCGTATGTTTGACGAGATATTCAAACAACTTTCCTATTCTTCCAACCCCGGACGCGGCGGACATAACGATTCTATAGACACAGCGATAAAAATATACGACGTGCGTCAATCGCTCAAATCTTTGCTTTCCTGCGACGACAGGTACGAACTTATATTTACCCAAAACTGTACCGAAGCGTGTAATCTCGCCATTATAGGTTATCTGCTCAATTTCAAAGGTCAAAAAGTTGACGTGATATTTACGTCCAACGAACACAACTCAGTGGCGCGTCCTCTGTACTACCTAAAAGACGTCTTAGGAATTAACCTTATAGAAATTACGCCTGACGAAAACGGCGCCATCTCGCCCGTCGCGGTAGCAAACGCAGTTACGCCCGACACAAAACTTATTTGCGCCAATCATATATCAAACGTTACTGGAAACGCAACGGATATATTCCAAATCGGTAAAACCGCCAAAAAGCACGGCATTCCCTTCTTCGTCGACGGAGCGCAGTCGCTAGGACACGTCGCGCTCAACGTACCCGACAACAACATAGACTTCTTGGTAGCCGCAGGTCATAAAGGCTTACACGGAGCGCAAGGAACGGGATTTTTGATTTACAACACTAATTACAAAATATTCCCCATCCGATTCGGCGGCACGGGAACTCACAGCGAAAGCCTTTCTCAACCTACCGCTCCGCCGGAGGCTTACGAGTCTGGAACGCTGAATAGCGCCGGTATTATAGGACTTGGCGCAAGCGCAGAATGGACGTATCAGAATCTTGCGAAAATCAGTCTTAACACACGCTATCTAACAAGCGAACTTCTCTACGGTCTGAAACAAATTAAAAACGTAAAACTGTATTCTTCTCAAAATACCGGCGTAATCTCTTTTAATTTCAAAGACTACTCTTCCACGGATATTGGCGATTATCTCAACGAAAGAGATATTGCTGTAAGATGCGGTCTGCACTGCGCTCCCCTTATACATACTCAATTAGGCACGCTAGAGAGCGGAACAGTCAGAGTAAGCGTAGGTTACAACAACTCGATAGGAGATATTCATACGTTGCTTAAATATATTGATTTGCTCAACAGATAAATATAGACCGACACTAAAACGCAAAGAGCGGCATACAATATTACGAGGTGAATTTATGGATATGGACTTTGCAAAGATAATGCAAATGATGAACGGAGGCGGAGGCGGCAACAAAGATATGTCTATGCTTATGCAAATGCTGCCGCAACTTATGAACAATTCCTCGGGCGCGCAAAACCGTCAGACGCCGCCCGCCCAGATCAATTTGAATCCCGAAGAGGTTAATAAAACAATAAACAAATTATATAACGACAACGATTAAGAAGGATAATTATGAAAAAAAATAATTTCAGACCTACGGGCGCGTCAAACAACAATAACGCAGGCAACTTTAATCAATTCGCATTTAATTCTTTCGCTGACAGCGCGCAGAATTCAAACACCCAACAAGGGACTTTGGAAGAAGAACTCAACAAGTATTCCCACATGTCGGAAGAAAGACTTATGCAAGAGATGTTCGCCCTTGTCGATAACGGCAGGAAAAACGGAACTTTGGACAATGAAAAACTCGAAGAATTTTTCAATTCGGCAAGTTGTATGCTCAACAATGAACAGATAACCAAACTAAGATACCTTATCGATATGGCGAAAAACAGTTGATTCGACAAAGACCTAATTTATTTTGCTGTCGGTAAGACAGCAAAATATTTTTTGTCTTGACTTGCTTATCTCATCGCAATATAGATCGCGATTTTCCTTTGGCAAAGTTATTTCTTCTTCGCCGACAACGGACAAGCCTTTGCCATCTTCCCTATCCAACACGTATATTATATCGGCAACCGCCAACGCCTCTTCAATATCGTGAGTAACGAATACCACCGTTTTGTTTTTCAATAGTGGAACGGTAATATCCAAAATTTCTTTTTTAAGTTTTATATCCAATCCCTTGAAAGGTTCGTCCATAAGCAAAACGTCGCGATTGATAGCAAACGCCCTCGCCAAAGCCGTTCGACTCGCCTGTCCTCCGCTGATATTTGCCGGATAAGATTTCTTACAGTCTATTAGGCGGAATTTCTCGACGACTTCTCTTACCCTCTCTCCTTTTTCTTCCTTGCTCATGCTTTTGGGTAAAACGAATTCTATATTCTTCTCCACGCTCATAGAGGGTATCAATCTAGGCTGTTGGAAAACGTACGCAATTTTTGTTTTCACATCCAAATCCATACCGTTTTGTCCATAAATTATCTTACCCTGATATTGATGCTTTCCCGCTATGCAGTCCAACAACGTAGTTTTACCTCCGCCCGAAGCGCCCATGATACAGGTTACCTTGCCAAGCGGAATTTCCAAATTGAAATTATCGAATATAATTTTATCGCCGTAAGCGAAAGTTAAATCTTTGATTATCATTTCCATTTCACCGCCTTTTTCTCCGCAAAAGCGACCAACCATTCAAAGACGCTGCCCAAAATAATTGCAACAACAGTCCATGCAAGCAAATTCGCCGTATCGAGATTTATTTTTGACTGTTGCATAAATATTCCTACGCTTTGCGCCGTCTGCGCAAGTACTTCCGCCGCTATGACGAGTTTTAGATTAAGACCTACGGAACTTTTGACGGCTGTAAACGCGCCCGGCAAAATCTGCGGTAAATAAAGTTGCAATATCTTGTTTTTCCTATCTACTCCATACAGTTCCGCCATTTCTATTAAGTCTTTATCTACCGAATCCAACGCGTCGCAAAACCCCGTATATAGCATAGGAAATATAACGCAAAACGCCACTAATACGACAGACTGATAGGAATTAAACCAAATTACGGCAAGCAGGATTATCGACATTGTCGGCATTACTCTGACAAGCGCGACAATAGGAGAAAAGGCTTTTTTTAACGGCTTGCACGCTTTGGTAAGACAGGCAAATATTATAGCGAATACAAACGAGAGCAAGTAAGCCGCTATTGCCCTGCCGAGCGTTCCGCCTACCGCCTTATAAAATTCCGATTGCGCGAAAAGCGAAAAAAAGTCTTTTACCACATTTGAAACGGACGGGACTAACATCTCGATACCCACCGCCTTGCTTATTATCGCGTAAATCGCCACGACCGCAAGCAACGTCGCGATCGGCAAAGCGCAATTGAGTATTGAATAAACTTTTTTTCGTCCGATTGTGTTTTTCATTTTATATTATATTTATTCTGCCGTTTTGTCCATATTTATATCTTACAGAATATAGTAAAAACCGTCGTCGGGCAATTCCCCTCCGATTAGTTTTGGATTTATATTCATTACGGCGCGAAGAGTATTTTCATAATAATCTCTTCCGTCTTTCATTGATATACAGTCTATATTGCACCTTGCGATTACTTCGCTATTCAAATTGCCTTTGAGAGAAGTCTGCGGATAAATAGACTTGATATTGTCTTCGGCAAGTTGAGCGTCTTGCATGATACGCGATTTATTCGCTTGCACTTCTTCAAGAAGTTTTGCGACAAACCGACTGTCTTCGCAAACGTTTGATTTTGCAATCAATACCGCTTGCGCGTAACCGCTAAAAGCGTCGTCGGTATCTTCCGACCACAACTTTTGAATGTCGAACGCTTCTGTCAATCCCGCGGACTTGCCTTTGTTAACGTCCGGTTCGGCGTATACTCCGTAAGCCTGCTCGCCTTTTTCTTTTGCCAAAATCAACGCGGAGTTCACCTCGCTTCCGTCCGCGCAATATTTTATCGTTACCGCGCCCTCTTCCGCTTTTTCCCCTACCTTAAAGTTTATACCGTTGTTTTTCAAAAGCGTCTTGAATATTATGTCGGGAACGCTGTTTTGACCTATCGAATAGACAAGTTTTCCACTAAGCGCGTCAAGACCTTCTATCTTCGTATTTTGAGAAGACATCAGAAATAAATTCCCGTTCGTAACAACGGCAAGTATCTTAAAATCATTTCCTCCGTTGTATAGTATAGACGCAAGATTTGCGGGAACTATCGCAATATCGCTTTTCAGCGCTTCCGCGTTTACCGTCGACGCGGGTACTATTTTTTTATTGAGTTTATAAACGACGCTGTCCGTCAATATTTCATCCGAAACGCGCGCTATCGCCAGCGCAGGCGCTCCGTCGGGTACGACAAGCGTATATCCTTCTTCGTCCTTTTTGCAGGCGCACAGCATAAGCGCGCTTGTTATGATTAAGACAACGCACGTCAATATTATTATTCTCTTGAATTTCATTTTATTTTCTCCTTTTATTCCCCTTCGATTTCAAATGAAGTTACCGCCGATTTAACGTATACTTCGTTGAGTTTTCCCAGTTTTCCGCACAGCGCGGAAATCTGCTCGTTCGTACCTTTAACGATAACGCTAATTGCGCTTATACCCGATTCTTTATCAGGCACGCCCATTCTGCCTATCACTATATCGCTGAAAGCGGATAGCAGATTTTGTATCGCAAGCGCGGTATCTCTGTCCCGTCTTAACGCAATTCCAATTACTCCTATTCTTTTCATACTTCTCCTTATTTAGCCTCGGAAAAAGAAAAAACTCCGCAAAAATGCAGAGTATAAACGCAACGTTACGCTTTTCCTACTCTCCGATTTGCTCATCGATTCGGTAATGTTTTAATTATTTCCAAAGCGACGAGAAGTATCGTCGCTCGGGATATACTGTCTTATAAATCTATATTAACTCTTTTTACGCGATTTGTCAATAACCTAACACTTGCATTGCTCTTGCGACGCATTTATCCATGGCGTAATCGCATATTCTATCTACTACTACGTTTTCTTCCAATGGGTCGAATCCGTTTTCGTGTATCGTCTTAGTCCACTCCAACTTGCCGTTCGCGCCTTGCGTAGGGACAAAGTATCTTCCGTTGGTAACGTAAAGCAATTGTCCGTTGGACAGTTCTATGGTAATTTGAGCGACGCCTTTGCCGTAAGTCTTGCTTCCCACTATTTGAGTATCGTTGTAGTACTGCAACGCTCCGATAAGTCCTTCCGATGCGGACGCGGTATGTCCGTTGGTCAATACCACAACTTCAAAGCCGTCAACCAGTTTGCTTATTGGGAACGCTATCGGCAAGGATATTCCCTCTTGCTGGGCAAGCGGATTGCTGTTGCTTGACGTAACTATATTGGACTCTTCTTTGCCGTAGCCTACGTTGCTTATAAGGTTCATTATCGGCAATTCGCTAGCAGTCGGATTGTCGAGAAGATACTGCGCGACGTATTCAAGGCTCAAAAGGTTTCCTCCGCCGTTGTCGCGTAAGTCAAGTATAAGTTTTTTCTTGCCGTCTCTAATAAACTGTGATACGCAGTCGGCGAAATCAGCGTCCGCTTCCGCGCTGAATTCCATCATTCTTATTATTCCCACGTCTTGAGTATAAGGATAATAGTACGCTAATTTAGCGCGCTCTTCCATAGTCTTCGTGATTTCAAAAGCGTAATAGCCTTGCTCGTATCCGCCGTTGCCGTCATACTTTTTGATAATATAGACCAACTCGTCTATATCAGAAAATTCGTTAAGCACCTGTCTGAAATATGCCGCTCCGGTATTTTCCACGCGTTCCGTTCTGTATTTATACTGACCGTCCTCGTCGAGGAATTTATAGCCTACTCTTACGATTTTATCTCCCTCTCTCATTCTGACAGCGGCGCTTTGGTAATTAAAAGCGCGGTCAAGATTGAAATCTTCGTCGTATTTGCTCAAAGCCACAGCGCCGTAAGCGGGCATATTAGGCGCGACAAAAGTTATTACCTGCTCGTTGTAAAGAGAACTTGCCACCTGTATTCCGATAGATCCCGAGGTAATTTCTCCTCCGCCTTCGGACACTATACCCGAAAAAATATCCAACGATCCCGCAAAGCCTGCGGCAGCCATCTCCTGAAAAGTCTCCCAAGAAATATCTTTGTAGTAATATTTCTTTATCAGTTCGTACACTTCTATCATAAGCGGCATATCGTCGGCTATACCGCTGCTTTTACCCACAGCCACGCCTGCGACAAACGCCACTACGGAAAGCAACAATACAACAACGGTAACTATCGCTATTATCTTTATTTTCTTACTGCCGTTTTTCTTTTCGGCAATTACGCTTTTTTTCTCTTCGGAAAAAATATCGCTTAAATCGTTCACTTTTACACCCCTTCACGGTTTTCAACCGATAGTTTCTTTATGCTGCGCGAAATCAATCTTTCGCAATCTTTATCGTAATAAAATCCTTTCGCCCCTATCCCCTCTTCAAAAGCAAAGCACACTTTCTTGCCTACGTATATTTCGCTCAAAGGAGCGTCGACTCCGTATCTTACCCCGTCTATGACAACAAAGTATCCCCTCTCATCCTTATCCAAAACGTCCATATAAATAGGATACCCGCAAAGTATCGCGCTTTCCATATTTGATGGAAGCAATGAAATTTCCTCCAACGATAGTTTTTCGCTTATATCGCCTTTGGCAACTACGCAAATTCCGCCCTTGCCCAATCTCTTTGCAAATTCTATTTCTTGCGTGGCGATAACAACGCTTTTGCCGACAACGACGCTTTGCAACAATTCTATAATCTGCTCTTGCTCTTCATACGGCAAGTCTTTCCAAATATCGTCGACGATATAAATTCGCCTAGAAATAATAAAAAGTCTTGCCAAAATCAGTCTGACTTTGCTAAAAGCGTCAAGTTCATCCGCGAGAGAATTTTCATCGAGAGAAAATTCCTTGAGCGCTACGTCAACGCAATAAGTTATCTTATCTTGCGAATATTCTCTCAATCTCATAGGATATTCGAGTATCTCTTTGACGGTTTTCTTCTTTCCCAATGATGAGAAATCAAAAGTAAATCCCAAATCCCTGTCTTTGAGCGGTATCTCTTCCAATTTACTTCCGTCAAGATAAATGTTGCCCGATTTAATATCCTCTAATCCTGCGACGGTACGCAATATCAAAGTTTTACCGCTTCCCTCTCTTCCGTAAACGACAAGCGTTTCGCCTTTGTCCAGCGAAATGTTTATGTTTGTAATCGAAAAATCCGCGCCGTAATAAGACGCTTCCGCATTTTCGAGAGTAAGCAAGCGGTGTGTCATATTTATATTATATTACTAATTATTGCCAATTACAAGTAAAATGTTTTTAAGAAAAGAAACGCTTTATGTTAAGATTATTTATTATACTGAATTTTATTTAACAAGATTCTTCGAATACGCTAGGGATGACGGGGAAATAAGCGATACTCTATTAACTATCCCGTCATATTAAGCAAACAGACTATTTACTCTCTACTCTATAATTTAGATAAAATACGCGATATATGTCGATAAAACACAATAATTGAACATTATTCAAAACAATGTTCAAATTTTGTCAGTCGATAAATTGAAGAAGTATAGCAAAACTTTGGATATAATTTTTGCATAAATCAGAAAAATTGCTTTCGTTGTTGGAATACTTATCGTATACTCCGCAGGTATGAAAACCGCCCGCGCTTGCCCCTTCGATTGCAAGCGGAATATCTTCGAATACCATACACTCGCGCGGCTCAACGCCTATTCTTCGGGACGCTTCTAGATATATATCGGGAAAACCTTTTCCTCTCGACACCTCATCTATCGAAACAAGCGGACACTCTACCCCCAACTTTCTAAATGATAAGCCGTTGTTGTCAAGACAAAGTTCGGCGACTTCTCTAAACAGCGTGGTTGCGAAAGCGATTTTAACGCCTTTTGAGATAAGTTTGCGTATAAAATCATACGCTCCCTCTTTCAATTTAATATTATAAGCGTACTCTTCCTTTACCATTTCCGTCCACCTATTGATAATCTGCTCGGTAGACATATCGAGAGAAAACCTGTTTTTGGTATAAAGAGCGGACTCTTCAAAGTGCATTTGTTTAACCGCCTCCGTATAATCGCCTGTTACCGCAATTCCGTTTTCGGCAAGAAAATCATTATCCACCTTTTCCCATACCCACATGGAATCAAGCAACGTTCCGTCCAAATCGAATATTACGCCTTTTATTTCTTCTTTGAAAAGTTTTACCATATCTTTCCCTTACGCTTTATTATATTACAATATATATTATATCTTACGTTTACTTTTATTATAAACCGAAATCAACTAATTCGATAAAATATTTATCTTAGCAAGCAATTTACCCGAAATTAGTCTTGTTTTAATATAGCCGTCCGAATATCGGACGGCTATCGCGAATCGTTTGATTTTATAAATTAAATAATATATTTGTTTTGTTTTTGCGGAGCGTTTGCAAGTTCCGTTCTCTTTTCGTCATAGCCGGGTCTTCCCAAAAGCGCGTAAGTCGCGTTTTTGCCCTCTTCTACGCCCGGTTGATTAAAAGTATCGATATTCAACAAAGCGCCTGCGTAAGCGGTCTGCAACATGAAATACATCAAAAGTTGTCCGAGAGTAAATTCGTTGAGTTGCGGAAGCATAATCGTGTAATTCATTTTACCCGCTTTGGTTACCGCATATTCGGTAGCGGCGCGTTCCGCCTGGATAAGTTCATTCATAGTATGACCGCAAAGGAAGTTTACGTTGGGATATTCTTCGCATCCGTTTGGAATTACAACGTTTGCGCGGTAGTCGTCTACGCCGATAAATGTAATGACTTTATCAAAAGGACCTTCCGCGTAAAGTTGAACTTGAGAGTGCTGGTCGGTTACGCCCAAAGATTTAACAGGCGTTTGACCTACGTTGCACGCTTTTCCGTCCAAAGTCTTGTTTTTACCCAAAGATTCCGCCCAAAGTTGCGCGTACCAATCGGCAATAAACTTCAAACCGTCCGCGTAAGGCATCATAACTCCGATATTCTTACCTCTTTGCATAGCAAGATGTTGCAAAGCCGCAGCCATAAGCGCGGGATTTTTCTTAGCGTTGTCGCTGTTGCAATCTTCCATCATACATTTAGCGCCGGCGAGCATAGCCTTAATATCAATGCCTACTACGGCAGCCGGAAGCAATCCTACGGGACAAAGTTCGCTAAATCTACCGCCTACGCCGTCAGGTATATAGAAAGTCTTGTAATTCTCTTTAATTGCAATCTTAATCAAGTTGCCCGCGTTTTTAGAAGTAGTCGCTATAATATGATCTTTCGCCTTATCTCCGAGTTTTGCTTTAAGAATATCGTTGATAATAAGATACTGGGTCATTGTTTCGGAAGTGGAACCGGATTTGGTAACAACGTTGAACATAGTCTTTTCTACTTCGATAACATCAAACAAAGCCTGCATTCTTTCGGGGTCTACGTTGTCTTCTACGTAGAACTTAGGTCCTTTACGCTTGCGCTTAGGCAAGTCGTTGTAATGCAAATGGCAAATAGCCTGAAAAGCCGCGATAGGTCCCAAAGCGCTTCCGCCTATACCCAAAACGACGAAATAATCGTAATTTTTGCGAATATCTTTTGCTGTTTCGAGAATATCTTCGACGATTTCATCCTGATTGTAAGGAAGGTCAGCCCATCCCATCATTCCTTTTCCTTTGCCTTGTTCCACGCTATTGAACGCTTTTGTTAAATCTGCGCTCAAATCGGAAAGGTTTTTATCGCTTAAACCTTCTTTTCCTAGTACGGACGACATCATATTGTTGTAGTCCATTCTGATTTTCATTGTTTTTTTGCTATAACGCATATTTTTCTCCTATCGACCGTTGGGTCAAAATATTTTTCATATATATAATATATCAATTTATACTGTCAAGTCAAAGACCTGTCAAGACAATCTTTAAGAAATGCGTACGATTCTTCAATATCGGAGTCGTTTTTGTAATCCTTAGCGTACACTTCCATAAGACACGCGCCTTCAAAGCCTACGTCTTGCAATCTCTTAAACAAGGTTACGAAATCAAACTTACCGCGTCCAGGAATCGTAGTCTTGCCGTCGGAATCGTAATCGCAAAGATGCACCGTCTTCAACCTGTCCTTCATTACGTCAAAATATTCAACGTAATCGATACCCGACTGTCTTGCCTGTTTTATATCCAAGGTACAACACAAATCGGGACAGAATTCCTTCAAATTTGCAAAATACTCGGGAGTGGAAAAATACGTCCAATGCACGTTTTCGTAGCAAAACTTTACGCCGTAATCAGCCGCCAACTCCGTAAGATAGTTTACTCTCGACGAGATATGTTTGAAATCAAAGTTATATTTGACCGCTCTTTTGAGCATTGTCGCGCCGTGGAAAGTATAATGCGTCGCTCCGATACTTTGCGCCAACTTCAATACTTTTTCGAAAGTCGCCAGCGAATCGGCGTACGCTCTGTCGTTGAGAGAAAAGAGTTCTGGCTCAAACTGATTTGTAAGCGCATGAACCGAGTGTACTTCGAGCGGAGAAAATTTTCTCGCTTTTTTCAACTCGTCTTTGAGTACTTCCGCGAATTCATCGGTATACTCGCTGTGAGTAGCAAGAAAAATCTCGCAAACCTGCGCGCCAAGTTTAGCGATAGGTTCAAGAGCCTGCTCTGTATACATTCTTGTAAAATACGTCGCCGTCGACAGTCCTAATTTCATATTTTCATTATAACAAAATCATTAGAAATCTCAAAATGATTTTTTACGGTTTTTATTTAATTTACAAAAAGTCGTTTAATGTCAAATATTTTTTTATCTGCCCCAATATAACTTTTAGCGATTTATATTTCTCGATATGTAAAATCTATGAAAAATCAACACGAACGCAATATTTTTAATCTGTCTAAATTATCAAAGTCCGACACTTGCAGTTAAATTTGTATAGGAAATTCCGTTGAAAAATAACAATAATTTTGATATATTATAAGTAGAATATTTTCGAGGTGAGTTGAAATGCAAAAATTATCGCAATGGATCATGTCGCACAGAAAAGCGCTGATAATAATTTTTGTCGTAGCAATCGTACTTTCAATAGTCGGAACGCTCTTCGTTCAGAAAGAAAGCGACGTCATATCCTATTTGGATAAAAACACCGACACCATCGTTTCCAAAAAAATACTGGAAAACGAATACAGTATTATAGGCGACTGTAATTTGGCTATATCGTATATCGATAAAAACGTCGCTCAACAAATAGTCGATGCGATAAGCAGCGATAAATTGATAAAGAAATATCTTACCAAAGTCGCTTGGATAGGCACGTTTGATAAACTTACGGAAATCAACACCAATCCCGATCTCGGTACTCCGTGGGATAGAGTCGACGTCGAACTGGCTCAGGAAAAAGCCGCGGAAAAATTTATTAAGACAAAAGACGTAATATACAATACTACAATAGACGGCGTCGTTCAGGAACAAAAACGAAGCGTAGACACTTACATTATCTCGCTGTATTTCAAGACCGCAGGCGGTTCGGACGAAACAATAAGTTGTCTTAACAGAATGGATGAAATAATTCCCGAAATTCTTGAAAAAGTACAAAAAGAAAATCCTACGCTAGGTCCCGACACCGTTAACGAATGGTATTACATAGGAGGCAACGCTCAAAACGCGCGTACGCTTCTCCAATCTTCGCTCGGAGATATGCCAAAGTTCTTTATCGTTGCGGTTTTGGTATGCTTGGTTATCCTCTTACTTACCACGCAAAGTTACCTCGAACCTCTTATATTCCTCGCTACGCTCGGTATATCCATACTCCTTAATATGGGTACTAATATAATAGCGGGAAGACCAATGGGTACAATCTCGTCGATTACTTCGTCGTGCGCGACAATACTGCAACTTGCAATTGCGATGGACTACTCCATTTTCTTAATGCACACTTATTATGAGGAACTCAAATTGCATCCTCAACCGAAAGACGCGCTTATCGCGGCGCTTCCGAAAACCATATCGGCGATATCGTCGAGTATGCTTACGACGGTAGGCGGCTTTATCGCGCTGTTCTTTATGGACTACGGAATAGGATACGACCTCGGTTTCGTGTTGGCGAAAGGCGTTATACTGTCTTTGCTTGCAACCGTATTCTTGCAGCCTATCCTTATTATGATATTAAGCAAAGGCATTGCGAAGACAAAACACAAATGGATTGTCGCTCCAAAACTCAAAGCGGTATCCAAAACAATCACAAAACCCGCGGTTGCCGCAATCGTTATACTTGTCGTTTTGGGACTGGCGATACCCTGCTCATACTTCCAACTTAAAGTACCGCTCAACTATATCTCTACGACAAAAGACAATCCCAATCCTACTCTCCCCGAAGAAACGGCTATGCTTGTCAACAACCAGGCTATACTGATACTTCCTTACGACGGACCGGATTCTATGCCTAAGCATTACGAGTTTGTGGAAAAAGTCAAGAAAGTAGGTTATGAATTGGACGACGACGGAAATATTAAATACGACGAAAACGGAAACGCCGTTATCGCAAAAAATAAAGACGGAGAATCTACAGTCAATTACGTTACCGAAGTTTTCTCTCTGGCAACTATAATTACGCAAGAAGACTTTGACAATATTGAAACCATACAAGGTACTTTGGGCATAGGAAAACAAGGAGTTTATGCCCAACTTCACAGCAGTTTTATCGCAAATATAAACAGCGAAAGAGGCGATAGATATATACTCTATACTATTACTTTGAGCAACCAAGACGAAGACGGAAACTACGCGAATGTGATAGAAACGCCGTATACCTACTCCGCTCTTAAAGAAATAAAGTATTTGGCGGTAGAAACTTTCGGTCTTTACGAAAAGAACGAAGAGACACAAAACGCGTACTTAAACCTGACGAATATCAAAAATGAATACGGCGCAGAATCCGACCAATACAAAGTCGCTCTTCTTGATTTCAAAGAGAATGTAATGAATAATTCAAAAGCGTACGACGTATACATGACGGGACTTGCGCAAGGCGCGTACGAACTGGATAGAGTTACGCCAAACGACTTCTTGCTCGTATCCTTGCTTTCAGCGGCGATAGTATTGATAATACTGCTCTTCACGTTTAAGAACGTCAAACTCTCTATCATACTGATGCTTGTAATAGAATCGGGTATTTGGATAAATCTCTCGATTGTATACTTCGCTTCGTTGGTAAACCCTGCAAACAAAATCAATTTTGTCGCGTACCTGATAGTTACGGCAATAGAATTGGGCGCTACGGTAGACTACGCGATAATGCTTACGACAAAGTATCTCGAAGAGAAAAAGGACGGCGTAAAATCCATTGCGGCAATCAAAAACGCTATCAACCGCGCCGCGCCGGGCGTAACCACTTCGGCGTTAATACTGATAAGCGTATGCGCTTGCGTGCATTTGATTACTACAAATATGATAGTCGCGCAGATTACGAGATTGCTTGCAATAGGCACGTCTATGAGTTACGTATTCGTATTCACTCTACTGCCCGCAATACTCTCTTTCGACGCAAGACTGCAACGCAAACTTAGCATAAAGAAAGGCAAAGGCGATCCCGATATTGGAAGATTCGACCTCAATCCCAACTATTACAACGAAGACGGCTCGCCTATTACCGAAACCGTCGCAGTCGCTGAGCCTGCAGACGCGATTAAATGCGACGAATTGCAAGCAATAAGCGAAGACGCAGTTGCCGACATAAGCGAAATCGAATCGGTTACAGCCGACGAAACCGTCGCAGACGTCGACAACGACAACAAATAATATAAGAAAATAACGGAGCGACTGCTCCGTTATTTTTATAAACTAAAACGGCGAACTAACTGTCCGCCGTTTTACTATGCCGATAATTTATTTACTATACTCTTTTCGTAGCCTCGGCAATCGCTTCGACTTCTACCAAAACGTTTTTAGGCAACGTCTTCACCGCTACGCAAGAACGCGCAGGCTTTGACGTAAAGTATTCCGCATATATGGAATTGAACGTAGCAAAATCGTTCATGTCCGCAAGAAAGCAAACTGTTTTTACTACCTGTTCCAAAGAAGAACCGCTCGCTTCCAAAACCGCTTTAAGATTCTTACATACCTGATGAGTCTGCTCTTCTATCGTAACCGCGTCTATATTGCCTGTTGACGGATTTATCGCTATCTGTCCGGAAGTATAAACCATACCTGCGTGAACTATCGCTTGAGAATAAGGTCCTATCGCCGACGGCGCGTTTGATGTGCTGATTGCTTTCATTTATATCTCCTCCGATTAAATTATTTTGAATCCCGCTTTTGTGAGTTCCGCTTCGATTTGATGAATATGTTCGAAGTTTCTCGTTTCTATCTGTATTCTCAAAAAGCATCCGTTGACGTCGCTTCCTTCGTTGGAACGTTCGTGATGTATAGATATAACGTTTCCGCCGAGATTGGATATTATATTCGACACTTGCGTAAGTTGACCGGGTTTATCGACGAGTTCGAGCGTTACAAGATAATTTCTACCGCTCATTTGCAATCCTCTTTTGATTACTCTCGAAAGAATTGTAACGTCGATATTTCCGCCCGATACAAGACAGCACACTTTCTTGCCGTCCGTAGGAATCTTGCCGAACATCGTAGCCGCTACGGACACTGCGCCCGCGCCTTCCGCTACCATTTTATGCTGTTCGATAAGCGCTAAAATAGCCGCCGAAATTTCGTCGTCGGTAACCGTTACGATATCGTCTACGTATTTAGATATAAGGTCAAAAGTAAGGTCGCCCGGCTCTTTTACGGCAATACCGTCCGCGATGGTATGTACGCTGTCGAGTTTTATTATCTTATGCTCTTTGAAAGACTTTTGCATACTCGGCGCGCCGCTTGCCTGTACTCCGTACACTTTTACCGACGGTTTAAGCGACTTAATAGCAAAAGCCACGCCCGCAATAAGTCCGCCGCCGCCTATAGGTACGACAACAGCGTCGATATCGTCCAACTGGTTGATAATTTCCAAACCGATTGTGCCTTGTCCGGCAATGACGTCCGGATCGTTGAACGGATGGATAAACGTATATCCCTTTTCGTCTTTGAGTTGAATTGCCTTGTTGTAAGCGTCGTCGTATACGCCCTGAACCAAACAAATATCCGCGCCGTAACCTCTGGTCGCCTCGACTTTGGAAATAGGCGCTCCGTCCGGAAGACATATAAGCGACTTAATCCCGTTCTTTCTTGCCGCAAGCGCTACGCCTTGAGCGTGATTGCCCGCAGAACAAGCGATTACGCCTTTTTTCTTCTCTTCCTCCGAAAGTTGGGAAATTTTATAATACGCGCCTCTGACTTTGAACGAACCCGTTACTTGCAAATTCTCTGTTTTCAGATACACCTCCGCGCCCGGTTTGATTTTCGGCGCGTAAATTATATCGGTTTCTCTTATCGCCTCTTTGAGAACGTAAGAGGCGTGATATACTTTGTCTAACGTCAACATATTTTTTCCTTCTTCCTGTTTATTTAAGTACCGCGCCTTTGTCCGCGCCCGTAACAAGTCTTGAATATCTAGACAGCCAACCCGTCTTGATATTCGGTTCTTTTTCTTTTAGGTCAACTCTTCTCGCTTGAAGTTTTACTTCGTCTACTCTGACGTTTACGCTGTTTGCGGGAATGTCGATATCGATTATATCGCCTTCTTTGATAAGCGCGATTTCACCGCCGTCCGCCGCTTCGGGAGCGACGTGTCCGATAGAAGCGCCTCTTGACGCGCCGGAAAATCTTCCGTCGGTAATAAGCGCTACGCTCTTATCTAGTTTCATACCCGCCAAAGCGGAAGTAGGATTGAGCATTTCTCTCATTCCCGGACCGCCCTTAGGTCCTTCGTATCTTATTACTACGACGTCGCCTGCATGGATATCGCCGTTGTAAATAGCCTTTATCGCGTCGTCTTCGCAATCGAATACTCTCGCAGGTCCGGAATGTTTGAGCATTTCGGGAGCGACCGCGCTTCTCTTTACAACGCAGCCGTTCTTTGCAATATTGCCCCAAAGTATTGCGATACCGCCCGTTTCGCTGTAAGGCTTTTCGATAGGACGAATAGTTTCGTAATCTTTGACAAACGCCGTTTTGATATTTTCTCCTACCGTTTTACCCGTCGCGGTAATTGCCGTAGTGTCAATCAACCCCTTCTTTGCAAGTTCGCTCAAAACTGCCTGAACGCCGCCCGCCGCGTCAAGGTCCTGCATGTGAGTAGGTCCCGCCGGAGCAAGATGACAGAGATTAGGAGTTTTAGCGCTTACTTGGTTGATGATATTCAAGTCGAGAGGGAATCCCGCTTCGTTTGCAATTGCAAGCAAATGAAGGACGCTGTTGCTTGAACAGCCGAGCGCCATATCGCAAGCCAAAGCGTTGCGGATAGATTTTTCGTTTATAATATCCCTTGCCTTTACGCCTCTTTTTACAAGATCCATAATAGCCATGCCCGCGTGTTTTGCAAGCGCTATTCTACCGCTCATAACGGCGGGAATAGTACCGTTGCCCGGCAACGCTATTCCTATCGCTTCGCAAAGACAGTTCATAGAATTCGCAGTATACATACCCGAGCAAGAACCGCACGTCGGACAGCAATTTTCTTCGTATTCAAGCAACTGCTTATCGTCAATCATATCGGCTTTTCTCGCGCCTACGGCTTCGAACATTTTCGACAAAGAAGTTTCGCAACCCGCTACCATACCTGCCATCATAGGTCCGCCGCTTACTACAACGGCGGGAATATCCATTCTAACAGCCGACATAACCATTCCCGGAACTATTTTATCGCAGTTAGGAACCAATACCAAACCGTCAAAACAATGCGCCATAGCCATTGTTTCCACGCTGTCCGCAATAAGTTCTCTGGACGCCAACGAATACTTCATTCCGATGTGTCCCATTGCTATACCGTCGCAAACACCGATAGACGGAACCATTATCGGCGTACCGCCGGCAAGTCTTATACCTGCTTTTACCGCTTCTGCAATCTTATCCAAATGCAAATGACCCGGCACGATTTCGCTGTGCGCGGATACCACTCCGATAAGCGGTCTTTCAAGTTCTTCTTTGGTATAACCGCACGCGTAAAGCAAAGATCTCTGCGGAGCGGTTTCTATTCCTTTTGTCAAATATTCACTTCTCAAAGCCATTTTTATATCTCCTGTGAACGGATATTATTATTTATTAAATAAGCCATTTATAATTATAAACGGCCGAGTTATGCGAAATACTGTATATATAGATTCTTATATTAAACCAGATTCTTCGACGTTGCTCATAATGACGGACGAATAAGCGTTTCTCCGCAATTATGAATATAACAAGTAAAAATGCTACGATACCTTCTCTATATATAACGATAGAATTACCAAATAATACTTTATCTCCCGTCATATTGAGCGAAGCGCAGCGAAGTCGAAATATCTAAATTAAATATAAATCCGCAATTCGCATATTGATATTAAGTCGTCTTGCATTTTGCAAGACGACTTAGATAGTATTGTTACTTTTTGAGCCAACTCATCATAGTACGGAGTTCTTTTCCGACCTTTTCGAGAGGATGTTCAAGTTCAAGTTGACGCGTAGCGTAGAAATGCGCGCATTTACCGCTCTTATTTTCCGTCATCCATTCGGAACAGAATGTGCCGTCCTGAATTTCTCTCAAGACTTTCTTCATTTCCTTTCTCGTTTCTTCGGTGATAAGTCTTCTACCCGTACGGTAGTCTCCGTATTCAGCCGTATTGGAAATGGAATATCTCATCGTTTCAAAACCGCCCTTGTTGATAAGGTCAACGATAAGTTTCATTTCGTGAATACATTCGAAGTATGCCATTTCGGGAGCGTAACCCGCTTCAACCAAAGTATCGAAGCCTGCTTTCATAAGTTCCGTTACGCCGCCGCAAAGAACAGCCTGTTCGCCGAACAAATCGGTTTCCGTTTCTTCTCTGAAAGTAGTTTCCAAAATACCTGCGCGACCTGCGCCGATACCGCTTGCGTAAGCCAAAGCGTAATCCTTAGCCTTGCCGGAAGCATCTTGATATACCGCGATAAGGGAAGGAACGCCCTTGCCTTCTTCGTACTGACTTCTAACAGTGTGTCCCGGTCCTTTCGGCGCAACCATTATTACGTCGATGTCCTTGGACGGTTTGATAAGTTTGAAGTGAATGTTAAGACCGTGAGCAAACATCAATACCTTGCCTGCGCTCATATAAGGCTTAACTTCCGCTTCGTAAATATCCGCGCAAGTTTCGTCGGGAACAAGCATCATTACGAGATCGCCCGCCTTAGCCGCGTCGGATACGGACATAACTTTAAGTCCTGCGTCCAAAGCCTTTTTCGTATGTCTGGATCCCTCGCGAAGACCTACTACTACGTTTACTCCGCTGTCGGCGAGGTTCATCGCATGAGCGTGTCCTTGCGAACCGAATCCGATAACTGCTACCGTTTTTCCGTCAAGAAGTTTCAAATCACAATCTGTATCATAATACTTCTTTATCATTTTTTCTATCCTCCAAAAAATTGAAAATTATATTTCCAGTGCTTAGTATAGCGCTAAACATCGATTTACATTATTATTTCGTCTATGCTGTGTCCCGCCGGTATCATCGGCAAAACTTTTTCGTCTCTGTCGATAACGGCTTCGATTATGCAAGGCTTACCTGTCGCATAAGCGTCTTTGAGCGCTTTTTTCAACTCGTCAAGCGTCGTCGCTCTAAAACCTACTCCGCCAAACGCCTCGGCAAGTTTAACGTAATCCGTCGCCCTTTCGAGAGTGGTCTGCGAATATCTCTTTCCGTAAAATTGCGTCTGCCACTGTCTTACCATACCCAAAACGTTGTTGTTGATTACTACGCTGACTATCGGAAGTCCGAAACTTACGCTCGTACAAAGTTCGTTGAGATTCATGTGGAAAGAACCGTCGCCCGTAATATGCGCAACTCTGCGATCGGGATACGCTTTTTGCGCGCCTATGGACGCTCCGTAACCGTAACCCATGGTACCCAATCCGCCGGATGTAAGGAAACTTCTGCTCTTTGTTCTTTTACTGTATTGAGCCGCCCACATTTGGTGCTGACCTACGTCGGTAACTATTATGCCGTCCTCGCCTATCTCGTCGGATACCGCTTGAATAATTTGATGCGGTCTTAACACGCCTTCTTTATCGACAGGCTTGTAATCGAATTTCTTCCACTCGTCTATTTGAGCAAGCCACTGATCGTGATTTGCTTTCTTGACCATCGGCAACAGCAAAGTCAAAACTTCTTTAACGTCGCCGACAACGCTTAAATCGCAAGCGATGTTTTTATTTATTTCAGCGGCGTCGACGTCAATATGAACGACTTTTGCTTCTCTTATAAATTTATGCTTGTCCGTAGCGACTCTGTCGGAAAATCTCGTGCCGATAGCGATAAGCAAATCGCTGCCCGCAATGCTTCTGCCGGCAGACATACTTCCGTGCATACCTACGAGTCCGAGATTGAGTTTTTCGCCCCAACCCAAAACTCCCGCTCCCATAAGCGTGTGAGTCGCCGGTATTTGAGCGGTATTCATAAGTTCGAGAAGTTCCTTCTCTCCCTGAGAAATCAAAACTCCGCCGCCGAACAAAATACAAGGTTTTTTCGACGCGTTGATGAGTTCCGCTGTTTTCTTTACGGCGTCTATATCGGGTTGGACGTATTTATCCGCAACCGACGCGCCTTTTAATTGGAATTCGCAAATAGAAGACGTAACGTCCTTGGGTATGTCTACAAGTACCGGTCCCGGTCTTCCGCTCTTCGCTATTCTGAACGCTTCGCGAATAACGTCGTGCAACTCCTCTACTTTGCGTACCACAAAATTATGTTTAGTAATAGGCATTGTAATGCCTGCGATATATACTTCTTGGAAAGAGTCCAAACCTATAAGATCCGTTCCTACGTTTCCTGTAATAGCGACCATAGGCACGCTGTCCATAAACGCGGTAGCGATACCTGTAATAAGATTTGTCGCTCCCGGTCCCGACGTAGCCAAAACGACTCCGACTTTTCCCGTCGCCCTAGCGTAACCGTCCGCGGCATGAGCCGCCCCCTGTTCATGCGCCGTAAGAACGTGAGTAAGCCTGTCCTGATAAGCGTAAATAGCGTCGTAGATATTCAAAACCGCTCCGCCCGGGTAACCGAAAATCGTATCTACTCCCTGTTCGAGTAAAGACTCAATTAAAATTTGTGAACCGTTTAACTTCATAACAACTCCATATACTTTTATATATATTAAAATATTTATTACAAATTGTCAAGTGTTTTTTCTTTATGTTCGAAGAAGAGCGAGGCTAGATAAAAGTAAAGCGGTATCTTTTGCGCCAATTAAGTAACGTACATAAAGTACGCCGTGGTTCGAAAAACATTCACTTGACACAAGATCTATCGCTTCCTTTTTTATCTATCTCACTCTTTTCGAACGGGTTTTAGTCTGTTATTCTACTGATGCCGACAATAAATTTTTTTATATATTCCGCTTAAGCGTACTTAGTGTCATCTCGAGTTATTTTTAACCTACGTTGCTTACGCCCCAACGAACCAATACGTCAGACGACTTGTTCCACTTAGCAGACCATCCTTCAGGCTGACTTTCCGCGCCGCAGAGCAGAACGGCGCTCATATCTGAAAACGCGTAATCTCCGACAAACGCCACGCTGCTAGGTATTTCCAATATATCTAAATTTTCGCAATACGAGAAGGCTTGCTCTCCTATTCCTTTCAGCCCTGTCGGCAAATTTACGGAACTCAAATTTTCGCAAAACATAAACGCGAGAGCGCTAATAGCCTTGGTGTTTTCATTGACGCTACACGACGTTATTTCTTTGTTTTTTGCCTTAACAAAAAGCGCGTAAGGATTTTCTTCATTTCCTAAGTACAAACCGTTATTATACTCATTGTACTCCAAACTGTCGCATCCTGAAAAAGCCCTTTTATCAACTTTTATTATCGAATCGGGCATTTCTATATATTTCAATTTGACAGCATCTTTAAAAGCGTCTTGTCCTAGAGTTTCCAACTTAGAATTTTTACCGAATTCTACGCTTAATAAATTACTGCAATTACTAAAAGTGTTAAATCCTACAGTATTAAGATTGCTGTCTTCTTCGAAAACTACTCTTGACAAACTGGAACAAGATTCAAACGCAAAACTGCCAACTCTTGTAACCGATTTGGGAATATTTATACTTTCCAAACTTGAACAATGCATAAATGCGCCTTCTTCTATAGCCTTTAATTGACTTCCCTCTTCAAAAGTTACGTTTTTCAAAACTATACAGTCTTCAAAAGCATAGTGTCTTATATCAGTTATGCTATTCGGAATTACTATACTTTTAATATAATTTCGACCGACTATAAAGGTGTTGGGTCCACCGGTAATTGTCTTTACGGGTATGCCTTTGAAAGTAGACGGAATTACCATTTTTTTCGAAAGTACTCTAACTCCTACTACGCTATACGCCTCGCCGTCGGCGTCAGTATATTTTTCAAATGAAAAACCGTTTGAAGTGTCATATTTGCAAACTTCGCACACCCCGTAGTCATCACAGTTGTGCTTATCTCTATCGATTTCTATACCGGTATACTGCTCCAAACGCCAATGGTATTCGCTGTCTTTCATCCATCCTGTGGGATATATATGGATACCTCCGCCTTCGGATTCGCCGGATGTATCTCCGCTGCCCGATATGTCTCCGCTTGGAGCGTCATCTACGTCTTTACACGCAGCAAACGCAAAGAGCAAGCAAACGCACGTCAAAACAAAGACAAATAAAAACATTTTCTTTTTCATAAAGCCTACCGCCTAAACCAATTTATAAATATGTTAAATTTAATAACATTGTTTACAAATTCTAATTTATTCTATTATAACTCAAAAGTTTACTGAAAATCAATAGTTTCATTCTATATATATTTAACATAAAATAAAATTTACATCTATCTTACAAATGATATAGCCGCAATAAAAATAACAAAAAATCTTCCCGAAAAAGCGGGAAGATTTTGCGATTATCCTTTTTAATGAAAACTTATTCAAGTCCCATAAGTTCAAGATATATATTAGCGTAATCTTTACGTTCTTTTTTGATACAGTCTATTGCTCCGGAAGGATGTCTGTCAAGAACTCCCGTTATAAGGTACGGTATATCGTATCCCCAAACAAGACCGCTTTCTTTAAGTTTAAGCATCTCTTCTTCGATAAATTTCAGCACGGCGTGAAGTTTGTATTTCGGATTTTTCAAAAAGCCGAGTAAAAGTTCGAGAGGACAGTTACCCGCTCCTCTTCCGAGAGAATTTACAGTCGCGTCTAGATAATTTACTCCGCAAGCGACTGCGTCGATAGTGTTGGCAAAAGCAAGTTGTTGATTATTATGCGCGTGAATACCTACGAATTTGTTGTATTTTGTCGCCATATTCAAATACTTATCCGAAAGTCTTCTTATCTGTTCGGGATAAAGCGAACCGTAACTGTCGACAAGGTATACACCGTTAGCCGACGAATTACCTATAAGTTCGAGCGCTTCTTCAAGGTCGCTGTCGTTGGCGTGAGAAATAGCCATTATATTTACAGCCGTCTCATACCCCTTTTTAGCGCAATCCTCCACCATATCTATAGCGGCGGGAATGGTATTGATATAACTTGCAACTCTCACCATATCGATTACGCTTTCGTCTTTAGGAATAATATCTTTTTCAATATCAGTTCTGCCCACGTCAGCCATAACCGCAATTTTAAGATTCGTATTGTTGTCGCCTACAATGTCTCTTATATCCTTTTCGTCGCAGAACTTCCATTTTCCGAACTTGTTCTTGTCGAAAATTTCTTTGGAAGCCTTGTAGCCGAATTCCATATAATCAACACCCGCTTGCAAATTCATTTGATATAGTTTCTTTACGAAATCATCTTCGAAATAGAAATTGTTGACAAGCCCGCCGTCTCTTAGCGTAGCGTCGATAACTTTGATTTGCGGAGAAAATGATAATAACGTTCTCTTTGCCATAAAAACTTCCTTTGGTTTAGCGACAATACGTTGCCGACAAACTCTTATATTATAATTTTATATATTTTATCATATAAATATAAAGATTGCAACTAATTAAACTATTTCCGATAAAACCGAAAAAGAGAGCGACCGCTCTCTTTTTGCTACCGCTTTGCGGTTATTTTTCTCAGTTGTTGTCTTGCTTAATCTTATCGGCGTTGGAAAGTATCTTGTCTTCGCCGTACTTGGGATTGGGCGCTTTGCCCTTTCTCGCCATTACTTCTTGAAAGACGTCCTGAACGGATATTCCGCTTGCTTCGGCAAGCACTAAACAGTGATAAAGCAAATCCGACAACTCTCCTACGAGTTCGCCTTTCTTGCCGGCGATGGCGGCTATAATCGTTTCGCTCGCTTCCTCGCCTACTTTCTTACAAATTTTTTCAACGCCTTTATCGAAAAGATAGTTCGTATACGAGCCTTCCACAGGCGTTGACTTTCTTTCTTTTATTGTGTTTACATCCTCAAACACAACTTTATAATCGGGTACGAATTCAAACTCTTTAAGCGTACGGTAAAAACAACTTCTATTTCCCGTATGACAAGCCGCGCCGACCTGTTCTATAAGCAAAAGCAAACAGTCGCAATCGCAGTCGCAAAGTATCTTTTTTACTTTTTGCAAATGCCCCGACGTTTCGCCTTTCTTCCATAGACATTTTCTCGAACGGCTGTAATAATGCGCGTAACCGCTCTCCAACGTCTTGTCTATCGCCTCTTGATTCATATACGCTTGCATAAGCGTTTCGCCCGTATAGACATCCTGCGCTATCGCGCAGATAAGTCCGTTGCCGTCAAATTTGAACTGTATGTCTTGCATAATCTTTTCCTACCTATTTTATGTCTTATCTATATTTTACAATCTTACCGAAATACCTTGGTTTCGCAAATACTCTTTCAGATTCTTTATCTCCAACTCTTTGAAATGGAAGAGCGATGCCGCCAATGCCGCGTCCGCTCCAACGCCGTCGTCCAACACGTCTTTGAAATGCTCGACTTTACCCGCGCCGCCGCTTGCTATTACCGGGATATTTACGGCTTGGCATACGCGTTTAGTAAGTTCTAAATCATATCCCGATTTAGTTCCGTCGCAATCCATTGAAGTAAGCAAAATTTCGCCCGCGCCTTTCTTTTCAGCCTCTAACGCCCAATCTATCGCGTCGATTTCCGTATTTATTCTGCCGCCGTTAAGATAAACGTCAAAACTTCCCTTTTCATTGCGTTTAGCGTCTATGGCTACTACTACGCACTGTCTGCCAAATTTCAAAGCCGCGTCCGTAATTAAGTCGGGATTTCGTACTGCCGACGAATTGATACTTATCTTATCCGCGCCTAGATTAAGCAGAGTTCTAAACTGCTCCACGCTGGAAATTCCGCCGCCTACCGTAAGAGGAATAAACACCTGTTCCGCCGCCCTCGCTATTACGTCGTACAAAGTCGCTCTCGCTTCGTGCGTAGCGGTAATATCGAGAAATACGATTTCGTCGGCGCGCATAGCGTTGTAGGCTTTTGCGACCTCGACCGGATCTCCCGCGTCTATCAAGTTTACAAAATTCACTCCCTTGACTACTCTGCCTTTGTTGATGTCAAGACATGGAATTATTCTTTTGTTTAACATATCTATTTCGCTCCGCTAATTTTCAGCGCTTGCTTAAAATCTATCGTCCCGCTGTAAATAGATTTTCCGAGTATCGCCCCGTATATGCCTTTTTCTTTTACCGCTTTTACGTCCTCAAGCGTTGCCATTCCGCCGCTTGCGATAATATTCATTCCGCTTTGATTGGCTAGTTCCGCCGTCGCTTGAACGTTGACTCCGCACAAAGCGCCGTCGCGGTTAATATCCGTATAAATAACGGTATCCGCTCCTCTCGATTTCATATCCAAAGCGACTTCCAAAGGTTTAAGCAGACTCTTCTCTACCCAACCTTTTATAGCGACGTAGCCGTCTTTCGCGTCTATTCCGCAGGCTATCTTTTTGCCGTACTTTGAACAAGCGTCGTCCATAAGCGCAGGATTGGTTACACAGGCTGTTCCTACGATAACTCTGCTCGCTCCGACTTCTTCGAGATAAAACTTTATCTTGTCCAAAGTCTTTATCCCCCCGCCTATCTGAACGGGTATGGAAACGCTTTTTATCAACTCAATAAGAGTCTTTTTGTTGACCTGCGAATCGTCGAAAGCGCCGTTCAAATCCACGACGTGAAGATATTCGGCTCCCATAGACTGCCATTTCGCCGCCATTTCTGCCGGCGCTCCGTAATCTGTAACGCTGTCGCGCTTTCCGTACAGAAGTCTTACCGCTCTGTTGTCCAACACGTCTACCGCGGGAAAAAGTATCATAACGTTTGTTTCCTTTTTACTGTTTTAAGTTAAACCGACAAATTACGTCAGTTGATTTTTGCGAAATTGGCGAGCAGTTTCAGTCCCGTATCTCCGCTCTTTTCAGGGTGGAACTGCACTCCCCATACGTTGTCTTTGTTCACCGACGCGGTAAACTCATACGCGTAATCGCAAGTTGTTTCGATATCTTCAACTCTGCAACCGCTTGCGTGGTAGGAGTGTACGAAATAGAAATTCAAATCGTCGATACCCTCAAACAGCGGAGTCTTCTTTTTGATATTGAGTTTGTTCCAACCGATATGCGGTACTTTAAGAGAGGTTTCGAATCTCTTTACCTCGCCCGACACAAGTCCCAATCCTTGATGGATTCCGTCTTCGTAACTTACGTCAAAAAGCATTTGCATACCCAGACATATCCCCAAAAAAGGCTTGCCCTTTTTTATCTCGTCCTTCATTACTTTTTCCACGCCGCTTTTTTTCAGCGCGTCGATAGCGTCATTAAAAGCGCCGACGCCCGGCAAAACTATTCGCTTGGCGTCTTTCAGATCCGTCGCTCTATCCGTTATCTTCGCCGTATGTCCCAAAAACTCGAAAGCCTTCTGCACGCTTCTGAGATTTCCCATACCGTAATCCACTATCGCTATCATTCAAGCACGCCCTTTGACGAGGGAAGAGTATTCCCTACTACCTTTACCGCTTCGCTCAACGCTCTTGCGAAAGCCTTGAAAATAGCCTCTATCTTATGATGAGAATTGCTGCCGTAATGCAAATTTATATGCAAAGTAAGTCCGCCGTAATTTGCGACTGCGCGGAAAAATTCTTCGACAAGTTCTATATCGAAATCCCCGACTTTACCGCTCATGCCGTCCGCGTTGAATACGAGAAAAGGTCTTCCGCTGACGTCGACGGTAACGGTGGCAAGACTTTCGTCCATGGGAATAGTAACGGACGCGTATCTTTTGATACCTACTTTATCGCCTAGCGCCTGAACCAACGCTTTGCCAAGCACAATTCCTATATCTTCCACAGAATGGTGTCCGTCTACCCTTGTGTCGCCCTCGCAGCGAACTGTAAAATCAAAACCCGAATGACAAGCGAAAAGCGTCATCATGTGGTCGAAAAAACCTATGCCCGTATCTGCCTTGTAACTTCCCTCTCCGTCAAGATTGAGCGCAAGTCTGATTTTTGTTTCCTTAGTGTCTCTGACTATTTCTGCCTTTCTCATATTTTCTCCTTGTCGCCGTATTCGGCTTTTCTCAATTTTATCGTGTTTGCGTGCGCGCCGAAACCTTCGCTCTCGGCTATCGCAATTATATCGTCGGCGCAGGAAAGCAAATCTTGCTTCGCGTACTCGATATAACTGATTTTTTTCATAAAAGTATCAACCGAAAGCACCGACGAATAGCGCGCGCTTCCGCTTGTAGGCAAGACGTGCGAAGGTCCTGCAAAATAATCTCCCAACGGTTCGGGAGAAAAATTGCCTACGAATATGGCTCCCGCGTTGGAAAGTTTCATTGCGACTTCTCCGGCGTTTTCAGTACATACTTCCAAATGTTCAGGCGCGACTTCGTCCGCTATCATTATCGCCTCTTCTATATCTTTGGCTACTATTATCGCTCCGTTTGTTTCCAACGATTTGGAAATAATATCTTTTCGCTCTAACAAAGCCGTCTGCCTATCGAGTTCCTTCTGAACCTTCTTTGCCAAATCTTCGCTTATTGTTACTAGTATGCTCGCCGCTTGCTCGTCGTGTTCCGCCTGAGATAACAAATCGCTAGCAAGCAATTTGGCGTCTGCGCTTTCGTCTGCGATTATCAATATCTCGCTCGGTCCCGCTATCATATCAATAGCCACGTGTCCGAAAACTTGCTTTTTTGCCAACGTAACAAATACGTTGCCAGGTCCCGCTATCAAATCTACTCTCGGCACGGACTGCGTACCGTAAGCCATAGCCGCGACTGCCTGCGCTCCGCCTATCTTATAAATCTTTTTTATTCCGCATTCCTTGCACGCCACCAAAATCGCGGGATTATTTATATTCGGCGTAGCGACTATCACTTCGTCTACTCCCGCCGCTATCGCCGGCAAAGCCGTCATAAGCACGGTTGAAGGATAACTTGCTTTTCCGCCCGGCACGTAAAGCCCTACTCTTGCCAACGGTCGGTATATCCAGCCCAGCGTACTCTCGCCGCTTGCTCCCGACTTGAAAAATTCGTTAGAAAATTTAACTTTTTGACGGGAATGATAATCGAGAATGCCTGCCTTTGCTTTGCGTATGCTTTCTACCAAAGCCTTATCGACTTTTGAGTAAGCCTCTTCAATCTCGCTATCGCTTACAAGCACATTATCTTTATCTATTTTCTGTCTGTCAAATTTCAAAGCGTACTCGAAAAGCGCCTCGTCTTTTCTGTTTTTTACGTTTTCTATTATCTCGTTGACGGCAGATATGTACTCGCTGTTGCCAAGTTGAGTCCTTCCGAAAACTCTGCTTGTATCGTCTATTCCGTATTTCAGTATAGGTACCGACATATTAACCTCTATTTTCAATCCAATTGTTTAATTCTGCGATTTTATTATTTCGTCTATTTTGCCAACAAGCGGTTTTATATCCTCCGCCTTTGTCTTCAAACTTACCTTGTTGACGATAAGTCTTGCCGAGCAGTTTACTATTTCTTCAAGCACGCAAAGATCGTTTTCCTGCAAAGTTTTACCGCTCTCAACAATATCCAATATTATATCGCTCAAACCGACGATAGGTCCGAGTTCTATCGAACCGTGCAACGGTACGATTTCCACGTTCTGACCTCTGCCGTCAAAATAATCTTTTGCGACGTTGACGTATTTCGTAGCGACTTTGAGCGAATTTCTGTAATTGGTCAAATCGGTATTTTTGTATCCCGCAAGACAAAGTCTGCACTTTGCAAAGCCCAAATCGATAAGTTCGTATACGTCCCTGCCTTCTTCAAGCAAAGTATCTTTTCCCACTACGCCTATGTCGGCTACTCCGTGTTCGACGTAAATAGGCACGTCGCTGGGTTTGACGAAAATAAATTCAAACTTACCGCTTACGTCGCTCATTACGAGTTTTCTAGACGGCTCTAAAATACATCTGCAATCTATTCCGCACTTTTCCAAAATCTCTACCGATTTTTCGGCAAGACGTCCTTTTGCCAAAGCAAATACGATTTTTTCACTCATGTCAAATCTCCTCTTCTCCGTCTTTTCCGACAAATACGGCTAACTTTGCGCCGAGAGACTGTTTGTTGGTTTTCAACTGTTTTTTATCAGTCGCAAAAGAGCAAATCGCATTGACTCCGCTCTTTCTCAATTTATCCACCTTTGATTCTGCAACGCTCATATACGCGGGTTCATAACCTACGACGACGTCTACTTCTGGCATTTTTGTAAGTTTGCTTTGATTATCCAACGCTCTTACTAGATATCCTACTCCTATCGCAAATCCAACCGCGGGAATATGCTGACCGAACGCGTCGCAAAGTCTATCGTATCTTCCGCCGGAAAGTATAGGTCTGCCGAGATTTTTGTTTATACCTCTTATTACCATGCCCGAATAATATTTCATTTTGCCAACGCTGCTCATATCGAAACAAACATATTTTTCGTATCCCAGTCTTTTGACGCCTTCATATACTGCTTTGAGTTCGGCTACCGCTTTTTTCATCTCTTTGTTGCGACACATTTTTTCCGCGTCTTCCAAGACATCGACTCCGCCGAAAAGCATGGGAAGTCCGGAAAGAGCGTCGAGAAGATGTTTATCCGGCTCGCAAGAGAGATTGTAAAGTTTTATACCGTTTTTGGATTCAATGGAATTTATCAAAACTTCCCTATCCTCTTCGCATACGTCAAACGCGTCTAAAAGTCCTTTGAAAAATCCTACGTGTCCCAACTCAATTTGGAAATCTTCAAGTCCGACCGCTATCAGGCTTTTAATTGCGAGCATAACGACTTCTATATCCACGTTTTCGCCTTGCGCGCCCATTATTTCCACGCCCGCTTGGGTAAACTCTCTCAATTTACCTTCGTTTTCCAACGCGCTGAACGATTTGCCTAGATAACAGAGTTTATGACTGCCCTGCGAAAGTTTGGTGCATACGATACGCGATATAGGCATAGTAATATCGGGACGCAGTATAAGCAAATCTCCGTCAACGTCCGTAACCTTGAAAAGTTTACTCAACTCAACTTTTCCCACGCCGCTGTCAAAAAGTTCGTATCTTTCCAATACGGGAGTTTCTATTTCATTAAAACCGTAATATTTGAAACACTCTATCAACTTGCCTTCGACTATTCTTCTTGAATAACAGTCGAGTGGCAAATGGTCCTGTATTCCGCTCGGCAACTTAAATTTTTTTATCATTGTATGTACGACCTTTACAAATTATAGTAAAATATTACGCATATATTATAATACCAAATTTATATTTTGTCTATAATCCGCGAGTAATTGACAAAAATTTATTAAAAAACAGACAGACGGGACTATTTGCCCCGTCCGCCGATAAAATCGATTTGCAAACTTTAATTTGCTTTGTATCCCCAAACTACGTTTATATTATCGGGATTCCATGTACTGCCCCATCCCGCGGGTTTAGAATCAGCCTCGCAGTTGATTTCCGTCATAGACGAACATCCTTTGAAAGCATTAGAAGCAATATTTGCCGTCGACAAAGGAATAACTATACTTTTCAGGCGCGTACAACCGTTAAATGCGTAAGTACCTATTTTAGATAGTTGCGAACCGCTTTCAAACGTAATGCTTTCAATCGAGGATTCTCTGAAAGCGTTTGCATTTATCGCGGTTACGCTCGCGGGAATAACTACGCTTTTCAATTTATTGTTCTGCCAAAATGCGCGGTCATAGATAACGGTAACGTCGTAATTTACGTTTTTATAAGTTATGACGGATTTTATTTTGGCGTCGACAATATCCCTCGCTTGCGGCAATACGGTCGCGTTCCCGTCTTTGAGCGAGTAATGCAGTCCGTCTTCCGAATAATAATGTATATTTCCTTGTTCGTCCAATTCGTTGTTTTTGCAATCCCATACTACGGGCAAGACTTGTACGTTGGACGCTTGATACCATTTTATTTGTCTTCTATCAGCATCCATCCCGTCGACAAAACCGTCAGGCTTAGACGCCACTTCGCAATAAAGCGTCGCTCCCGAACATCCGTAAAACGCGTTTTTCTCTATTATTTCCACATTTGCGGGAATAACGATTTTTCTCAATTTGCTACAATCATAAAACGCGCCGGCTGCTAAACTTTTGATTCCGCTTGAAATTTCAATATTTTTTAGCGAAGAACATCCGTAAAACGCATAACTTTCTATACTTTCTACTTCGACCGGAATTTGAATGCTCTCTAAAGTAGCCTGTTCGCCGAAAGCATAAGTTCCGATAGAAGTAACGTAATTCGGAATTTTACTTGTCTTACAACCGTATACAAGTCTTTTGCTTTCCTTCTCAATAACGCAGTTGCCTTCGCTCATATACTTTTCGTTGGATTCGTCAACGCTTATCTTTTCCAAAGAAGTACACCAACCTAAAACTCTTATTGCTAGGTCGTTTACTCCAGAGGAAAATTCCACCGATTTAAGATTATCGCAACCCCAAAACGCATAAGTATTTATCTTCAACGCGCTTGCTGTCGCAAATCTTACGCGTTGAATTTTCTCATTATTCATAAAGGCTTTTGCGCCTATTTCGGTAATTAGTACGTCGCCTACTTTTTCGGGAATAACAACGTGCGTCAGCGTTTCACCGTAAGCGGTCATGCCCGTAATCACGCCTTCTTCGACAGTATAAACCTTGGAATAATCTATGCTATCGTCCCACTTATCTTCGTCGGAATCTCCGTCGCCGGGATTTTCCTCTCCCGGATTGTTTTCCCCGTCGCCCGGATCTTCCTCGCCATCGCCCGAATTGTCTTCTCCATCTCCGGGTTTGTTATCTCCGGGAGTCTGTTCACCGCTTGGCGGAGGATTTTCGCCGCTAGGCATATTATCTCCCGACGGCGGCGGATCAACCGGCTTAGGCTCGCAGCCAACGCATGCTATCATAGATATTATTACCAGAACAACTATTATGATAGATAAAAACTGTTTTTTCATAGTCTTCTCCTTACAGTCAGGAAAAGTATAGTTTTATTGACCAAAATATATTGACTAAATAAGCATGATTTTGTATAATAAAAATGATAAATTACCCTAAATTTTGGTAATTTTCAATAAAATATAATAGTCAGGAAACGTATACTTTTTTTGTAATTATTCAAATATACTTTCACTATTGAATTTTCAACCTAATATATCTAATGGATAGATTTAATAATCTGAATAAATTAAAAAAATAATTGCAATATTAGCAAAAAAATAACCCGCTACGTTTGGCAATAAGAGAAATATAAGTAAATAATAAATGGATTTTTTTGAATGTATGAATGGCTAGTCAAATCGTATGTCAGTCGAACGCAAAACTAAGAATCAGTCGGCGAAATTTGCCGAACGCACTAACTTAGAGTAACTCCTTGCATCATAGACAGATATTTGGCAAGTATATCGTCATATTCTTGAAAAATACTTCCCTCTTCCATTAAAGAATCTGCGATATTTTTACACTCTTCAATAATTCTTTTGTTGATAAATACTCCTATTTTTCCGCTTCCGCCGCTTTGATTTATACCGAGAAAATCTCCGTAGCCTCGCATATCGGCGTCAATCTCGGCAATTTTCAAGCCGTCTTTATTATCTCTGAGCGCGTCCAAACGCAAATTTTCTTCTTCTTTGGACGTATGCAAAAAGCAATAGGATTTAATTTGAGGATTTCTGCCTACTCTTCCTCTCAACTGATGCAATGCCGCCAAACCGAATCTATCGCTGTTGAGTACCGCCATTACGCTCGCTCTTTGCGAATCTATACCCACTTCGATTACGGAAGTCGCGACAAGGACGTCTATATCGCCCGCGTAAAATCTTGACATGATTTCACTCTTGTCTTTATCTTTCATACTTCCGTAAATAAGTCCTACGTTGAGTTCGGCAAGTTCCTTTTTAACAAGTTGTTTATACAGCATCTTTGCCGAAAATACTTCCAATCCTTCGCTATCTTCCACAAGAGGACACACAATATACGCCTGTTCGCCGAAAGAAACTCTTTCATTGATAAATTTGTAAAGTCCTTTGAGTTTATCGTCGCCCATAACAAAGGTCGTAATATTATCCCCCGTACCCTCGCGAGGTTGCAAAGACGAAATATCCAAATCTCCGTAAACGGAAAGCGCAAGCGCTCTTGGGATAGGCGTAGCGCTCATAACGATAACGTCAACTCCCACCGCTTTGTCTTCGAGTTTGCTTTTCTGTCTTACCCCGAATCTATGCAATTCGTCTATAACGATAAGTCCGAGATTATCGAACTTGACTTTATCGTTGAGTACGGCGTGCGTACCTACGACAAGATCGATTTGTCCGTTTTGCAATCTTGTAATTATATCTTTTTTCTCCGCCGTCGGCGTCGACGCCGTCAAAAGCGCAACCGACATCTTATCGGAAAACAAAGATAACGCCGTCTTGTAATGCTGTCTTGCTAAAATTTCGGTCGGAGCCATGATTGACGACTGCTTTCCGCACTTTTTGGCGAAAAGACATGAAAGCAAGGCAATTACCGTTTTTCCCGAACCTACGTCGCCCATCAACATTCTGTTGGTGTGCTTGTCCCTTTTCAAATCGTCAACAATTTCTCTTATAGCCTTGTCTTGCGAAGGAGTCAAAGTATAAGGCAAATTTTTTATCTCTTCTTCAATCGACGAAAATTCTTCAAGATAGGGATGAGGTTTTTTGTTGGCGCCGTTATTCTTGACGACTCTATACGCAATTATCTGATAGACCAACTCTTCTATAGCGATTCTCTTTCTCGCGGCGTTACATTCTTTCATATCCAACGGCTCGTGAACAATTCTAAACGCGCCGTCCAAAGACAAATCTGTATAATCGTCAAGTTTGCTTGCAACTTTATAAGAATCTAAGCACTGTTTGACGATATTCCTGAAAAGTTGCTGTCCTACAATGTCTTTCAACGGATAGATTGGAACGATTCCTTGCAGACGCTTGTTTTCCTCCGCCTTTTCAAAACTGGGATTAGACATCTCTATTTTTTTGCCGTTGATACGCGCCTTGCCCCAAAACAAAAATTCTCCGCTCTGTTTTATAAGAGGAAGAACGAACGGTGAATTAAACCAAGTAAGTTTAACCTTCTTTCCTTGCGTGTTTAACGAAGCGGTGCAAAAAGTCAATCCGCGTTTCGCTCTTATCAATCCGCTTACGGAAGAAAGAGTTCCCTTTAATAAAACGTAATCGCCGTTTTCAATTTCGTCGAGAACGGTTTCTTTCGTCATATCCCAATAAAATTTGGGATAAAAATAAATCGCGTCCTTGACGCTTTCTATCCCCAATTTTTTAAGTTTTTCAAGAGTCTTTGCTCCTACGCCTTTTACGTCTATCAATTCCATAATAATATTATATAATATCGCGCTCTTAAAAAACAAGCAAAATTCCCCGTTCATATTTATAACAATAGATTTGCAATAAATTTGAACAGAGTTCAGTTTGTTGAACGCTTAAATAAATTAAATTACAAGCGCAATTAAATTATACTAAATATTATTGCCGAATAAATATAATAATATATTTGTTTTGCCGACGCGACAGGATTATAATTATTGCGTCAACTATCGATTGTTTTGAGTAGAGAAAACCTATATCGCAATTTTTTTACGATATAGGTCGATAATTATATTATTTGAACAAAGTTCAATTTTGTCGAAAATTGGTAATTATTCTACCGAAATCAGATAATAGTAGTGAGGTTGACCTCCGTAGTAACTTACGATATCAAATCCGTCATACTTTTCTTTGAGTTTAGCGGTTAGTTTTTCTACGTCTTCTTTGCTTACGCCTTCTCCGTAATACAAGGTAATAACCTCGCTCCACTCGTCGACGAGTTTTTCTATTACGGCAAGCGAAGTTTCTTCCACGCTCTTGCTGTCGGCAATGATAAGTTTGCCGTCCAATCCGATTATATCGCCTTCAGATATCTCAAAACCGTCCAAATTCGTGTTTCTTACGGCATTGGTAACCTGCCCGCATTTCAAATCTTCATAGGACGCGGTCATTTCGGCAACGTTCTGTTCTACCGATTGATTTATATCAAAAGCAAACGCCGCTCTTATACCTTGCGCCACTTCGACCGTCGGAATTACGTATATATTCTTTTTAGTTAATTCTTTAACCTTTTCCGCCGCCATTATTATGTTTTTATTGTTGGGAAGCACAATTATATTGTCGGAATTTATTTTCTCTACCGCATTGAGTATGTCTTCGACGCTCGGATTCATGGTCTGACCGCCCTCAATTACCTCATCTATCGTCAATTCTTTGAATATATTTGCAATTCCTTCGCCCGCGCATATAGAAATCAAGCCGATTTCTTTCTTGGAGTTCTCTTTTTCTCTCACGAGCGCCCTGTGCTGCTCCAACATATTCTCGATTTTGACTTTGTCGAGTTCTCCGAGTTGCAACGCGTAATACAACGCCCTGTTAGGCTGATTGGTATGAACGTGTACCTTTATTAAAGAAACGTCGCCGATTACTATTACGCAATCGCCGATCGCCATCAATTTATCTCTAAGTTTCTCTACATCTTCTTCGGTTATATGTTTTTTAAGATTTATAACAAAGTATTCTGTACAATAAGCATACTTTATATTATCAAGGTCATGTTCGTCATTTCCGAACGCATCCAGCATCGGCGCGGGAACTACCGCGCTTTCGCTTTCTTCGATAATTTCCGGTATATCTACGCCAGCCAAAGCGTTGTAATAGCCTTGCAAAACGCACATTAGACCTTTACCGCCGGCATCCACTACGCCCGCTTGTTTAAGCACAGGCAACATGTCCGGCGTCTTTTGAAGAATCTCTTCGCCTTTTTTAATAAGTTGATCGAAAAAATTGATAAACGACGCGTTTTTATTGGCTATTGACGCCGCATTTTCCGCCAAATACCTGATTACGGTCAATACCGTGCCTTCTTTCGGCTTTGTAACGGCGTTGTAGGCAATCTCTCTGGAATGTCTTAACGCATTGGCAAACGACTTTGTAGTGATGGATTTTTCATCCGAAAGCACTACCGCCAAACCTTTAATAATCTGCGACAATATAACGCCCGAGTTTCCTCTCGCTCCTTTGAGCGCGCCTCTCGAATACGCTGTTAAAATTTCTCTTATATCGTCAGTTTCTACTGATTTTACTTCCTTTATTGCCGACTCCATTGTCAGCGACATGTTCGTTCCCGTATCTCCATCGGGAACCGGAAAGACATTCAGAGCGTCAACCATTGCTTTATTGGCTTTCAAATACCTATATCCGCCGTCGAGCATCTGCAATATCTTGGCACTATCCAAAACTTTCATTATAGTCTCCGATTAAACTTTTACACCCACTACGTTGACGATCACACCGTCAACCCTCATGCCAGTATACGTCTCCACGTTATACTTAACCGTACTCTTAATAGAATCGGTTACCGCATCTATATTTACGCCCTCTCTGAGGACAACGAAAAGTTCAATATTAATCTTATTTTTCATAGTAACAATCTTTACGCCCTTTCCCAAAGGGTTTTTGTTAAAAAATTCGCTTATACTGTCACTAAGTTTGCGCGACACAAGATCCACGACGCCGTAACAATCGGCCGCCGCAAAATGCGCCACCATAGATATGGCCTTGTCGGTTATGATTATTCTTCCGTAATAATTTGATGTTTTTACTGCCATATATTGTAATTTTAACAAAAAAATATGCCTTATGCAAGCATTTTCGTTATATTTTAGACGCCCGCACATTCTAATATAAGCAAAAGTATGTAATTTTATGAAATTTTTTGAAAAAGATATCGTTTTTCCTTGCTTTTGTTTTAATAGAGTGCTATTATATTTAGGCAATATGTCAATGGAGGTATTCAAGTATGTCTAAAGTATGTGCTATCTGCGGCAAAGGACAACAAAGCGGAAATAAGGTAAGCCACTCCAACCGTAAATTCAGAAGAAGTTGGGGCGCAAACGTTCAAAAAGTCAAAGTTGTCAACAACAACGGTTCGACACAAAGTTTGTATGTATGCACCAGATGTCTTCGCAGCGGTGCCGTAGAACGTGCTTAATCTATAAATTAAAATTTATAAATCACTCTGCGAAAGTGGAGTGATTTTTTTATATCAAAACTTATTTAACAAACCTATTTTCAATATTTTTCTGACAAATATTAAATATTGAACAAGGTTCAAATATTACAACGCCGTTTTCTTAATGCCACAACTCTACTTTTTTAGAATAAAAAAATACGCCGCCAAAACGCTAGCGAACGTATTTTTTCAATCCAACGATACAAAGTCAATTCTTTTTCTTGAATATCCTCAGAATCATTTTAATAAATTTAGGCGGATTGATACATATTATTCTCATTGCCATATACCTCCTTCCGGTTAATGCAGTATATGCCTGCAACAAGTATTAGGTTACTTTACGGTATTAAGTTAAGTTTTTCAAGGATTTTATAGCATCGGCAGGATCTTTCGCTCCGAAAACATAACTTCCGCTAACGGCAACGTCAAGACCTCTTGCAGACATTTCCGCAATATTGTCTACGCTTACTCCCCCGTCAAATTCTATCAAAACGTTGCGCTCTCCGATCAATTCTTTTAATTCGGAGATTTTATCCATGGTGAATTCTATAAATTTCTGCGCGGAAAATCCCGGATACACGCCCATAAGCATTACCAAATCTATCATATCAAGATACTTTTCAATACTTTTTACTTCAATATTCGGATTTAATACCAAACCTACCAATTTCCCGTGCCTATGAACAGTATCGACTATAGTTTCGACACTTTCGCTGACTTCGGGATGAAAAGTAATAATATCCGCGCCTGCGTCCAAGAACTTATCTACGTATCTTTCCGGCTTGACAATCATAAGATGAACGTCAAGCGGCAGGTCGGTATACTTTCTGATAGCCTTTATCATAGGAATGCCGAAAGTGATATTTGGGCAAAAAACTCCATCCATAACGTCGCAATGTACCCAATCGGCTCCCCACTGCTTTAATTTGGACACGTCTTCGCCCATTTTTGCAAAATCCGCCGAAAGTATTGACGGAGATATTTTCATACTCATAGCCTTTTCTCCTAGCATTTTTATCTGTTTTGTTTATTATTTTTTTCAAATTTACTTTGTTATTTTTCTTATTGAACGTTGTTCAATTTAGTCATACCGTTTATTCCAACGCTTTTCTACGTGAATAAACAACTGCAAATACCTCTCGTATCTGTTCTTCGCAATCTTTCCCTCTTCCACCGCCTTTTTGACTGCGCAATCGGATTCTTTATAATGATTGCAACATCTGAATTTGCAATCGGGCGCGTATTCGTCAAAATCGGTATAATAGGTCGACAGTCTTGACGGATCGAAAAGAGGAATCTCTAATTTATTAAAACCGCAAGTATCCGCTATTTGCGTTCCGTTTAGCAACGTTATTATTTCGATATGCCTTGTAGTATTCTTTCCTCTGTCGCCTTTCTTGCTCAAATCTCCCGTCTTCAACTTATCTTCGCCAATGATACAATTTATAAGCGAGGACTTTCCCACAGCCGATTGCCCGGCCAGACAAACATACTTGCCTTTAATTTTTTCCATCAGCAAATCAATTCCTTGTCCCGACTGCGTCGATATTACCAAAATATCCGCAATATCTTTATAGTCGTTCGCTACGTCTTGGGCGATTTTATCCGCGCCTTGCATATCCGCTTTATTTATGCAAATTATCGGCTGAATACCGTTTTCGGTAGCGCCGATTATCAATTTATCTACAAGCATCATATCGGGTTTGGGAACAGGAGCCAAAACAATGACAATTCCGTCCATATTACTTACGAACGGACGTACCAGTTGCGTCTTACGCGGATGAACGCCTTCTATAATGCCTTCCTTATCCAAAACAATATCCACAATATCGCCGATAAACAATTCGCCGATATTTTTCAGTTTTCCTCTGGGAAAGCACTTTACCGTATCTCCGTTTTGAGTTTTTACGGTATAAATTCCGCCTATCCCTTTTATTACCTGTCCGCTTGTTTTGATTTTGATAAGTTTTCTCCTTTGCAAAAATCGCTTTGCTTTTTATTTTATATTAAATATTTTCGCAATTTCTTTTATAGCGATATACTCGCGATTATGACAGCCGTACAATTCTTCATCAACGCATTTATACCCGTTCATAAGTTCGCCAAGTTGTCTTTCCAACACCTCGCAGTCTTGCCAATCGCAAATCATATTCAATAACTTTTCTTTGTCTGTAAGCGATTTTTCGCCCTCTCCGATTATTTCGCACAGTATGTAAACGCTGTAAAAAATCATTTCATGATAGTATTCTCTTATGGCAAACAGTTCTTTTACAGGTTTTACCGCTATTCCGCATTCTTCTTTGCACTCGCGAACGACGCATTCGTCATAGTTTTCGCAATTTTCCAAGCCGCCGCCCGGCAGCATTACCATCTTCGGCGTTGACGCGTATTCGACAAACAACTTACCTTTATCAAGAATTACCGCCCGCGCGGCGTTTCTGACAAATCCGTATTCCTTATCTTCTCTAAAATCGCAATCAAAGATATCAATTACTTTCATCTTTCAACACCTTTCTTCTGAGTTGACCGCAAGCGCCCTCAATATCGCTTCCCATGCTTCTTCTGACAGTTACGCTTATACCGCGACTTTCAAGTACGGACATAAAACGATAAATACTTTTCTTATTGCTTCCCGCCAAACCTCTTTCTTTGACGTAATTGAGAGGTATAAGATTTATATGACAGGCAAGTCCTTTAACGACGTCCGCCAACTGCCTTGCGCAATCCTCGCCGTCGTTTTTACCGGAAATCATGGAGTACTCGAAAATTATCCGTCTACCTGTCTTGTCAAAATAATACTTAACCGCTTTTATAATATCGCTTATTGAATATTTTTTCGCGATAGGCATTATTTCTTTTCTCATTTCGTCGTTTGGCGCATGCAGAGAAATTGTCAACGTGGGCGAAAAACCGTCGTCCGCCAACTTTATTATCTTATCGCACAGACCGCAAGTCGACAGAGATATATTTCTTCTTGATATATTCAATCCTCTTTCGTCGCTTACTAAATTCAAAAATTTACAGACGTTGTCATAATTATCGAGAGGCTCACCGCTTCCCATAAGCACGATATTCGTTACTCCGCGTTCGCTTTGAGACGAATTTTCTCTGTTAACCGCTACGACCTGTCCGAGAATTTCTCCTGCGGAAAGATTTCTTATAAGTCCGTCCAATCCCGAAGCGCAAAATGAACAGTTCATTCTGCAACCTACCTGCGTTGATACGCAAAGAGTGTTTCCGTACTTATATTTCATAAGCACGCCTTCTATAATATTTCCGTCTTTTAATCTGTAAAGATATTTGACGGTTCCGTCTGTCGGCGAAGTCAACGCTTTGACGATTTGTACGCCTTGCGGATAAAAGCCGTCTTGACTTAAAACATCCAAAAAAGATTTTGGCATATTTCTCATACCGTCGAAGTTTTCGCCTTTATTCAACCATTCGTACAACTGCTTAGCGCGAAAACGCGGTTGCTCTAACGAACATACCAAAGATTCGAGTTCTTCGACGCTGTAATCGCTTAAAAGTTTGCCCGTCATACGATTTTCTCCAATACCGCAATAAAGAAGCCGTCCGTTCCTTTGCCGTCCGGCAAATACTGTTTATGAGAAACAACCTTCCAGTCGGGATTGTTTTTTACAAATTTTCCCACTATATTGTAATTTTCCTCTCTAAGCAGCGTGCAGGTGGAATATACGATTCTGTTTTTAGTATACTTACTTGCGTTGGACAGTATTTCGTACTGTATCTGCGAAAGACTCTCAATTTTCTCTTCCGAGGAATTTAGATAAATATCCGGTTTTTTGCTTACCACTCCGAAACCGCTGCAAGGCGCGTCGCAAAGAGTCTTATCAAACTTGCCGATAAAATCTTTGTTCAACTTGCATGCGTCGTTCAATAATACTTGGATATTATCGACCCCCATTCTGCGCGCATACGCGCGGATAAGATCCAATCGGTGTTCGTGAATATCGCAAGCAGTAACGGTTTGTTTTGTAAGTTCGCTCATCAAAACGCTTTTACCGCCGGGCGCGCTGCATAAATCAAGTATTAAGTCGCCCTCTTTTATTTCCATAGCCTCTACCGCATACATAGACGTAACCGACTGTATAGTAACTTTTCCCGCTTCACACATCTTTTTTACAAAAGCGCAGTTGTCTACAAAGACTCCGCCCGCTTCGCTTTCTAGGTAATTTACTTTGTTTTCGTCCAACTTGTTTTTCAGTTCAATCAAAGAAATCTTTCTGCTATTGGGTCGAATATGCTCTTTGGTAAAAGTCGGAACGCTCAAAAATTTCTCGCATTCTTCGTAGCCGTACTGTTTAATATATTTCTTTACAAGCCACAACGGCGCGCTGGCGCATACGCTCAAACGTTCCGCTTTGTTTTCCGGCAAAGGTATATTTGCCGCGTCAAAATTTTTCAAAGTCGCGTTAACAAAACCTTTTAACTGTCTTTTTCCGTACTTTTCGCATATATCGACAATGCTGTCGACTAGTGCGTATTTAGGAATAGAATTTATGTAGGTAAGGCAATATAAACCCAATTTAAGCAATACCGAGATGGTCTTTGAAGGTCTTTTCGAAGTTATCTTGCTTAGGTAGTATTCCAATTTGACGTCGTTTTGCAACACGCCGTAAACAATTCTCGTTACAATAGCGCGATTGCTTGCACCGTCCACGCGCTTATTGAGTTCTATCGAACTGTACGCTCCGTCTTTATACACGGCAAGCAACACCTCAAAAGCCAAAATCAAATCGTTCATTTACCCAGTATCGCTCCGCTTTTCAATTTTCCGCCCGCTAGAAACGCGGATATTTGCATAGATTTTTTACCTTCCAACTGAACCTCGCAGAGTTCTATAACGCCGTCGCCCGTTTTGACGAACGCGCGATTCTTATCGACATATATCTGTCCGCTCAAATAAATCCCCATACCTTCCGGCGCATCTTCCGCCGTGCAAATTCTACATTTGGAAATCTTGAATATTTTTCCGTCAAGAAAAGTGTAAACCGACGGCCACGGAGTAAATCCGCGCATACGGTTGTAAATACTCTCCGCGGAATTTTCCCAATTTATTATGCCGTCTTCTTTGCTTATCATCGGATAATGAGTAGCCGACGTTTCGTCTTGAGGAACGTAAACCGCTTTTCCCGAAGATATTATTTCCAACGCCTTAACAACGGCTTGTCCGCCCAAAATTGCGAGTCTGTCAAAAAGTTGTCCTGCGTTTTCGTCCGCTAATATCTCTATTTCTTTTTGCAAAAGTATATCTCCGCTATCCACTGCGAGCGCGGTACGCATTATCGTAATCCCCGTCTTTTTTTCTCCGTTTACAAGACACCACTGAATAGGACTGCTGCCTCTGTATTTGGGCAGAAGCGACGCGTGAATATTTATTACTCCGTACTTGGGTATATCCAAAATTTCTTGGCTTATTATCTGTCCATAAGCGCAGGTTACAATTATATCGGGATTCATTCTTTTTATGTCGTCGACGCCTTCAATGCGAATTTTTTCATATTGATATACGGGTATATTTTTCTCAACAGCGTACGCCTTGACGGGACAAAAAGATATCTCCTCGCCCCTTCCGCGTTTTCTGTCGGGTTGCGTAACTACCCCTATAACGTTATATCCGCTCTCTATTATCGCGCTCAACGCTTGCTGAGCAAAATCGGGCGTACCCATAAAAAGAATTCTCACTCGCATTCTCCTTTATCTGCCTTCGTTGGCGCGGTCATAAAAAAGTATACCGTCCAAATGATCTATCTCATGGCAAAACGCTCTCGCAATAAACCCCTCCGCCGTAACCGTCATATTTTTTCCGTATCTGTCTTGATACTCTACCGTAACTTTATACGGTCTTTTAACGTTGGCGCTTTTTTCAGGCACGCTTAAGCACGCCTCTCCGCCGTCCTGTTCTCCCTTTTGCTTTACGATAACGGGATTAACGAATTCGATATAAAAATCGTCAACCTCGACTACGGCGACGCGTCTTAGTATTCCGACTTGCGGCCCCGCGAGTCCGACGCCGTCGGCATGGCGCATAGTTTCTTTCATGTCGTCGAGAAGTTTACCGAGTTTTTCATCGAAAACTTCTACCTCTCTGCACTTCTTTCTCAAAGTTGGATTTGGATCGGTTAATATATCTCTCAATGCCATTTTATTCTCCCTAAGCCATATTCTGCGGATTGAGTTCTGCAAACACCGATACTTGTCGGAATTTGTTTTTTTCTATCGTCCCGTAGAATTCCGCTATTATTTCTCTTTCTTTCTGTCTTTTTATTCTCGCTATTATCTGATAACGGTATTTATTCTGTATACGTCCGAGCGGCGAACGCATAGCCTGTATATACAAAAATTCGCTTGAATTTTTCTCCGCGTATTCTCTCAAATGTCTGTACAAAGTCTTTGCGCAATCGATGACTTTGTCCTCGTTCTCCGACGTCATAAGAACTCTTATGATTGTCGTATACGGCGGAAAATTCGTCGTCATACGAACGTTGTTTTCCTTTTCGAAAAAACCTTCGTAATCGTATTTGGAGGCAAACCTATAGACGTAGTGATTAGGCGAATAAGTCTGCAAAATAACTTTGCCTCCTTTATTGCTTCGCCCCGCTCTGCCCGCAACCTGCGTAACAAGTTGAAACGTACGCTCGTTGGAACGATAATCCTGATGGTAAAGGCTCATATCCGCGTCCAATATTCCCACAAGCGTTACGTCGGGAAAATCATGTCCTTTGGCTATCATTTGAGTACCTACCAAAACTTGCGCTTCTTTTGACGCGAACGCTCCCAATATTTCCAAGTACGAAGATTTCGTCGTAGTTGTTTCGTTGTCCATTCTCAAAACTTTTACGCCGGGAATAAGTCTTTCAACTTCTTCAACTACTCTCTGCGTTCCCAGTTTCCCGTATTTTATATTTATACTTCCGCAATCGGGACAGCAAGACAGCATTTTGAACCGCTTCCCGCAATAATGACATTTCAACATACTGTCGACGGAGTGATACGTCAGCGAAACGTCGCAATCCGTACATTTTGCTATGTATCCGCATTTTCTGCACATCACAAACGAAGAATGTCCGCGACGGTTGAGAAATATCATAACCTGTTCGCCTTTCTCGACCGTTCGCTTTATACTCTCTTCAAGTTTTGCGGAAAACATACCGGTGTTTCCCATCAACAACTCGCTAGACATATTTACAACGTCTATATCGGGCATACCCTTATCGGATATTCTCTCGTTCATTTCCGCCAAAGCGTAATCTCCTCGCTTTGCCGAAAGGTAACTTTCTATCGACGGAGTTGCGCTCCCCAGCACTACTTTTGCGTTGTTGTAATCGGCTCTGAATAACGCGACGTCAACCGTGCGGTATCTGGGATTTGATTCGCTTATATAACTTGCGTCGTGTTCCTCGTCAATTATTATAAGTCCCAGATTCTTTACCGGCGCAAATATCGCAGAGCGCGCTCCCACAACGATTCTCGCTTCGCCTTTGAGAAGTCTTTTCCATTCGTCAAAACGCTCCCCGTCGCTTAGTCCGCTGTGCAACATCGCTACGCTGTCGCCGAAATAACCTCTGAAATTTCTCAACATTTGCGGGGTCAGCGATATTTCAGGAACAAGCATTATCGCAGTTTTGCCTTCGTCCAAGACTTTCTTGATAGCGCTCATATATACGAGAGTCTTGCCGCTTCCGGTAACTCCGTGTAATAACGTAGCCGTCTGCTCGGCTGAAAAAATCTTTTCAAGCGCTTTCTTCTGACACTCTCTTAAAATATACCTGTCTTCTACGCCAGTAACCGATTTCATCGGCTTTCTTTCTACCTGCTCGGAAGTCTTTATCAAAAGTCCTTTGCTCACTAACGCGTTTATCGCGCTTGCCGAAAATTCACCCGCTATAACGCTCAAATACTCTCCGCCGTCTTTAAGCCTTTCCACCAACGCCAACCTGCTTTTTGCCCTTTCTGGAATAGAATCTACTATTTCCTCATAAGTAAAAGACGGATTTAACGTCAAATAAAGTCTTGTAAGTTCCTTTATTCTTCCACCCCTTAGTTTTGACGGAATAAACAGTCGAAGGCTGTCGACGTAGCGAACGTAAAATCTATCTTTCATGTAACGCATAAGCGATAACATTTCTTCGCTTATACATACGAATTCATCCAGTACTCCTTCTACGCTTTTCAGCGCGGGTACGTCGGAAGTAGGAGTTATGTCAATGCAAAAACCCTCCAACCTCTGAGTACCGAAAGGTACGATAACTCTGCTGCCTTTCCTAACGTCAAGATTCGAGGGAATTTCATAGTCGAATATTTTATCCGTTTCGCTATTGCTTATGTCTACGATAACTCTCGCAATCATTTCAACGCCTCGTCCAATATGGCGTGAGCAACTTCGCTCTTTTTCATTTTCGGCAAAGGTTTTATTTCTCCGTCGGCGGTAAGTATCGTTACTATATTCGTGTCGGTATCAAACCCCGCGCCTTCTTGAGTAACGTCGTTGGCGACTACCAAATCGGCGTTTTTACTCTTCAACTTTTCTTTTGCGCTCTCAATTAGGTTTTGAGTTTCCGCGCAAAAAACAACAAGTTTTCTATCTCCTTTGACCTGTCCGACCGCTTTGGCTATATCGGGATTCTTTACAAGATTCAAAGTTATATTGTCGCCTTTGATTTTATTTGCTATGTTTTCCTTAGGTCTGTAATCGCTAGGCGCCGCCGCTTTAATGATTATATCGCTATCCGCGTAATTATTCATAACCGCTTCGTACATCTGCGAAGTACTTTCCACGTTTACTACCTTGTTAATATAAGCGGGAATATCCGTTTGGGTAAGTCCTTTTACAAGTATTACATCCCCGCCCCTCGCTATAACGGCTTTGGCAATCTCCACGCCCATTTTACCTGACGAACGATTGGTGATAAATCTCACTCCGTCAATATTCTCTCTTGTCGCGCCCGCCGTTACCAAAACTTTTTTACCTGCGTAATCGTTTTTGGGACAGAGCGTTTCGACGACTTTTGCGACAATATCGCAAGGCTCCGCCATCTTGCCTTTTCCGCTGTCTCCGCAAGCCAGTCTTCCTTCGACGCTGTCGACTACTATAACTCCGCGCTCCTTTAATTTTTCCAAATTCTCTTTGACGGCTATATTTTCATACATATTTGTATTCATTGCCGGCGCTATTATAATAGGGCATTTGAGCGCGAGATAAGTTGTAGTAAGCATATCGTCTGCGATTCCGTCCGCAAATTTAGCGATTACGTTTGCCGTCGCGGGAGCGATAACACATATATCCGCTTTTTTTGCAAGAGATATATGCTCCACTTCCCACTGCTCTTTACGGGCAAACATATCGCTTACTACAGGTCTTGCCGACAGAGTTTCGAAAGTTAACGGCGAGACGAACTCCGTCGCGTGCGCAGTCATTATCACGTCCACGCCTGCGCCGAATTTCTTCAATCTCGACACTATTTCGCACGATTTATAGCAGGCTATTCCGCCGCTTACGCCCAAAAGAACGTTAAAACTTTCCAACATCCGCCGTATTCTCCGTTATTATTGACCGTCTCTTTTGATAATAACTTTGTCTTCGTACACTTCCTGAGCGGCGTAACTTATCGCCTTGGTTTTCTGTTCTTCAAGCAATTCGGGATACTGAGTCTCCAACTGTCTTGCTCTTTTCGCCACTCCGCAAACCAATGCGTAGCGACATTCTGCTTTTTTTATCAACTTGTCGATAGGTGGATCAATCATCATAATTATTTACCTCCGTATATTAGATTGTCTATAAATTTTTTATTGTTTTTGACTTTGCACTTTTCCGCTTCTATAATGGATACTATATCCATCGCGCCTTTTTCCGCGTCTTCGTTGACCACGATATAATCGTAAAGCACGGCTTGTTTTATCTCTTCAATCGCGCTGTCCGTACGCAGTTTCAACTGCTGTTCGCTTTCCGTCGAACGTCCTCTGAGTCTCTCCTCGATAGTCGACCTTTTAGACGGCGATATGAATATCATTACCGCTTCGGGATATTTGTTCTTCACGTCCAACGCGCCCTTCACGTCTATCTCCAATACCACGTCGTATCCTTCGTCAAGCCGTTCGCGAACCAAATCTATCGGCGTGCCGTAATAGTTGTCGTAAACCTTCTGACACTCCAAAAACTTATTGTCTTTCAGCATTTGTTCAAACTCTTCGACGCTCTTGAAATAGTAATTTACTCCGTCGACTTCTCCTGCGCGAGGCGCTCTCGTCGTTACGGATACAGAATATTTCAAATTAGGATACTTTTCCACCGTATGAGCCAACACTGTGCCTTTTCCCGCGCCCGACGGTCCCGATACTACTATCAACAAACCTTTCTTGTTTTCCATATACTCTCCGTATTACCGCATTTGAGGTAATTTAATCCTTACGTCTATACTAAATTTTGAACTTGCTCGCGTATTTTTTCTATCTCGCTTTTGAGATAAACCACGCGTTCGGTTATCTGCGCGTTATTGCATTTGCTTCCGATAGTATTCGTTTCCCTGTTCATTTCCTGAACGATAAAATCAAGTTTTTTGCCTATCGCGCCACCCGCTTCCACAATGGATTGGAAATGAGCGATATGCGTATAGAGTCTTGTTATCTCTTCGTCCGTGCATACTTTATCGCTGTAAAAAGCAATTTCATTTATCAGTTTTACTTCGTCAATAGGAGTTTCTTTTAGATAATCTTCCACTCTGTCGCGAAGTTTATCTCTGTACTCTTCTACGGCAATAGGCGCAAGCGCCTGTATTTGAGGCAACACGTCGCTTATACCTTTAATCTTATTGAGAAGGTCGTCGACAAGCGACGTTCCTTCAACGCTACGCATTGCGTTGAGATTATCCGCCGCCATAATCGCAGACTCCTTAATAAGCGACAAAAGCGTATCTTCGTCGTTCTCGTCCGCTACTTGCGAAACTACGTCGGGAATACGGATAATTTCACTCGTTCCCAAATTGTTGTCAACGCCGTATTTTTCTTTCAACTCTTTCGCTATAAGTATGTACTGCTCTGCCAAGTCGTAATCTACCGCAACTTTGAATTTATCCTTTCTGCCGTCTTCAAAGTTGACGTATACGTCTACATGACCTCTCTCAACCTTTGCTTGAAGTATTTTTCTCAAAGCGTCCTCGGCAAAAGCAAAAGTCTTGGGAAGTTTGATATTCAAATCCAAAAACCTGTGATTTACCGATTTAAGTTCCACGGTAATTTTAAGTCCGTCTTTTTCCGCAACCCCTTTACCGTAACCCGTCATACTGTATATCGCCATAATCTCTCCGTTAAACGCGCGTACGCATAGTTATGTATATTAGATAATAGCACAAATTTATATTTTTTACAAGTAAATACTTAAATTAAATGTTTAGTAATATTATTAAAAAAAGACAATAATTGTCTTAATTGCAAAAAAGAAACTCAAAGCGCAATTTTTATAAGGTCAAAATTTGTCATACCTCTTGAAAAAATGCAAAATTTTTTGTATAATTATGATACAAAAATCATTACGAGGTAACAATGGAATACCGACGCGCGGGAATATCCGACAACGAAACGTTTTTAGACTGCAATAAAATATTTTTTGATAATTATTACTATGAAAAAATTTCCGTCGAAGAAATAGAAAATAAAATTCTGAATTTTTGCAAAGAGTCATGCCAAGACGAACGAGAACTGCATAACGCCTATTTTGCAATAGCCTACTGCGAATGGAAATGCGGTTGTCTAAATTCTGAAATCCTGTCTGCCGTCCAAGATATAATCTCAAACAAAAAGGATACCGAATACTGGAAGGCTCTCAACATAAAGCCGAAAATTATAAGAAGAAGAGAAAGATGTCTTCAAACTTTTTTGGAAAAAATTCAAAGCGTAAACCCTAAACCCGCAAATCGAAAATTAAAAAGCAGATTTGCTTTTCCTTTGAAAAAAGGCGACGTGTTCGCTTGTTTTAGCAAAGTCAACGGATGTTACGGCTGCGGCGTGGTATTGGACTTGAAAACAAACGGCGAAAGTTTCAACATTTTGGGAGATTACAAATTCAAAGCGCTAGTAGCAATTTCACAACTTACTACTAAGTTTCTGCCTACCGTCGAAGAAATGGTAAGCGAAAACGCGCTTGACGTTTTCTGGATTGGCGACGACGTTTATAATCTGCCAAAAAAGGGCTTTATCGTGATAGACAATATAGCGGATAAAATAGACGAAGACTATTCTTTGTATTTCGGCTCATATTACGACAAAGGACGGGCGCGCTGTCTGCAAACGCCCCGCCCCGATTTTGACGCTCTTATTTCCAAAGACGAAAATCGCCTTGTCAAAGACAAATTTTCCGTACCCGGCAGATCGATTGCTTATTTCTTCCGTAAAAGCAATTTGAAGAAAACCCAAGAAATCATCAATCAAAATCAACAATAATCAAAACGTCTGATAATACAACGCGTCCGCGCTTTTCAACGCGGACGCTTTCTTTTAATCTGCTTTATATCCCCACACTACCTCGAAATGCGTATATTCCTCTTCCGTATCGAAATCTACCGACGATATATCCCATCCATCGCGCCAACCTTCGGGTTTTTCGTCCAAGAGACAATTTATTGATTTTTAATTTGCACTTGAAATCAATGACATAAGCGTCGCCTCGTCTATGATTTCAATACCGAGTTTTTGCGCCTTGGCAAGTTTGCTTCCCGCGTCTTCTCCTGCAACTACCAAATTTACCGTTTTGGAAATTGATTCCGACACTTCTCCGCCGTTGTCTTCGATAAGTTTTTTAGCCTGCGAACGTTTCAACGTAGGCAACGAACCAGTAAGCACTACTTTTTTACCCGTTAGACTTCCTTGCTTTATGCTTTTTTCTTGAATTTTTATTCCGCTTGCAATCAAATCCTCTATATCCGCCCTGTGCTTTTCGTCCGCCCAATACTGAACAAAACCGTTTGCCATTATATCTCCGAAATCCTCCAAAGATATAAGGTCGTCGTAAGTCGCGTTCATTACTCCGTCCAAAGTCTTGAATTCGTCGGATAACTGTTTTGACGCTTTTTTACCGATATTGGGAATACCCAAAGCAAAAATCAGTCTGTCCAACGTTGTATTTTTACTTTTTTCTATTGCCGAGAGCAAATTGGACACTTTCTTTTCGGCGAATCCCTCGATTCCGTCAAAATCTTCGGGTTTAAGTTTATATATATCCACAAAGTGATTTAATTTGCCTTCGTTGTAAAGCGTTTCCAAAGTCTTTTCGGAAAGTCCGTCTATGTCCATAGCCTCTCTGGACGCAAAATGCGACATTGCGGAAACTATGGCGGGAGCGCAGTTTTTGGCGTTGGAACACTTCAAAAATACGCCTTCTTCTATTACGGGAGCGCCGCAAGCGGGACATACAGTCGGTTTCTCGACGTCTTTAGAATTCGCGGTATGCTCGGCAATTCCCAAAATTTCAGGAATTACGTCGTTACTCCTGCGTATAAAGACTCTGCTCCCTATCTTTATATCCTTTCTTTTAATCTCGCTGATATTGGACAGAGTTGCTTTTGACACCGTTACGCCCGCAAGGTCGACAGGCTCCAAAAGCGCAAGCGGATTGAGTTTTCCCGTGCGGGAAACTTGCCATATCACGTCTTTGAGAGTAGTGGTCGTCTCCTGAGCGGGAAACTTGTACGCTACCGCCCATTTGGGGAATTTTTCGGTATATCCCAACTGCTCGCGGATAGAAGTGTCGTCCACTTTTATTACCGCTCCGTCGATAAGGAAATCCAACGAATCTCTTTTGTTCGCTATCCTATCCACGTCGTCTATCAACGACTCTTTATCGCCATATATGTCGAATTTATCGCTAATCTTAAACTTATTTCTAGAAAGAAAGTCAATCATATCGCTTCCCTTTTCGAAGTCCTTTTCAATATAATTGACGTTGTAACAAATTACTTCCAGTTTTCTTGAAGCGGTAACTTTCGGGTCGAGATTTCTTATAGCGCCCGCGACTGCGTTTCGTGCGTTTTTCAACGGCGTTACGCCCTCTTGCGAGTTGTATTTTTCCAAAGCCGAAAGACGCATTATACCTTCGCCCTGCACCTCAACCGCGCCTTTGTAATCAATAGAAAGAGGGACGCATTTTATAGTCTTGACCTGCTCCGTAACTTCCTCTCCGTCGATACCGTTTCCTCTTGTTGCCGCTCTTTGAAGTTTTCCCTCGTTATACAGAAGATTTATCGTAAGTCCGTCAAATTTGTATTCGAGCGAACACTTGGGCATATACCCGCAAAACTTTATCAACTTATTCAACCATGCGGATAAAGATTCCTTGCTTTGACATTTATCAAGCGAGTAAAGTCTTCCCAAATGACGAACGGTATTAAAACCTTTAAGCGTAACGTCTCCGACCCTTTTTGTCGGCGAATTATCGAGCGCGTAACCGAGTTGTTTTTCCAACTCGACCAACTCGTCGTACAGTCTGTCATACTCGACGTCGGCAACAGTCGGATTATCCAAAGTATAATATTGATAAGCGTACTCGTTGAGCATTTCGACAAGTTCCGCCATTCTCTTGCTTTTATCCATATTCGCTCCGATATAAATTATTTTTTATCCCGCTCTTTCAAATGCGTTTAATCCAAAGGTTTGATAGGCGCCAAACGCATATTGAAAGTCTTAACTCCCAACACAGGAAATTCGATTTTCGCATTTTCGCCTATTATAGAAATTATTTTTCCCTGTCCGAAGCGCGAATGTTCCACGCTCATTCCTACTTTGAAAATCGAAATATCCTTGGACTGCGGAACTGCCTGCGGCGCGCTTTTTGCAAACGCCGGCGTCTTTGCGTAGTTCTTCATAAGATTTTTCATTTCAGCCATTCTGTCGCGCCTGTCCGTAGACGGTCTTTCGCTTACCGACTGATACTGCGAATAGTTGTTGAAATCGTTCATGATACTGCTTATCGAAGGTCTGTCGGGTTCAACAATCAAACCGCCCTCTTTAAGGAATCTAGAAGATATTCCGTATTCTCTGTGTCCGTATCTGTATCTCGATTGCGCGTTTGTCAAATAAAGCCGTTCTCTGGCTCTCGTTATCGCAACGTACATTATCCTGCGCTCTTCTTGCAAATTATCGTCTCCGTCGCGGACGCTTGGAAATATTCCCTCTTCAAGTCCTACTATAAAACAACATTTGTATTCAAGTCCTTTTACTCCGTGTACGGTTGCAAGCGTAACGCAGTTGTCTATCGGTTGATCGGTATCGGTTACAAGCGAAACGGATTGAAGATACTCGTCAAGTTTGCTTGTTTCGTTGTCCTTACAGTATTCTTTTACCGACGTAACGTAATCGTCTATGTTGTCCAGTCTGTTTTTATCCTCTTCGTCTTTCGGGTCGTACTGCCGCGCAAAATCTACGTATTTATTGACAAAATCGATATAATCTACAAGAGGCATCGACGATTTTTCGCGAAGTTGATAGACTACTTCGGAAAATACTCTGATTTTATTTTTAATTACGTTTGTCAAAGGCATATTTTCAATATCCAAAATACCTTGTATCAGCGACACTCTTTTTTCCGCGCACGCTTCGATAAGTTTTTGAACCGCGCTTTCTCCTATTCCTCTTTTCGGCACGTTGATTACTCTCAATATACTCTCGCTGTCGTTGGGATTCGCGACGAATTTGAGATACGCCAAAAAATCTTTGACTTCTTTTCTCTCGAAAAACTTATTTCCGCCTATTATTTTGTACGGATAACTGTAAAGAGTAAGTTTTTCTTCAAAAGATCTGGTAAGCGCGCTTGCCCTAACCAAAATAGCGAAGTCCTTGTAGTCGTAATCATTGTATTTAATAAGATTGCAGATTTGTTCCAAAACGTAATCCGCTTCGTACTTCTCGTCATAACAACTCTTGTATACAATTTTCACGCCGTCGTCGCCGTCCGTCCAAAGAGTTTTCTCCATGCGTTGGGAATTGTTTGCTATAATCTTATTGGCAAGGTCGAGAATTTTCTTTGTACTGCGGTAATTCTGTTCGAGTTTATATACTCTGCAATCGGGAAAATGCTGCGTAAACTTACGAATATTGGACGCGTCCGCCCATCTCCAGCCGTATATGCTTTGGTCGTCGTCGCCGACTACGAACACGTTGCCGTATTTATTTGCAAGAAGTCTTACAAGCGTGTATTGTATTTTGTTCGTATCCTGAAACTCGTCTACGTGAATATACTTGAATTTTTCCTGATACCTATTGAGGACTTCCTTATCGTTTGCGAAAAGCAAAAGCGTTTTATAGAGCAAATCGTCAAAATCGAGCGCGTTGTTTTCCCTGAGTTCTCTTTCGTACTGCGCGTAAACGTCGGCGATAAGTTCCCCGTTCGGCTCATCTTTAAGCCTAGACGAGTATTCTTTCGCGCTCATAGCGTTGTTCTTGGCGTTTGAAATATGCCAACGGATAGTCTTTTTTATATCCTTGCTATCGTCTATATTTTTGGCTTTGAGGATTCTTCCTACTACTTTTTTACTGTCTTCGTCGTCATAAATAGAAAAGTTGGACGTATATTCTCCCAATCGAGAGATTTCGTTTCTAAGTATTTTAGCGCATAGAGAGTGAAAAGTGGATATCAACATACCGCTTCTTCCCGTTACGTCCAAGATACGCTCGCGCATCTCGCCCGCCGCTTTGTTTGTAAAGGTAATAGCCAAAATATTTCTCGGGTCCACGCCGTCGTGTTCGATAAGATACGCTATTCTGTACGTCAAAACGCGGGTCTTTCCGCTACCCGCTCCCGCGAGTACCAAAACCGCGCCCTGCGTATCTTTTACCGGCAATAATTGCGCGGGGTTCAAAAGCGACTGATAATCCATATACTATTTTCCAAAGCCTTTTTTACAATAAATAAAATATATAAATTATTATACTATATATAAGAATTTATTTCAAGCGAAAAAGCCGTGCTAGCGACATACTTTTTATATGAAAGAAATTATTTTGTTAAAAACAACCGTTATCGTCAAACAAAATCCTTACTTATTATTTTTTGCGCGGGAAAAAACTCTCCCATTTCTATCCCTACCGCTTGCGCCTGAATATGAACAAAACTCTGCGATAAATATTTCTTTACCTTTTTAACTTTCCGAGCCGAGTCTATATAAAGCGTTACGTGCGCTTGCCAAGGAAAACCGTCGGCATAATTGCGGTCGAATAAATTTATGGAGTTTAGTCAAATGCCCATTCTCTTCCGGCTCGACAAACAAAACTTTATTTGAAAAATGATTGATTCCTTTCAAATTTATTGAAAATTTCGACGTCGCCGAACAAACGCTCGCAATTTTCTCCGACAGGACTTCTTTATATTCCAACGGAAAACTACCCAAAGTGATATGAAAAGGAATATCCGTCAACTGTTTTCCGATATATCCCATATCTCTTAAACGGTCTTGAATTGATTTCAATTTTTGCTGAGTTGATTCGTCCAATACGGCGTAAACCGTTAAAAATTTATCTTTCATCCAAATACCTATGAAAAACGGGGCGATACGCTCGTCCCGTTTAATCGATTAGTTTTTGTACATACGCTTACGCGCCGCTTCCGCCTTTTTCTTACGCTTTACGCTAGGCTTTTCATACGCCTCTCTTTTACGCAAATCGCCGATAATACCGTCTCTTGCGCATTTACGCTTAAATCTTCTGATAGCGCTGTCCAAAGACTCGTTTTCTCCTACTTTAACCGTTGACATATACTCGCCTCCTTTCGCCAGCGCGACTTAATACTTCAACATTATTGCATAATACAACTTAGTTGTCAACAAAAATTAAGATTTTTTTCAATTCAATTTTAACTTATCGCAAATATCTTTAAGATCAAAATCGCGCTTGTCTTTCAACGGCCATATATCAATTCCGTCGCCGTTTTTTCTTGGTATGATATGGAAATGCAAATGGAATACCGACTGCTGAGCGCTCTCTCCGCTTGCATTGAGAATATTTACTCCTTCAAACCCGCAATCTTCCACGTAATGATTGGCAATCTTTTTTACCGCGCAGATCGTCTTTTCGAGATACTTGTCTTCGCAATCAAGTAAGTTTACGCAATGCTTTTTGGGAATTACCAAAGTATGTCCGTAACTGTCGCAAGCGATATCCAAAAATGCGTATACATATTTATCCTCGTAAATCTTATAAGACGGTATCTCTCCTTTTATGATTTTGCAAAAAATACAATCATCCATTTATCTTTCTCCTTTAAGCGAATTTATTTTATAGTTCTGCGACTACTCGGCAATACGCCGTTCCGTCGATTACCTTTTCCACTACTGCTTCGTAAAGCCTGTCGCCGTCGCCTTTATCCAAATAACATTTTACGTACTCTTGCGAATATCCTCTCAAATATCCGTTTTCTATATCCTCGCTCAATACTTCCAAAGTCTTTCCTATAAATTTTTGCAAGTATTTTTCCTTAGACATTTCCGCGCTCTTTATTGCTCTCGCGACTCTTGACTTGACGGTATCTGAAGCGAGTAACTTATATCTAGACGCCGCCGTTCCGCCTCTTTGCGAATATCCGAAAACATGGACTTGCGCAAACCCTACTTCGTCCATAAATTTCAACGTCCTGCAAAAACTCTCTTCGTCCTCTGTCGGAAACCCGCATATCAAATCGGTAGTGATTGCCGCGTCGGGAAAATATTTTCTTATAAGATTGACTTTTTCGAGATATTGCGCCGTTGTATAATGCCTGTTCATTTTCTTCAATACGCCGTCTTCTCCGCTTTGCAAAGAAAGGTGAAATTGAGGGCAGAACTTTTTGAGAGATTTGAGAGAACTCAACAAGTTTTCGTCAATGACGTTTACTTCAAGCGACCCCAGTCTAATTCTGCAATTTACATTATTCAAACGTCCCATAAGTTCTGTAAGCGACGAGCCGATATTTTTCCCGTAAGACGATATATCTATACCGGTAATGATTATCTCTTTGCAAATCGCGCTAAGCCTTTCGCATTCGTATACTACGCTATCTATTTTTCTCGATCTACTCCTGCCTCTAACATAAGGAATAAGGCAATAACTGCAATAATTATCGCATCCGTCCTGTATTTTAACGTACGCTCTGGTACGAACCACTTCGGGCGCAAATCCGTCTTCGTATTCTGTGGGAATAGGTCTAATCAATACTCCGCTGCTTTCTAAATTATCTATCAGTTTATCTTTGTCAGCCGTGCCTATGACATAGGTTACGTTTTTCTTATCGGCAAACTGCGAGGGATCGTGTTGAGAAGCGCAACCGCACACCACTATTTTAGCGTTGGGATTGAGTCGCAGACATCTGCTTATACACTGTCTGGACTTTCGCTCCGCTTCGTTTGTAACGGCGCAGGTATTGAGTATATACAAATCGGCGCATACCAAGTCTTCGGTAACTTCGTATCCCTTATCTTTAAGGCTTTTCAGCATGCCGTCGCATTCGTACTTATTAACTTTACAACCTAAATTATATATAGAAATTTTCATATTACATTCACAAATTTACGCCGTTTTGTACATAAAATTTATATGCCTTGCAGTTCTCCCGTTTCGTACATTATAAGACTTAGCGCCACTATACTTGCAGTTTCGCAACGCAAAATACGATTGCCCAGCGATATTATTTCCCCTCCGATATTTTTAATTTCATCCGCCTCTTCAACGCAAAAACCGCCCTCGCTTCCTATAATCAAAGCGATTCTTTCAGCATCTTTAAGTCCCTTGATTTCGCCCATCTTTCCGCAAGTCGCATTTTCATAAGGCATGACAATTAAATCGTAATCTTTAAGTTGTTTGACCATACCGTCGAAGTCAGTCAGTTCTCCTATATCCGCTCTTCTTGAACGTCCGCACTGCTTGCACGCTTCTATCGCAATCTTTTTGCTACGGGATAAATTGAACTTACTTTCATTTGTATATCTCGATAGGAACGGAACTATTTTTTCCGCGCCCAATTCCACGCATTTTTGAACTATGAAATCAAATTTATCTCCCTTTGGCAACGCCTGAAAAAGCGTTACCGACGCTTTGGTTTTGCAATCGTTTTCTTTTACCGCTTCCACCTCGGCGACAGCGAAATCGGGATTTATCCGCGTCAATACGCATTCGTAGTCTTTTCCATCGTCAAGACAAACGATTATTTTGTATCCGACTTTGTGTCGCAATACCTTTGTCATGTGCATAAATTCTTCGCCGCATATTTTTACCGTCTTGCCGTCAAAATCTTCTTTTTCGGCAAAAAAACGCTTGATTTCCATACGCTTGTCCTTATTTGGTAAGACCGAAAGCCACCCATTCGCCTTTATTTATACGTTCAAATACGGAAAACCCCGCTTCTTCAAACGCGTTTTTCACGTCGTCTTCTCTCTTCAATATAATACCGGATATTATTACTATTCCGTCCTTTTTCATGTAATTACCCAAACTGCGAGCAAGAGTAATCAAAACGTCCGCCGTAATATTTGCAAGCACAACGTCGAATTTCCCCGCAGTTTTATCTAAAAGATTTGCATTTGCGACGATTATTTTATCATCTAAATTGTTTAGCGCACAATTTTCTTTCGCGGACTTGACCGCATTGTCGTCTATATCGTACGCCTCGACGTGTTCCGCCCCCAGTTTTGCCGCCGCAAGCGCGAGAATTCCGCTGCCTGTGCCTACGTCGATTACGCTCTTGCCTTCCATTCCGAGCGATTGCAGTAAATCAAGACACATTTTGGTGCTTTCGTGTTCTCCCGTACCGAAAGCCATACCGGGATCTATCTTGACTATGTATTCTCCGTCTTGGGGAACGTATTCTATCCATTCGGGAACTATCGTAACCCGCCCTGCTTTGATTGGTTTATAGTACTGCTTCCAACTTTCAATCCAATCGCAATCGTCGACAACGCCTACGGTTAAACTCAACGTACCGTAATCAAAAGGACAGTTTTCTTTAAGAAACTGTAATCTTTCTTCTATATCCTTTTGTGTAATTGGGAAATTTTCTTCCTCAAAATATCCTTTTACCTGAGCCTTTCCGTCCTTTTCGATCAAATGCTCTTCCATATAGTCCCATACGATTCCGCTGTCGGCAAGATCCGCCAAATCGTTTTTATCGTAAATTCCTATTCCGTTGCTTCCCGCTTCGGTCAGTATTTCTGCGACGAGTTCGCTCGCCTCGCTCGTCGTATCTACCGTAACTTCGTAATACTTCATTTCTCTTCTTCCTTATGTTTTTCGGACACTTTCGCCGTTACGTTATAATCTGCCGAACCTTCCTCGCGATTGTTTTTATCGACACCCGTTGCGTTTTCTTGACTATTTTTATCCTTAGAAGTTTCATGTTCGACAATTTCCGTACGCTTTTCTTCTCCGTTATCGTCGCCCTCTTGCGAATCGGAAAGTACTGCGCTTTGGGAGTTTTCTTTCAACTTTTTGTTTTTAATCATCTTGAAAACAACTCTCGCGATATAGAACAATAATACTAAAATAACAATTATGAAAAATACGTCCAATACGGTGTTCATATAGTTTTTCAAAAATACCGCCAAAACCGTAACTATCGCTCCCGCCGTAAGATTGCCCAGCCATACCATAGCGAGCGATTTCCAAAAAGGTATATCAAGGAACGTTGCGACGGCGCTTCCCGTCCAAACTCCGGTAAGCGGTATAGGAAAGGCTACGAAAAGATAAACGCCGAACATCTTTTTGCGCTCCAATTTCTTGATTTGTTCCGAAGACAGCGAGCCGTCGCTTTCCCCTACGACCTTCATCGCTTTGCTTTTGAATCCGCTTTCGACGGCGTTTGCAAGCGACGCGAACGCTTTATATTTTTTCATCCAATTAAGAACGGGTCGCAAAATCAGCAATAATATCGGCGAAACCAAAGCGGAGCCTACCCAAGCCAACGCAAAAGATACCCATGGAGAAATGCCCATAGTCATAGCCGCGGGAATCGCGCCTCTGAGTTCCACAATCGGTATTATAGAAATCAAAATAGTGGTAAAATAATCGTTGCCTATAAGTTCTCGGACGAAATCTATAATTTTTTCTGTCAATGCTATCTCCTTTCGGCTGAATAAGCGCCTCTTTCTATACGCAATAATTTATTTTAATTACAGATTAAATATACTATATTCCCTTGCATTTAGTCAATAAAACGGCTAAACTAAAAATATGCAAAAATTACTCTCCTTAACAAGAAAAGCGCTGAGCGACTATAATATGATTCAAGACGGAGATAAAATTGCCGTCGGTCTTTCCGGTGGCAAAGACAGCGTCGCTTTGCTCGCATTGCTTGCCGCATATAAAAAATTCGCTCCCGAAAAGTTTGAACTTCTGGCGATAAACATAGACCTCGGTTTTTCCGATACGAATCCAAAAGAAGTGGAAGCGACGAAAAATTACTGCCAAAGCATAGGCGTAGAGTTGATAATCGAACATACCCAAATCTACGATATAATCTTAGAGAGAGGCGAAAAAAGTCCTTGTTCTCTTTGTTCGAAAATGCGAAGAGGCGCGCTGAACAGTATCGCTAAGGAACACGGATGCAATAAACTTGCTCTCGGGCATCACGCGGACGACGTGCTTGAGACATTCCTTTTGTCGCTCATTTACGAAGGTAGAATTTCCACGTTTATGCCCGTAAGCCACATGGACAGAAGCAATATCACCCTTATCCGTCCGCTTGTTTATATTGAAGAAAAATACCTATCGGGACTTGCGAGAAGATATGAACTTCCCATAATTCACAATCCCTGTCCGCAAGACAAACATACAAAACGCGAGGACGCAAAACTTCTTATAAACGAAATGGAAGAAAAGTACGGCTGCAAACAAAATATGCTGACCGCACTTTTCAACCCTCAACGAAATAATCTTTGGGATAAAACTTATAAAAACTAGAATCTACATGTTTGCATCGACGGCGGGTTTTTCGCCGTCGATAACTTTTTCGGAAAAATACTTCTTTCTCGTGCTTTCTCCGCCGCGCAAATGACGCACGGATAAATTATATTTCAAAACCTGTCTTACTTCTTCATATAAATCTATATCGATATATTTCAGTCGAACGCTCATATAACTATGCACCGTGCTTTTGCTTATACCGAATACGCTTGCGCACTGTCTTACCGTACAACGCGTCTTTAATATGTATTCCGCCATTTCCAAAATAGATCTGTCGTAATAATCTCGCATGTTCCACCTCATTTTACAATCATATTTTATGAAAGCAAAACGCGAAATATGCAAAATTCAGTCGTTGAATATATATTCTTCCTTACATTTGTTCATATACGCATATATACATTTGCGCAAAGTTGAAATCATCATGATTGTACCTAAAATGATGAGAAATACCGAAAATCCTATTGAAAGTATCTTTCCGTCGATTTTCTCTACGAACAACGAAGACACTACGCTGGTTGCGAGCGCCGGTATCGCCACCGTGAATACGCTTTTATAATCTATGTCTTTTCTTTTTATATTTATTGCAGTAACTATAACAGCCATGGGAATAAACGCTATAAGGTTTATCGCTTGCGCGTTTTTCTGCTCTATTCCCAAGAAAATCGTCAATATCGGTATCAAAAGCGTGCCTCCGCCCATACCCATGCCGCCGATTATTCCGCCTACCAATCCGCCTAAAATCAAAAAAAATATTTCCATTTCTCGCCGTTATTCCCCTTAGATTTAATATGTACGGTTTTGACCCCACAATAATGCCGTTTGTTTATAACAAACCGTCAAAATACCGTTGTATCATTAACTGTTATTTTAATTTTCCTACGAGCATTGTAACGCCTGCTATAATCATAAGCGTATAAAAAATAATTCTGAGAAGATTGTTTGAAAACTTTTTCATAAGAAAAGTCCCGATAAGTCCGCCCGCAATTACTCCCGCGCCAACATAAAATCCTTGCGGGGTCTGGAAATTTCCGTGCGTCGCGTAAATTATTCCGCTTACCAAACTCAACGGCAATATCGTCAATATCGCGCTTGAATGCGCTATCTTTTCTTCAAGTCCGCACAATACTGCAAAAATAGGTATTACAAGCATTCCGCCTCCACCTCCGAAAAGCCCGTTCGCAACGCCCACGAAAAGCGACGCTCCTACCGTCAGCGCAAATTTGAGAGTCGGCGACAATCTGTCGCTCAATCGCCTGTCTTTGGTTGCATTTTTATTGGATATAGGTCGGTTGTCAAAGCCGTTTGCATTTATTTTATTACCGCTCGTTTTTTGAGTTTGCGCTTGCATTTTTATTCCTTTTCCGCTCTTTTACTTAATCAAATTTACTTCGATAAAAATATATTGCGTAATTTTCAAGTTTTTAATCGGACTTATCGCAAAGACGAAAGCCGTTTGAACTTGTCGTTTGAGCGCATTTTTAAGCGTTTTTTAATTTTCGCGGCAGCCTTAACAAAAAAATAGGTTATTTATATTGATTTTTTTCTAAGGATAATATATAATAACTAAGATATTGTAAATTATATAATAAGATTATTTTTTATTATATATAAAGGTGGTCATAAATGAATAAGAAAAAAAGACTTTTTATCTTAACAGCGTTGATGTTGACGATTTGCCTTTTGTTCTCATTGTTTGCCGTAGCATGCGACGACGAGAAGCCCGGCAATAACGACGAAGACGCGGACAGTTCAAGCCTGCTGTTTACAAACGGTACTTTCAGCGGCACATCCGACGATTCAGAATTGTCATCTCCAAACGGTTGGACAGGCTCTGTAGGTTCTTCGAGTTCTTCGTCCGCTACTCCGTCAGGAGATTCCAATCTCAGAAGCGGCGTCGTCAACACTGCAAGTTCAGCATGGAAAAGCCTGAAAAGAAAATTCTCGGATATCGATATTGATTCTCCGGGCAGAGGTACTTCAAGCGAGGACAACGACGAACTCGACGACGACAAGATCCTTATGATCTACAACAAAACCGCTACTTCCTACAAGTATACGTCGTCTTCGCACAGTCTGGACGCAAACAGTTATTATAGACTTTCTATAGACGTTAAGACTATGCTCGGAAGCGACAATGCCGATCCTCTAGCAGGCGCTTATATCAGCGTAACCGGCGCGGCGGAAGCAAATTGGGAAGCAATCAATACCAACGGAGAATGGAAAAAGTACGAACTTTATATCGAATCTTCCGAACTTTCAAGCGGTTCTATCTCCGTAGTTCTTTCCAACGGTATAGGTTCCAAGACAAGCGGACACATGAGCAAGGGTTACGCTTTCTTTGACAACGTAGTACTTGAAAAGATTTCCGAAGTAGACGAAGAGGACGAGGATGCAAAGCCTTTTACAAAAGAAGATTACGATAAAACGCAACTTAGCGACACCGTAAAAAAATATACTATGAAGATCGCCAACGGGGAATTCGATTTTGCTTCTTCCACGACGAGTCTTCCCTACACTCCTTCTAAATACTCGCTCGTAGCGGGTTACGGTTCGGGTGAAAATTCCAGCACTTCTTCGACTTATACTTCGAGAGGTATAATAGACACCAACGCATTCGAAGGCGAAGGCGCGGCGTCGTTATCCGCTCTTTCAAAATCATTGCAAAGCGCGGGCAAAACTCTCGCAGACTTAAAGACTCCCGAACAGTCCGTCGGAACAAGAATGCTTTATATGCAAAATAAGCAGACAACCGCTTTTGGTTACCGCTCCTCTGTCGCTATGAATTTTGCGACCAACAAATTCTACGAAGTAAGCATTTGGGCAAGAACTTATATTGAAAAAGGCAACGCTACGATAAGACTTACCAACGGCACCAACGAAGACAGCAACGGATATATCATCACAGCAGACAGCAACGACGAGTGGACAAAATACACTTTCTACGTAAAGGCTAACCAATTCCGTGCTACTTCTCTTTATCTTGAACTGTGGCTAGGTTTCGGCGGTCAAAACGACACAGACAGCCACGCTTTGGGCGCCGCGCTTTTCGACAGCCTTACTCTTAACGAGATAACCAGAGCGGATTACGAAAGCAAAACCGATACTGATTCTCAAAAGACGGTAGACCTCTACACTTCCGAAGAAAATATGGAGCCTATCGCTCTTGGCGATCTTGCAATTCAAGATCCCGAGAACAACATTGCTGACCGTTCTACGTTCAAGATTCTCGATACCAAGAATTTCAGCGAAGACGCGTACTTCAAAGAAAATCCGCTAAAACCTGTCGATGTTGAGAATTCAGACATTTTCACCGACAGCGTTCTTGCGATAAACAACTACTTGCCTACTTCCACGGTTTTGTCCACCTTGACCAATCCGGGAGAAGACAACGCTATCGATACTTCAAAACTTTTGAATATTGAACCCAACAAAACCTACGCTATTTCCATGTATATCAAGACGAAAGACGTCGACGCAAGCAAAGGTTTGAATATTGCCCTTCTCAAATACAATGAAGATTATAAGGGCAAGGATTTCGAAAAGAAATTTACTTCGGTTTCGAATTTCTCTAATTTGAATACCGAAAACCTTGAATCCGTAAAAGGCTTCAACGATTACACTTTGATAACTTTCTACGTTCTCGGAGCGCAGATTGAAAATACCAAACTCGCCCTCTCCATTTCTTTGGGTAGCGGCGACGGAAGCGATTACTCCGCTCTCGTTATGGGTTACGGATACGTATCTTCCATATATTTGGAAAAAGTAGCGTACAGCAACTACTCTTCTGCTACTTCCAGCACGGTTACAAATAAAGTTTCTTTGGCTGACTCCGGAGCAAGCAGCGAAGTTTCTAGTAACGGTATGTTCAACTTTACCGACATCAGCGCTACTATCAATCTTTTCGGAGACGACTGGACGGACACTCCGGTACTCGGTTTGCCGACCGGTTGGTCGTCTACGAACTCCAAAGCGATAACTCTCGAACCCGTTGACGGAAATTACGCTAATATGGCGGGCATCCTCAATCTTAACAACAGCGAGCAAACAAGCGCTTTGAATATAAACGATACTTCCGATTTCTTCAACGGCGCGGAAGGACGTTTGTCGATTGACAAGAATCCTAACGTTTTGGCGATAAAGAAAGACGATACTCTCGACGTACTCGGATTTAAGTCCAACAATATTTCATTGACTGCAAACACTTTCTATGAATTCAAAGTATGGGCAAAAGCAAACGCAGGTCAACAGTTCAGCATCGTTTTGAAAACCGCGACTTCAAGCGATGAACGTTATAAATACGGAGTTATCACAGGCGACGGCGCTTGGCATGAATATTCTATTTTCGTAGAAACCGGCATATCCAGCGTATCCGTAAACCTTACTCTTAACGCGGGATTTGAAAACGCCGCTTATGCGGACAGCACCGTATTCTTCTCTCACGCGACTTATAGCGCTGTGGATTCTAAAGTATTCGAAAACGCGGTAGAAACCGAAGACGACAACAACTTCCGTTTCCTTACTCAATCGTGGCTTGTAGATTCTTTCGACGACGTTGACAGCGCGGACAGCATTTCTTCGCCTAAGAACTTCAACGGAGCGCTCGTTGACGCAGACGCTTCAAGCGATAGCGAAGACCTTGTAAAAGGCGTAATAGACAAGAATAAAACAAACTTCTCCGATCTCGATCTCGACACCGATAAGGACGAAGATATGGCGATTTACAACGCTATCTTCAACAACGATAAGACGAATATAGGCGACAGAGTTCTTGTTATATACAATAAGTCCAACACTTCTTACGCTTATACTTCCAATACCGCTACAATATCCGGCGGAAAGTACTACAAGATTAGCGTATGGGTATTGACCTATAAAATTGCTTCGACAGACGAAACAGACGAATATTTCAAGCCTACCGCAACGATTACGTTGAAGGCTAACAATAAGACCTATGAGTTCGGCAGAAGATTGAAATCCGATTCTACCGATTACGATAAAGCAAGACTTGTAAACACTTCGACTTATGACGAAGACGGCAACGAAACTATCGGAGAATGGACTGAATTCGCATTCTATATCTACGCGGAAGAAGACATCTCCTCCACTACGGCAACTTTGAGCGTTGGACTTGGATTCAACTCCGAAGACTACCGAATGACGGGTTACGTATTTGTAGACAACTTCTCTGTAGACGAAATTGACGAGAAAGACTTTATCGCCCGTAAAGATCAATACGGCGAAGACGAAAACGGCGCTTACTATAAAGACGGCGACAACTACGTTGAAATCACCGACGAAAATCCCGCTCCGGCAGGCGCTACCCGCTATAAGAAACTCACTGACAGCGAAGTAGCAGACCTTGACAACTCGCTCAACAGCACACTTGCTGAAGAAGATAAAGCAGCCAACAATTTCCGTATAGTATTTACTTCCGACGACTCCAACGCGGAACCCGTCGAAGATGACCAAGACGAGGAAACTAAAACAAAAAATCCTATGATGTGGCTCTATATCTCGCTTGGCGCAGTCAGCGGAATCATAGTTGTAATAGTAGTTATCTACCTCATCAAGAGATATGCTCCGAAGAGAAAGAAGAAACTCGTTAAGGGCAATAAATCCAATAACAGACCGTCAGGCTCAGGCAGCAGCAAGAGAGACCAATTCGGCAGATAAGACCGAAAATTTACAATAAAACTTAACCGGCTTACTCGATTTGAATAAGCCGGTTATTTTATTACGGATTTTATAATTGATTAAACTTTTATGGTATTTTCCGATTCTCCTACAACTTCCAATTAGTAATCGCTCCTTTTGTTCAGTAGATAAAACTCTTTAAGCAACAATATCATAACTATTTGCAAAACATCGCTGATATTCGCAATACAACCATCTATCGTTTAGTCTTCTCCGTTTCTCGCGTTTATTCGCAATTGCTTTGAACTGCATTCTATATTTGATTTCCTCAACTATTCCTATTGCCATTATCCCGTCAATAGTAGCACGCGTCTGCTACGTAAATACATTTGCAAAACTCATTTATCCACATTTGAATTTGACCGAAAATAACGTCAACATTAACTTCAAATACGCGTCCTATTTTATCCGCTAACCTTGCGCGCCATTTATCGTACCAATCCTTATCCTCGACGTTTGCAATCAATGCTTCATATCTTCTATAAACAATTTGTTAACGAATCGTATATTATTCTTCTAATCAGTCTAAAATGATAAAAAAATAAGAATCCCGCATTTTAATGCCGAGATTCCTATTTATTTCAAATAATACTCTTAATCGTTTACGTATCCCCAAACTACAGGACGGTCGTCTTCGTTCCACCAAGAGTCCCAACCTTGCGGTTTGCCCGTCGCTTCGCAATAAATTGTCAGGTTATCGCATCCCTTAAACGCTCGGAGTTTTATACTTGTTACGCTTTGAGGTATAACTATACCCATCAACTCTTTACAGCGTAAAAATGCGTCGCTTTCTATGCCTGTTACGCTGTAATTTGCGTTCTTATACGTTATAGTTGCAGGTATCGTCTTGACTCCGCTAAGATATTCATACTGCTTGACTAAAGTAGCAACTCCGTCTTTCAAAGCGTATCTCAATCCGTCTTGGGATAGATAATAAATATTTCCGTCATCAGCAATATCACTGTTCTTGTAATCCCAAACCACCGGGCAACTGTTGTTCCATCCGCTTTGCCAATTTTCCTGTTCGCTTGAATGTTCGCAATAAATTGTAAGGATTCTGCAATCGACAAACGCTAAAGAACCGATATTGCGTACCGTTGACGGTATATAAACGGAAGTCAGACTCTTGCAGAAAAGGAAAGCGGCGTCGCCGATATCCGTTACTCCGTAAGGTATTTCTACGCTAGTAAGACTGCTGCATCTCGAAAAAGTTTCTCTTCCGATACTGCTTATACCGGACGGTAGACTTATTTCGGTAAGGCTGGCGCAATTTTTGAAAGCGCCGTCAGAAATATTGCTTACGCTATCGGGTATATTTACGCTTTTCAAATTACTGCAATTATAGAACGAGTAAAATCCTATACTTTTTACTCCGTCGGGAATATCCACTTCCGTTAAATCTTTGCATCCTTCAAACGCCGAAGAACCTATACTCTCAACATAGTCAGGTATAACGCTGTTTTTGCAACCTAAAAGCAACATATTGCTCTCTCTGTCTATCAAACAGTTTCCGTCGCTCTTATAAACCTCGTTGTTCGGATCGACCGTTATTCCCGTCAAATCGTCGCAACCGAGAAAATTAAACCAGTTTATTTTAGTTAAATCGGCCGGTATTGTTAAATTTGTAAGCAATTCATTGTTTACGTAAAGTTTTTTCGCGTAATCCAAAGGATTTGAGAACGAGCCATGAAAAACTATATTGTTCCAACTTGCAAGGTCATTAACGTATACGCCCGTCAAACCGTCGCAGTCGGAAAACGCTGACGCGCCTACGTCCGTAATACCCGAATGAATGACAACAGTCGTCAAATGAGAACAATCGGAAAAAGCCTCTGCTGCAATTTTAGTAACGTGTTTTCCCTTATATTCCGAAGGAATTACAAGGCGATCGCCGCCATTGTCCTCTCTCAAACCCGTAACCGAATATGATTTGTTGTCGGAATTTATTTCGTACGTAAAACCGTTTGAAACGTCATAACCGCAAACGTCGCACAGATAATCTATCTTATTAAAAGAATGCGCCGATTTGTCTGCTATCGTATCATGTCCGCAAGTAGCCGCGCGCCAATGATTATCTTCATCCGTCGACCATTGTTCTGAATATGTGTGAACGTGAGTTTGCGACTCGTTATCTCCGCTTGATATATTTCCAGTAGAATCTCCGCTCGGCGGTAATTCGTCTCCGGCGTCGCCTTTTTTATCGCAAGCGACCGTAGCGAAAGACGCGCAAACAATTGTCAACAACGCAAATATTATAAATATTTTTTTCTTCACAATCTGTTCCTCCACTCGTATGAAAAACAATAGGAAAATCTATTTTAACAAAAGCCGTATTTTGTCTAAATCCCTGTTTTCCTTAACACAATTATAGCATTTGTCAAATATAAATGCAAGTATTTGTAAATAGGTATAGTTTTTCCGCTTTTTACGTTTATAATTTATCCTATTATTAAAGTACGAATTAGAATTGAAATTTGCGTCGATTTAACGGCGGTCGCAACATATAAAAAGTTTCTGACCGATAAATACTCTGTCGGAATTGAATTCCGTTATGACCTCTTCGCTTACTCCGAATTTTTTGGCTATGCTTGATATTGTATCAAACGGCTGAACGATATAATATTCTCCCTCGCGCGGTTCTATCAGTAATCTCATACCGACAAATACTTCTTGACTTTCCAACTTATTTAGTTTTGCAATAGCCGCGGGCGTAGTGTGAAAATTATCCGCGATTTCTTCCAACGTCGTCTGCTCGCTCACTCTGTATATAATTCTGCCGTCCATAATTATCTCCTTTCAAATTTGATTTTCTAAACACTCGCCATACGCTTGATTTTTAGATTTGCATAGGTCGAAAGTAAAATCTTTTTAATGTTGTCTGCAATATTCTATTTTGTACAAGCGTCAAATATTATATTGTATGAGAAAATTATTCAAAGCGTTCGCAACCGTAACTCTTATATCTGTCATAACAAGACTTCTGTCTTTTGTATTCAAAATCTATCTTTCCCGAAAACTGGGAGCGGAAATACTCGGACTGTATCAAATATGCATGTCCGTATTCATGCTGTTTGCGTGTATATGCTGTTCTGGGCTTCCAGTAACTCTATCCAGAATTACCGCCGAAAGCGATACTATCGGCAACAACAAACGTCAATTCGGCGCAGTCGCTACCTGTATGCTGACGGGCGTACTGATAACTTTGACGATTATTTCTATGATTCTGATATTCCCGCAGATACTCGATCTCATTTTCGCCGACGAAAGATGCGTTAAGATCTTTATCATAATGCTTCCCATGCTTCTTACTACCTGTATTTACGCAATACTCAGGGGGTGGTTTTGGGGCAAAAAATATTTCGGCATTTTCTCTGTTACGGAACTTGTCGACGAAATATTGAAAATTCTTTTCGCCATAATTCTTCTCGAAGGAGCGGTCTTCGCGATACAAAAGGAATACGCGTACGCCATTTCCATGCTTGCCGGGGACGTATTTGTTATAGCGCTGATAATTATACTCTATTTTGTTAAAAAAGGCAAAATTGCAAAACCTACTCAAGCCAAAGAAATCGCCAAAAGCGCGACGCCGCTTACCGTAACGAGAATATTCGGATCTCTGATGTCGACTTTTATTTCTCTGATACTTCCCGCTCTATTGGTGTCTAAATTACATCTTACTCAAAGCGAAGCCACTGCGGAGTTCGGAAGAGCAAGCGGAATGGTAATGCCTCTTATATTCACGCCTACTTCGATAATAGGCTCTTTGGGGGTCGTGCTTATTCCCGAAATCGCGTCGGTAAACGCTGGAAAAGGAGTTAAATCTCTCTCGTCCTCTCTTTCCAACGCAATCACTTTCTCCACTCTTATAGCGTGCGTGTTCTTCACTATATTTTCGGGAGCGGGAACAGAGTTGGGAGTTCTGCTTTACGACGACTCGGCAAGCGGAGACTATCTCAAATTTGCGGCTATAATAATGATACCTATGTGCGTAAACAATTTGGTAATTTCCATGCTCAATTCCATGGGCAAAGAAACAAATACTTTTTTGTCCCATATTACGGGTTGCGCATTGCTGATAATTATCGTGCTTACCACTCCTTCGCTTTTGGGAGTAAAAACTTATTTCGTCGCTTTGGGCGCTTTCCATACGCTTTCAATGACGATAAATCTGATAATGCTAAACAAATATGTCGGTATAGATACAAAAGCACTCTTCAAATGCGGACTGTGTCTTATCTTCTCTATGGGAGTTTCTCTCGTAAATAAATTGACCGTCCGCGCTCTCGGCGAATACTCGCCTATTCTTTCAGTTATCACAGTCGGATTGATTTCCACCGTCGCGTTCATACCGTTTATACTTTTAACAAAGACGGTAAAAGTCAACTTCAAGAAAGTCATACTCAAAAACAGAATGACGTTTTTGTGATTGACTAAACTTACCTATTTGCCTATAATATAAATATGATAAATATTATAGCAGCGGTATCGGAAAACGGCGTAATCGGCAAAGACGGAAAACTTCCTTGGCAACTCAAAGAAGATATGAAAAGGTTCAAAGCCTTGACTTGGGGAAATACCGTTATCATGGGCGCCAATACTTATCGCGAAATAGGAAAACCGCTCGACGGTAGATCTAACATAATAGTATCCTCGACCTTGCGCGTAACAGGAGAAAACATTGCGACTGCTCCGTCGCTTGAAGAGGCGATAAATCTTGCTAAAACAAAAGATAAAAATCAACAGATATTTATATGCGGAGGCGAGCAAATATACAGACAGTCGATAGACGTCGCCGACAGAATTTATATTACCCGTATCCAACAAAATTTCGAGGGCGACAGATTCTTCCCTCCTATACCCGAACAATTTATTAAAGTATCGGAAATAACCGTCGAGGACGGAAATATAAAAACAACCTTTTGCGAGTATATCGACAAACGGTTGCAATAATTTTTTCAATATGATATAATCAAGAAAAAGTGTAGAGATTGCGCGTAAAGTGTCGTTAGGACGGGGAGTGCCGACGAACGAAAAGCCAAAACGCTTGCGGTGCAATACTCACTCCCACTTTTAAGAAATATATCTTAGGACATAGATTCTTGTTTTGTGGGACGCTCTTTTGGGAGGTTCTTTTTTTGTTTTACGAAGAAGCGGTAGATTTCATGCAAAATCTTGAAAAATTCGGAAGTTCTTACGGACTGGAAACCGTCCGAGCGCTACTCCGACGACTTGGAAATCCGCAAGAAAGTCTTAAATTTATTCATATCGCAGGCACGAACGGAAAAGGTTCGACAAGTTGCTTTATCACTAATATTCTTCTTGCAAACGGTTATTGCGTAGGCACGTTCAATTCTCCGTCGGTATTCGGATACAACGAAAGGTTTCTTCTTGACGGAAAAGCGATAGACAACGGTTCTGTCGCAAAATACGTCAGTATAGTCGCCGAGGAACGCGCAAAAATGATTGGCGAAGGATTATCCGCCCCTACCGCGTTTGAAATAGAATTTGCCGTCGCCATGTTGATATTCAAAGACAGCGATTGCGATTTTGCGGTATTGGAATGCGGACTGGGAGGTCGTTTGGACGCGACTAATTGCATTCCCAAAAAAGAAGTCGCTATAATTACCGCAATCTCCTACGACCATACCGCAATTTTGGGCGATACTTTGGAAGCGATAGCAAATGAAAAAGCGGCGATAGCGACCGACTGTCCTCTTATAACCTTCCGTCAATGCGACGAAGTAATGGATGTATTCGAAAAAGCGTCCGATTTGAGAATTTGCCCTGATGCAAAACTCATATCCGCAGACGTCAACGGACAGTATTTCAAATACCGCCGAGAAAAGTATTTTATTCGTCAACTGGGGGTTTATCAGTTACAAAACTGCTCTCTCGCTATAGAATGCGCGAAAACACTCGCCGAAAAAGGCTATGCGATATCTGATGAAAATATAAAAAAAGGCATAGCGTCGGCTATATGGAAAGGCAGACTTCAACTTATAAACAAAAACTCAAAAACCTTTTTGCTTGACGGAGCGCACAACCCCGACGGCGCGCTATCTCTTGCAAAGGCGTTAAAAGATTATTTTTCGGATAAGAAAAAATGCTTTGTCTTCGGAATGTTTTCCGACAAAGATATTGACGGCGTTCTCGCCAATATCGGGCAACTTGCAGACGAATTTATCACAGTAACACCTTTGTCGAAAAGAGGTCTTGACGCAAACGCTACTCTTGAAAAATGCAAGAAGTATCAACCGCGCTCTCAAAGCGCGCAATCTATCGAAGATGCAATAAAATGCGCGTATCTCGGGGATTATCCTCTTATTGTCGTATGCGGATCTCTCAGTATACTCAACGACGCGCTAAACGCTATAAACAACCTAAACTAACGTCTATCATCATAAAGGAAGTGGTAACATGAAAGAAATTGATAAAACAAAAATCCAAAAAGCCGTAAAAATGATTTTGGAAGCGATAGGAGAAAATCCCGACCGCGAAGGTCTTATCGACACTCCAAAGCGAGTGGCTAATATGTACGAGGAAATTTGCGCGGGATATAACGACGACGAAAAGATACACTTAGCAAAGACTTTTGACGTATCAACGGGTAATATCGTAATAGAAAAAGACATTACTTTTACGTCCACTTGCGAACATCATCTTATGCCCTTTTTCGGTAAAATCGCCATAGCCTACATACCTTCGGACAAAGTCGTAGGTCTGTCGAAACTTGCCCGTACAGTGGAAGTCTTTGCTCGCAGACTGCAATTACAGGAAAGACTTACTCACGATATCGCGCAGGCGGTAATGGATAACCTGAACGCCAAAGGAGTAGTCGTGCTTTGCGAAGCCGAACACACCTGTATGACGGCGAGAGGCGTAAGAAAAGTCGGAAGTAAAACTTTGACGTACACGGTACTCGGCGATATAGACGAAACTCAAAAAAATTCCATAATTGCGCTGATGAGGTAAACATGAAAATAGGCAACAAAACTTTTACCGACGGAACGCATATAATGGCGATAATAAATCTAACTCCCGACTCTTTCTATGAAGGAAGCCGCGCCAACGAGAAAGAAATACTCTGCCGCGTAGAAAAAGCCGTTTGCGACGGCGCGGAAGTTATCGACATAGGCGGACAGTCGACCAGACCTTCTTATATCGCGGTAAACGAACGGGAAGAATGGTCGAGAATAGAAAACTCCGTTAAGGTAATCAAAAAGAATTTCGATATTCCCCTATCCGTTGACACTTACTACCCTTACGTAGCGAAAAACGCGTTGGAAGAAGGCGCGGATTTAATAAACGACGTATGGGGTTTGCAATATTCAAAAAACAACGATATGGCTGAAATAATAGGCAAATACCGCGCAAGCGTCTGCATTATGCAAAATCAAAACGGTATTTCATCGGATGAAAATCTTTGGAACGACATTTTTGCATTCTTAGACAAAAGCGTAAAAACGGCGAAAGACGCGGGAATCAAGCAAGATAAAATATTGATTGACGGCGGTATCGGATTCGGAAAAAACAAAGAACAAAATTGGAAAGTATTAAACGAATACGAAAAACTTAACAAGTACGGCTACCCTCTTTTATTGGGAACTTCCAGAAAGTCAATGTTCGGCGGAGAAATAAAAGACAGACTTAATCCTACTTTGAAAAGTACGCGTTTGGCGGTAAGAAAAAATATTCTTTTCGTAAGAGTACACGACGTAAAGGAAAATTACGAAGCGATAAAAAGCGAAAGCGCGCTTCTTGGAAAACTATGAGCGAAATAATTATTACGAATCTTAAAGTTGTAGCAAAACACGGCGTTTTTGACAAAGAGAAAATAAACTCCCAGCCTTTTTTGTTCGATTGCGTACTCGAATACGATTTCGAAAAAGCGGCTGAAAATGACGATTTGAATCAAACTCTCGATTACGGGAATATCATGCAAGACATCAGTGATTTCTGTCTTAACAATCAATTTGATTTGATAGAAACGCTTTGCTATCGAAGCGCGGAAATGATTATCAACAAATATTCTGTAAAAAGCGTTAAGATGACGGTAAAAAAGCCGAACGCGCCTGTTGACCTTGACTTTGAAAACGTTGGCGTAAGCGTACATCTCAAAAGACGAGACGTTTATCTATCTTTGGGAAGCAATCTAGGAGATAGAAAAGCGATACTCGACAGTGCCGTTAAAACGCTATCGGCAAATAGAGCGATTGATTTATTGCAAGTTTCCCCGTATTACGAAAATCCTCCTTACGGAGGCGTAGCCAAATATCCTTTCATAAACATAGCGGTAAAGATTTCAACCTATCTATCCCCTTACGCTTTACTTGATTTTATCCACGCTACTGAAGCGAAAGAAAACCGCAACCGCGACGTACGTTGGGGCGACAGAACTTTGGATATAGATATAATTTTTTACGGCGACGAAATAATAAACGAAAACGGATTAACGGTACCCCATTCGGATTACGTCAATCGCGACTTCGTACTTGTACCGCTTGCAGAAATTGCGCCGGATTTTGTATGTCCGTTAAAAAGACAAAGAATATCCGAACTTCTCAAACAGTTGTTGACGAAAAAATAAAAATTTATTCATACGCAAAAGCGAGGTCGAAATTACCTCGCTTTTGGTTTTAACTAACCGGTTAAAGTATATTCTTTATTCTGTATGCCAAAAGGTTTTTGGAGTTTTCCGCCATACTTTTGATTACGTTTGTACGGGTAATAGAATCGTCGTACATTTCCGCGTATATCGTTCCCTGTAACTCGCCTATCTCTTTATAGATATCCTTGACGTCGTTGTTGGGACAGGTAAATTCCAATATATCTCTCTTTTTCGCCCACCATTCTTTCATTTGCTCGACTGCTTTTCTCGCCTCGGCGTAATCTTTTTTGATAAGCATATCCTGAACTTCTGCACATTTTTCAGCAAGGTCGTCAAAACTTCTTTGCATAAATATTTGCTCGGTTATTCCCAACGCCAATATTATAGCGACCAGAACAACGGTCAATATAATCTTACCCATTAACCTACCTCCTCGCTTATCTTACCGGAAACGAATTTACCTTTTTTCGGTTGAAGATAGAAATCGTCGCCGCCCGTTACCAACATAAGCAATATATCTTCCTGCTTAAATTGTAATTTATTCAAAAGCGAATCCACTTTATTTTCGTCCAGATTGCACTTTTTAATATTATTCCCCATACGCTTTCCTTCGCATATTACAGAATACGGCAACTGCGTTTGTTCGACGTTTAATTGCATATCCGCTACTGTCAAAGGTTTGTTTGCCGATTTCGGTACGACAGACATATCGCCGTTGGTCTCTATAATCGCCCATTCTATCTCTTCGGGAGAGGTATAATCTTTGGCTCTTATCGACTCCATAATATCGTGGACTGTCATATCTAGTTTGTTTATCGCCTCAAAGTCTATACCGTTGGGAGTGATGACTATTACGGGTTTGCCGTTGATGAGTTTACGCATTTTCAAAGAATGCTTGACTATTTTCGTCAAACAGAATTCCACTACAAACAGCGTAAATATCGGTACCAAACCGTAAAGTATCGGTACTTGCGTATCCGACATAGGAATACACGCAAGTTCTGCGGCAATCAATGTTATAGCAAATTCAAAAGGCTGTAATTCGCCCAACTGCTTTTTGCCCATCAATCGCATTACTATCAGCAAAAAAATATAGATAACTATCGCTCTTGTGAATACTATTAACATACTCCCAGTATGCGCTAATAAAAACGTTTTATGTAAGTATAAAATAATTTTCAAAATAATAAATATAACAACGCTCAAATCGGACTTGAAATGGATTGTGTATTTAATTTAGATATTTCGACTTCGTTTCACTACGCTCAATATGACGGGAGAGTTAACATAGTATCGCTTATTCATCCGTCCTTCTGAGCGTAGTCGAAAAATCTAGTTTAATAAATATCAATATAACTAAGTCCGACCGAAATCATAATGCAATGAAGATTTCGCGTTTGGTCGGGAAAAGTCCGACTAAAATCGTAGCGTAGCGTAGATTTTACGTTTGGTCGGAAAAGCGTAGCGCAATAGAAAAAGAGCAAGCCGTCGCTTACTCTTTTGAATGTAATCAATATTGTATTTAATCTTTCAATTTACTTATCAAATATTTACCCGTATAACTTTTAGGGTTTTGCGCCACTTGTTCAGGCGTGCCGTGCGCGACTATCGTTCCGCCGTATTCTCCGCCTTCGGGACCGAGGTCGATAATATAATCCGCCACTTTTATTACGTCGAGATTATGTTCGATTACTATAACGGTATTGCCTTTGGATACGAGTCTTTGCAGTATAGCGACAAGTTTTTTGACGTCTGCGCTATGAAGTCCCGTAGTAGGTTCGTCAAGAATATAAACCGTTTTGCCGGTAGATCTTTTTGAAAGTTCCGTTGCTAGTTTTACTCTTTGCGCCTCGCCTCCCGAAAGAGTTGTCGCCGACTGACCGAGTTTTACATAGGAAAGTCCCACGTCGTTTAACGTAGATATTTTGTTATATATCTGCGGTATATTGGCGAAAAATTCGCACGCTTCGGCAACAGTCATATCCAAAACGTCATAAATATTTTTGCCCTTGTATTTTACCTGTAAAGTTTCTCTGTTATAGCGTTTTCCACCGCATACTTCGCAAGGGACGTAAACGTCCGAAAGAAAATGCATTTCGATTTTCTTTATACCGTCGCCGGCGCAGTTTTCGCAACGTCCGCCGGATATGTTAAATGAAAATCTTCCGCTTTTATATCCTCTTGACTTTGCTTCGGGAGTTTTGGCATATAAATCTCTTATAGCTGTAAAGACGTTGGTATATGTCGCGGGGTTGGAACGAGGTGTTCTTCCTATCGGACTTTGGTCTATCGCGATTACTTTATCCAACTCTTCTATTCCCAGAATTTCTTTGCAGTTCAATTCAACGTCGCGCGCTCCGTTTAGTTTGTTTTGAAGCACGGGATATATAACTTCGTTTATCAGACTGCTTTTACCGCTTCCGCTAACGCCGGTGATTACCGTAAATGTCCCCAACGGCACGTCGACGTCTATATTTTTCAAATTATTCTTTACCGCTCCGCGCACTTGCAAGAATTTCCCGTTGCCTTCTCTTCGCTCGTCTGGCAACTCTATCTTTTCTCTGCCCGCCATGTACGCGCCCGTTATTGAATTCTCGCAAGCCATGACTTGTTGAGGAGTACCCGCGACGACTACTTCGCCTCCGTTTATTCCCGCGCCCGGTCCTATATCTACGATATAATCGGCTTTCATCATAGTATCTTCATCATGCTCGACCACTATCAAAGTGTTGCCTAAATCGCGCAATCTTTCAAGCGTCATAAGCAACTTATCGTTGTCGCGCTGATGCAGACCGATACTGGGTTCGTCCAAAATATACAGCACCCCGACAAGTCCGCTTCCTATTTGAGTAGCAAGTCTTATTCTCTGCGCTTCTCCGCCAGAAAGCGTGGCGGAAGAACGGGCAAGTTGGAGATAATTCAACCCGACGTTTACCAAGAACCCAAGCCTTGCTTTTATTTCTTTCAATATTTGATTGGCGATTATTTGCTGCGTCGAAGTCAACTGCAGATTTTCAAAAAACTCCAACGCTTTATCGATAGACAGTCTGCAAACTTCGTCGATATTTTTTCCGCCTACGGTAACGCCGAGTATCTCTCTCTTCAATCTCTTACCGCGACACAAATCGCAAGGTACTTCTTTCATAAGTTTTGAAAGTTCCTGCTTAACATAATCGGAACTTGTTTCTCTGAACCTACGCATTATATTGTTTGCCACGCCTTCGAAGTTCCTGTTAAAAACTCCGCTTCCCATTGCCGAATTGAAATTTATTTGCAACTTTTCTTCGTCGCCGTAAAGAAGTATATTTACGATATTATCGGGGAGTTCTTTCATTGGCGTACGCAATGAAAAACCGTGTCTTTTAGCGAGCGCGGTAAAAGTAGCCGTCGAGTAATTTCCCACGTCCATATTCCAACCGCTTACGTCCAACGCGCCTTCTGCTACGGATTTGTCCCACTTGACCAATTTATTTATATCCAAAGCGCTTTTGAATCCCAAACCGTAACAATCGGGACAAGCGCCGAACGGCGAGTTAAAAGAAAACATTCTAGGTTGAAGTTCCTCTATGCTTATATCGCAGTCTGGACACGAATACTTGGTAGAATAAAGCGTGATTGCTCCGTTCACTTCCACTTCGACCAGCCCTTCGGCAAGTTTAAGCGCCGCTTCCAAAGAATCGGTAAGACGCCTGTTTACGTCAGGTTTCAAGACTATTCTGTCGACGACTATTTTTATGTTGTGCTTATAATTTTTATCAAGATTTATATCTTCGTCCAAAATATTGTATTCGCTGCCGTCTACTATAAGTCTGCTGTAACCGCTTTTTTTATACCCTTCTATCTGCTTGCCGTATTCCCCTTTACGTCCTCTAACTACTGGCGCAAGAACTCTTATTTTAGCGCCGTTCTCATTGCAAAGTACTTTATCCGCTATTTGGTCGACAGATTGCTGAACAATTTCTTTACCGCATTTCGGGCAGTGCGGAAGACCTATTCTGGCGTATAGCAAACGCAAGTAATCGTATATTTCAGTAACGGTACCCACCGTGGAACGAGGGTTGTGCGAAGTAGTCTTCTGATCTATAGAAATTGCCGGAGAAAGTCCGTCAATATAGTCGACGTCCGGTTTATCCATCTGCCCCAAAAACTGTCTGGCGTAAGAAGACAAACTTTCCATATATCTGCGCTGTCCTTCGGCAAATATCGTGTCAAAAGCCAACGAAGATTTACCCGAGCCGCTCAAACCCGTCAAAACTACGAGTTTGTCTCTTGGAATACTTACGTCTATATTTTTAAGATTGTGTACTCTTGCGCCCTTTATGTTTATAAAATCCTGCATACTGTTTGCTCCGTATATCTATAATGATTTATCTATCTTATCTTGCGTCTTTCATTTGCGATTTGAGTTTTGCTATTTCCTCGCGGTACTTGATAGCCAACTCGAAATCAAGATTCGCCGACGCTACTTTCATTGCCGAAGTCAATCTCGAAAGTTCTCTCTGAATATCCTTTGACGATCTGATTGACTTGTCTTCCAACTTCTTGGATATCTCCAACGAATTGCTGATTTCTTTGACTATCGTCTTAGGCGTGATGCCGTGAATCTTGTTGTACTCGCTTTGAACTTCTCTTCTTCTATTGGTTTCTTCTATCGCATTTCGCATACTGTCGGTAATTCTGTCCGCGTACATTATTACCTTAGCCTCGCTGTTTCTCGCCGCTCTTCCTATTGTCTGAATCAAAGAAGTTTCGCTTCTCAAAAAGCCTTCTTTGTCGGCGTCGAGAATCGCCACAAGTTGAACTTCCGGAATATCCAAACCTTCTCTCAACAAGTTGATGCCGACCAACACGTCAAATTCGCCCTTTCTCAATCCCGCTATAATCTCTATTCTTTCCAACGTATCTATATCAGAGTGCATATACTTGACTTTGATATGTCTTTCCGTAAGATATGCGGTAAGACTTTCCGCCATTTTTTTTGTAAGCGTCGTTACCAAAACTCTCGCTTTTTTGTCTACGGTATCGTTTATACGCGATATCAGGTCGTCTATTTGCCCCTCAATCGGACGTATTTCCACTTCCGGGTCTATAAGTCCGGTAGGACGTATAAGTTGTTCGACCACCTGCCCAGCCTGTTCAAGTTCATATTTTGCAGGGGTCGCGGATACGCATATCATTTGCCCTACCCGTTCGTCAAACTCGTCGAATTTCAGCGGTCTGTTGTCATACGCAGACGGGAGTCTGAATCCGTAATCCACAAGATTGACTTTTCTGGATAAGTCGCCGTTAAACATTGCGCGCACCTGCGGCAACGTCATGTGGCTTTCGTCTACAAAAAGCAAAAAGTCTTTTGGGAAGAAATCTAGCAACGTATAAGGAGGTTGTCCGGGAAGTCTTCCGTCGAAGTATCTGGAATAGTTTTCTATTCCCGAGCAGTATCCCATTTCACGTATCATTTCAAGGTCGTAACTTACTCTTTCTTTGAGTCTTTGCGCTTCGAGCAACTTTCCCTGTTGAGTAAAGAGTTCTATCTGCGCGACCATATCGTCGCGTATTTTTTCAAGGCAAGGCTCCATTTTTTCTCGCTCTACAACGTAATGCGTAGCGGGGAAAATATTAACGTGCTTGAGTCCGCAAGTCGCTTTTGAAGTAACGGGGTCGAATTGAGATATTTTTTCTATCTCATCCCCCCAAAACTCAACTCTTATAGCGCGGTCGAAACTTTCTACCGGGAATATTTCCACTATATCCCCTCTTACCCTGAACGTAGCGCGGACAAATTCTATATCGCTTCTTTTGTACTGTATTTCTACGAGTTTATCCAAAAGCGCGTCCCTGTCTATCGTAAGTCCTTCCCTAAGCGATATTGCCATTGAAAAATATTCCATCGGCGCGCCCAAACCGTAAATACACGATACGGACGAAACTACTATAACGTCGCGACTTTCGCAAAGCGCGCTTGTTGCGGAATTCCTAAGTCTGTCTATTTCGTCGTTGATAGACAAATCTTTTTCAATATAAGTATCCGTACGCGGTATATAAGCCTCCGGCTGATAATAATCGTAATAAGATACAAAATACTCGACTCTGTTGTTTGGGAAGAATTCTCTGAACTCATTGCACAACTGCGCCGCCAACGTTTTGTTGTGCGCTATTACCAACGCAGGACGGTTACACTCCTTTATGACGTTTGCCATTGTAAAAGTTTTACCGCTTCCGGTAACGCCAAGCAAAACTTGAGTTCGTAAACCGTCGTTTACGCCCTCTACCAACTTCGATATTGCCTGCGGCTGATCTCCGCAAGGAGTAAATTTGCTTTTGAGTTCAAACATAATTTCAAATGTATTTTAGCACAAATGTTCGCATTTTGCAACTGTTTGTTTGATTTTGTCGCAAAGAAATTCGACAAAATTTTCTTAAACTTTGCGCCCGACAAATATGATTATGTCCAAATTATTTTTAGATATTGATTATATAATATTTAATATATTTATTTATAATATTGAAAGTGTTCTCAGTATTAGATTTTACGCTTGGTCGGAATATTATAATCCTATTACTCAACGCCTCAATTAGACGGCGGAGAATTGGGCAATTTTTGTTTTAACGGGGGTAGACGAGTAGCCATAGCATACTCCTCGTATGTGGCAAACGATGTCTATCCCCCGTTCAAGCAAAAAGTGGCCTGTTATACGCCGTCTAACGGACTATCTCTTCTTCATCGACCTCTGCTCTTTGAGGAAGTCATTATACCTCTCTATCTGATCTTCCCTAAGGTCAATCATCTCTTTCGCTGTTGCCAACGCTTGACTATCTCCTACTATCAACTCCGTTTCTTTTACCTTTACTTTCGTTCCTTCGCTTCCCGCGTTCCTTCTGATGTCCTTCATATACTCGTCTTCCATCTTAAATAACGCTACTGTACAATCTTTCTTTATCGTCAGTTTTACCAACGGATTCACAGACGACTGTCCAAGTAAGATATAGTACGTGGATTTCTTCTCTTTACACTTATCCTTACTCATTGCGTATTCTTTCAACGTATCAAAGAACTTCTTTTGCTGTTTGCTAAGTTTCGCGTACGCTTCGTCTAAGGTAAGTCTAGGAGCGGTTACCTTTGCTTTGGGAGTAGGTTTTTCGGCAGGTATCTCAACTATCTTCTCTACCACTTTTTCCACTTCGATTGGTACTTCCACTATCTTTTCAACGGGTACTTCCTTCTCTACTATTTTCTCTACCTCAATGGGTACTTCCTTTACTACCTCTTTCTCCACTATCTTTTCGACAGGTACCTCAACGCGGACTTCTTTTTCAACTACTTTCTCTACGGGAACTTCGACTATCTTCTCTATTACTTCTTTTTCTGTCTTTTGTGTCGAAAGTTCTTTTATTTGCTTCATCAATTCTTCTTGATTGCGCATTAAATCTTCGTTGGCTTTCATCAATTTGTCTATCTTATCAATGTTGCCGTCTACCTTTACTAATTTTTCAACATACGTTTCATTTATATGTTTCTCTCCAACTTGCTTAGCGCCTCCTATCATATCTTTGACGATTTCTTTTAACTCGTCTACGGACTTGCCAAGTTCTTTTACCGCTTCGTCGTTAGCGGACGCTTGTTGCGGCAAGTATTGCTGTACGTTTGGTAATAGAGCGGCTACCGCGTCGTTTATCATACAGCGCATATCTTCCATTCCAACCGCCGGCTGTCCGTTATACGCAAAACCTTGCGGTTGTCCCTGCCCGCCTTGCATATTGCCTGCGTTTCCGCCAAGCATACTCATTAGTATCATCTTCAAGTCCTCGTCGCGTCGCTGACTGTCTGTTTCTCTCTTTCTATTGTCTATATCTCTTAGATTTCTCTCATACTCTTCTTTTGCGTCTTCTAACTCTTCTTCCGCTTTGTTTCTCCTCTTCTGCGAGATTATCATAAATATTAAAGACAATACCGCTGTTCCCATCAGCACACTTGCTATTACAGTCCAGTTGGTTACGCTTATCCCCAAGAATGCTGTAGCGTAGAAAGTATTGTACTTCTTCTCCATTACTTTCTTCGCTTTCTTTCTCTTACTCTCATTACTAGCCGTCTTAGATAAGAACGCTATCGTTAAGATTATACTTATTCCGCTTGCTATCAACTGCCATAACGGCAAGTCTTTTATCTTTGCAAGGATTTCGTCTAATACTCCGCTGTCGCCGTCAGTGTCGTCGGGATTATCCGGATTTACCGGAGTATTGGGATCGTCAGGGTCTGTCTGAGGATAGTTGGGATTATTTGGATCGTTCGGGTCGT